>CALQCC020000003.1 GCA_943328975.2 Bordetella parapertussis | reverse complement strand
TGGTCCGACGGCACCCGCTGTTCCGGCATCAAGTAACTGAACATCGCAGCTTGCTGAGTGTCGTCTCCACGCATGTTGTCAAGGCGATTCTCACGCCATCAAAATTACCAGCCGCTTACTTTTTCCGCACCCTGGTAAGCATGCGGACAAACGCTCGAACCTACTTCGCGTTGCCGACGTAGCTCACGCGCCAGATAATGCGCGCGCCATCGTCGGTGACCAGCAACGAACCGTCGGGAGCAGTAGTCACGCCGACCGGGCGGCCCCACGGCTGACCGTCTTTGTCGACGAAGCCAGTGAGGAAATCCTGATAGACTCCATCGGCCTTGCCCTTTTCGAGCGGGATGCGGACCAATTCATGCCCGGCCTTGACCGACCGGTTCCACGAACCGTGCTCCGCCGCAAACGCGTCGCCGCGGTACTCGGCGGGGAATTTGTTGCCGGTGTAGAAGGTCATGCCGAGGCTGGCGCTGTGTGCTTGGATCAAAACGTCGGGGACGATGACTTTGTCCTTCAGTTCTGGGTGCGCGCCGCCAAGGCGTGGGTCGGGGTTGCCCCCGATATAGTAGTACGGCCATCCGTAGAAGCCGCCCTTCTTGACGCTGGTCACGTAATCGGGGACCAGGTTGTCGCCCAAGTCGTCGCGTTCGTTGATGGAGGTCCAGACTTCACCGGTAGTCGGATTCACTTCCAGACCCACAGGGTTGCGAATGCCCGATGCGTAGATGCCGACGAACTTTCCTTCGGGCGTGTATTCCAAAATATTGGCGCGATGGAATTCGGTGGGGAACTTGTCGGGATCATTGATGTTCGACGCGGAGCCGACGGCCACCAGCAGGCTCTTGCCGTCCTTCGTGAACACGATGTCACGCGTGGAGTGGTTACCGCGCGGCGGGATGTCGCTGATCAGCGTCTCGGCCGGACCGCGCGCCTTCATGTCGCCGCTCTTATAAGGGAAGCGCACCACCGAACCGGTGTTGCCGATGTAGACCCACTGCGGATTATTGCCGGCGGGGTAGAAATTCACGCCGAAGGGACCAGTGAGGTCGGTGGCGAAGGTTTCGCTCATCATCGCTTTGCCGTCGACGGTCACACCGCGATACACGGATACGGTGCCTTGCGTCGAGTTCACGACGAAGATGTCACCATTCGGAGCGGTGCGGATCTGACGCGGAGCGTTGTTGCCGGTCTCGGCATAGATTTCGACTTTGAAACCAGCGGGCGCGCTCGGCATGGCACCGGCCGGACGCTGGATCTGTTTCTGTTTGCCGGGCGTGGCTTTGCCCACAGGCGGCAGGTCTTTCGCCGTGATTCGGCGTGACGTTCCAGGCGTCAGTTCGGTCGAGTTCGCCCACGCGGCAGCGCCGGTGAGGATTTTCCAGGTGTCGGTCTTGGCCGCTTGCAGAATGACTGTAACAGCGAGCAGAAGAGAGGCGTAAAACGGGGCCCAACGCAGGTGTTTCATATTGAACTTCAGGATAACAGGAGCACGGTGGCTGCCCATCGGCTCCGCGCGGTAAGATCTATGGTTGCCCCGCGAGGCCTTTCTGGAGAACAACATGTCCGAACAACTACTAGCAAAGTCGATTTGGGAAAAGAAGTATTTTGACGGTGCCTGGAAAGATGCGCCCACCACGATTCCGGTGCGTGAACCGGCCACAGGTGGATCGTTAGGAACGGCTGGTGGCGGCACAGCGGAGCTCGCGGTGCAATTGACGGAACAAGCCGCGAAAGCGCAACCGGCGTGGGCCGCGGTCCCGGCGGAACAGCGGGCGGCAATCATGCGCAAGGCCGCGAGCATCATCGAGAACCACGCGGAGGAGATCACCGAGTGGATCATTCGCGAAACTGGCGGAGTGGGTCCGAAGGCCGGTTACGAGATCGCGATTGCCACGGGCGAGTTGTATCATTCCGCAGCCATCACCATCGAACCGATTGGGCAGATTCTGCCGCCGACGAATCCGGATCGCATGAGCATGGCGATGCGTGTACCAGTGGGTGTGGTGGCCGTCATCACTCCGTGGAACGTGCCTCTCGTGTTGGCAATGCGATCGGTAGCTCCGGCGCTGGCCTTGGGCAATGCAGTGGTGTTGAAGCCGGATCATCAAACGCCCGTCTCGGGGGGCTACGTGTTGGCACGTGCGTTTGAACTCGCGGGATTGCCTCCCGGCGTGTTTAGTGTGCTTCCCGGTGGACCCGATGTGGGCGAAGCCTTAGTAACCGCTCCCGCAGTGCGCCTGGTCACCTTCACAGGATCGAGCGCGGTGGGCCGAAAGGTCGGCGAGATGGCCGGGCGCGGTCTGAAGAAAGTTTCGTTGGAACTTGGTGGCAACAGCCCGATGATTATTCTGGACGACGCGGATCTCGACGCGGCGGCGTCCTGCGGTGCGTGGGGATCGTTCCTCCATCAGGGCCAGGTCTGCATGGCGACCAGCCGGCACATCGTACATAAGAAGGTAGCCGAGCAGTATTTGAAAAAGCTGGCCGAACATGCGGCAGCGTTGCCGATGGGAGATCCCTTCCGCGAGCATGTCGCGATCGGTCCACTAATCAGCCAGAAGCAACTCGATCGTGTGAGCGGCATCGTGAGCGATTCGATCAAAGCGGGCGCTCGCATGGTGACCGGCGGTCCAGGCACCGGGTTGTTCTACAAGCCGACCGTGCTCGGCGACGTCACCCCGGGCATTCGTGCTTACGACGAAGAGATCTTTGGACCCGTGGCTCCGGTGACCATCGCTGAAGACGACGACCACGCCGTCGAGCTCGCAAATGGAACCGGCTACGGTCTAGCCGCCGCCGTACAGACCGGCTCGGTCGAACGCGGCATGCGCATCGCCAAACGCATCAAGGCTGGCATGGTCCACATCAACGACCAGACGGTACAGGATCACCCCGGCATCCCGATGGGCGGCATGGGGGCATCGGGCAACGGCTCGCGCTTCGGCAGCACCACCAACCTCGAAGAGTTCACTGAGTGGCAGTGGATCACTGTCAGCGGCACGCCGGCGCGCTACCCGTTCTAAGCTTCGCCATTTGATCAATCTCTTGCACCGCGCGAATGTTGCCGCGCCAGACGGGCCAGAGGATACGCACTCGACCGAAGAAGTTCCGCAAGCGGATCGCGTAGAGTCGCGCCATCACGGTGTAGCCAAGCGCCATACCGGATACATAGGGCGGCCCCGAACTCGGGTTTGACGAAATGGAACGAAGCCCCAGCAGCATTGCTCCCGAGGCCAGCACGCATACCGAGAAGACTATCCGTTTATTCGTGCCGCTGGAAGCGAGCCTGAACTGAAGTTGAAACAGTACGATCGCGCAAAACGATAGGAAGGCAGGCAGTAAATATGTCCCTGCAAGAAACATTACCTTCTCAAACCAACCGCCGGGCGCTTCGATAAGAAGACCCCACCGGACACCACCGGGAGGATTTGTGGCAAACGCAATGCCCAACGCGCTCAGTGCGAGGAACAGTAAGAAAGAAGAGCTGAGATTGTTTTTCATGGAGTGTTAGAAGGAAAGAGAGAAGAAAACGGGGGCGGTTACCCGTCCCCGTTCGGAACAGCTAGGCCGGGCAACAGAAAACAGCGCCGTACTGTGCCCACGGGGCGTAGTACCAGCTGCAATCAAAGTAGCTACCAAGGTCTGAACAGCTGAACCAGGTACCAGGGGGCCAAACTACAATCGGATCGTCCATGATGTGTGTCTCCTTTTTGAACTCGGGCAGCACGCATTCGCATCGCTGCTTGCGGGATCAAGTTAACCGGAACACAAGGAAACATCGCGCGTACATAAACGCGAAGCCGTTGAAAAACGAAGAGAAAGAGTTCGCGACTTGCGAGTTACTAACCAATCTGTGCTACGAAAAGAATCGGCAGTGTCGGTGCTTGCGAGCCTGCGACGGGCTCTACGGTAACGGCCACTCCCGCGACAGCGTTCAAGTCGACGCTTTGCTGCAACGTGTGAATCGCGGAACCAGCTTGGCTCGATTGAAATAAGCCCGCCGGTTGCGGGGCTCCCCCGCCCTTGGGAAGAATCCACATCTCATACGTCTGAGCAGGGGTGAGTGCTGGCAAGTTTGTCGCGATCAACAACACGCCTAGCCGCGGATGGAAGTAGACGTTCCCTCGTGGCGGCTGCGTTTGCGGAGCCCCGAAATTCACCTGACGCGTCTCGGGTTCTTCTAGGAATCGGAAAGCAGGGTCCAAGCGATCGCGCTCGGCCTCAGTCTGCGTCAAGGTTTGGCGGACTTGTGCAAGCTGTCTGCCGCGATCTCCCGCCACCACGTTGAACCACAGTGCCAGCATCAACATCGCAGCGGCGCAACCGGCGGCGAACCAGGTCCAGCCCATCGGCTGCACACCCACCGCCCCCATCACCCGGCGTTTCAAGCGAGCCGGAGGAACCACTTCTGGAGCTTGACTCAACAGCAGCGACTGCACCGCCAACGCGTCCTTCATGTTGGCCTCGCAAGTGGCGCAGCCGCGCTCCAGATGCGTTCGGATTTCGTCCTTCTCACTACCGTCTTCGAGCAACCCCAACGCATAGAGGTCGAAGCTGTCGCGCAAGTCTTCGCAGTTCATACCGCCGCAGCCGCCTCCCCTAGTTGCTCTCGTAAAACTTTCAGCGCTGCACGAACCCAAGTCTTCACGGTGCCCAACGGCTGTTGCATCCGCTCCGCCATTTCAGCTTGCGAAAGACCTTCGTAGTAGGCCAGCTCGATGACCGTCTTCTGGTTCGGCGTGAGTTTCTCGAATGCTTCCTTCAAGCGGCGCGCCCGGTCCATACTCAGGGCTTTCTCGTCCATGCCCGTGAAGCGGGAAGGATGCTCGATATCCGCCAGTTCCAGCGAACGCGAAGCCATACGGCCATCCGACGACCGCAGATAGTCGATCGCTCGGTTGCGTGCCACCGTGACAATCCACGGACCCAGAGCGACTCGCTCCGCATCGAAGGCCTGCGCCCGATTCCAGATACGCAGGAATGTTTCCTGGGTTAAATCCTCCGCCACGCCGCTATCGCGCACAACCCTGTGGATCAAAGAGTAGACCAGTCGCCCGTACCGATCGTAAACCTCCCCCATCACCTTGGGATCGCGATCGCGAAGCCGTTGCGCCAGACCAGTTTCGTCCTTGAGACGAACAGCCAACTGCAACGCGGCCAGTGCCAGCCAGATCGGAATGAATCGCAAAAAGTTCACCCTCTGTTATTCACTACGCGAAAACCGCCCGCCTCGGATTGCGGGGACAGGCATCTTTCGGAGATTATACCGCGCGGGCCTTCGCCTCCCACTGCCAGTTTAAAGTGCGATAATCCAGGCGTGACCCGTACGCGTGAACTCGAATCCCGCCTGGAACATACTGAGCAACAGTTGCATCTGTTGCAGCAGATCAGCCGCTTCATGGCGCGGAACATGCCGCTGGGCGAAACCTTGCAGAAGGCCGTTTCGCTTGTAGTGGAGTTCATGCGCAGTGATTCGTGTTTGCTCTACCTGCTGGACGGACAGGAGCTGGTATTGTTTGCGTCCAACGCTCCCAAGCCCGATTCCATCGGACGGGTGCGGCTGAAGATGACCGAAGGCTTGACCGGCTGGGTGGCGCGCGAACGCCGCTTGCTGGCGATTTCCCGCGAAGCCTACATGGACCCGCGCTTCAAACTCTTCACCGACCTGCCCGAAGACACCTATGAGGCATTTCTGTCCGCTCCTGTGATCGTGCGCGGGCGGGTAGCGGGCGTGATCAACGTGCAACATCGCGATCCGCACTTTCACTCCGGCGGCGAGATGGAACTGCTGACCACCGTGGGCGAGCAGCTCGGTTGCCTGGTGGCGCTGGCGTCCGCGGATCTCAAAGTATTGGACACCGCGCAGGTGTTGGACTTAGTGATGGCGCCCATCGCAGCCGCCCCCCGCTAACATCCCATGCGATCGATATGTTTGCTCGTTATGCTCTCCGCCCAGTGGGCAACAGCAGCCGGGTGGACCGTAAGTTACTTCTTTGATGACCCTCGCGAGGTGCTGCACTTCACCGACATAGCCTTCCCGTCGGCGGACCGTGGCATCGCCGTCGGAGTCATCGTAGATGAACTTGGCATGCGCCGGCCACGTAACGTTGCAATGGTCACGGCGGACAGCGGCAAGAATTGGGCCCAGGTCAAACTGAGCGATGCGCCGTACTCTGTCTTCTTTCTGGACGATTCCAACGGCTGGATGGTGACCGAACAAGGCATCTGGAAGACCGACGAATCCGGGCGAACCTGGAAGCGTCTCAGTAAACACTCACCGGGATCCTTAGAACGAGTTTGGTTCCTGGATTCCAACCATGGGTTCGCCATTGGCCAGGAAAAGACAGTGCTGGAAACCAAGGACGGCGGCAAAACTTGGAAACCAGTGAAGGCCGCGAAAGAACCCACCGGCAATCCTGACTTCGCTGCCTATACCCAGATCTCGTTTCTCAACAGCCAAGTAGGATTGATCGCGGGCTCGGCCATACCGCCCGTCCCTCGTGGTTTCAATCTTACCGGGCGGCAAGTCCCCACCATGACGATCCAACTCCAGACGAACGATGGCGGTGTCACGTGGAAACCGTCGTCGGCGCCCTTGCTAGGCGAGATAACCGGGATCGAGCTACACGGCACCTTGGGGCTACTGCTGTTCACATACTCACGACAATTCGAAGTCCCCTCAGAGGTCTACCGCTTGAACACTCGAGGCGGCGACACCGTCAGTTCGTTCCGCAGCAGGAATCGCCGGGTCACCGACATGGCCCTCTTCGACGGCCACGCATTTCTCGCCGCCGTCGAACCGCCGCGCTTGGCGAAAGAAGCCGCGGAGTTGCCGGGGAAAATCCACGTTCTCGAGAGCACGGATCTAAAGGAATGGACTGAGATGCCTGTCGACTACCGTGCCAACGGAGCGCAGCCCCTAATCGCGGGCCACGATCCGCAGCACATGTTCCTGGCCACCGACAACGGGATGATCCTCCGATTCATCCCGTAGCCAGCGACCGGTCGTCGCTTACGCAGCAGCGCTAGCCGCCACCTCGCGAACAAATTCGTACTTGTCGATCGTCGCCACGAATTCGGCTTCCTCGGCATCGGTCCGAACCACGGTTCCCGTGCACCGTATGCGAACGTCCGCACCTCCCCACTCCGCCCTGGGAAGGGTCAGCGAGTACTCAATCTTTTCGCCCTCTGATAGCTCAGTACTACAAGAGAAAAGCACTCCTGTAGAGCTGACGTTCTTGACTCGACCTGAAATAGAAGGCCGGCCCGGAACGCGATGAATTTCATAGGGGAGGTGCAATTCGAAGCGTTGCTTTTTTCTTTGCTCCAGCATTGGTACTCCAACTTTATAGTTGAGTGATCATAAAAACAATAGGCCTATGAAATGCTTTAAATCATTTTGTGCTAGAACTGTTTAAACCATTTTCGATAGTACTCGCGCAGCTCTCCGCGAAAGTGTTGCCGGACCCTCTCTGTGGGACAATTGATCGAGTGTTGAAAAGCATCACCGTGCACGGCGCACGGCAGCATAATCTCAAGAACGTTAGCGTCGAGATCCCTCGCAATTCCTTCACCGTGATCACCGGTCTCAGCGGGTCGGGCAAAAGCTCTCTCGCCTTTGACACGATCTACGCCGAGGGCCAGCGCAGGTACGTCGAGACGCTGTCCCCCTACGCACGCCAATTCCTCGACCAAATGGAACGGCCCGACGTAGACTCCATCGACGGCCTCAGCCCCGCGATTTCGATCGAGCAGAAAACAACCAGCCGTAGCCCGCGCTCCACCGTGGGCACCATCACCGAAATCTACGACTATCTGCGCGTGCTGTTCGCCTCCATCGGGATCCCGCATTGCCCCACCTGCAATATCGAGATCTCGCAGCAATCGGCGGATCAGATTCTAGAACAAGTCCTAGCGTTGGGCGATCAAGAGCGCGTCATGATCCTGGCTCCGATCGTGCGCGGCCGCAAGGGCGAATACAAGAAGGAACTAGACAAACTCGCACGGCAAGGCTTCGTGCGGGCCCGCATCGACGGCGTCCTGCGGGCACTGGACGAAGAGATCACGCTGGACCGTCGCAAGAACCACACCATCGAAGTCGTAGTGGACCGCCTGCTGGTGAAGCCCGAAATCGAAAACCGCCTCGCAGCTTCCATCCAAACCGCCTCCAAGCTCGCCGACGGATTGGTGCTCGTCGCAGTGGTCAACGGCGAAGAGCGCCTCTATTCCAGCAAGCTCGCATGCCCGAATTGCGGGGACAGTGTGCCGCAACTGGAACCGCGGTCGTTTTCCTTCAACAGTCCGTTCGGCGCATGTGCGACTTGCACCGGGCTCGGCAGCAAGTGGGCCTTCGACCCAGTGAAGATCATCGTCGATCCGACGCGTCCGTTGTTCGACGGCGGGCTCGGACCGGGAAGCAGTCGCAGCTACGTGGTCCACGGGATCACCGCGCTAGCGACGGCGCATAAGATTAACATTAAGAAACCGTTCGAAGAGCTGTCGCGCAAACATCAAGCCATCCTACTGGACGGCGCGGATGGCAAGCCAGGCTTGCTCGCGACGCTGACGAAGTTCTACAAAGAGGAACTCGCCGCCGAGAAATATCACGAGTACTTCTCTGGCTACATGTCGCCCACGGTGTGCCCGGACTGCAATGGCGCGCGCCTCAAAGCGTCCAGCTTGGCCGTGCGAGTCAAAGGCGCCACCATCGCTGAACTCACGCGCATGTCTCTGGCCCGCGCGCACGCCACAGTGAAGGATTGGAAGCTCACCGGGCGCGACGAAAAGATCGGCGGGCGGCCCGTAGAAGAAATCCGCAACCGCATCAAGTTCTTGATCGACGTCGGCTTGGAATACCTCAGCCTGGAGCGATCCTCGGCGACGCTCTCTGGCGGTGAAGCCCAACGCATTCGCCTGGCGACGCAAATCGGCTCGCGCCTACGCGGCGTGCTCTACGTCCTCGATGAACCGTCCATCGGCTTGCATCCGCGCGACAACGGGCGCCTGCTGAAATCACTGGAGAACCTGCGCGACCTGGGAAACACCGTGCTGGTGGTCGAACATGACGCCGACACGATTGAGCGCGCCGACTACGTGCTAGACCTCGGCCCCGGTGCCGGCCGCTTGGGCGGAGAGTTAGTCGCGCAGGGCACACCGAAACAGATCGCAGCGAACCCCGCCTCGCTGACCGGACAGTATCTGACCGGCGCACGTCAGATCGAAGTACCGGAACTTCGTCGCCGTCCCGCAGGACCCGCCATCGTGATCCGCGGCGCATCCGAGCACAACCTCAAGAAGGTCGACGTCGAGTTCCCCCTGGGAACGTTCATCGTCGTCACCGGCGTCTCCGGCAGCGGCAAATCCACGCTGGTGAATGACATCCTGTACCGCGCGGCGGCGAAAGAAGTCTACGGCTCGCGCGCCGAACCCGGAGCGCACACCTCCATCAAGGGCCTGGACCTGCTCGACAAAGTCATCGAGATCGATCAAGCCCCCATCGGCCGCACGCCGCGCTCCAATCCGGCCACCTACACGCAAGTGTTCAGCCCGATCCGCGACCTGTATTCGCGCCTCCCCGAATCCCGCGGACGCGGCTACAAGCCCGGACGCTTCAGCTTCAACGTGAAAGGCGGCCGCTGTGAAGCCTGCCAAGGTGACGGCCTCAAACGCATCGAGATGAACTTCCTGCCGGACGTCTACGTTACGTGTGACGTCTGCCGCGCACGCCGCTACAATCACGAAACCCTGCAGGTGAAGTACAAGGATCACTCCATCGCCGACCTGCTCGAGATGCCGATCGAAGACGCGCTCGGCGTGCTCGAAAATATTCCCGCGATTCAGACCAAGCTCGAAACGCTGGTGCGCGTCGGCCTTGGCTACGTTCATCTGGGGCAGTCATCCACAACACTCTCCGGGGGCGAAGCCCAACGCATCAAACTCGCGAAAGAATTGAGCCGTCGCCAGACCGGCAAAACACTCTACATTCTGGACGAGCCCACCACCGGCTTACACTTTGAGGATGTGCGAAAACTATTGCAGGTCCTGCATAACCTGGTCGAACTAGGCAATACTGTCGTGGTGATCGAACATCACCTGGACGTCATCAAAACAGCCGACTGGATCATCGATCTGGGCCCCGAAGGCGGCGAACGCGGCGGCACTCTCGTCGCCTGCGGCACGCCGGAAGACATCGTTCGCAATCCGAAAACCTTGGCGGCCAGCTACACAGCGCAGGCGCTGAAACCCATACTGAAGGGACACAAGGCATGAGCCGCTACTCCGACAAACCACTCTCTTTCGAAAAACTCAACACCGTCCCCATCAATGCGCGCGGCGGCATGGTGCAAGTGAAGCACTTCGCCAAGCTGTACAAAAAAGGTGACGGCGTCACCGGCCTCATCGATTCGCTGCCCTCCATCCTCGCCGCCAATTCGTTCCGCGGCGTAGTCGCCGCATTGCGCGAGGCCAAGGCCAAGAAACGAGCCATCCTCTGGGGCATGGGCGGCCACGTGATCAAGTGCGGCTTGGGCGACATCCTGCTCGACCTCATGCACCGCGGCTGGATCACCGGCTACGTTATGAACGGCGCGGCTACCATTCACGACTTTGAAATCGCCATCGCCGGACACACCAGTGAAGACGTCGAGGCCGTTCTCCCCGATGGACGCTTCGGCGCTGCGGAAGAAACCGGCCGTGAGATGAACGTCGCTATCACCGAAGGCATTCGCGACGGCCTCGGCATGGGCGAAGCACTGGGCCGCAAACTGGAAACATTAGCGCTCCCCGAATTCGCCCCGCACAGCATCGTCGCCGAAGCTTACAAAGCATCGATCCCCATCACCGTTCACGTAGCGGTCGGCACCGATACGCCCCACACCCATCCGGCCGCCGACGCAGCCGCCATCGGCGAAGGCACCCATCGCGATTTCCGCTTACTCTGCTCTCTGGTGCGCGGCCTCAACGACGGAGGCGTCTACCTCAACGTCGGCTCTGCGGTCGTCCTGCCCGAAGTCTTCCTCAAAGCCGTCAGCGTGGTCCGCAACCTCGGCTATCCGTTGGCGAACTTCACCACGGTCAACCTCGACTTCCTTCAACACTATCGTCCCAACGCCAACGTCGTGAAACGCCCACACGCGCAGTCCGGCGGCCAAGGCTTCTCCATCACCGGACATCACGAATTGATGATCCCCCTGCTGGCTGCCGCACTCATCGAATCCGAATAACATGCCCGAGCCGAAAGAGACCGTCTGGAATTTTGAAGACCTGGGTTTCTTTCTAGGCTCAATTCTCCCCAGCGTCGTGGTGGCCAGTCTTGTGACCCGCCTCATCCCGTCGCAAGCGGCGCGCGGGCTGGCGTATCAAAGCGTCCTCTACGTTCTGATGTTGAGTTGCCTCTATGCTCTGGCCCGCGTGCGGCATGACATCTCATTCGCCCAAGCCACCAACTGGACGCTGAAATTCCAAGGCGCATGGTATTGCGTCTTCGGAGCTCCCGTGTTGGCGCTGACCATCTCGATCCTAGGCGTGCTGTTGGGCGCACCACTGATCCCGTCCGCCGTGGACAACCTCACCGCAACGGATATTCCCCTGCCGGTAGTCGCAGTCTTCGCCGTGATCCTCGGCCCGCTGTTTGAGGAACTGGTGTTCCGCGGATTTCTGCAACCGCTCTTCCAGCAAGCCGGAGGTAAGTGGCGCGGCCTGATCGTGACCTCAGCGTTATTCTCCCTACTGCACGGAGCTCAGAACGAATGGCTGTGGCAATATCTGCTGCTGTTGTTCTTCGCGGGACTAGCGTTCGGCCTCGTGCGACAACGCAGCGGCTCCACCGCCGCCGCATTCCTGCTGCACATGGGATTCAATCTCACCCCGCTGACCAGTTCGATCCTGTCGCGCAATTAAGCGTCCACCGGCGGCCGCCGCCGATGCCAGTCGGTCTGCTTCTGATACATGTTGCCGATCTGCACCAGTTGGTTCTCGTAGAACGCCCGTCCCACCAGCGATATCGCCACAGGCAGCCCATCCGCGAATCCACACGGCAGCGAAAGCGCCGGCAGCCCAGCCAAGTTTCCCGCAGGGATCATCGTGCTCAACCCCTGTGAACTTCCCACCGGCCCACTGCCCTGATCCAACCGATCCGTCACCCGATCCGCAACACCAAGCCGCGTCGGCGTGAGCAACACGTTCACATCCAGGAACAAATCGTAAATCGCTTGCTGGATCAAACTCCGCACTCGCATGGCGCGCAAGTAATCGGTCGCAGGCAACTCTACATAGGACTTCATTCCAGCGATCTGCCGAGCGTCGTGGAGCAAATCCACACTCCCGCTACGCACGAAGTCCTCAAAGATCGACCCGGCTTCACCCGCCAGAATCGTCCCCAACACCGCGCCATACGGGAACTCCGGCAGCTTCACTTCCTTCATCCGGAATCCGAACCCGCGCATCACACCAAGCGCTTCCTTGAAGGCCGCGCGCGCAGCAGGCTCAGCCCACTCTTCGAAATCGACCGGCGCGTAACCAATCGTAATCTCCTGCGGCTTCCGCGAAACCTTGGGAGCATAAGAAAACTTCTTGCCCGCCGAACCCGGATCCGCCGTATCGCCTCCGGCAATCTCGTCCAACACCAACGCGCAGTCTTCCGCCGACCGGCACATTGGCCCGATCTTATCCAGCGTCCACGAGAGCGCCATCGCCCCACGCCGGCTCACCAACCCGTAGGTGGGCCGCAGTCCCGTCACGCCGCAGAACGCACTCGGCGTAAGAATCGACCCCGAGGTCTCCGAGCCCAACGCAAACGTCGTCAACCCCGCAGCAACCGCCGCCCCCGGTCCACTCGATGAACCGCCGCTCCATCGGTCACGATCCCAAGGATTGCGTCCCGCTCCCGTAAGCGACGCTGCAGGAGAACGATAGTTCCCTCCCCCGGCCAGCGAAATCATCGACAGCTTGCCGATCAACACCGCGCGAGCCGCGTTCAACTTTTCGATAACGCGCGCATCCTCGCGAAACACCTGCCCCGCGAACGGTCGCGCGCCCCACGTCGTCGGATGATCCTTCACCGCGATCAAATCTTTAACACCGTATGGAATGCCCTGCAGCGGACCCCGCGTGCGCCCGCGCTTCAATTCATCATCCACATCGCGAGCCTGCCGGAGCGCCTGTTCGCGCAGCGATAACGCCAGCGCGCCATAGCGCGGCCCCAGCCGCTCAAACCGGTCGCAGAATGCGCGCGTCAGTTCCAGGCATGAGAATTCCTTGGCCCGCAACTTGGCACCCAGCTCGCTGATCGAGGCAAAGAAAATATCGTTGGAAATGTCCGCCATGTCAGCTCCGCGGGATAAATCGGGAGGCCGGCTCTGTCGCCATCGGCAGGGCAACTTGGCGCACTACCTGTGCACCCACTCGCAAATACTGACGTGCGCCTTCGAGTTCAGCGTCGGTGCTCGCCGGAGCCTGCGCGCTGATGTCCGAAGTGAGCGGAACCGCAGCGGCAACCGGTAACACCTGTAGGAGCTTACGGCGCGATACATTCATATCGACATTATAGGCTGCGGGGGCCGAGCAGCAAGGAGAAGTGGCTGGGCATCCTGGACACGTTTAGAACTATGGCGGCCCAAAACGCGACGTGGATGCACCCTTGACAACATTGTACTGCGACGGTAGCCCAGGCTACAACGCAAGATCCCGAGTTGGGCGATAGCGACACATGGATAGTATCCTCGGATATTAGATATACTATCCGTAGGTTCTATCCAATGACGACTACTGATACATTGCTGACCAAAGCGCGCCACGTGTTCACTAAACACGGAGGCATGCTCCGCACCAGCAAGGCAATTCGGCTCGGCGTTCACCCCCGAACGCTGTACGCTCTCCGGGACTCGGGCGAAATCGAACAGGTTGGTCGCGGTCTTTACAGGCTCTCAACCGCGCCGCCACTCTCTAGCCCAGATCTGGTCCCCATTGCGATTCGAATTCCGCGCGCGGTCGTCTGCCTGATCTCAGCGCTCGCTCACCATGGTCTGACCACCCAAGTTCCTCATGCCGTCGATCTGGCGCTTCCCAGCCATGCTCAGATCCCTAAGATCGATGGTATCCCGCTGCGCGTCTTCTGGTATTCCGAACCATCCTTTAGCGCGGGTATCGAAGTCATTACGATTGACGATGCGATGGTCCAGATCTATTCGCCAGAGAAGACCATTGCCGACTGCTTCAAGTACCGGAACAAGATCGGACTCGACGTCGCGATTGAGGCTCTTCGAACTTACCTAGAGCGCACGCCGAAGCCGAACTTTCAGGCCATCGCCAAGTTCGCCCAGATCAATCGCGTCCAAAAGGTCATGCGGCCATATCTGGAGGCCCTGCTGTGAGCGGTCGCGACGTGGGCGGCCTCGGTCCGGCAGCGATTGCTCAACCAATCTCGCGCCCAAGACCGTCCGTTCCAGGAACTCCTCCAGTACTTCGCCATGGAGCGATTCCTGTATCGTCTGGCGAAGTCTCCGTTCTCTGATCGGTTCGTTCTGAAGGGCGCGCTATTGCTGACCGCATGGCGAGCACCTCTCTCGCGGCCAACCATGGACATCGATCTCGCCGGGAGAACGGGTAACGAGTTGGAGCACATCGCAGAGCTTGTAAGCACGGTGTGCGAAGTACCCGTGGAACCAGACGGAATCGACTTCAATCGCAGGTCGATTGAAGTGAGCAGAATCAAGGAGGACGCGGACTACGAGGGCGTTCGAATCAGGTTCCACGCGACGCTTGCCAAAGCGCGAATTCCGATGCAGATCGATATCGGTTTTGGGGACGTCATTGTCCCAGCGCCGACAGAGGTTGAGTATCCAACACTACTCGAATTCCCCGCGCCTGTGCTTCTCGCCTATCCCAAGGAAACCGTGATTGCAGAGAAGCTGGAAGCTCTCACCAAACTCGGCTTACTCAACAGCCGCATGAAGGATTACTACGACCTCGCCCTCCTATCCCGGATGTATCCGTTTGAAGAGGAACGCTTGGCCAAGGCCATCGTAGCGACCTTCCGGCATAGAGGAACAACTATCGAAGCTGAGCCGATTGGACTCACCGAGGCGTACGCTGATGATCCAGCCAGGGTCGTCCAATGGCGAGCATTTGTGCATCGAAGCCGCTTCCGCGAAGCTTCTGGAGATCTAGCGCGACTAGTCACCGAGATACGGCAGTTCGCGCTTCCGGTGCTTTCCACCGTCGTGGCCGGGAAGTCGTTCATCGCCTCTTGGAAGCCCGGTGGACCTTGGAAATGAGCACTCATTCATCCGCCAGACCGGCGTTGAGGGACGGTATTGACAGCTGGGCGATTTTATTTTGATACGGACGGTCTTGGCGCTGGCATTGATACGGCCAGCATCCTTGTGGATGGGACAGCCCGTAAGTTATTGAAAATATTAAGGAGTGGCTGGGAGACAGGGACTCGAACCCCGATAAGCAGAGTCAGAGTCTGCTGTCCTACCATTAGACGATCTCCCAGTAGGTGACTACCATCTTACCAAACACACCTATTCTTTCCGCAAGGTAATTGCGGGATCAATTTGCGTTGCCCGGCGAGCCGGAAGGTAGCAAGCCGCCGCCGCGACCACCGCCAGCACCCCCGACGCGCCCAACATCGGCAGGATTTCGATGCCTCCAACGTCCACCAGAGCGCTCCGCAGCACCGAATTCAGGCTTACGGCACCCACCAGGCCCACCACGATGCCCACCGCGGTCAACTTCATGCCCCGACCCAAAATATCGCGCACCACGCTGCCCCCGGTCGCTCCCAACGCCAGCCGAACGCCGATTTCCCGATGCCGCTGCGTCACCGAATACGAATTGACGCCGTAAATCCCAACGATCGCCAGGCCTAGCGCCAAGAAGGCGAAGCCGCCCATCAAGCGAGATTGAAACTGCGGTTCTGCGAATTGCGTGGCGAAACTTGCGGCGAGAGACGTACCCGCGTCCACCGGTTGATTTGTATCCAACGCCATAATCGCGCTGCGTACCGCGGCTGCCATGCGTACCGGATCGCCCGTGGTCCGCACGGCCATCCAGTGCGCCGTGGCCCAGACATTCTGCGCCAGCGGGACATAGATGATCGGGATCGGCGGCGCGCCTACTTCATCCAGCGTGACGTTCCCAGCCACACCGACCACCTCGACGTATTCAATGTCACCGAACCCGTTCTTGCCCAGCGCCGGCTTGTTCATGCGCAGCCGTTGTCCCACGGCATCGCCGTTGGGGAAATAACGAGCCGCAAACGCAGCGTTGACGATCGCCACACGCGGCGCGTCCTCGGAATCCGTATCCGCAAAATCCCGCCCTGCCCGAAGCGGCACCTTCAGCAATGTGAAATATCCAGGAGTAATCGTCGTGTAGCCCGCACCCGGCATGTCCGCCATCGCACGCACCGGGGCGCTCTCCAGATCGAACGGCACTTCCATCCCCAACCGAGCCAGTGGAAGATTGCTGCCCATCGCCACCAGGGCCACGCCGGGAATTGCCGCAACCTGTTCCATTGCCTGGCGATGAAACCGGAGCGCACGTTCAGCATCGTAAGTCGTCGCCGGCAAGAAGATTCGCTGCGTCAGAACGTTCGCAGTGCTCACACCCAAATCCGTCGCAGCAAGTTTCTGCAAGCTGCGGACCATCAACATCGCGCTCGATAGCAGCACCAGCGCCACAGCGACTTCGATGGTGACCATCGCTTGACGGAAGAACTGCCGGCCTTTCCCTCCAGTCGAGCCCCGAGCCGCATCCTGCAACGCCTCGCGAACATCCGGCCTGGATGCAGCTATCGCAGGGGCCAATCCAAACAGGATCCCGGTCAGCACAGAGATCACTAACGTAAATCCAATGACCGACATGCTCAATTCCAACGGCGCCGTCGTCGGAATCGCACTGGCGGGAACAAACGAGGGCGCGGCCTGAATCAAAGCTCCCGCAAGCAGCAACCCCCAAAAACCGCCCAGCAAAGACAGCAGCAAACTCTCAATCAGCAACTGCCCCATAATGCGACCGCGCGTCGCACCCAACGAAACCCGCAACGCGATCTCCCGGCTCCGGCTAGCCGATCGCGCCAGCAACAGGCTCGCGACGTTGCTGCACGCCAGCAGTAACACCATGCCGACCGCAGCGAACAACAATAGCAGCCGTGTGCGAATGCGCCGGTCCACCAGCCAATCCTGAAAGCTCTCTACCTGCGCGGTCCAACTGCGATTGTTCCCAGGGAACGCCTCGGCCAGTACTTGCGACAGAGAACGCATCTCCGCTGCGGCTTCCGGCAACCCCGCCTTCCTGCGCCCCACCACCTGCAAATAGCGATAATCCCGGTTCGACGCATCCAGCACCGCCGGAACCCACAGCTGATGCCGCCGGTTGAACAATTCAAAGTCGGGCTGCATCACGCCGATAATCGCGAATGAATTGTCGTTGAGACGAATCTGCCGACCCAGCACATTTGGATCAGACCCCAACGCATCCTGCCACAACCCGTAACTGATCACCGCCACGCGGCTCACCGTCGCGCTACCGTCCAAGCCATCTTCGCCCACCAGGAACGTACGCCCCATGAACGGCCGCACTCCGAGCACTTGGAAGATGTTCGCCGTGACCCGCGCTCCTGGAACTTGCACAGGCTGGTCCAGCCCGCTCAACACGTAAACAGAAGGCGCCCAGGCCGCGAGCCCGTTAAACGACTTCGCCTTGCGCCAGTCGAGGAAATTGCCCGCCGAGGTACCGCGCAGTTGCCCAGCCGCGTCCCGATCGAAAACGATACTCAACTCGTCCGGATTCTGGTAACTCAGCGGATGCAGTAGCAAGGCATCCACCACGCTAAACATCGCGGAGTTTGCGCCAATCCCGAGCGCCAGAGCCAATACGACAAGGACCGTGATCGCAGGGGTTCGCAATAGAATGCGCACGCCGAAGCGCGCGTCCTGCCGGACAGCTTGCAATAGATCTCGTATCGAGTCAGGCATGGGGCGCTGCGTCCTCCGAGCAGCGTACAGCACTTATCATGATAGCCGACAGCTATTCTTCAGCGATTACAGGATTCCGCAATTCGCCAATGCCGGAGATGCGAACAATCGTCTCATCCCCTGGCTTCAGCCAACGTGGAGGCTTGCGTGCGAAACCCACGCCCCCTGGAGTCCCTGTGGCGAAAACATCACCCGGCTCCAGCGTGACGGCCGTGGACACGTATTCGATCAACTTCGGAATGCCGAACACCAATTCCCGTGTGTTCGATTTCTGCAGTATTTCGCCGCCGATCTCGAGCGAAATATCCAACGCGTGCGGGTCCGCAATCTCATCCGTCGTAACGATCCACGGCCCCATCGGGCAGAACGTATCGAACGTCTTGCCCATCAGCCACTGCGTCGTCGCCGTCTGAAAATCACGAGCGCTTACGTCGTTCACGATGGTGTAGCCGAACACATGCTCCATCGCCCGGTCCGCGGAAATGTGCCGTCCGCCTTTACCGATCACGAATGCAAACTCCGCCTCATAATCCGGCTTGCGCGAGGCCTTCGGCAATACGATGGAATCACCCGGTCCGATCACGACGTTCGGAAACTTGTTGAAGATGGTCGGCACCGTCGGGATCTCAGACCGCGATTCCGCCGCATGATCGCGGTAGTTCAGTCCCACGCAAATCATTTTGTTTGGGCGCGGCACGGGAGCCATCAGCTTGACCGTACTCAGGTCGTACGCGGGACCGGTGGCCTCCGGCACTTTCCCCAAGGCGCACACGGACAACATGTCCATCCCCAACCCCACAACTTGCTCGCCGCGGATCACGCCGGCTTCCGGTTTCGCCCCTTCACGGGCAAATGTAACGAGACGCATAAGAGTTGAGGGTAACATGTGACAATTAGAGTTCACCAATCACCATCATGGCCCGTATAGAACGCGCTCTTCTGAGCGTCACAGACAAAACAGGTATCACCGAATTCGCCCAGGCTCTCTCTGCGCTGGGTATTGAGATTCTATCCACCGGAGGAACGTTCCGCGTCCTCAAGGAGGCCGGCATTTCGCCCTTGCGCGAAGTGGCCGAGGTCACCGAGTTCCCGGAAATGCTGGACGGCCGCGTCAAGACGCTGCATCCCCGCGTCGCCGGCGGCATTCTCGCGATGCGTTCCAAACCCGAGCATATGGCAGCCATCGCCGCCCACGGCATCCCGCGCATCGATCTCGTCGTGGTGAATCTCTACGAGTTTGAGAAGATCGCGGCCAAGGCCGACGCGACCCTGGAGGAATTGATCGACAACATCGACATCGGCGGCCCCACGATGATCCGCGCCGCCGCCAAGAACTGGCAGGACGTGGCCATCGTCACCGCTGCCTCCGACTACGCCGCCATCATCGAAGAGCTCCGCGCGAACGACGCCTCGCTGTCGTCCGAAACGCACTGGCGTCTGGCCAAAGCAGCGTTCGCGACCACTGCCGCGTATGATCGCGCCGTCTCGAACCGGCTCGCGCAAATTCCGCCGACCGCGGAAGCTCTCCCTGCAACCCTCGACATTCGTGCACCCCGCACGCTTTCCCTGCGCTACGGCGAGAACCCGCACCAGTCCGCCGCGCTCTATGCGACCGGCAAGACCGGCATCGCCGGAGCCGAACAACTGCAAGGCAAAGAGCTCTCCTACAACAATCTGGTCGACCTCGACGCCGCATGGCAACTGGTCCTGGAATTCGATCAGCCCGCCTCGGCCATCATCAAACACACCAACCCCTGTGGTTGTGCGGAATCAGAAACTCTTGCGGAAAGTTACCGCCGGGCCTTTGAAGCCGACCCCATCTCAGCCTTCGGCGGCGTGCTCGCCTTCAATCGCTCCGTCGACGCCGAGACGGCAACGGAGATCGCGAAGACCTTCATCGAAGCCATCGCGGCCCCGAGTTATTCCCCGGCAGCGCTGGAGATTCTCTCCTCCAAAAAGAACCTCCGCCTGCTGCGTGTGACCGTGGCTCCGCTAGACACCGTCGTGAAGTCCATCACCGGTGGCTTCCTCGCGCAAACTGCTGACGTGCATCGCCTCCGTCGCGACGAAACGGTTGTTAGAACGGCGCGCACCCCCACTCCCAAAGAATGGGCTGCACTGGAGTTCGGCTGGAAGATCTCCAAACACGTCAAGTCGAACGCCATCGTGTACGCCAACGACGGCCAGACGATCAGCGTCGGCGCGGGCCAAATGAGCCGCGTTGATTCGGTGAAAGTCGGCGCGATGAAAGCGGTGCTTCCGCTCAAGGGCGCCATCGTCGCCTCCGACGCGTTCTTCCCGTTCCCTGACGGGCTGGAAGAAGCAGCGCGACACGGGATCACCGCCGTCATTCAACCCGGTGGCTCCATGCGCGATGACGACGTGATCGCCGCAGCGGACCGCCTGGGAATCGCGATGGTGTTCACCGGAATCCGCCACTTCCGCCACTAAACATGAGCCTTGAAATTGGCACGCTCTGCGTATTCTGCGGTGCGCACAGCGGTGCTCGTCCTGAATACGCGGAGGCCGCGCGGACCGTCGGACGCATGCTGGCGGAACAAGGTGTCCGCCTCGTCTACGGTGCCGGGAATATTGGACTCATGGGCATCCTGGCCGATAGTTGCCTCGCCGCTGGAGGCAAGGTAGTCGGCGTCATCCCCGATTCGCTGGTTCGTCACGAAGTCGCGCACGTGGAGCTCACCGAACTGCGCATCGTGAACTCCATGCATGAACGCAAAGCAATGATGGCAGACTTGGCCGACGCGTTCATGGCCCTGCCCGGCGGCATCGGAACCTTCGAAGAGTTGTTTGAAATCTGGACCTGGTCCCAACTGGGACTGCACGGAAAACCACTTGGCCTGCTGAATGTTGCGGGGTATTTCGACCACGTAACCGCGCTCGCGGATCACGCGGTAAGGGAACAATTCCTACGCCAGCAACATCGGGATGTGCTGCTGGTCGATACCGATCCGCAACAGTTGCTCGCAAGCCTTCGCCAGTTTACACCGCTGCAAACGCCCAAGTGGATTGACAGCGAACAGCGTTAAGGTTTGTCGTCCGGAAGCTTGAGTTGATTGTCGATGGACTTGACGCCCTTGATCTTGTTGGCTAGCTTGGTCGCCTTCAAGCGCGCTTTCTCATCCTTGACCAGGCCGCGCAATATTACGGCGCCGTCTTTGACAATCACCTGCAGGCCGCCGCCACGTACCTCATGATCCAGCGTCAGAGCCATACTGACCTGATCGTGAATCACCGCATCTTTACGATCCGGCGTTTGCCCCACCAACAGCAACGAACCCGCCAGCAGAAGACTACAGAGTCGTAATGCCATACCTACTTATACCCCACTCGTTCCGCGCCAATCGGTAGCTTGTAGGAACTCAGGGTCCTCACGCCAGTTCGGCTGCACCTTCACAAATGTTTGCAAGAAGACTTTCTTGCCGGTCATCGTTTCAATTTGCATCCGCGCCATCGTACCGATGCGCTTGAGCATCGAGCCTCCGGTACCGATCACAATGATCTTCTGCCCCGGCCGTTCCACGTAAATCGTGGCCGCGATCCGGATCAACTTCGGGGTATCTTCCCACTTCTCCACCATCACATGCACAGCGTGGGGAACTTCTTCGCGCGTCAACTTTAGCACCTGCTCGCGAATCAACTCCGCAGCCAAGAAACGCTCCGGTTGATCCGTCAAGTAATCTTTAGGATAGAGCTCGGGACCCGGAGGCAACCGCTGAATGATTTCTTTCAGCAGCAAGTCCAGGCCATCGCCCTTGAGTGCGGAGATGGGGACAAAGGCCGCAAACTCGTGCAATCCCTGATACCGCGTGATTACTTCCAGCACCTTCTGCTTCGGGGAAACCAGATCCACCTTATTCAACACCGCGATCGCCGGAGCTTCCAGCTTCTTGATAAGATCGAGGGCCTGCGCATCTTCTTCGCTGGGACGCGCCGTCGCGTCCACTAAGAACAGCACGACATCCGCCGACGCCGACGCTCGCACCGAATCCATCATGCGCTTGTTCAGCATCGTGGTGGACTTGTGAATACCCGGCGTGTCGACAAATACGATCTGCGCCTGGGGCTTCGTCAGCACGCCCTGAATCGCGTTGCGCGTCGTCTGCGGACGCGGCGCAACAATCGCAACCTTCGTCCCCAACAACGCGTTCAACAAGGTGGACTTGCCGGCATTTGGCCGGCCCAAGATCGAAACGAATCCGGAAACGTGTTTCTTTCTCACGCGTCCTGCTTTTCGTGTTGTGCGCGCGAGACGCGCACTCGGTCCACGCGGAGATCATTCCCCACCAGCGCCCGGATGATGATGCCGTCCCGCTGGGCTTCTTCACCTACGCGCGGCACGTGTCCCAACCACTCCGTCACCAACCCGCCCACAGTCGTCGATTCGGTTCCTTCAGGAGCCTCATAATCCAATAATTCCTTTAAGCGGTCCACGTCATAACTCCCAGACAATACGTAGCTTCCATCCGCTTCTTTCTTAACATCACGCTCCGGCTCATGCTCATCGTGGATCTCCCCGACGATTTCTTCCACCATGTCTTCCATGGTCACGATGCCTGCTGTCGAACCGTATTCATCTACTACCACTGCCATATGCGCGCCTTCTTCTTGCATCTCGCGCAGCAGATCGTTCACCGGCTTCGACTCCGGAACTGTCCGGATCGGCCGCAAAATATCCCGCACCGACTTCTTCGCCCGCTCGCTCTCATCCAACTCGAACATGTCGCGTACATGCACGAACCCGGCCACCGAATCGATGTCGCCGTCATAAGCAGGCATGCGCGAATACTGCTCTGCCTTCGCCAGCGTACGCAACTCCTCTAAGCTCGCGTCCACAGCTACCGCAACAATCCGCGGCCTGGGCGTCAGAACTTCGCGGACGGTTTTGTCGCCGAACGCCACCACCGACTGGATCAGTTCGCGATCATCGGCCTTGATGATACCTTCTTCTTCACCAGCGTTGATCAACGCGTCGATCGGCTCCTCTGCATCCGCCGAATCCTCTGCTGTCTGACCGCCATCAAGCCCGAAGAGTGAGTACGCGAACTCCACTGTCCACGTTAGAGGACTCACCAGCATCGCCACCAACTTCAGCAGCGGCACAAACACCATCAGCTTCCGCCCGCTGCTCTTGCGGTAGATCAATTGCGGAACCAGATGGGCACAAATCAATACGGCGAGTGAGCCGATGAGAAACGCTCCGGTTAGAGCCTCCGCCAGCGATGTGCTGTCAAACGTAATCGCGAGCAGCAAGCAGCCCAACATCGTCAGACCGACGTGTTTCACCAACGAAAACGCCAGCGCGCCCTGCTCCGTGGTCAGCCCAATCTTCGGCTCAATCGATTCCTTGAAAAACTCCAGCGCTGGCAACTCACGGCTACGAATGCGCAGCGACTCCAGATACATCACCTGGATGCAGGTAACCAAGGTCACCACGAACAGCATGACAAGAGCAGCAATAGTGAGAGGCAACAGAATCATGCGCGAGCCCGTTCAATCAATCCTACCGGCAATCCGAACTTCTTTCTCCAACGAGCTTCCGCCTTGGCCATCTCGCCCGCATCCGTCTCATGATCCATCCCCGAAAGGTGCAGCAACCCGTGCAGCATCAGAATTCGCAACTCATCATCGACCGAATGCCCCATCTCCGCCGCCTGCTCCGCCGCGCGATCGAACGAAATCGCAATTTCGCCCTCGTCGCCGGGGAACGATAAAACGTCCGTCGCATAATCCTTACGCCGGAACTGCTTGTTCAAGCGCCGCAACTCAGCATCCGTCGTAATCAAACACGTGGGCTCGCCAGCTTTCAACGCCGCCGCCAGTTCCAGCCAGAACGCGCGCAGATCCCCCCGCCGCACCTTGCGCGTGGGATGTTGAAACAAGAGCGTGGCGTTACTAGGAGATGATGAGGTCCGCATTTGATTCCGCGCCGCCCGTCTCCGTGGAAGCATCCGCCGCAACCGGCTCCGCCAGTTTCAGCGCCATCTGCCGGTTCGCCCCGATCTTTTCGTTGTACCGTTCATAAGCGCGCACGATCCGCTGCACCAGCGCATGGCGCACCACGTCGCGATCATCGAACTGGACAAACTGTACACCCTCGACCCCACGCAGCACATCGACAACCTCTGCCAATCCGCTTCTGTGTCCGCCCGGCAGATCGACCTGCGTCGGATCGCCCGTCACCACCATCTTCGAATTGAACCCCTGCCGCGTGAGAATCATTTTCATCTGTTCCGGCGTGCAGTTCTGCGCTTCGTCCATGATGATGAACGCGTCATTCAACGTGCGTCCACGCATAAATGCCAGTGGAGCGATCTCAATCGTATTTCGTTCCAGCAACTTCTCGATCTTCTCCTGATCCACCATTTCGTACAGCGCGTCGTACAACGGTCGCAAGTAAGGATCGATCTTCTCCTGCAAAGTTCCCGGCAGAAAGCCCAACCGCTCCCCCGCCTCGACGGCCGGTCGCGTCAGGATAATGCGGCTCACTTGTTTCGACAACAACGCCGCCACGGCCATCGCCACCGCTAAGTACGTCTTGCCCGTGCCCGCTGGCCCAATGCCAAAAACCAGATCGGAATGCTCGATGGCATCCACGTAACGGCGCTGCATCACCGTCTTCGGCGTAATCAGTTTCTTGCCAAACGCGCGCTGCTTCCCGCTCTGGACCAATCGGCGCAGCGACGCTTCCGGATCCGCAGTCACCACGCGCAGGAAACTATTGAGGTCCCCATTGTTGAAGACATGACCCTCGCGGACCAAGTCGACATAGTCGCCTAGAATCTGCTCCGTGCGAGCCACTGCCGCGTCATCCCCTTCGATCTCCAAGAAGTCGTTACGCAGTTGTACGCGAACGTTTAGATTGGATTCGATCAGACGAATGTTCTCATCGCGCGTCCCGAAGAGGGACTCGATGCCGCTGCTGATCTGTACGGTCGACCTCATTCAGTACGAGGAAACCGGCGGGCGCTGGGGCAACATCTATCCCTTTACGATAACAAACGCCACGGCCCACTGCAGAGTAAGTCAATTTTCTCTCTGCCAGGGAATCGCGAAATGGGTTCGCCCTGTGCTATTCTTGAATCTGCCGACATGGCAATGCGGGGACGTAGCTCAGTTGGTTAGAGCGCCGGCCTGTCACGTCGGAGGTCGCGGGTTCGAGCCCCGTCGTCCCCGCCATTCCACCCTTTCTCGCCTTCGCCATTATTTCTTTGGCGGCTCCTTCCCTGGTAGATTCTCCGGATTCTCATGCACTTTCGGGTGGAACTGCGCGCTCATACCGGCCGCGAGCGAGACAATGCCATCGTCGCCGTACTTTCCGCGAATCTTGTCCACCGCAGCGAGAGCTTTCCGCCATCCTTCGGTTCGTGGCTCGGCGATCAGGCTGGTCTGGCCTTCATTGGATTCGAACTGTTGCGCGTAGACTCCAAGTAGACGAATGGAACCTTTGTTCCACGCTTTGTGGAAGAGCCCGCGGGCGGCTTCGGCTAGCTCGGTATCGATCTGCGTGGCGTGGTCGAGGGTCTTGGAGCGCGTGAACGTTGTGAAGTCGGAGTAGCGCAGCTTGATCTGCACTGTCCGCGACCACACGCCGTGATCGCGCAGGCGGCGCGCGACTTTTTCGGACAGCTTCACCAACATGGCATCGAGCTCGGCTGCGTCGGCGGTGTCGGTCATAAAGGTGTGTTCGTGACTGACAGACTTGGGATCGTGACCGTCGCCGATCTCGCCATCGAACCAGCCTCCGGCATCGAGTCCACGGGCCTTGCCTGACAGCGCCAGGCCCCACTGGCCGAAACGCTGTTCCACGAAAGCAGGATCAAGCTTCGCCAAGTCGCCGACCTTGCGGATGCCGCACGAGTTTAGATTCTGCTCGGTGACTTTGCCGACGCCTGGGATCTTGCGGATATCGAGCGGCGCTAGAAAGTCCGCCTCCTGCCCAGGCATGATCCACAGCACACCGTTGGGCTTAGCTTGATCGGACGACACCTTCGCCACCATGCGGGACGTCGCGATGCCGATGGAGCAGTTCAGATTCGTCGCTGCGGTGACGGCGTTGTGCAACTTGTGAGCCGCCGCCAGCGGAGGACCGTGCAAGCGCTCGGTGCCCGTCATGTCGAGATAAGCTTCATCGATGGAGGCCATCTCCACGCGCGGGGTGAAGCTTTGCAGGACCTCGTAGACGCGATGCGAATACTCACTGTAGCGTTCGCGGTGCCCTTCAACAAAGATCGCCTGCGGGCAGAGCTTGTAGGCGGTGCGCAGGGGCATGGCGGAGTGAACTCCGAACTTGCGGGCCGCGTAGGAGGCGGCTGAGACGACTCCACGCTGGTCCGACTTGCCGCCGACGACTACGGGCTTGCCTTTTAACGATGGATCGAAGAGTTCTTCGACCGAGACGAAGAACGCGTCCATGTCGAGATGGAAATACGTCTTCACGGTTTACGGGCAACGGCCACACGGGGCAGGCCGGCCAAGTCGTTTCGAATTTCCACGTCGGTCCACGAGGACAGCATAGCGCTCAGGGCCTCGCCTTGGCTGGAGCCGATCTCCATCACCAACCATCCGTGGGGCTTCAAGACTCGCGCGGCTTCGGGGATCAGGCGGCGGTAGATGTCGAGGCCGTCTGCTCCGCCGTAGAGGGCCAGTTCAGGTTCGTGGTCGCGGACTTCTCTCTGGAGCGTCGGCTTGTCGGTCAACGCAATGTAGGGTGGGTTGGAGACGACTAGATCGAAGGACGCGTCGGGGAGCGCGGAGAGCAGGTCACATTCGATGAACTGGACGTGGGCATTCAGGCGGCGGGCGTTGTCCTCGGCGACTCGGAGAGCAACTGGCGAGATGTCGGTGGCGGTGACGCGGGCTTTGGTCTCTAACGCAAGCGTAATGGCGATGGCGCCGGAGCCGGTGCCTACGTCCACGATGTCCTGAGGATTGCAGGCTAGCGCGGCTTCGATCACGTGCTCGGTTTCGGGGCGCGGGATGAGAACGTCGGGCGTGACGCGGAAGTCGCGACCGTAAAACTCCTGCTTGCCGATGATCTGCTGCGTGGGCTTGCCTTCGATGCGCTGGTGCAGGTAGCGACCGTAGTGGATCCACCACAGCTCCACCAATTCGTCGGGGGAGTGCGCGGTGAGCCAGACGCGGTCGTGGCCGGTGGCGTGCGCGAGAAGGACTTCGGCGGTGAGGCGAGGCTCGGGGACCGCAGCCTCTTCCAAGAGCCGCTGGCCCTGGAGGAGTGCGGTCTTCAGGGTCACGCTGCCTCGCTCTGCTCTTTCATTTTCTCGGTCTGGTAGTGCTGCGTCAGCGCGTCGATGATGGGCTCGATCTTGCCTTCCATCACGAGGTTGAGCTGGTGCAAAGTCAGGCCGATGCGGTGATCGGTCAAGCGGTTCTGCGGGAAGTTATAGGTGCGGATCTTCTCGCTGCGATCGCCGGTGCCGACTTGGCTCTTGCGCTCGGCTCCGATGGCAGCGTTCTGTTTGTCGAGCTCGATTTCGTAAAGGCGCGAGCGCAACACACGCTCGGCTTTGGCGCGGTTCTTGATCTGCGATTTTTCGTCCTGGCACGACACGATGGTTCCGGTGGGCAGGTGCGTGAGGCGAACAGCGGAGTACGTGGTGTTGACGCTCTGTCCACCGGGACCGGAGGAACAGAAGGTATCAACGCGAACGTCTTTCGCTTCCAGTTTGATTTCGACTTCGTCGGCTTCGGGCAACACAGCGACGGTGATCGCGGAGGTGTGGACGCGGCCCTGGGTTTCGGTCTGCGGAACGCGCTGCACGCGATGGACGCCGCTTTCGTACTTCAAGTGGCTGTAGACCTTGTCGCCGCTGATCAGCGCGATGACTTCCTTCAGGCCGCCAACGGAAGATTCGCTCTGCGACGTGATTTCGACTTTCCAGTGATGGAGTTCGGCGTAACGAAGATACATGCGGAAGACTTCGTCGGCAAACAAAGTGGCTTCGTCGCCACCTGTGCCCGCGCGGATTTCGAGCACGCAGTTCTTTTCGTCGTTGGGATCTTTGGGAAGCAACAGGACCTTGAGCTCTTCCTCATACTTGGCGAGGTCGGGCTCCAGACGCGCGATCTCTTCTTGCGCCATGGCTTTCAGTTCCGGGTCGGTCTCGGCCAGCATCAAGCGGGCTTCGGCGAGGTTCTTGTCGGCCAACTTCCATTCGCGGTACTTCGTGACTTGATCGAACAGATCGCTCTGCGCTTTGGACACCTTGCGATATTGCGTGGAGTCGCTAATGACGGCCGGGTCGGCCATCTGCGCCGTTAGTTCGTCGTAGCGGCGTTCGACTTCTTCGAGTCTGTTCTGAAATTGCACGGGAGTCCTTAGTGTTAAGCGATCACGAGCTCGCCGCCCTGTTTGGCTTCGAGTTCCATGGCGTCGTTCAATGAGCGGATGGCGACTTCAACTTCGCTGTCATCCGGCGGCTGAGTAGTGATGCGTTGCAGCCACAGGCCGGGGGCGGTGATGAGTCCCAGCAAACTGCCCTGGCGGCGCGCGGCGAAGCGGATTAATTCGTAGCTGGCTCCGATAATAAACGGCAGCAGCGCGATGCGCGCGACGAATTTCAGCCAGAAGTTATCGATCGGGAGGAAGGCGTAGGTGGCCATGGAAACCACCATGAGGACCATCAGGAAACTGGTGCCGCAGCGGGGGTGGAAGGTGGTGAAGCTCTGCGCGTTCTTGATGTTTACCGCTTTACCGGACTCGAAGTTGAAGACCACTTTATGTTCCGCGCCGTGGTATTCAAACATGCGGTGGAAGTCCTTGATGCGCGAGATCGCGAACATGAAGAGGAGGAAGATGCAGAGGCGGATGACGCCGTCCCACAGGTTGATGCCGAGGCGAGATGTCGCCAGGCGTTCGGCCAAGAAGAGCGGCACGAACTTGTACATGAAGATGAAGAACGCCACGGGGAGAATCGCTTGTAGGATGCCGAGCCACGCCGGCGCCGGTTTCTCTTTCGCTTCCGGGTCGAGTTCTTCCATCATGACGTTGGTGGAAAAGGTGAGCGCCTTGAAGCCAAGCTGCATGGCCTGACCCAGCGTGCCGAGTCCGCGCAGGATGGGGTACTTGAAGATCGGGTACTTTTCGGACATGCGCGGAATGGCTTCCTGGTCCGTCGCATATTCGCCGTTCGATTTACGCACGGTGATGGCGTAACTGTGCGGGGCCCGCATCATGACGCCTTCGAGCACGGCTTGCCCGCCGACAAGGGTGGGCTCTTCGCCGCTTTCCAGCGCGACCATGAGTTGCAGGTGGGCCTGCGTACGGAAGAAAGACTTGAGCGAACAGGCCGCCGATCGCGCTTTGGAAGCGAGTGGCGAGTCCGTCGTGCGCGATTTATTCTGAATTGACACCGGATGGCTCCATTTCAATTATAGCGTGGGTTCGTTTTTTCGGGCCGGTCTAATGGTTTCAATCACTTCCTGGGTTCGTTTTGTTGTTTTTCGTGTTCCGCCGAGGCGGTCTTTTCTGGAACGGCTTGATCGAGACACATCAGTTAACACTTTGGATGCTATGGAGCGCCATGGGGATGCTCGAATGGGGAAATAGTTGAGGGAGAACGGGGAATTGAGGGCCGGTGTTATTGGACCGGCGACTTGACTGCGCTCATTTGGCGCTTTGCGATCAACTTGATCGTGTAGTTTTCCAGATCGCGTAGTCTCTCTATGCCGAAACCTTTCAGAATTTCACGACGCCTTTGACGCAAGGATGCCTCCGGGGTCGCTCTGATTTCGGCTAATTCAGCCGGGGTCAGGTTGGCTCGTCTGGCGGCTAACCCCTCCGCATACTTACGAGAGGCGGCTGGTTTTTGAGTGTTCTTTGCGAATGCCCGTATCTCCTGGTCGGCGAAGTCGTCCTGGGCGTACCACAGCAATAGGAGAAGACTTTGCTGTGCCGTTTGGTCTGGCTCACTAGACAGTCGTTCGGCTACGGGCTTGAGCCAGTGATTCGGATTCGTGGGCAACAGCATCGTGACCAGACTGAAATTCTGACCGAGAGTGAGTCCCGGCATGATGGGCACAATTACATCGGGCCATGCCAGAATTCGGAACGCCGCCCATGTTGTATTCTCATTCTCGACGGCCAGATTATGAACAAGGGTGAAGTACGGCATAATTCCAACCTCTCTCGGAAGCCCTTGGTAGTCATAGCGAGCGATTGCATCAAGCACGAATTGCCGGTCAGAAGCCGTATTCGAGAGACTAAGTAACCGCACGCTGCCGTCAAATAGAAGTAGAGGTGCGATATCTCGGTCGCTTAGTTCCTTGCGGAGAGCCAAAGCGTACGATGCTGAGTCAGTCTTGGCTCTATCCCAAAATTGGTTCAGTGCTCTGGGGTCTAGAGAACGAGGGGTCATGCCGCGATACAGCTCTTGAAGCTGTTCGTGGATGGACGTTTGTTGAGCGTAGCAACAGCCAGCGATCACGACCCACAAAAAGAGCGTGGGGCGGATCTTGCGGGAAGCAGAACCTGAGCTGCTGATGCGGTAGGCCACGTCTCTATTGTCTCTTAAGCTATGCCCAGGGACGCGGCGCTCCAAGGCTGCGATGGTTTACGCTGAAGGAGACACGAGGAGCCAGCTATGACCGTCATCGAACTTCCCGACCAGCAGGTGGAGGCACTCAAGGCAAAGGCGGCGGCGGAGGGACTTACGCTGGACGCTTGGGTGCGGAAGCAACTGGGGGTTGGGCCTCCAGCGGGTAGAGCGCGCAAGTACACGCTTGCCGAGTTGGTGGCGCGGTGCGACCTGAGCGCTCCGTTGTCGGACGAAGGCCGAGCGTGGCTGGAAGCTCCCGCGACTGGCCGCGAGGCGTAGGGCGTGGATCGGGGAGACGTCTTCCCTGTCGATCTAGACCCCGTGAAGGGCCGTGAACAAGCGGGAGCGCGCTACGTCGTGGTTGTTTCTCCAAGGATTTTCAATAGCCTGGGCACTCCTTTGGTTTGTCCAATCACACAAGGCGGAAACTTTGCGCGGCATGCAGGGTTCGCGGTTTCACTCAATGGGACGGGGACGATTACCCAGGGCGTAGTTCTCTGCAACCAACCGCGCGTTATCGACTTGCAGGCGCGCCAGGCCCGCTTCATCGAGAAGCTTCCTGATTTCATCACAGAGGAAGTTTTGGCGAAACTGGCCCCACTCATCGACTAACTCCGTCCTATCTGATCGCGGAGTTCATCGGGGTAGAAGGACAACGCCGGGGCACTTGCTCAGTCGTCGGAGAGGGTCGCTGTGGCCGTCCTCCAGCACGCGTTCTTTGCTCGGCTTCCGAACTTCAGATTAGTCCTGGAAGTTGGAGTGGCGCTAGTTTGCGCCCTCGGAAGCGGCGAGGCGGCGCTTGAGGAGGATTTTCATGGTGTCACCCTGAATGGTGGGCATGATGTTTCTAAAATACACTCCTCCCGCCTGACGGCGTCGGCGACGTTCGCGCAGTTCGTCCTCAGAGGCGGCCAGGACTTCGGTTCGATCCAGGAGGGGGACATTGGGCTCCCTCGCAACTAGTTCTTGGGCCAAAGCACGCGCCGAGGCTGGCTTTTTGGAATTCTTAGCGAAAGCCGCCAGCTCGGAGTCGGCAAAGTCAGTCTGCGCGTACCAAAGCAGCCAGAGCAGAGTTGCTTGAGCCGTTGGATCTTCTTCCGCAGCGAGGCGTTCGACCGCAGAATCGGCCCAATACTTCTGGTCAATCTTCATCAGCAGAGAGGCAACCAGACTCGCCTGATCGAAGGAGAACCCCTGCACCCATAACATTGCGATATCCGGTTGCTCCAGGAGCCTAAAGACCGCGGCGCTGACATCGATGTTTCGGGAGGCAAGCTGACTTGCCACGCCGTGGTATGGAATCATCCCGACCTCTCGAAAGTTCGCACGCGCCAGTACTCGTGCGGCCAGCCTGTTATCTTCGGAAGCGTTTGAGATGGAAAGTAGCCGGGCGCATCCATCAACCAGCATGAAAGCTCGGTTGCTTCGATCTTCCAATTCAGCGCGGATTGCCTCGAGGTACTCAGCGCGATTGGGCTTGTCCTGCACTGCCGTGAAGAATATTTTTGCTCGAACCATTTCGATGTTCGGCTGCTGTGGGTCGGGCACGTACAGAGCTCTTATCTCGGCGCGGATCGCATCGACCTGCGCCAAGCTCGTTCCGGCGAAGACCAACAGCATGAGTAAAATGAATGGCATCAGGGTGGCGCTACCTTGCGCCCTCGGAAGCGGCGAGACGGCGCTTGAGGGAGATCTTCATGGTGTCACGCTGCATGGTGGGCATGATGTCTTTGAAATACAGGCCGGCTGCCTGACGGCGTCGGCGGCGTTCGCGCAATTCGTCCTCGGAGGTGGCCAGGACTTCGGCTTGATCCAGGAGGGGGACGTTCGGCTCCTGTGCGAGAAATCCTGCGGCCAACGCGCGAGACGACGCGGGCTTTGTGGCGTCCTTGGCGAAAGCCGCCATTTCGTCATCCGCAAAATCCGTCTGCGCGAACCAAAGCAAGCTCAGAAGCGTTTGTTGCGCGGTCTCGTCTTGCTCTGAGGCGAGGCGTTCGACGGCGGAATCGGCCCAATATTTCTGGTCGGTGGGCAGCAAGAGAGAGGCTACCATCGCCGCTTGATCAAAGAGAAAACTCCCCCCCACAGCAGTTTGACGTCTGGTTGTTCCAAGAGCCGAAACGCCACAGGACTAATATCCACGTTCACACCTGCAAGCCGCTTGGCGGCAGCATAGTAAGAAGCGATGGCCACCTGGCGAAAGTCCGCGCGCGCCAGCACCCGGGCAGCAAGCAGGAAGTCACTCGGAGCATCCGAAAGACCGAGCAGTCGGACACTTCCGTCAACGCGCATTCTCGCGGAGTTACTACGGTCTTCCAATTCCGCCCGCAGGGCCTCCGCGTAGGCACCACGATTTAGCTTCGTCTTCACGAAGTCGAAGAAGTCGCGGGCGTGCAAGAGGTCGGTGCCCGGGGGCTGTGACAGATCCACGACATAAGCGGCACGGATCTCGGCGCGAAGCGCATCGACCTGCGCCAAGCTCGTGCCGGCGAAGATCACTAGTAGGCTCAACATCCGTAGCATGAGGCCCTCTTATTGTAGTTTGTCGCCAAGCCGTTTGGACGGCGGGACGCTAGTTGCTGGACTCATCGGCTAACGGCGGCCTGTTGGCGTTTCGCGGCCAGCTTGAGGGTGTACTTCTCCAATTCCTCAAGATTGCCGTCGATGTAGCGGAGCAAACTCTCGCGGGCTTTCTTGCGCAAGATTTCTTCGGATGAGGCCTGGATCTCTTGCTGGTCGGCGGGGGAGAAATTGCCTCGCGGGGCGAGCAGCCCCGCGGCGTAGGCACGGGAAGCTGGGGGCTTCTTGGGGTCCTTGGCAAAAGCCTGGATCTCCTGGTCGGCAAAGTCGTCCTGGGCAAACCACAGCATCCGCAGCAGACTCTTCTGGGAAGTTTCGTCGGACACGCTGGTGAGGCGTTCGATGACTGGGCCTATCCAATAGCCTGGGTCGGTCGGGGCCAACATGTAGGCCAGTGCCACGTCCTGACGATAAGCGACTCCCGCGCGCATGGGGATGACGACATCGGGAAATTCCAGGATGCGGAATGCGGCCCAGGTGGTGTTTTCATTGGAGCGGGCCAGGCTCCACACGAGACCGAAGTAGGACATGATGGCCGCCGGTGGCCGGAGTGCCTGGAAGTCAAAATGTTCGATGACGGAGATCACCAACCTCCGGTCAAACGCGGTGTTAGAGAGGTGGAGCAAGCGCATGCCTCCGTCTAACAGAAGAAGCGGGAGGTTCGCACGGTCGCTCAGTTCCACGCGGAGTGCGGCAACGTAGGGGGCGGGGTTGGACTGGGCCTTGTCCCAGAAGGGAACGACGGTCTTGGGGTCCAGCCTGCCGGGGGGCATGCTGCGATACAACTGCTGAAGCTGATCGTGCAGGGGAGGTTGCTGCGCGTAGCAGGGCGCGGCGAGGGCGGGCAACACGAGCAGTGCCCAACGGAGGGACGTTCTGGTTCGCACGGAGGACTCCGCAGCCAGTATAGCCGGAGTTTCGGCTCAGGAAATGAAAAAGGCCAGCTCTTTCGAGCTGGCCTTCATTCGTACGGAGGAAACTACTTACGCCTTGCGCTTGCGGCGAGCGAGGAGGCCGAGACCGACCAACGCGCCACCGAGCATGCTGAAGGTTGCCGGCTCAGGAACCTCACCCTGCTGGGGGGTGTAGGTGTAGTTGACGAGAACGGATCCGGTGGACGCGCCGATGGAGCCAGCAGCGCTGGTCTGCGTCACGTTGTACCAGACGTCAAAGGTGCCGCCGCCGTAAGAAGTCGAAGCCAAGGGATTCGTGGAACCCTGGATCGCAAGCGCAGCGGTGGAGACGTTATTGACAGCCGGATTGTAAACAAAGAGCGCCAACGTGTCCGTGTAGCTCATGGTCGCGGTGCCTGTGCCCTGGCCAATGATCGGGGTGATGCCGGACAGCGTGGTCAAATCGGTACCCGTCCAAGTGGAGCCGACAGGCACGGTCACCAAGCTCGAAAACGCCGGGCAGGTGATGTGCGCGCTGGCGACTGCCTGACCCGTGGTGAAGCTATTAACGTCCGCGCTGCCGCAGAACGCCGTAACCGTAGCTGCGCTGGCCAATCCGGCGAACTCCGTGTCGGCACTTGGCCGACCCTTTCAAAACGTCTCAAAACCCGTGTAACTAGTACAGTCAGATCCAGAAGCAATAGCCGTACTAGTGATACTTGAGCAATTGTATTCCCACTGGGGTACCAAAGTCAATGGATTTTATTGGTACCCAGGGGCCCGTTGGGAATATTTCCAGGCTGAGAAGACTGGGGTCTTTTCGTATTAGAGTCTTATACTTAAAAGCACTAAACGGGATCCCTTAGAGGGATAGTACCTAGGGCCTACCCACATCAACGGGTAGGGCGGGCGCGCAACGGTGGGTACCCATTACCCGCCTGCGGGGGTAATGGGCGCAACTAAAGCGAAGATTTTCGAGTTTGGCGCGTCCGTTTGGGCGTAAGTTCATGGAACATCGCGGTTTTCTCGCGCCGGAAGGTGGCAAAACCGAGGCGCTCGAAGAAGTGGATCTGACCAGTGACCGCGAAAATCTCCTTGATTCCTCGGTCTTGGGCCCGTTGGCGGCAGAGCTCGACCAGACTGGAGGCGACGCCGCGGTCCTGGAAATCGGGGTGGACGGCCAGGGTGCGGACTTCGGCGATCCGCTTCGAATAGATCTGGAGAGCGCAGCAGCCGATGACCTTGCCTCGGTAGGTGGCGACAAAGAAGGATGTGACGCGGGGGAGGTCGCGCTGGACCAATTGGTTGGGGAAGAGGCGGACCAAGGCTCGGATGGTGGGCATATCTTGGGCGACCGCGGGGCGTACCGGAAGAGGCATTGGGAATAGGATGGCACAGGAGGGGCCGGGGAATGCGATTCTGGAAGGAGCATGCCACCCACCGATCGAGATCCACGCATTTACATGGCCGCCGAACGTACGTTTCTTGCCTGGATTCGCACAGGCTTGGCGCTGATGGGCTTCGGCTTCGTGGTGGCGCGCTTTGGACTGTTCTTGCAGGAACTGGGACTGGTCACGACGAACCTGCCGGTGAAGACCACAGGGTTTTCGCTGGGCGCGGGCACGGCGATGATCCTGGTGGGCGTAGTGGTGCAGACGGTTTCGGCGATCCAACATGTGAAGACGATCCGGGATCTGAATGCGGGAGTGGACATCACGGGTCGGCCATCGGCGACGGGCGTGATCCTGGCGCTGCTGCTCGCTGGAGTGGGCTTGGTGATGGCGTGGTATCTGGCTGTGTTTCGGTAAGAGGCTTTCTCTAAGAGAGAAAGTTACTTTTCGCGCAGAGGCAAGCTGGCTGCGCCGTAGAGTCCGCCGTCGGCACCCAGAGTGGCGCGTTCGATCCGGGTGGTGTCGCGCGTCAGGCGGTAGGTCAGCGACCGGTGTTCAATCTCGGCGAGCATGGCGGGGGCGAAGTGGTCCCAGGCCGCGGAGACGCCTCCACCTAATAGGTAGAGCGGGGCGTTGAAGATGTTGATGAGCGACGCCAGGGCGATACCGAGAGCTTCGCCGGCGCTGCGGAAGACGGACATGGCTCGGGGGTCGCCCTGTTCGGCCAGGGCGTGGACATCTTGAGCGGTGAGGTTCGCACCGAGGCCGAGGTTGCGGGCCATGGCTCCGATGGCGGTGGCGGAGGCGTGTTTCTCTACGCAACCACGATTGCCGCAACCGCACGGGTTGCCGTTGGGAACGACCGTGATGTGGCCCAGTTCGGCGGCCATGCCGATGTGGCCGTGGAGGATGCGGCCTCTAGAGATGATGCCGCCGCCGATGCCGGTGCCAAGCGCGAGCATCACCAAGTCGTCGACGCCTCGTCCTGCTCCCATCCACTGTTCGCCGAGGGCTGCGGAGTTCGCGTCGTTCTCCAAGATCACTGGCGTGTTGAGGCGCTGGCTCAATTCGTCGCGCGTGGGGTAGCCGTTGAAGGCAGGGACGTTGTTCCAGACCAGGACGGTGCCGGTCTTCATATCGATATTGCCGGGGACGCCGACGCCGATGCCGGCTAGCGTTTCGCGGCCGCGTTCGGTGCGGAGAAGTTCGGCGGAGCGGACCATGTCGGCGATGACGGCTTCGGGTCCAGCTTCGACGGGTGTGGAGCCGGAGACTTTCTTGAGCAACTGGCCGGATTCGTCAAAAGCGGCGGCGCGGAGGTTGGTGCCTCCGAGGTCAATCCCAATGGAGTAGCGAGGCATCTGCTGGATTCTAACATCTGGAACCCTTGCAGCCGATTGCACATCTATAAGTGCAGGAGTTGTACCGATAAGGAAGGCGGTGCTCCATGATTATCGGGGACAGAAAGTTCGTCGAGATTCCGGGCGGCAAGTTGCACGAATTGCCCCCGCTGCTGGTGCGGATGTCGCCATCTGTGAAGCGACTGGACCGGGTGATGGAGATGGCGGAGCAACTGGTGGAGCAAGAGGAGATTCTGCCTGTCGATCCGCTCATGGGAGAACCGGGACACGCGCTGGATTTCGAGCGGCGGCGCATGGACTTGGCGGTCAACCTTTCGGAGCAGTATCTCAACTTCGTGCTGCATTGGAAGTGGGGCGATGACGTGCTCGAATGGATTCGCCATTGCGAGACGACGTTCGGCAATCAGAGCGACCTGCGTAATTTACTGCGCGCGGATTTGTGGCCGCACGCGAACCGATCGAGTTTTGTGACGCTGCTGGGAGATAAGGCCGTGGACACACACGGGGTCGGGATTGAGAAAGCGGTCGGTATGCGGCTGACGTTCCGGCAGCCTCCGCCGCTGAAGTGTTTTTCGGATCAGTTCCTGCTGTATTTGAATACGTCGATTGCGGATACGGCGTATCACACGTGGGCGGGGATGAGTCTGGACGCGGCGAGTTCGTTGCCGCCGGAACGGTTTCACTTCGACGTAGTGAATATGAGCTTGCAGTAGTTACTGCAAGTCGAGCGGTGTTAGGATGCCGTCTTTCTTCACTCCCAAACGAATCGGGCGCGGGGAGCCTTTCTTCGGCACGGAGACTTCAGCCCATAGCTCCTCACCTGGCGCGCGCCGGGATGGGTCGGGGATATTGGGCGGGATGAAGAAGGCCACTGCACCGCGCAATCCTTCGGTTTCGCCGCGCAACTGCAGGCGCACGTAGCGGCCACGTAGGGGAAGAGTGGGATCGTAGGGATCGGTCTTGACCCACACGCGCGGGAGCGTGGAGCGGTCGTAGGCGGACTTCGCCGTGACCGACAACGCCAGCGCTACATGCACTGCGGCGAGGATCAAGCCTTTCTTCATGCCCTGCCCTCCTCAATTCGTCGCATCAGTCTACGGCGCAACCGTTCGAGCTGCCAGCCTCCGGCCAGGAACACCAACCCGAGGACGATCAAGCCGAGGGATCGGTCGATGGCGTCGGCGATGTAGCTGAAGTAGAACGAGACCACGGTGATGACGAAGCCGACTAGTCCTAGATTGACGCGTTCCTTGCGAAGCTCGGCGATGCCCCAGATCGCGACCGCGATGGACGCAACTCCCGCAAGCAAGTGCGAAGCGAGCGGCATCTTGTTGGATGCAGCCTGGACTTGCAGGAAGATCCACGCGGCCCACGCAAGGATCGGCCAACTTGCGCGAGCGCGCAGGGCATAGGCGACGGGAAGCGGCAAGAGCAGCAGCCACGTACCTTGGACGGGTACGCGAGGCATCACGGCGACAAGAATCCAGGCCGGGACCAAGACGATGGCTCCGATGGCGGCGAGGGCGTGACGCCATGTCGCTTGTTCGTCGCGGCGATTCGCACTGAGGTAGGTCAGGGCTGTGAGTGCGACGAAACCGGCGATCCAAGGAGAAGGGTCGGGAAGGCCTCGCTCGTAGTCGAACACTTCCGCGACGATCCAAGCGGGTGTGAGCACGGCTGCGATCACAAATTGCGGAAGGTCACGAAGCAACGCGAAGGCGGCCCAGGCTCCGCTGGCCCAGAGGAGAATGGCGGTGGGCCAGTGTTCGGACAGGTTGAAGACTTGACCGGATAGGGCGATGGCTCCGCCGAGTGCGATTGTGCCGACGGTGTGGAGTGTCGTGGCGAGCGCCGGGAACTTATCGGAAAGAGCTCCGCCGATGTGTACCGCGGCTAGGACGGACATGGTGATGGCGATGCGGGCTGCGGGAGAAAGCTCGTCCCAGTGGGCTTGCACGAAGAGGAAGATGCCGGTGGCGAGCAGGACACCGCCGAAGATGAGCGCGACGATCACGGGCCAACGGACGCGGCGCATGTCGGGCTGGGTGGATTCGAACGCGCGGATCTTCGCGGCGGTTTCTTGATCGAGCAAACCAGCCTGCTGCCAGCGGTCGAGAATCTCCTGCCAGTTCAACAGTCTTAGTTTAGCGAGAACGTTCAACGGGAAAACAGCTTCGATTCCGCGCTAGCATGTAAGAAATGGCCCAGCGGGACGCCACTATCGCGCAGGTCTCACTTTCCAAGCTTTCCGAGATCGAGAGAGCACTTGGAGAAGCGATCCAGGGCAAGCCGGAAGTGATTCGGCTCGCGCTGGCGTGTTTATTGGCTCGGGGGCACCTGCTGATTGAAGATGTGCCTGGCGTCGGAAAGACGACACTGGCGCAGGCGCTGGCGCGCAGCGTGCGGGCTCGTTTCCATCGCATTCAGTTCACCTCCGACATGTTGCCGAGCGATGTGGTCGGCGTCACCATCTACAACGCGCACACGCAGGAGTTCGAGTTTAAGCCGGGTCCGGCGTTCACCAATTTCCTGCTCGCCGACGAAATCAATCGCGCGACGCCGAAAACGCAATCGGCGCTGCTGGAAGCGATGAATGAGTTGCAGGTGACCATCGACGGGCGGACGCATAGTTTAGGCCAACCGTTCATGGTGATCGCGACGCAGAATCCGGCGGACCATCACGGCACGTATCCACTGCCGGAATCGCAACTCGACCGGTTCCTGATGCGGATTCGCATCGGGTATCCGGATCGCACGGCGGAGCGGGAGATTGTTCGGCAGAGTGCGGTGCCGGAACCGGATTTTCTCAACAAGACGGTATCGTGCGAGGATCTGACTGCGCTGCAGGATGCGGTTGCGCAGGTGACGGTGGACGAATCTCTGGTGGATTACATGCTGGCGATCGTGGAGAAGACACGCTCGCATGAGCATCTGTCGATGGGCGTGAGTCCGCGCGGGGCACAGGCGCTGTTCCGTGCGACGCAGGCGATGGCGGCGGTGCAGGGGCGCGAGTTCGCTACTCCGGACGATGTGAAGCAACTAGTGGTCCCGGTCTGCGCGCATCGAGTGATCGTGAATCCACGGGCGGCGCTGCCGGGTCCGCTGCGAGGGTCGGCGGCGGCGGAGAGTATCTTGAATGAAATCCTGACGCTGGTCGACGTCCCACTCTAGCGAAATCGGGATTTGAGGTGTCTGACACCAATTACCGCGATCGACAGAGCTAAGCAGGCCCAGGGGAACCAATCGCCGTAGCGCGTGTAAAGCGTGATCTCAGCGGCATAGTTGAAGTGCATCAACTCCGAGGTTTCCTTGTGCGATGGAATCGTGTCCGTCACGCGGCCTGCGGGATCGATCATGGCGGTAATGCCGTCATTGGTGGAGCGAAGAATCCAGCGGTGGTTTTCGGCGGCGCGCATGCGGACCAGGGATAGATGCTGTTCGCGTGCGGCGCTGTCGCCAAAGTAACCATCGTTCGAGAGGTTGATCAACAACTGCGCCCCGCCGAGCGTAAACTCGCGGACCAAACTGGGGAAGGCGGATTCGTAGCAGATGAAGGTACCGATTTTGTGGCCATTCACCGGCATCGTGACGACGCGAGTGCCGGGCTGGAAATCGCCCGCTTCGCCGGTGATGCGGTTCACCCAGTTGAATGCGGGCGGGATATATTCGCCGAACGGGACCAGTTGAATCTTGTCGTAACGATCCACTATTTCGCCAGCAGGGTTTAACAGGAATGCGGAGTTGAGCGGTGCGCCCTCCGGCGTATAAGAGACCCCGCCCATAAGGAAGCTGGCTTGTGCAGATCTTGCGATGCCCGAGATGTAGGCGCGGAACGCGGGCCGATCTGGATAGAAGGGCGCGGGTGCTTCGGGCCATACGATGAGCGGCGCGCGTTCGTCGAGCGAGAGCACGGACAAGCGGCGCTCGAATTCGGCAAACGATTCGGAGGTCCAGCGAGCTTCGGTATCCACGTCGGGCTGCACCACTTGGACAGACTCACTAGCGTTCGTCTGGTCTGCGGGAGCGGGTAGTAATAGGAGCAGTGGCAGTGCGGCCAACGGTAGCAGTTCTTTCCACGGACGGCGCAGGGCAATGAGAGCCACTGCACATCCCAGCATGGCGAACACGAACGACAATCCATGCACGCCTGTAACGGGAGCAAGCCGCATCAGCACTGGCCAGTCGATGCCGGCGTTGCCCAAGTCGAGCCATGCGAATCCGAGCCCCAACCATGCGAGTCCCCACGAACCGTGGGCGTGTTCGATGCCGCACCATAATGCAGCGATGGCTGGCACGGCCCACTTCGTTCGTATCAGTGGACCAGCCAATGAAGCGAACAGCGCAGTGTGCAGAGCCTTGAGTAGCGCGAAGAGAATGAAGGCTCCCCATCCACCCCAGCGGCCCATGCCGCCGTGGACTTCGAGCACGAATTGAATCCAGATACAGATGAAGAACCAGAAGACGAAGCCACTGGCCCAGCCATTCAAGAACCGTTGTTTCCAGCGCGATTCACGGGCACAGGCTACTAAGAGCGGGGCCAGCGCGATGGGCGCGAGCCACGTGAAATCGAAGCGCGGGAAAACCAGAACCAGCAGAGCCCCGGTAGCCAGGGACAAGAACAAATTCATCGCCGGCTCTTCATGTCTCTGCCAGGGCAGCCGTTAGAATACGCGGCGAATCGCCTGGTCGCCAGGGAACCCGTTGGCTTTTAGTTGCGCCTTCATATCAGAGAGAGCGTTCTCGGCGAGCGGTCCGACTAGGACTCGATACAGTCCCGGCTTGTCCGCGATGGCGGCGGCGGTGCCCGGCAGATTCTTGCGGCGCAATAGGTCCACCATCACGTCGGCCTTGTCTTTGTCGGTAGCGGAGAGCTGCAAGTAGATGCGTCCCGGAACGGGCTGCGATGTCGCCGGGGCCTGCTTCGCTATCTGCTTGGCAGGAACCGGAGCAGCCTTGGTCGCGGGCGGAGCAGTCTTGGCAGCTGGAGGGGCGGCCTTCGGTGCGGCCTTGGTGGGAGGCGCCTTCGGAGGCGGAGGTGGGGCTTTCGCTTCCACAGGTGGAGCATCGGCAGCAACCTGGGGCGCTGTTTTCGTAGGCGGAGCGGATGACGCTGGAACTGATTCTGGCGCGGGCGTGGAGGACGGCGCCGGGGGCGCGGCCTGAACCGGCTCGCCATTTGGAGTGGTGGGTATTACAACAAGAGCCTTGCTCTCTTGCGACGGTAACTGCGGCGGTGGTTCATTGGTCGCGTTCAAGACAGGAGCCGCGCTCCGCCCCAGCACATATCCGCCAACAAAACAGAGACCGAGCAACAACACCATGAGGAAGAACACGCTCAGTAGCTGTTTGTTGCCCAGGATCAACTCGAACTCGCCGTCTTCGTTTCTGGCCACCCGTTATCCCTCAAGTCGAGAGTATATCGAGTGGCGGGTGAAACACAACCGCCGGAGCGTGTTTCGCTGACCAGTGGCGACAAGCCATTTCGCCCGATAGCGCAACGTCTTGGGGTATATGGCGCAAGTCGAAAGCCATATGAAACCTGAGATGCCCCAAAATAAGGGGTTTTGCTTACCTCTATAAACGGCACACTGCGTGCGATTCACCCGGAACAATGTCTGCCACAATTCTTGAATACTGCCAGCTCCTGCAGGATATGGGCTGGGCGACGGCGCTTCGCGAGTCGCAACTTATGTTTCCGCTCATTGAAGGTCTGCACCTTTTGGGGCTTGCCTTTATCATGGGTCCCGTACTGATGCTGGATTTCCGCTTAGCAGGAATGGCCTGGCGCGATACACCCGTCAGTAAGATCGCGAAGACGTTCGTGCCCTACTCGCTGGGGGGCGGGGTGGTCATGTTCGTCACCGGGCTGTTGCTGTTCTGCGCTGAAGCGGTACGTTGCTACAACAGCGGCTGGTTCCGCATCAAGCTGATCCTGCTGTTCGTTGCCGGCGCAAACGCTCTGTACTTCCACATGAAGACGCAATCGACGTGGGCCACTTGGGACACGCTCTCTGTACCTCCGCCGGAAGCTCGACGGGCCGGTATTTTATCGATGGTCTTCTGGACAGGCGTGATTTTCGCCGGTCGCTGGACTGCTTACAACCTCTAAGGAACTGACTTTCTCTAGGAAAAAAACATGGACCTCCTTCCGATCTACCAATGGGCCGAAGATACACGCATCGGCGAAATGATTCGCGGCAACACATGGCCGTTTCCACTGATTGAGACGTTTCACATCCTCGCGCTGGCTGTTTTCGTGGGCGCGCTGTTTTTGATCGACTTGCGTTTGATGGGTGTCAACATGGGCGGCATCTCGGCGGCTAAACTGAACCGGGAACTCAACTCCTATATCAACTGGGGCATCATCATCATTCTGGTTTCGGGTGCTCTGTTGTTCGCCTCCGAAGGCGGCAAGCTCCACGAGAACGACGCGTTCATGCCCAAAATGATTCTCATGGTGATGGCGCTGGTGTTCCACTACACGGGCCACAAGAAGGCGGTATCCACAGAAATACCGCCGAGTTGGGGTCCACTGGCTGGAGCGCTCTCCTTGTTCCTGTGGTTCGCAACAGGAGCTGCGGGCCGTGCGATTGGCTTCGTTTAGACTGGTAGACTGACTAAATGGCAAGAATTCTTGGCGCCATCGCCAGCTCACACACTCCGACCATCGGTTTCGCCCTCGACAAGCAAAAACAGGACGATCCCGTTTGGGCTCCGATTTTTGAAGATTACAAGCCAGTACAGGCTTGGCTGGCGGCGAAGAAGCCCGACGTGTTGTTGATGATCTTCAACGACCACGTGACCAGCTTCTTCTTCGATCATTATTCGCAGTTCGCACTCGGAGTCGGCGACAAGTATGAAGTCGCTGACGAAGGTGGCGGTCCGCGCGATCTGCCGGGAGTTCGCGGGCACGCGAAACTGTCCCAACACATCGCGATGGGGTTGGTGGCGGACGAGTTCGATCTGTCGTATTTCCAAGACAAGGCCCTGGACCACGGCTGTTTCTCGCCGCTGTCCATCTTGTGGCCGCACGATCAAGGCCCGCAGAAGAACGACTGGCCCGGTGCCATCGTTCCACTGCAAATCGGCGTGCTGGAGTTCCCCACTCCGTCGGCTAAGCGCTGCTACAAACTTGGGCAGAGCTTGCGCAAAGCGATTGAAAGTTATCCGGAAGACATCGGCGTAGTCATCGTCGCGACCGGCGGCCTCTCGCATCAGGTCCACGGCGAGCGCTGCGGCTTCAACAACACCGAGTGGGACATGAAGTTCCTGGACCTGCTGGAAAAAGATCCGGAACAACTCACGAAGATCACCATGGCCGAATACGCCGAATTGGGTGGCATGGAAGGCGCCGAGATCATCATGTGGTTGGTGATGCGCGGAGCGTTATCCCCGAAGGTCAAGAAGCTGCATCAGAGCTACTACCTGCCCAGCATGACCGCCATCGCGACGGCGATCTACGAAAACGATGGAGCCCAGGCCGCGCCTGACGCAGCATACATGGAGCACATCGGACATGAGTTGAAGGGCATTGAGAAGTTGGCTGGCACGTATCCCTACACGCTGGATCGCAGTTTGAAGGGCTACCGCCTGAACAAATTCCTGCACAGCCTGACCAATGCGGAATGGCGCGCGAAGTTCCGCGCGGACCGCGAATCCCTGTTCGCGCAATCGGGTCTCACCGAAGAAGAGCAGCGCTTGGTGCGCGAACTCGACTGGCGCGGCATGATCCACTACGGCGTGATTTTCTTTATGTTGGAAAAGCTGGGCGCAGTGGTCGGCGTTTCGAACATCCATATCTACGCCGCCATGCGCGGGCAGACGATCGACGATTTCCAGAAGACGAGGAACGCTCAGGTCACCTACTCGGTGGCAGGAACGGACTCCGGTAATCTGGCCTGGGACAAGAAGAGCTAGTCGACTAGTCCCAGCTTCCGTCCCAGCTTCACCCAACGTTTTGCTTCAAGCGAGGTTCGCGCATCTGATAGTGCGCGGGCCTCGTTTTTTGTTTGCTCCAGGTGCGCCAGTAAGTCCTTGTTGTCCTTGTCTAGCGAGTGAGCCCAATTCGTGCGCTCTTCGGCGATGGCCTCTGTCCGGCGGACCCACTCGGAACGCTCGGCCAAGACGCGCTGCATTTCGTCGTGCGTTTCCTTATGGAACGCGATGTAGCGTTGATACTCGGCTTGAATCGATTCGAGTTCTCGCGCCAAGTCCGCATTTTTGCGGGTGGATTCAACGTACGCTCGCGCAATTTCCGTGATCGACGGCTGCAGCTTGCCCTTGCGGGCAACGATCGGTAGCGACCATGTTTCCGCGTGCTCGACACCGAACTCAGGAATATTTTCGGAGGCGACCCGGACTTCATCAAATCCGGCTCCGAGCAGGATGGACTTCAGCGCCTCCTCCGTAAAGATGCGCAGCTCCAATGTGGAGCCATCGCCACCGTGGAAGCAGAGATCTTCAAACACTTCGGTAGTTCCGTCACGACGGCGGTTCACCAACACGGTCTTGCCGCCCGGTGAAGCGAGTGCGTATTCGTGTAGCTCCGGGAAATGTTCCTTTGTCTGTTTATCGATGCCGTAGGGGACGGTGAGTAGCAGCACGCCGTTGGGCTTCAACAAGCGATACAAGTTCGCGAACGCATCTTCGACAGGTGGAGGAACGTGCTCCATCACTTCACTGGAGACGATGAAATCGTAGCGACCCCATTCGGTATCGTCCGGATTAGTGATATCGATCGTCGGAGGCTGGTGATAGAAAGTGTTGGTGTAGTCGAACTTCTTGTCCAATTGTTGGGCAAGGTTCGGTGGATCGCTCATACCGAAGCCGCGCAGGCCCTTCATCTCCGGAAAATCGGGCAGCGCCAGCGGCACGCCGAAGATTTCCTGCGACAACAACGCGACGAGCCCGCGAAGGCGGACCGTGGAGATACACGACGCACAACTCGCGGTTTCGCGACCCAGCGGTTCCGCCGATCGAGGGCACGTCGCCCCGCACACATTACAGATGAAGCTTCCGGAAACGGAAAACGTCAAACGCTGGCCTCCCATTGCGGTCCATGATAGTTGCGACCGGTTCCTCTATATATTCGTCGCGTTGAGCGAGATCTTCCAACGCCGCACGCTCGTTCGGATGCATCGCGGCGCCTTTGGCATGCGCCACAAAAACATTGCGCGGATCGCGAAGCATGCCGCGGATTGCGTCGTCGCGGCTCAAGTCCGATTGTTGCATCGGCAACGCGCCTTCGCTCAACAAATTCATTGTCTCGATAATGCCCCAGTCTGCCACGTAAATGCGCCGCGCGTGCATATCGGCGAGAAACCGGAGCAGCGGATCCATCGCATCGGTCCAACGCATGGTGGGTCCGTTACGGATCAAGTCGGTGTAGTATTGGTTCGTCACTGCTGCGCTCGATGCGCACAGCAGCACTGTGAGTCCGGTCACGGCAGCGCGCAGCGGGATGCGGTCCAGCGCTGCGGCGATCATCATCAGGTGGAAGGGCCACAGTAGGATCACGTGTTGGGCGGCTGCTCCCGCGCCTGCGGTCAGCACCATCGGCAACCAGGTGGCAACGCAGACGATGAGGCCGAACAGGATCGGCTTGCGCGCGGGCGTTCGCCATAACGCCGCCAACGAAAGCGCGGCCGCTCCCGCTGCCCATAGCGTCAAACTACTGCGCGGGGATCCGAGCAAGTCGCTGATCGAGAACGCCAGCGACTGATACCAACGACTCGCTTGGCCTGGATGCGATCCCGCGTCGAAGGCTGTCATGAAACCGAAGAGCACGGAGCCGTCCATCGTCCGCGTGAGGATCACTGACTTGCCCCATACCGCCAATGGCTCTGCTTGCACGTTGGCCCGCAGCGTTTCGAGCGGACGAACGATGTTGTAGACGATCAACGGGAATGCGCCTGCGATCATGGCCAAGGCTGCGACCCGTATGTTCTTCCACGAAAGTTCCGCCAGGATTTCGCGCGGAAACACGGCGAGCGCTCCGGCGGTGAATCCGAACAGCACCCATGCGAAGACGGCCTTGTCCCACATCGCAAGCCCGAGCAGAAAGAATGCTCCCGCCAACTGCGCACGCTGCCCCGACCGGTGAAACTTCACGAGCAAGACCAGAGCGGCCAGCTTGAGCACGAACTGTATCGTGACCGGTCCGTAGTCAACGGCGTTCATCAAGAGGTAGCTGGAATCGGTGGCGAGCAGGAGCGTCCCAATCCAGGCTGCGCGGCGGCCTACCGTCTTGTCGAGAAACGCGAAAAATAGCCACAACGATCCTGCTGCCAGCAACAACGTAGGCAAGCGCAGCGACATCGGGCGCGGCGCTGTGAACAGGAAGAGTACGCTGTAAAACCATGTTTTGAGGGCTCCCAGGTAGGTGATGAGCATCACCGGCACTTCGACGTCGCCGAAGCGCCAGGCATACCAGGGTGCGCCGTGTGGATAGATCCCATTAGCGACGATCGCCTCATCTACTTCGATTCCCATACGCGGCACAAACAGCAATCCGGAGGCGACGAAACACAGCGCTAACAACACCAACGCCGCCTGTCTCCGTTTGTCGCTCATTTCCGCTATGGTAACAACATGAGGTTGCGTCGCACTCTCGCATTTCTCTGCCTGGGCATCCTGCTTATGGGCGGCGTGCACCTTTTTGCGCGCAATCGCTGGTGGCAGTATGAACGCGAAATGCAGGATCCGATTGACGATCCGCCCGACGCGAATGTCCCGGCGGAGTTCGCCTTCGGGCGTCTGCGCTATCGATCTCCGCAAGACGGAGGCCGGGGCCGCCGCGCCCGTTGGGGGACAGACGCCAACAAAGGCGAGCGCTTGTTCATCATCGCGCTGCGGCGGCTATCGCTGATCAATGCCCAGTCCATCGAACAGATTGTGGACATCGCGAGTGACGACGTTTACGACTGGCCATTCCTCTACGCGGTTGCAGCGGGAGATTGGTCCCTCACAGAGGATGAAGCCAAGCGCTTGGGCAACTTCTTTGAACGCGGTGGATTCCTGGTGGTTGACGATGTACACAATGACCGCGAATGGGGCGATTTCATGTATGGCATCAACCAAGCCATGCCTGACTCATCGGACGAAGAGATTCCCGATGGCGATCCTATCTTTCATCTCACCTACGACATCAGTGATCGCGTACAGATTTCCGGTTACAACATCGTGCGGGGCTCGCCGTATGAACGCGGTGGCATCACCCCACACTGGCGCGCGGTGCGCGACGCGAAGGGCCGCATCGTGGCGGCGGGCTGGCACAATCAGGACTTGGGAGACGCGTGGGAGTATGCCGACGCCTCCGAATACCCGGAAGATCTTTCCAATCGGGCCTTCCGATTTGGAGTGAATTACGTGACCTACGCAATGACGCACTGAGTCCTTCTCGGCTATTCTGAAATTGGTGCCTACGCTCTCCGTCGTCGTTCCTATCCATAACGAAGAACCGTCGATCCTTCGCCTGTATGACCGGCTGACAGAAGTCTTGGAGCGTATCCGGCGACCATATGAAATCATCTTCGTGGACGACGGGTCGACCGACCACAGCTTCGACTTGTTAACGAATCTACTGGAGACCGACCATCACCTGAAGTTGATTCGCCTTCGCCGCGCTTTCGGACAAGCAGCGGCAATCGCTGCGGGCTTCGATGAATCGCAGGGTGAGGTTGTCATTTCTCTCGACGGCGACGTGCAGCATGCTCCGGACGACATCCCTGCCCTACTGGAAAAGATCGACGAGGGCTTCGATATCGTCAGCGGCTGGCGCAGGCCCGGCCAGGACAACTCGCGCATCGCGAACTGGCTGCTAGCGAAACTTTCCAAAGTGAAACTGCACAACTTCGGTACCTTCAATGCCTATCGTGCAGAAGTTCTGAAGGAGATCAACCTCTTCGGAGACCTGCACCGCTTCATCCCCGCATTGGCTTCGTTCTACGGAGCACGTATCGCCGAGGTACCCATTCATAGCTCGCCTCGATCTGGATCACGTTACCGCACTGGCGGCACATTCCGGATGCTGTTCGACGTCGTTACGATTTGGTTCTTGCTCAAGTACTTCACGCGGCCGATGCATTTCTTCGGTAAGTGGGGGTTGATTAGCGCGGGCGCAGGGGCTCTTGCTCTCGCTAGCCTGGGAATCAAGGCGCTTTGGACCGGCACCGCTGACACGCTTCAATACGGCTCGCTGGTGTTGATCTCCGCCGTCGCGCTGATCTGCGGCGTGATCCTATTCTGCACCGGCCTGCTGGGCGAAGTTCTGACGCGTACCTACTTTGAAAGTCAGGGCCGCCGCATCTACGCCGTTCGCGAGATCCGCGCACGCAGTGCAGAGAAGACCACACGTAAACCCGGAGCGCATTAATCGTGATCCGAGCAGTCATCTTCGACTTCGGCAACGTCCTGTGTTTCCCGCCATCGCGCGAAAAGATCGCGAGCGCTGCCCAATTCTGCGGCATGACGAAGCACGCGTTCCTGGAAGCCTTCTGGGCGGAACGACTCCGGTACGACGCGGGCAAACTTTCACCAATTGAGTATTGGGCGATGGTGACGAACGACGCGTTCGCAAACGAAAACCTCACGAGACTGATCGACATCGAAGTCGACTTCTGGAACGCGTATGACTCGCGTCCGTTCGACTGGGTGGCGGAACTTCGTCGAAAAGGCCTGCGAGTCGGCATGCTCTCGAACTTGCCCCACGTTTTGGGGGAAGCGCTGCGGGCCACACGGTACTTGGGTCGACCCTTTTTCGATCACTTCGATCACGTGACGTTGTCTTACGAACTACGCTCGGTAAAGCCGCAAGCTCCCATTTACCGGCATTCCTTCGAAGGCCTGAAGGTCAATCCCGAAGAGGCGCTCTTTATCGACGACAAGCTTCCGAATATCCATGGAGCCCTCGAAACTGGACTGAAAGCGGAACTATTCACGACTTGGGAAGAGTTTCTTGCGCGCGGAGTGCCTAAACTGTACGGTCTTCCCGACGCGCCTCGCTAGCGGCTGTTACAATCCCGGTAGGATCCCCATGAAATCGCCTGCCGGTTTTCCCGCAACCCTTGGCGCATTGCGCGCCCACAAGACCCTCAGCGCTCACCTCACGCCACTCAGCGTTAAGGATGAACTGCGCGGCAATCTTATTCGCAAGCTGCAAGCGCGCGAGACCCTATTTCCCGGCATCGTAGGTTTTGAAGACACCGTCGTGCCACAGGTAGTCAACGCGGTTCTATCGAAACATAACTTCATCCTGCTGGGACTCCGGGGACAAGCGAAGACGCGGCTGATCCGAATGTTAGTATCGCTACTCGATGAGTATGTGCCGTACATTGCAGGCAGTGAACTTCACGATCATCCAGCGGCGCCACTTTCCAAGGCAGGGCGCGACATCCTGCAGAAGATCGGCGAAGACACTCCAATCGCGTGGTTGAGCCGCGACGAACGGTATGTGGAGAAACTCGCTACGCCCGACGTAACCATCGCCGACATGATCGGTGACATTGATCCGATTAAGGCCGCACGCGCGGGGCAAAACATCTCCGACGAATTGACGATTCACTACGGCTTGTTGCCACGCGCCAACCGAGGGATCTTCGGCATCAACGAACTGCCGGATCTGGCGGGCAAGATTCAGGTCGGCCTGTTCAACATCATGCAAGAGGGGGACGTCCAGATTAAGGGCTACCCCGTGCGATTGCCGCTCGACATCCTGCTGGTGTTCACTGCGAATCCGGAAGACTACACCGCGCGCGGTAAGATCATCACGCCCTTGAAAGATCGCATTGGCAGTGAGATTCGCACCCACTATCCCACCGACATCGAACACGGCATGGCGATCACGGAGCAAGAGGCGTGGTCGAAGCGCAATGCTCCGGTGGAACTGCGCGTGCCGCCCTACATTCGCGAAGTGGTCGAGCAGTTGGCATTCTCAGCACGCGACGACAAGCGCATCGACAAGCGCTCCGGCGTGAGTCAGCGGCTGCCCATCTCGGTACTGGAGAACGTAATTTCAAACGCGGAACGTCGGGCTCTGGTCACGGGAGAATCGGTCGCCGTGCCCCGCGTGCTCGACGTCTATGCCGCGCTGCCGTCGATCACAGGCAAGCTGGAACTCGAATACGAAGGCGAGCTCAAGGGTGGCGATGCAGTGGCACGGGAATTGATCCGTCTGGCAGTTGGCAAGGTGTTCACGCGCCTCTTTGAGGGGCAGAACTTGTCGAGCATCGTCCAGTGGTTTGACTTGGGCGGCAATCTGAAGCTCGACGAAACCAGTTCTTCTTCGGATATGGTGAAGGAACTCGGTGGCATCCAAGGCCTGCTCGAAAAGACGAAGCTACTTGGGCTGGGCGTCAGCGAACCGGATTCAGTTCGCGCCGCCGCCGCAGAGTTCATCCTAGAAGGTCTTTATGCGCATCGCCGCATCAGCCGCAGTGAGGAAACCGGATTCACGGCCGAACAGAAGCGTCGCGAACCTGCCGACAACGCCGACGAAGTAAAACGCGCCGCGCGCAGGAACTTCCAGTAGATCCTATGAAATCGGTCCGCTACACCAAGTACACCGACGACGATCTCGGCCTCAGTGCAGAGGATCTGATGCGCGCGCTCGCGGACTTCTTCCTTGCTAGTGGCTTCGACAATCCTTACATGCAGTTCGATGAGCTTGATGAGAACACGCTCGACGATCTGAAGCGCGCCATCGAAGAGGCATTGCAAGCCGGTGACTTTGTCGACCAAGAGCGCGCGGACCAAATCCGCGAAGCTCTCGACAACATGAGCGAAGAAGAAATGGACCAGATGCTGAATCGTATGGTCCAGAAACTCGTGGACGAAGGCTACATCAACACCGATCCACAATCCGGAGGGGTGGGCGAAGGCGATCGCAAGATCGACGTAAAACTCACTGACAAGAGCGTCGACTTCCTCGGCTTCAAAACGCTGAAGGATCTTCTAGGTTCGCTGGGGCACGCGAGCTTCGGTGCCCATGACACGCGCGACTTATCGACAGGCGTTGAAACCAGTGGAGCCGCGAAGAAATACGAGTTCGGCGACACGCTCAATCTGGATGTCGCGGCCACGCTCTTCTCCGCGATGCAGCGCGAAGGCGTCACGCTGCCGTTGAATCTGGAATACGAGGACCTGCACGTCCATCAATCCGAGTATCAAAGTTCCTGCGCAACGGTCATCATGCTCGACTGCAGTCACAGCATGATCCTCTATGGCGAAGACCGCTTCACACCGGCAAAGAAAGTCGCTCTGGCACTGGCCCACTTGATCCGCACGCATTATCCCGGAGACACGCTCCGCTGTGTTTTGTTCCACGACTCCGCCGAGGAGGTCCGCATGGAGGAACTTGCGCGCGTGCAGGTTGGCCCTTATTACACCAACACGCGCGAAGGCCTGATCCTGGCGCAGAAACTCCTCGCGCGCGAACGCAAGGACATGAAGCAAATCATCATGATCACCGACGGCAAGCCCAGCGCGCTCACGCTCGACGACGGACGCATCTACAAGAACGCCTTCGGCCTTGACCCGCTGGTGATCAGCCGCACGCTGGAAGAAGTGTCGCGCTGTAAACGGCAGGGCATCATGATCAACACCTTCATGCTCGCTAGCGACTATGGATTGGTCCAGTTCGTGCAGAAAGTCACCGCGCTGTGCCGAGGCAAGGCGTACTTCACCCGGCCCGAGCAACTCGGTCAGTATCTACTGATGGACTACATGAACCGCAAGACGCGAACGATCCACTAACCAACCGGCGGCGGGATCGTACCCGCAGTCTGATGCGCCGAAGGATGCTTGAGCTTGGTGAAGCGACCGTGTTCCACCAGCCGTTTGTGAGCTTCCGGCCACGTCGGCAACTCCTGGGTTTCCTGTTCCCAATGCGCAGTGGCGGCTTCGTCAACGATGTCCTGCATTACCGGCATCGCTTGCCGATGCGCTCCGGACATCATGTAGGCACGCATCGACGCCTCATCCTTCCACGCCGACTTCGTCCAGAAGGCGAAGTGCGTGTCATTCAACACGTCCACGGAGAGATTGCCAGGCGCTTTGGTGGCCTGAATCCGCGAACGCAGCGCATGCCAGAAGAAACGCGGCAGACGCCACGGTGAACGAAGCCGCAACCGAGTAACCGATATGAACGCCATGAAGATAGTTTACTCGTCTTCCTCAGCCGCTCCGTGACCCGCAGCCTTCGCCGTCGCGATGATCTTCTCGGCTTCCGGCCCCGGCACGAAGTCGTAGTGCGAGAACTCCATGTGGAAGTTGGCCCGGCCCTGCGTCATGGACGTGAGATCGTTGCCGTAACTCAACATCTCCGACATCGGCACCACGGCCTTGATGATCTGCGTACCGCCCTTGGTGTCCATGCCTGCGATACGACCGCGGCGACCGTTCATGTCGCCCATCAAGTCTCCCGCGAATTCCACGGGAGCTTGCACTTCCACGTGCATCACCGGCTCCAGCAACGCAGGCTTGGCCGCCGCCATCGCTGCTTTGAACGCCTTGCGGGCGGCCATTTTGAACGCCATTTCCGAAGAATCGACGTCGTGATAGGAGCCGTCGTAGACCGTTACTTTAAAGTCCACAACGGGGTAACCCGCGAGGAACCCGCGAACCGCAGTCTCGTGAATGCCCTTCTCAATCGCCGGGATGAAGTTCTTCGGAATCGATCCACCGAACGTTTCGTTGGCGAAGGCGAACCCTTCGCTGCGTGGCATCGGCTCCATACGGATCCAGCAATCGCCGAATTGTCCGTGGCCGCCGGTTTGTTTCTTGTGACGCCCTTGCACGTCGGCCTTGCCGCGAATCGTTTCGCGATACGGGATTTTGGGCGCATGCAACTCGACATCGACGTGGTAGCGCTTCTTCAAGCGGCTGACGACGACTTCGACATGTTGTTGGCCGCTGCCCGCGACGAGGAATTCCTGCGTCTGCGGATCGCGGTAGAAGCGCAGCGACGGATCTTCTTCCAGGATTTTATGGATCGCCTGGCCCATTCGATCTTCATCGTTGCGAGTCTTCGCGGAGATCGCGTAGGCGATGGAAGGCTCCGGCATCTTCACCGGTGGAAACGCGATGGGCGAGGCCTTATCGTCCAGGGTGTCGCCGGTGAGCGTGTCCTTCAGTTTCGCCACGCCGCCGATATCGCCCGCGTGCAGATCCAGAACGGGATCCAGGGTCTTGCCCGCTAATGCCCCGATGTGCGCCAGCCGTTCCGCCGAGCTGTTGCGCACGTTCACCAAGTTCGCGTCATTTTTAACGACACCGGAAATGACCTTGAAGTAGGTAACGCGCCCCGCGAAGGGGTCAGCAGCGGTCTTGAACACGTAGAGCGAAACGGGGTTCTTATCCGAGACCGGACGATCCGCTTCTTTCCCGTCGATGGTGCCGTGCCACGCTTCATGCTCAGCTGGGTTGGGAAAATCATCGACGATGAACATCAGGATCCGATCGGACCCCACGTTGTGGAGACCGGAAGCGCACATCACCGGATAAATTCTCCGCTGTCGCACAGCCTCACGGAGTCCCTGCTCGATGTGCTCCACTGGCAACGTGCCCTGGTCGAAGAACTCTTCGAGAAGCGCATCATTGCCTTCCGCGACGATCTCGACCAGTGCCTCGTGCGCCTGCTGCGCTTCCTCCGCTAACTCCGCCGGGATCTCGGCTTCCTGACCCTTGCCGCTTCCATCGGGTGCGTAAATATACGCCTTCATGCGCACAAGATCGATGATGCCGCGGAACTCCTTCTCCGCGCCGATGGGCAATTGTATCGGCACCACGGCACGGCCGAACACCTCCTGCAAATTGGCCAGCGTGCGGTCAAAACTGGCCCGGTCCCGATCCAACTTGTCGATCACAATCGCGCGAGGCAAATGAAACTCCTCCGCGAACTCCCATACCTTCTCGGTTTGCACCTCCACGCCTGCCACGCCGTCCACTACGACGAGCACGGCTTCGGCCGCCACCATGGCCGACTTGGTGTCGGTCATGAACATGTTGAAGCCGGGCGTGTCCAGCAAATTGATCTTCTTCTTGTCCCACTCCGCGGCCGCGATGGCAGTCGAGATCGTGAGCTTGCGCGCTATCTCCTCTTCGTCAAAATCAGTAACTGTGTTTCCCTCGTCGACTCTTGTCAGACGGTTCGTTGCACCTGTCGTAAATAGAAGTGCAGCTGCCAAAGACGTCTTACCACAATGCCCATGGCCTGCCAGGGCAACGTTGCGAATGTCATTGGTTTCGTAGACTTTCACTGACTGAACCCTCCCTAGGAACGAAATTGCACCTGGATATTACCACTTGATGCAGACGGTGAAAAGGTGGGGGTTGGAGTCAAACTAGAGAGCGTTCGCGGCGATCTTTTTGGCCGCATCACGGCCCATGCGAATGCAATCAGGGATGCCGATACCCGTGTAGGCGTTGCCCGCCAGATACAATCCGGGGATCGCGGCGGCGCGGGATTGGATCTCTTTCAAACGCTCGCCGTGGCCGACGGTGTATTGGGCCATTGCCTTGGACCAGCGCGAGACTGAGGAATGAATCGGAGCGGCATTCAAGCCGATGATCGTTTTGAGTTCCTGACGCGCGGAGGAGGTCAGACTCTCGTCGGATTCTTCCAGCACGCCTTCGTTCCCGGTGCTGCCGAAGAAACAGCGGAGCGTTACTTTGTCATCGGGAACGCGGTGCGGGAACTTGGTTCCGACGAACGTGCAGGCCATCAGTTTGCGACGCTCCACTTTGGGTACGAGGAAGCCGGTGCCTGCGCGCATACCGTCGAACTCGCTGGCCTTGTAGACCAAGGTTACGATGGCCGAGGAGGAGTACGGCGTCTGTTCGAGCCCGCGCGCCAGCACTCCATCAATGCTCCCGACTAATTCCGCAGCGGCCCACGCGGGACACGCCAAGATGACTTGGTCCGCATCGATCCAGCCGTTATCGACGCGTACTCGAAACCCACCGCTGGGTTGCTGCTGCAGGCTCTCGACGCTGCCTTGCACAACGTTGGCATAGACTGCCAGCTTTTCCACTAAGCTCCCCAATCCGCGTTTCATGGTGCGGAACAACGGGGCCGGAGGACCGGAGGATGGCGGTCGCGACTTCATCAACGCTCGGGCTAGACTACCCTGCGTGCGTTCCATTTCGACAAAGCGTGGCATGACGCTTGCCATGCTCAGCTTGCGAACGTCGCCGCCGTAGACGCCGGAGAGTAGCGGCTCGGCGAGATAGTCTAGCGTCTCTTGGCCGAAATGATCGGTGACGAAATCGGCTACGCTGCGGTCGGAATAATTCACGGGCCGCCGCAACAGTTCGAGCCCCATGCGGATCTTCGTGCCCCAACCCACAATTGGCGACCTCAGCATGGGACCGGGACGGGTCGGCACGAACATCGTTGTGCCTTCGGGGAGCCGAACCAAACGTCCGTGGCGTTGAATGTAAGTGACGCGGTCTTTGTCGTTCGAGCCGATCACTTCGCTTTCCATGCCGAGCTCTTTGATGAGAGCCATGGCTTCGGGCTTTTGCGAGATGAAACTATCGGGTCCGCATTCGAGCACGCAGCCTTCCCAGGTGCGGGTCTCGATGACGCCGCCCAAGCGGGGCCGCTTTTCGACAAGGATGTGAGGGATACCGGCCTTCGTCAATTCGTAGGCAGCCGATAATCCGGCGATACCTCCACCAACGATAACAACCTGACCCATTATTTAAACGCGCAAAACGGAGCGCAGCAAACAACGCCGCGCCTTTGCGCTCCGGATTCTACAATTTGAACTCTCGGACAATTTCGACGCAGGCCTTCACGTTCTCCACCGGCGTTTCCGGTAAGATTCCGTGGCCCAAATTGAAGATGTGACCGGGACGTGAGCCCGTGCGCTTCAGCAACTCATGCACGCGGCTGCGCAATTCCGGCAGCGGAGCGAACAACACCGTCGGGTCCAGGTTGCCCTGCACCGCGGAACGGTAGCTGATGTCCATCCAGGCCTGATCGATGTTCACGCGCCAATCGACGCCCATGACGTCGCCACCAGCAGCGTGTAGTTCGCGGAAGAATCCGGCAGCGCCGGTGCCAAAGTGAATCACTGGAACGCTGGCCGTGCGGATCCTTTCGATCAACGCGCGGGAATAGGGAGCCACGTAACGCACATAGTCGTCCGGACCCAGCGCGCCCACCCAGCTATCGAACACTTGAATGGCGCGCGCGCCCGATGCCACTTGCATCACGGCGAAGGAGCCAAGAACGTCCACCAGCTTGCCCATCAAGCGGCGCCACAGTGTTTCGTCCTGATACATCATCTGCTTGGTGCGCAGAAAGTTTTTCGACGGGCCGCCTTCGATCATGTAGCTTGCCATGGTGAAGGGAGCGCCCACAAATCCGATGACCGGCACACGTCCGGCCAGCGCCGAAACCACGCGCTGAATGGATTCGCCAACGTAGCCGAGATCGTCAGTGTTGAAAATGGAGAGGCTGTCGACGTCGTTCGCCGTCCGAACAGGATTATCGATCTGCGGTCCTTCGCCAGCGGCAAAGCGCAGCTTGAGGCCCATCGGCTCCACCGGCAACAGGAGATCCGCGAAAATGATCGCCGCATCGACGTCGAGGATTTCGACCGGTTGCAGGGTAACTTGCGCTGCCAGATCGGGGCGTTTGCAGATTTCGAGAATCCCGTGGTGCGCCCGGATGTCCCGGTATTGCTTCATGTAACGCCCAGCCTGGCGCATAAACCACACCGGGCGAACGTCCGTGGGACGGCGCCGGCAGGCATCGAGAAAGCGGCTGGTCATTGGAGCCACACGCATCAAGAAACTCCCTTAAATCGCATTGGTTTGGAACTGCTTGCTTGGGGCGCCCGGAAGGGGCCGCTAGCGTGGGACGGACCGGTAAGGCCCTTCCTTTCACCAAGCTAGCATAAGGAGGTCAGGAAAGCGCGTTTTTTCCACCACTTTTTTCTGAGTCCGGATCTTTTGCCCGTCCGCGCCTGATTCGTTTCAGGACCTTAGGGGCCTTGGCCGCCAGGGCGGCTGGCAGGTCGGCCTCGAAGAAGAGTTCGGGCGTGGTATAAAGCTGAAGGCGATCCGTTAACTGGTGCTTTAAGAAGTCTTTAGCGTGCTTCACAGCCTGCAGCGTTTCGGTCTGCTCCGCTGGCGTGCCCTTCATGGAAAGCAAGATCACCGCGCGGCGATAATCAGGCGAAACATGGACGGTGGTGACAGCCACGGAACCGACGCGAGGGTCGGCCAACTCGTAGTTGATCAACTGCTCCATCTCCTCGCGGATGCTCTCGGAAACTCGTTCGTGGCGGTGTGGGTCCAAATTCCAGGATAGCGCGCGGCGCGTGTCGCAGTACAATAGCAGGCGTGAAACTTGCTGGACTGTTATTGGTGCTCCTCTCCGTTTCGGCCTTCGCGCAGCCGATCTCGGTCTATTCAGAATTCGCCCGCATCGACGCGAAAGGCAAAGTTACCTCCCCGGCGGCGCCGCGCGAGATCTTGTCCCCCGCCCTCGCCCGTAATGCTTTCGAGTCGTTTCAGATTGTAGTCGAGCCCGCCGATGCTGCTGCGCCCTGGCAGTTGTACGTTGCTCAGAATCCGGAGAATGCGGTGCAGGTGACGCTTTATCGGGAATCCGGCGACCGGCTGGAGAAGGTGACGCAGCCAGCCTCCGGGACAGGCACGCAAGTTTTCTGGATGGACATTTATACCAACCGCTCGGCTCCGGTGGAACGCATCAAGATTGAGCCGCAGTTGCACATCAACAACGACTGGGTCATTTACCCGATCGAAGGCCGCATTATGGAAGCCATCGTCCCGGACCCGCCGGCTTCCGGCTGGCCCGTTGGGATCGCGGCTCCCGGCGATGTCATGCGAGGCTTCGTCTGCGGCACGCAGTTCACTCCCGGAGCCGCGCCGAAGGATCCAAATCAAGCCAGCCTGCGCTTCCGCAACGCCCAGCAGGATCGCGCGCTGGCCGGAAAGGCCGCGAAAGCCGACCTCCAGACCCGCTTCGGCCCCTGCGACGCCCAAGCTCCGGTTGACAACCCCGAGTGGTACCACCGCGTCAGAGACTTCCTATTCCGCTTGCCGTAGTGATATTTGATCTCTGACACCATAACTAATTCGGTGTCAGAGACCTTAACTCCCGAATTCCGGTTTGGTCCAGCGACAGCGCCCTGCTAGACTGGTATCTACCTACCCGGACCCTTCAGCTGGTCCGGAGCGCATAACGAAGCGTTGTGCGCGATTCAAGATGGAGAGGTGGCCGAGTGGCTGAAGGCGCACGCTTGGAAAGCGTGTTTAGGGGAAACTCTAACGAGGGTTCGAATCCCTCCCTCTCCGCCATACCATCGAATCTCTCAGTCGTCGTCAGCATCCCTCTCGGACTCCGCCCGCGCAGCGGCCCATAGCCCGAGCTTCTTCAACAGGCGCACCAGCTCCTCGCGTTCACGCGGCCGCAACACCGCCATGGTCGCTTCCATATCCTCTGCGTGTTTGGCGAAAGCCCGCTCCACCAGCTTGCGGCCGGTAGCCGTCAGTTGTACGACCCTCGCCCGCAAATCCTCGGGATCGACGGCCCTACGGACGAGTCCACGCTCTTCCAGCCGGTCGACGGCCGTTGTGATCGATCCGCTGGAGAGGAGCACTTTGCGTCCCAGCCGATTCACTAATTGCGGTCCTTTGTGCAGCAGTAGTTCGAGCACGGCGAAATCGGATAACCCCAGCCCCAAACCCGCAATGCTGCTCTTGGCGTTCCGCTCCACGGCTCGTGTAGCCTTGGAGAGCACGAGCCAGACATGTGTTGCGCTTTCCTGCTCCATGAAGTCCATATTACTCTATGAAGAGCTATATTATTAATCTATCTCTTTGAATCCGAATTTCTGAAGATGAATCTAACTTGATGTAGAGATATTACCAAGAAGAAGGAGAACGAAACGATGATCCAGATTCGAAAGAGTGCAGAACGGGGCCACGCGGAGCACGGCTGGCTGAATTCATACCACACGTTTTCTTTCGCCGACTATTTTGATCCAGCATTCATGGGATTTCGCAGCTTGCGGGTGATCAACGAAGATCGCGTGGCCCCCGGCCAGGGATTCGGAATGCACGGGCACCGCGACATGGAGATCCTCAGCTACGTGCTGCAGGGTTCCATCGCCCATCGCGATAGCATGGGGCACCAGAAGGTGCTGGGGCCAAACGAAATCCAAAGGATGTCGGCCGGAACGGGCGTCAAGCACAGTGAATTCAATCCATCCGAAACGGAGCCGCTCCACTTTTTCCAGATCTGGATTCAGCCCCGGAAGGCAGGGACGCAGCCGAGCTACGAACAAATCGGATTTGACCCGGCTGAGAAGCGGAATCGGTTACGGCTGCTGGCGGGTCCAGAAGGCGGGACAACAGAAGAGCCCGCCGCGTGGATCAACCAGGACGCTCGCGTGTTCGTGGCCGAACTGGATGGAGGCGTGGAAATCCCGTACTCCATGGGCGCGAAGCGCGGCGCGTGGGTGCACGTGGTTCGGGGAGAGGTTACCGTCAACGGGCACTCCCTGCAGACCGGTGACGCCGCGGCTGTGAACGACGAGACCGCGCTGACGATTACCGGCGTCCGTTCCGAGCCGAGCGAGATTCTACTGTTCGATCTCGCCTGAATCAATCGAGGGGCTACTTCTTAGGATGCCCTTCGACGATCTCGAGTTCCATGTTGTCCGGAGCCTGCACGAATGCCGAGCGCAATCCGCTCGTCTTGCTAGGTCCGCTCAGAATCTTCACGCCCTCGGCGCGCAGCCGGGCGAGCGTTTGATCCAAATTATCCACACTTAGTGACACGTGGTCGATGACGCGACCGCGGTTCGAGGCGTACTGGGTGCGCCCCTTCCATTCGCCTCCGTAAAGCGCCTTGGCGTGGGCGGTGGGATACCAGATGAACGTGACGGCATCCAGTTGCGACGACGCCGAAGGGCCGGTGGGGATCCCTCGGAAGGCGCGTTCGGTCTTCGTCTGATTGCGCGGCGTCAGGCCGAGATGTTTTTCATACCATGCGGCGGCGGCCACAGGATCGTCGCTCAACATATGGACGTGCATGAAGTTGTGGTGCATGGCGCTCTGCACTTCGATGGTCGCGTGGTCCGGGCCGTCTAGATACATGAAGAAATTTCGATCGCGTGTGCCGGTGCCGAACAGCTCCACGCCATCGGTGAGCACGGTTTGGAACGTAGTTCCCAGCTTCATCTGCCGCTCGAATTCCGCCTTCATGTCCTCGGCGCCCCAGCCGATGTGAAACAGCGGAGAAACAACCTCGTGCGGAGGAGGTTGCTTCACTTTGTTGAACAACAACCAGGAGCTTTGGGTCCACACAGCATCGGCTCCGGCGAACGTGGATTTCTCCCCGGAAAGATGCCCGGTGTAGAACTCGATGGCCGACTTCGGATCGGTCGAGTTCAGGTGCACATGATGGAAATGCGTCTGCGCGAATGCGCAGGGAAGAAACAATAGCAACAGGAGTCTGGCCGACATGGTGTAGGGATTATAACTCGCTGCCTTCGCGTTACAATAGCCGCCATGATCCGCTTTATTCTCGTTGCCGTCCTGACGATGGGGACCGCCTTTGGCGCCGCTTGTGACCGCGCCTGTCTAAAGACCACGCTCGACCAGTATTTGAACGCTCTGGTGAAACACGACCCCAAGACAGCGCCTCTCTCCGCAGGGTTCCGGCAGACCGAAAACGCGATGGTGATCCGCAACGGCGTGGGGCTGTGGCAATCGGCCAAGGCGATGGGCAAACTGCAGCGCAAATACTACGACGCCGTCACCGAACAGGCGGGCTTTTTCGGCATCATCGACGAAGCCGCTGGACCGGCCATCGTCACGCTGCGCCTGAAAGTGGAAGACCGCAAAATGACGGAAGCCGAGTGGGTGATCAACCGCAAGGGCGATCCGGGCCTGGGCCAAGGCGGCGGAGCGCAGGCCAACGCGGCCTACTACGATCCCGAATATTTACTGGCCCATCCCCCGACCGAACGCGTAGTGCCCAAGGCAGAACGCCTCTCGCGCACCGATTTGATCTCCATCACCAACAGCTACTTCGATGGACTTTCCGCGCACGATGGCAAAATGATCATCGCGCATCCCGGATGCACACGGCTGGAAAACGGCGTGTTGACGACGCAGCGTACGATTCCCGCGGGCCAGCCCGGCGCGGGCGGCCTTACCGATTGCACCGGCGAAGGCGCCATGGCGAACATCTTCGCAGTGACCGCGCGGCGTTACCCGCTGGTGGATGAGGAAGCAGGAGCCGTGCTGGGCTTGGTGCTGTTCCAGCGGAAACCGGGCGTGGCGATTCGGCGCAATCTACTCAGCGAGTGGTTCTTGATTGAGCAGGGCAAGATCCGCACGATCTTCGCGTCCATGTATTACCCCGAGCAGGAAGCGCTCGCGCCGAACTGGCCGCCCTTCGACGGCAACTGGCCGATCCTGCCGCCGGCGAAATAGACGTTAGCCGTAGAGTTCGACCTTCGACTGACTCACCTCGCGAGTGCGTTGGAAGGAATATTGATACGCCGAGATGGTGCCAAGATCGCTTTTCGTTGCGGGCGCATCTCCGCCTCCGCTGAGCTTCTGCAGCAGTCCCTGGATGTCCTTCAGTTCCGTGTCGCTCAGATTACCGGTGACATTCACCGATGCCGAGAAGTTGTCGGATTGCGTGTCGGTCTTCTGCGAGATGTGACCGTCCGGTCCGCGCGCGCTGGCGCGCTCCCTCTGCGTGAGGCTCTGCGCGTCTAACGAAATCTCGACGGTGTCTCCCTCTGCCGTCTGCAACGTTATTTTGAGCGAAGACGAATCTTTGACCGACCGGGTAGTCGCGCGCGCGACTGGGCTGGAACTATCGCCCCGTTGAGCGCGAGCGCCCTGCGCCCTCCCCGAGCCCGCGTATTGCTGCGGCCCGCCGCACGGCCTTGCCTGAAATGATCCCGCAATTCCAGCCATGTCTCTATCTCCCAAGACGCATATCGGACCACGTGACCTTCGTTTGAGCCAGGATAAATCCACAGGATTGATCTAGTTGCCGTTGCAAGCCCATGGGCACACGATCGTTGCTGTTATTTCTAGGGCGTTATGCCAGCGATCATTCCCATCCCCTCCGTCCACTTGCCTGAAAACTCGTCCATCGCAAAACGTTCGCTCGCCACTGGGCGAGCCTACCCGTTAGCCGAACTCGGTCGCCCGGTTCGCACCGCCGGCACTGCGGAGGAACTGGCCCGCATCGTCCGCTATCTCAATGTCGAGCTCAGTGCCCGCTATACGCGAACACCGGTCACCACGTTCTGCAACATCTACGCGTGCGATTATTGCTACCTCGCGGGCGTGTACTTACCGCGCGTATGGTGGACCGAGCGAGCGCTCAAGCAGATCGCAGCGGGAAGCGCAGTGCCTGTGAAGTACGCGGAAACCGTGGCCGAATTGAACGCGAACTCGCTCTACTCCTGGTTGCGCGACTTCGGCCCAGCGTTCGGGTGGATCCGGGCCACGTCGCCCGACCAACTGCAGGCGGCCGCTAACGCTGGGCAAGTGAGCGTGATCTGCGCGCAACGTAAGCAACTGGACAAGCCCGGCCACATCACGACAGTGGTGCCGGAGTCCGACCCTTCGCACGTCGCCGAACGCAACGGGACGCAGATCCGCTTGCCGCTACAGAGTCAGGCTGGCGCTCGCAATTTCTGTTTCTCGTGTGTGCCCGGCAAGTGGTGGGAAGGCGCGCAATTTCAAGCCTACGGATTCTGGATTCATTCCTAAAAGAAAAACCGACTCCTTCGTTTTTGCGCGCATCACACAACCAGGCGCGAAAAACCCAACACCCGCGTCGGATTCATCTCAAGGAGTACGAAACCCATGCAACGCAAATCCCTATTACTATCGGTGTGCGCACTCGCGCTCACCTTCACCGGAGTATCCTCCGCCGCTGACATTGTGGACACCGCCGTCGCCGGTGGATTCACCACTCTGGTCGCCGCAGTCAAGGCGGCTGGCTTAGTAGACACGCTGAAAGGACCCGGGCCCTTCACCGTATTCGCCCCGACCGACGCGGCCTTCGCAAAGCTCCCGGCGGGGACTCTGGAAGATCTACTCAAGCCCGAGAATCGCGCCAAACTGCAGGCCATCCTGAAGTATCACGTGGTACCCGGCAAGTTCACGGCGGCCGACGTCATGAAGATTGATTCGGCGCCCACCGCGCAGGGTCAAAACGTCAAGATCACCCACACCAGTGGCGTTATGGTGGACAACGCGCACGTTACCAAGGCAGATGTTGCGGCCTCAAACGGCGTGATCCATGTGGTGGATGCAGTGATACTTCCGAAGTAACGGCGCAGAGTCGGCGGGCAGGCCCTCGCTTGCCCGCTACTCGAAGATGAGTGGGGAAGCAAGAGAAGTGGTGGCCGAAGTCGGGGTCGAACCGACACGTCGAGTGAACGACGCCAGATTTTGAGTCTGGTGCGTCTGCCAATTCCGCCATTCGGCCACGGGGCAGTGCTCAACCATCATACCAGCCTCGGGGCGCTGTGCCTATATCGGAGTCCAGACAATCGTGGTTCTCATTAGACGAAAATGTAGATATGACCGCCAACGAAGCACGCACCCTGATTCGCTATTCCGGCTGGGCCTCGCGCAAGGTCCTTTCCGCTGCACTGCAATTGACGATGGAGGAACTGGAGCGACCCAACGGTGTCTCGCACGGCAGCATCGCCGGGACGGTGGCCCACATCTATCTCGCTGACCGCGTCTGGCAGGAACGCATGTCGGGCTCGAACGCCCCGCTGGTGTGGGACGCATCGCTGGCTGAGGCCGAAGCGGCGTGGCCGCAGACCCAGCAAGCCTGGGAAGCCTGGGCCGACGGGCTCACGGATGGGCACCTAGAACGCAGCGTCCCCTACAAATCGATCAACGGCAACCCAGCAGCTAACACAGCGGGCGAGATCGTCACGCACGTGGTCAATCACGCGACGCTGCACCGAGGCCAGGTTGTGGGAATGATCCGGCAGCTGGGCGTTCAGCCCCCGGCCACGGATTTCATCTTCTATTTGCGGGAACTGGCTAAAGCGCCATAATCTGGTAGCCCGCGTCGACGAAGATGATGTTGCCCGTCACGCCTCGGCCCAGATCGCTGGCCAGGAATACTGCGGTGTCGCCCACTTCGGCGGGTTCGCAGTTGCGCTTCAGCGGAGACTTCGAGGCCACCGCTTCCAGCATCTTGCCGAAGTCTTTGACGCCGCGCGCGGAGGTGGTCTTCACCGGACCCGCGGAAATTGCGTTGACGCGAATGTTCTGCGCGCCTAGCTCGCTGGCGAGATACCGAGTGGAAGCTTCAAGCGCGGCCTTCGCCACACCCATCACGTTGTAGTTGGTCGCGACACGCGTCGAACCCAGGTAAGACAGCGTGGTGAGCGATCCACCGTCGGTCATCAGCGGAGCGGTCGCGCGGGCCACGGCCACTAGCGAATAGGCGCTGACATCGTTGGCGAGGGAGAATCCCTCACGCGAGGTTTCGAGGAACGGCCGGCTCAGGTCTTCGCGATTCGCGAACGCGATGCTGTGGACTACTGCGTCCAACCTGCCGTGTTCTTTCAGGGTTTCGGTGAGGCGGACCAAGTCGGCGTCCTGGGTGACGTCGCAATCGAAGATCGCAGCGGCTCCCAGTTCTCCGCCTAGTTCGTCGACCGTTTCCTTCTGCCGCTCGCCTTGATACGTCAGCAGCAGTTTGGCGCCTTCGCGCCGGAACGCCTGCGCGATTGCGTAGGCCAAACTCCATCGATTCGCGACGCCCAGAATCAGCGCGGTCTTCCCATCCATTAAATGCGGCATGAACCGCTATTTTAGCGCGTCGGACGGGCTAGGCTATTGGGCGGTCGCCGCAAGCGCAACATGCAGGATGCCCACGGATTGACCGAAGTGCACAGCCACGGATGCCACAGCGGGCGAGATAGCAGTCGCCGCTGTTGCGATGAACGCCACGATCATGGCGTATTCCACGGTGTCTTGTCCACGTTGATCTTGCCAAAACTTGCGAATCATTTTCTAGTCTCCTGGGCCGTTCTTGCTTGCAGACCCAGTGTGCCGTTGAACCGTGTATGTGCCATCCACCAATTCGGTTCAAAGGACTAGCTCCCACGAACCAGAACTGTGGTTGGACCCCAATGCCGTAAACTGGAGGTACTGAAGTTTGGATCTCTCCACCCCACTTACCTACGTAAAAGGCGTCGGCCCCGCGCGGGCAGCGTTTTTGGAAGCAAAAGGCCTCAAAACCGTAGAGGACCTTTTGTACTATGCCCCGTTCCGTTACGAGGACCGGAGTAACGTTAAGCCGATCCGCGCCTTGGCTCCGGGAGAGATGGCAACCGTGCTTTGTACTGTGCGTTCCACCAAAGTGGCGGGGTTCCAACGGCAAAAACTCGGTTTGTTTGAGGCTACGTTCACGGATCCTTCGGGCTCCATCCTGGCGGGCAAATGGTTCCACGGGGCGTATCTCAACGACGTTCTAGCTCCCGGCCAGAAGATCGCATTATTCGGAAAAGTCGAGTTCGATTCCTACTCGCGCGGCCTCTCAATGATGCATCCGGAGTTCGAAATTCTCTCCGGCGATGACGATGGTGACGCCGCGCTGCACACCGGACGCGTCGTGCCGATCTACGAAGCCGCCGGCAAAGTCAGCACGCGCGTATTGCGGGCTCTGATTTATCGCATTCTGGAAAACCTGGCGCCGGTGGATGATCCCCTGCCCCCGCACATCGCCCAGCAATTGAAGTTACCGAAGCGCTGGGATGCGATCCGGCAGCTCCACTTCCCGCCACAGGATTCTGACCTGCGCTTGCTCAACGCGTTCCGCAGCCCTGGACAGTACCGCCTCATCTTTGAAGAGTTCTTCTGGCTGGAATGCGGACTGGAACTGAAGCGCGCCCGAGCCCGCCTGGATCCCGGCGTGGGCTTCGAACTCACGGATCGTGTACGCGAGCGCATCAAACAGATGCTGCCGTTCAAGCCGACCGGCGCGCAGAAACGCGTGCTGGGAGAGATTGCGCAGGATATGGCCGCGCCGCATCCGATGTATCGTTTATTGCAGGGCGACGTCGGCAGCGGCAAGACGCTGGTCGCCGCCGAGGCCGCGATCATCGCTATCGAGAACGGCTATCAAGTCGCGATCCTGGCACCTACGGAAATCCTGGCGACACAGCACTTCTTCTACTTCAAGCGTCTGTTCCACAAGCTGGGGTACGTGCCGATCCTGCTCACGGGATCGAACACCGTCAAGGAGAAGCTCGGCCTCAAGAAACTGATCGGGGCGGGTTTGGTGCAGATCATCGTTGGCACGCATGCGTTGCTGGAAGAGGACGTCAAATTCGCGAAGCTGGGACTTGCGGTCGTGGACGAGCAACACCGCTTCGGCGTCGAACAGCGCCAGAAGCTGCTCGAAAAAGGCTCCGGCAAACATCCCGACGTTCTGGTGATGACCGCGACGCCGATCCCCCGCACGCTCGCGCTGACCATCTACGGCGACCTCGACGTCAGCGTCATCGACGAGATGCCGCCGGGTCGCAAGCCGATCATCACCAAACGCATGGACCAGGTCCGCGTCGAACAGGTCTACAGCTTCATGCGGCAACAAATCGATGCTGGCCGTCAGGCTTATATCGTCTACCCCGTCATTGAAGAATCCGAGACCAAGGCGATGAAAGCCGCGCAGGCGATGCATGAGCAACTGTCGAAGGTGGTTTACCCGGACCTCGCGGTCGGGTTGCTGCACGGCAAACTACCTGCGGCCGAAAAAGAATCCGCGATGGATAAATTCGCGCGTGGCGAAACCCAGATTCTGGTCGCGACCACGGTCATCGAAGTCGGCGTCGACGTCCCCAACGCCACCGTTATGGTGATCGAACAAGCGGAACGCTTCGGCCTTTCTCAGTTGCACCAACTGCGGGGGCGCGTCGGCCGTGGCGGCGAGCAAAGCTACTGCATCCTGGTCACCGAAAAGCTCAACCCGATCGCCACCGAACGCATCCGCACCATGGTGGAATCGAACGACGGCTTCCACATCGCCGAAGTCGACATGAAGATCCGGGGCCCGGGTGAATTCTTCGGCACCAAACAATCCGGCCTGCCCGCACTGCAAATCGGCAACATCATCCGTGACGCGGACATATTAGAGATCGCCCGCAACGAAGCGGCGGCGTTTGTCTCGCACCCACCCTCGGAACCAGAGTTCCGCAAAGCGGTGCTCTATATCCGAAGCCATTGGCAGCGCCGTTACGGCCTAGTCCAGGTCGGCTAATTCCGTAATTAGGTGTCAGACACCCTAACTCTCACCGCTACACTGGATGGATACCCATGCGAGTCATCGGCGGCGAGTTTCGTAGCAGAGTTCTGAAGAGCGTGCCCGGACTGGACACGCGCCCCACGCCCGACCGTATGCGCGAGGCCCTATTCAGCATCCTATCTCCGCGCATCGAAGGAGCCACCTTCGCCGACCTCTATGCCGGCACCGGAGCAATCGGCATCGAAGCCCTCAGCCGCGGCGCACGCCACGCGATCTTCGTCGAATTGAGCCGCCCTGCGGTGAACGTCATCCGCGAAAATCTAAAAACCCTCAAGGCCGAATCCCGAGCCGAGGTTCGCCAAGCCAAGGCAACCGCGATCGCCCCGAAACTCGAAGCCGACATCGTCTTCCTCGATCCGCCGTACAAATTGGACCGCGACTACAGCCTCATCCTCAGCACGCTGCCCCATCCCAAGCTAGTCATCGTGCAGCACGACATCCGCCTCAAGCTGGCCGAGTCCTATGGAACGCTGCACCACACCCGCACGCTCCGGCAGGGCGACAACTGCCTCAGTTTTTTTGAGCCCATCCAAACCCCGGATGCTACCATCGAAGATGCGGGCGCGTAGCTCAGGTGGATAGAGCATCAGCCTTCTAAGCTGAGGGTCGTAGGTTCGAGTCCTACCGCGCCTACCAACTAGGGTCAGTAGCTACGAATCAAGGAAAAGTTCTAGTGAAGGCGGACGGCTTCACTCCCGCAGCCACAGTTCCTATCAGGACCTCAGCGACGATCAGCCGCAAATGGCACGTGGATGGTCGGATGCCCAGCCTTGGTCCTAACTTCAAATAGGTTCAAGCGAACAGCGTTTCACGGGCCGCTTCCGTGATCGAAACTACAGCTGGGTGCTTGAGTTTGCGCTCGACTGAGACCGCGTAGAAACGCTCCATCAGGTCGACGGCGCGTCCGACCACAGATACGCCGAAGTGGCGCCGCACCTCCTTCTCGATCGCCGCCGGTGAGGGAAATACGCCGACGCCGGCTTCTCCGAAGGTCTTCATCAAGGCGCTGTCTTCGAATTCGCCTAGGATGCGCGGGCGGATCCCATGCGCCTCGAACCATTGCTCCATGGACCGGCGCAATAGCGAGCCTTCCGTCGGCAATAGAAATGGTGCGCCATCCAGTGATTTGGGAAATCCCCGGCGGTACCGGTCTGCTAGCTCCGCAGCCGCAAAAAACGTTACGCCACAGGACCCCAACAAATGGCTGTAGGCTTTCACGCGGATCGTCGAGGGAACGGGGCTATCCATCAACACCAAGTCTAGTTGGTGATTGGCCAGTTCTCCCAGTAGAATCTCTTGCGAGTCCTCGCGGCAGATCAGATGCACCGGTTCGACCATCTTCAGCGCATCGGTAAGCGATGAAGGCGCGGGACTCACAACGGTTTCACCGCCAGAGAGCCCGGACAGAACTTCGATTTCGTCGCCGGAAGTTGTTCCCGTGGTGATCATGCGCGTATGAGCGACCCCTGCATCCACCGTGAAGACCATCTGCAACTGGCCCCGGCTCGTAACAGCCGCAGGGGGAATCGTGAGTACGGGCCGACGGCCCAAAGCGAAGCGAGCGCGGCCGAATTCCCCGACGCGCAGCTGCGGGCGCTACGGTAAATCAATCTTGGCGATAAATGTTCGTGAGGCAGCATCCACCGACGGCACGATCTCAGACACCCGTCCACTCAGCGTGCCATCCACCGCGTCCACCGCCACTTCCACGGTCTGGCCCAGCCGGACAACAGAGAGCCTCGACTCTTCCACAGCCGCCTCTAACCGCAATGCCCCAGCCTGTTCGATGGTCATGAGCGGAGCTCCCGGCGTGGCGAGAATCCCCGGCTCGACGGACTTCTCGGTAACCGTCCCCGCGAACGGCGCGACGACCGTGTTGTAACTCTGCGTGATCTGGGTCGAGCGGACCGCCTGCTCCGCCTGCTGCACCTTTGCAGTGAGTTGCGCACGCTTGGCCTGTGCCATGTTGTGATTCGCTTCTGCCACGCGCAACCGACCGGAGGCCTCGTCGAACTCCTGATTTGAGATCGACTTCTTGTTGAACAAATCCTGCATCCGGGCGAAGGTGGTCTGGGCCAAGTCGAGTTGCGCCTTGGCCGCCGCGACTCCGCTCTCGATCTCCGGTTGCACACTGCGAGCCTCGGCCAACCCCGCTTCCGCCTGCCGGATCTGAGCATCAAGATCCTGCGAATCGAGCGTCACCAATACTTGCCCGGCCGTCACTTGGTCGCCCAAGCGAACGCGGACCTCGCGGACGTAGCCCATCATGCGGCTCGAAATCGTGGAGGACGTTCGCGCTCGAACGGTGCCCACCGCTTCATACACGTTGGGCCACTCTCGCGAAGCTGCCTGCGTAACAGTCACCGCCACGGGAGCCGCCGATGCTGCCGATTTCACTTGCTCCGGCTCTGTCTTCCCACAACTGGCGACCAACGCTGCCGCCGCCACTGCCATCCACGCGCGATTCATTTCAATACCTCAGAGTTCTGATTCAACGTACCCATCGCGAATTCCAGCGCGACACCGGCCAAGCGTTGGTCGTGGATTGCAGCGAAGCGCCGGAACTGAACCTCTGCCAGCGCAGACTCATTGCGCAGCAACTCCGTCACCGTGGTGAGACCTGCTTCATAACGATTCTTGGTGATGCGCAAACTTTCTTCCGCTTGCGCGACTGCAGATTCCGCAACTGCGATCCGTTGACCGGCTGCGTCCATGTCCGCCTGCGCGCGCCGGATTTCCAACTTAACGCCCTCGGTCGCCTGCCTCTCCTGCGCATGGGCTCGCGTCACGGCGGAACTCGCTTCTTCGATCCGCGCGCGGTCGGCGAAACCGTTGAACAGGTTCCAGCGCAAGGTAACGCCGGTGAACCAATTCGCTCCAGCGCGAGTGACGAAGCGTTGCCGATCGGCCTCGAACGCGGCGCGTGCGAATACCTGCGGCAGGTAAGCCGAGCGCGCTGTCGTGGCTTGGTTCTCGGCAATCTGCCCTGCGAGTTGGGCCTGACGAATTTCCGGTCGCGTGATCACGCCACTCGCCGCGTTAGGCGCAGGCGCTGGCATAGTCAGCCGCGTTGTCAAAACAAAGTGGTTGTCCAGCGGCTCGCCCATCGCTTCATTCAATGCCGCTTCGGCGACGCTGAGATCCGCGCGTCGGCGAATCTGTTGCTCCCGCATGGCGGCTAAGTGGACGCGAATGGAAAGGACGTCGGCGTCGGTCGACATGCCCGCGTCCCGCACGTTCGTGGCTCGCTGCAAATCCGATTCGGCAGAGAGTACCGCCGCGTCCGCAACCTGTCCCATGTCGGCGGCGAGCAGGACTCCGTAATAGGCGGCTGCCACCCGGCCGATGGATTGTTGCTCCGCCTTGCGTTTGTCTTCCGTAGCGAGTTCGCGACCCAACTGAGCACCAGCGGTAGCCTGCTTGGTGAGCCCGGCATCGTAGATCGGTTGGTCTATGCTCACCACCGATTGAAAATTATTCAGCGCCGATGGATTATTGAGCGACCCGATGGCGAAGTTGCTTTCCGAAAACTGCCGCTGCGACAGCAGCGAACTGAACACGAAGACCGGGTTGTTACTGCGCTGCCACGATTCACTGTAGTTCACTTTCGGCAGGCGACCGCTTTGCGCTTGGCGAACGCGAGCATCGGATGCATCGATTCCGCTCTGCGCTGCGGCGATCGATGGGTGCTTACTGAGCGCCCGCTCCACCGCTTCGTTCAAGCTGAGCGGGGACTGCGCCCACGCGGGGACACACGCCATGCCCCAAATCAAAAGGCTCCGTCGTTTGCGAATCATCTTACAAAGCATGATGCATTTTTGACGCCATTGGTCACAGGCGTTGCGCATCTCCCCCTAAAAGCAATAGAATCAAGGGCCTATCTGTGCCCAGCCGAAGAAAACGCACTTGCGTCACCCACAAGCCTGGGGGATCCGACGGATTCCCAGCTAAAATAAGATCAATGCCGTCTCTTCGCCACGATTGGACTCTGCCCGAGATCGAAGCCATCTATACTGAACCACTCACTTCGCTCGTTTTCCGTGCTGCGACTGTGCATCGGGAACACCACGCGCCCAATCAGGTGCAAGGCTGCATGCTGCTCTCGATTAAGACCGGGGGCTGTCCGGAAGACTGCGGCTATTGTCCGCAAGCTGCGCGCTATCACACAGACGTCGAGCATCAACCGTTGATGTCGGTGGAGGATACGCTGGAATCCGCGCGCGCGGCGAAGGCGCAAGGGGCCACGCGCTTCTGCATGGGTGCCGCTTGGCGCGATGTGCCGAAAGATGCGCGCTTCGATCAAGTGCTCGACATGGTGCGCGGCGTGCGAGCGCTCGGCATGGAAGCCTGCTGTACACTCGGCATGCTGAACGGGGATCAAGCGGCCAAGCTTGCCGATGCGGGTTTGAGCGCCTACAACCACAACCTCGACACGTCGCCCGAGTTTTACGGAGAAATCATCACCACCCGGACGTATGAAGATCGTCTTAAAACGCTGGGGCATGTGCGCCAGGCCGGCATCACGATATGTTCCGGTGGCATCATCGGGTTGGGCGAAAATCGCAAACAGCGCTACGGCTTGTTGCGCGAGCTTTCGAGCTTGAACCCGCATCCGGAGAGCGTTCCCGTGAACATGCTGGTGCCGGTGGAAGGCACGCCGCTGGGCGATCGCCCCACGGAAGACCCGCTTGAACTGGTGCGCATGATCGCCACCGCGCGCATCCTCATGCCGAAGTCGATGGTGCGCTTGAGCGCCGGTCGGCTTTCATTGAGCGACGAAGCCCAAGCCCTCTGCTTCCTGGCCGGCGCCAATTCCGTATTCCTCGGCGACAAACTTCTTACGACGGCGAATCCCGAAGCCGACACCGATCAGGCCCTCTTCGCAAAACTCGGCGTAACGCTGCAGGCTGCCCATGCAGGCGACTAGCGATCTTGAACAACGCGTCCGTGCACACCTAGCCGAGATCGACCGCGTCGGCCTTCGCCGAGTCATGCGTCCGCCATCGGGCGTCGATCTTTCTTCGAACGACTACCTCGGCCTCGCGGCCCATCCTCTTATCAAAGAACGCATGTCCGAAGCAGTGAAGGAACTTGGTGCAGGCAGCACGGGATCGCGCTTGCTTCGCGGAAATCGAGAGTGCTTCGAAGCCGTCGAAGAAAAGTTTGCTCGCTTCAAGGGCACCGAGCGAGCACTCTACTTTTCCAGTGGATACCTCGCCAACCTGGCCGTACTCACTACCTTCCCGGAAGAGAGCGACACCGTCTTCTCAGATTCCCTAAATCACGCTAGCCTGATCGACGGCGTCCGCCTCTCGCGCGCGCAACGTGATATCTATCCCCACGCCACAGTCCCCAAGGCGCGCGGGCAGTTCTTAGTAACCGAATCCTTATTCAGTATGGATGGCGACATCGCGCCCTTGCGTGAACTTGCAGCGCTCGGCGCGAATCTCATCGTCGACGAGGCCCACGCCGTCGGCATCTACGGCCCGACCGGTTCCGGCCTCATCGAAGAAACCGGGATCGGCTCCAGCGTCTTTCTCTCGGTGAACACCGCAGGCAAAGCCCTCGGCGTTTCCGGAGCCTTCGTCTGCGGCCCGGCGTGGGCCATCGAATACATGGTGCAGCGCGCGCGCCCGTTCATCTTCTCCACCGCTCCCCCGCCCTCAATCGCCGCCGCGCTGGATGCGAGTCTCGATGTCATCGCTGGCGAACCCGAGCGGCGTACACGCCTGCGTAAACTGGGGCGATACCTTCGCCAACGTCTCGCGCTGCCCGAACGCGACGCGCCTATCGTTTCGATTATGGTGGGCGACAACGATCGCGCCGTCGCCTTGGCGGAGGCGCTTCAGCATGACGGGTTCGACGTCCGCGCGATCCGTCCACCTACAGTCCCAGCAGGTACCGCGCGTCTGCGAATTTCGATAAACTGCAACCTGACTGAAGCGATTCTGGATCGCTTCGCTACGGCACTGGAGCACGCACAATGCGCGGCGTCTTCGTAACAGGCACAGGTACAGGCGTCGGCAAGACGGTGGTTTCCGCCGCGCTTACACTGAGCCGTGGAGCCGGATATTGGAAGCCGATCCAAACCGGTTCGGAAAGCGACACTGCTGAGGTGGAGAAACTCGCAAGCTGCAAGATTCACGATCGCGGCATTCGCCTTCCAGATCCCGTCGCGCCTTACTTGGCGGCGCAACGTGTTGGAATGCGCATCGACTTGGAGGACGTGCTCGGCTTCGCTCCGCAAGACGGCGACTGGATCGTCGAAGGTGCCGGCGGCGTACTGGTACCGTTGAACGAGAAAGACACGATGCTCGACTTAATGGAGCAACTGGCTCTTCCCGTGATCGTCGCCGCGCGCAGCACGCTTGGAACGATTAATCACACCCTGCTGACGCTGAACGCGTTGCGCTCGCGCAATCTGAAGGTGGAGCGAGTGGTCATGGTGGGTGATCGAAACGCCGACAACCGTGCCGCGATCGAATTCTACGGCCAGATAAAAGTGGACGAGATGCCGTGGCTTGAGCCGCTCACACCTTACACGTTGAGCTTCCACAAACTATGAGCCTCGCCGATCGCGACCGAGCGGTGCTGTGGCACCCCTACACGCAGATGAAGACGGCTCCGCCGCCGCTCGAAGTCGTGCGGGGTGAAGGCGTCTATCTTTATACCGAAGACGGTCGCCGCATTCTCGACGGTGTCTCTTCGTGGTGGGTCAACATCCACGGCCACTCACATCCGAAGTTGAACGAGGCGCTGGCGCAACAAGCCCGAGAACTCGAGCATGTGATCTTCGCCGGCTGCACGCATCGCCCTGCAGTGGAACTAGCCGAGCGCTTGTTGCAGGTTCTGCCATCTGGCCTGTCGCGCGTCTTCTATTCCGACAATGGATCGACGGCGATTGAAGCCGCGATCAAAATGGCGCTGCAATATTGGAGCAACCGCGGTCACAAACGAAACAAGTTTCTTTCTCTGGTGAATGCGTATCATGGCGACACCACCGGTGCCATGTCGGCCAGCGCTCGCTCCGTTTTCACCGCCGCATTCGAGCCAATGATGTTCCAGGTGGACCAGTTCCGCGACCTCGCAGAGTTGGAGCAGATGCTCGGCGACGACACCGCCGCAGTGCTGTTGGAACCGATGTTGCAAGGCGCCGGTGGGATGATCATGTGGCCCGCCGAATTCGTACGCGGTGTGCGCGAACTGTGCGATCGGTTTGGAACACTGCTGATCGCGGATGAAGTTCTCACCGGCTTCGGCCGCACCGGCAAGATGTTCGCGTGCGAGCATGCCGGCATCACGCCCGACATCGTGTGTCTCTCCAAAGGACTCACCGCCGGATACATGCCGCTGGGAGTCACCGCCACTACCGCAGCGATCTACGAGGCCTTCTTAAGCGACGACCGAGCCAAGACCTTCTTCCACGGACACTCCTACACCGCAAACCCGCTCGCCTGCGCCGTCGGAGTGGCCAGCCTGAAGCTATTTGAAGAAGAGCCGGTCCTCGAAAACGTAGCCCGCCTGGAACGACAACTAAGCGCTGGGCTCGAGACGTTACGTACCCTCGAACACGTCGCGGACGTTCGCGTCCTCGGGGGAGTCGGAGTCGTCGAGCTTCGCTCCGAAGGCGGCTATCTCGACCGCATGGGCCCGCGCCTCGCCGCGGAGTTTCTGAAGCGCGACCTACTGCTACGCCCGCTCGGCAACGTCGTTTACTTCATGCCGCCCTACGTGATTTCAGAGTCGGAAACGGAATGGGCGCTAGAGCAGATTCGCTCGGTTCTGAGTGATACACTCTGAGGCTATGAAGCTTCTCTGTTCGTTCTTGTTGCTCAGTGGACTAGTCTTTGGACAGAAGCCCTCGATCGAAGCCCGCCTGCAAAAACTCGAAGATACGGAAGAGATCCGCACGCTGCTGCTCGACTACGGCCGCACGCTAGACGCCCGCGACCTGCGCGCATACTCGGAGCTATTCACCAAGGACGGAGAGTGGATCGGCGGCTTCGGCAGCGTAAAGGGCCGAGCCGAGTTGCTAACCTTCATGCAGAAGAACGTGGGCACGGCTCCGAACACCGGCAAGACGTATCACCTGCTGACGAACTTCGACATTCAAGTGAAGGGGAACACGGCTACCGCAACCTCACGCTGGTCCTATGTGGTCGGGACGCCGGAGAAGAAGCCGGTGCTAGAACACAGCGGCCGCTACGAGGACACGCTCGTTCGCGAAGACGGCCACTGGAAGTTCGAGAAGAGAGTCGTCCTGAACGACCTTCCGCCAGTGGAACAACCGCCCAAGTGATAGCCTGACTTCTGCCATAATACTCTCACTGGAGCCGGACAACTTGGATTTTTGGCAACAACACGGTTGGCTCTTTCTGTTCGGATGCACTTTCTTCCCGCGCATTACGACACTCTTCTTTTCCGCTGTGTCGTTCGGGTTCTGGCACATTCTAGGCTGGATCTTCGCACCCCACCTAATTAGTCGCCATCATCGCGACTGGAATGTATTGGGATACAAATCCGGTCCTGGTGATCATTGCCTGGGCCGTTGCATTCGGTGGAACGGGCGGCGAGGCCAAGGCGGCAAAAAGCCGTGTTCGCCGCCGCAAGTGAAACCTATTTTGCGATCGGGCGCCACACGTTGAGTTCGTTCACGCCATTCTTGCCGACGGCGTAGCTCAGCTTCCACGTTTGTCCTGTAAGCGTGTCGAGTAAGAATAGAAGGTCTGGAACACCCGCCAAGGCGCTCAATTGGAATCGCGGCCCACTCGAATCAGTCGGCTGTAGGTCGGCCACCGGCATCTCTTCCCAAGCTGACCCGTTGCTGGTTCGGGTCAAGCGGTCGATCATTCCCGTGTAACGGTCCAGACGCAAGGTCCAATTGATTCGGATCTGCTTGATCTCATAGCGCGCGTTGATGGGCGCCTGGGTAGTAAATTGTTGCTGCTCGGTTGTCTGCGCGAACACGGCAGCGGAGAGCAGGAAAAGTACGGCGACAGTTCTTAGCATGGGAACCTCCGCTAGGTAGACGCCTCGTCCCTCTAAAACGTGGATGGAGACTTCCCCCTGGACGCAGACTTGACAAGAGGGGGCTCAAGCTTCATGCGAAGCCCACTAAGAATTCAGAATAAGACCATTTACTATCAATCACTTACATCTAAGTATTGTCACTCCTAGGCGGAGTGTGCTAATAATAGGACTGTGAGTCGCGGCCGTTCTGCCGGGCTCCTCTTCCAAGATTTTTCAACGTAACCCAAGCAACAAATCCCCTAGGAGGTACAAACCATGAATATTAGACCGCTCTATGACCGCATCGTGGTCAAACGGCTCGATAACGACGCGGAGAAGACGGCCGGTGGGCTGTTTATTCCGGATTCCGCCAAGGAAAAGCCGCAGGAAGGCGAAGTCGTGGCCGTTGGCCAGGGCAAGCGCAGCGATGACGGCAAGTTGATGCCGCTCGACGTGAAAGTTGGCGATCGCATCCTGTTCGGCAAGTATTCCGGTTCGGACATCAAGATGGACGGCAACGAATACTTGATCATGCGCGAAGACGAAGTGCTCGGCGTGATCGACAACGCGGGCAAAAAGGCGAAGGCGTAAGGAGATTCCAATATGTCAGCAAAACAGATTGTTTATAGCGAAAATTCCCGCCAAGCCATCTTGCGCGGCGTGAACCAATTGGCCGATGCGGTCAAGGTGACCTTGGGTCCCAAGGGTCGTAACGTTGTTCTCGAGAAGAAGTTCGGCGGACCGACCATCACCAAAGACGGTGTGACGGTTGCGAAGGAAGTCGAACTCAAGGATCCGCTGGAAAACATGGGCGCGCAGATGGTGCGCGAAGTGGCTTCCAAGACCAGCGACATCGCTGGTGACGGCACCACGACGGCGACCATCCTGGCCCAGTGCATCTTCCGCGAAGGCGTGAAGCACGTGGCCGCGGGTGCGAACCCGATGGCGTTGAAGCGCGGTATCGAGAAGGCCGTTGCAGCAGTTGTCGAGGAAGTGAAGAAGCTTTCCTCGAAGGTTGCCAACGATGAAAAGATTGCCCAGGTCGGTACGATTTCGGCCAACGGCGATTCCACCATCGGCAACACCATCGCGGAAGCGATGAAGAAGGTTGGCAAGGACGGCGTCATCACGGTGGAAGAATCCCGTACGATGGTCACCGAGTTGCAGACCGTGGACGGCATGCAGTTCGACCGCGGCTACCTCTCCCCGTACTTCGTCTCCGATCCGGAGCGCATGGAATGCGTGCTGGAAGATCCGTACATTCTCATCCACGAGAAGAAGATCTCCAACATGAAGGACCTGCTGCCGGTGCTCGAGCAGATTGCACGTAGCGGCAAGCCGTTGCTGGTGATCGCGGAAGAGACCGACGGCGAAGCGTTGGCGACCCTGGTTGTCAACAAGCTGCGTGGCACGTTGAATGCATGCGCGGTGAAGGCTCCTGGATTCGGCGACCGTCGCAAGGCCATGATGGAAGACATTGCCATCCTGACCGGCGGCCAGGCCATCTTCGAAGAAACCGGCATCAAGCTGGACGGCGTGCAGTTGAAGGATCTGGGCCGCGCCAAGCGCGTCACGATCGACAAAGACAACACGACGATCATCGACGGTGCAGGCGAGCAGAAATCGATCGAAGGCCGCATCAAGCAGTTGCGCGCGCAGATCGACGACACCACCTCCGACTACGACCGTGAGAAGCTGCAGGAACGCTTGGCGAAGCTCGCCGGCGGTGTTGCGGTGATCAAGGTCGGCGCGGCGACCGAAACCGAGATGAAGGAAAAGAAGGCTCGTGTCGAAGACGCGCTGCACGCAACCCGCGCAGCCGTTGAAGAAGGCATCGTTCCCGGCGGCGGCGTAGCACTGCTCCGCGCGGCGGCGTGCCTCAAGGCCAACCTCGGACTGGAAGGCGACGAGAAAATCGGCGTCGACATCATCCGTCGCGCTTGCGAAGAGCCGGTTCGCCAGATCACTGGCAACGCCGGTTTGGAAGGCGCCATCATCATCGAGAAGATCCGGGCCAACAAGGACCCGAACTTTGGCTTCAACGCGCAGACCGAAGTCTACGAAGACCTGGTGAAAGCCGGCGTCATCGATCCGACCAAGGTAACCCGCTCGGCTCTGCAGCATGCTTCTTCCATCAGCGCTTTGATGCTGACCACCGAAGCCATGATCTGCGAGATCCCCGAGAAGAAGGCAGCCGGCGGCGGCCATGGCCACGAAGGCATGGGCGGTATGGGCGGCATGGACATGTAGTCGCTGCGCGACGGCCTGGGCGCCTCGGCGCAGAGGCTGTTGTGCACACAGTAGTACGGAGAGGCCGCCTGGAAACGGGTGGCCTTTTTGTTTGAGGCGTGGCTAGCCTAACTCAGTTCGGCGCTTGGCAGCTGAGCTTTGCCTAACCTGGGCTAGTCGCATCCGGACTGTCTCCGCATAGTCGCGAGGGTAATGAAACCAAGCGGGGCTTTCAGCAACATCGCAAGACCCAATGCGACAAATGAGCGGTTTGCGACCCTGAAGAGAACACACCAATTCAAATGCCGGAACCACGAGGTCTGACGTGAACTTTAGTTCCGAGGAGGTCAGAAGAAAGTCTTCAAACAGTATGGCGTGGTCAAGAAACAAGGAGAACAGCGGCGCGTAGTAGTGAAGCGCCTTCTTGCCGTGGCTCGAGAACCACCCTGAACCTTCAAAAAGCTCGACAGCGCGAAGGTCACTCCTTGCGAAAAGGAGTTCATGGTGAAATTCGACAAGAGGCTGTAGCCAAAGTGTGGCCACATCCCGAAACGCAATTCCATTCGATGCCGCGATGCGAATAATGGTCAATGCAGAAACGGTAGAATCCACAGCGCTCTGTGGACCGTCGGGAAAGCTTAAGCACGCGAGCGCGCGTTTCAGTTCATTGGAACTAGAAAATCGGTCTGCGGTGAACTCGACAACCAGCGGCGTGAGCCCACCAGAAGAAGCCAGAGACACAAATCGCTCCAACTCAAAATTGGGCGTGGCTACTTGCCGAAAGAGCACCGCGTAGGGCCGAGCGGAGAGATGCCGCTCAAGCGCCGAATCGATACTTAATATGGACGCGGCACGACGGGAGCGAAGTACCGCGACCGCCTCATCCAGAGGCGTGTAGAGCGCAGCTAGTCGGTCTTCTATCATTGGAATCGCGAATGAATAAGCCATCGCCAAGCGCTGAACAAGATAACCCCGACGGCACCCGAGCGAAGCGTCCAGTAGAAGTTACTGACGAAGACGCTGCTGAAGAATATGCGCCAATCGCGCGACGTGAGACCGTCGAAACGGCCCCGCCGGAAATATGCGGTTGTAATGAACGGGTCTTGGAAAATACAGAGGACGAGAAAGACAAGGGCGTCACTGCGACGAGTCGCACCAAAGATGATGCGCTGCCACCTAGACGGGTTCGGATTGTAAGACAGGCGAGATAAGCTGCCGGCTCCGACCCAATCGATTTGCATTCGCTCGTAGAGCAGAAGTGTCGCGGCGCACAACGCCAGCGAGAGTGCGGTCATGATCGTGCCTCCGACAAGCAGGCCCATGCGGAAAACGACGAAAACGTAAAGAATGTTGTCGAAGAACCAACTAAAAGTCGCGTAGACGAGGTGCCCCGTGCCAACCTCAGCGATTCGTCGGTGGTTTTGATTGAACAAGTTTGAGGCCTCGCCTCAAGGCGCGGGCTTAAATACAGGTTATAACCTGTATGGATTTAACCAGAGTAGCCAGAAACTGCTCATAGGTGCAAGATATCCAGACGCAAATCGGAGCGACTATCCGAGTTTTGCGACGAAAACACGGATGGTCGCAAGACGTATTTGCCGACCGATCTGGGTTGAATCGGGCACACGTTGGCGAAATCGAACGCGGCGAGAGCAATGTTACGATCCAAACATTGAAGATTGTCGCCGACACGCTCGGAGTCAAGATTCACGACTTGATCGGCAAACTCTGATCGCGCGCCACGTCATATCAGGCCTACAATATGAACTAGGCACATCATGCAACTCACTTTGGACCACGAAGTCGAGGAACTCGTTGCTAACGAGGTCCGAGACGGGAACTTTGCAAGTCCCGAGGCATTATTAAGTAGCGCTGTCCGGCACTTCCTCATTGCTCGCAAATATGGCGAAGCGCAAGCCAACAAGCTCGCGGTCCTGCGGGAGGAACTCCGACAGGCCGATGCGCAGATCGACGCGGGGGAGTACGCAGAGTACGGAGTAGAAGACCTGCCCGCACTAGCCGAGGCTACGGAACGGGAAGCCCTGAAACTACTGCAGCGAGGCTCGTCGAAAACATAAGTGGCGCGCCTTCGCGTCTCACGCAAGGCGGGGCGGGATCTGGTTGAGATCTTTGTCTATATTGCGAGGGACAACCTAGATGCAGCAAGGCGGACGAACGCCATGCTCATCGCAACGTTTGCAACCATCGCTGAACAACCCGGCATTGGACGGGAGCGACTAGACCTGGACCGCGGGCTCCGCAGTCTCCCCGTGGGAACGTACGTCATCTACTATCGAGAGACACCCGCGCCCGTGAAGATCGTACGGGTGTTACACGGCGCCCGCGACATCGGTCCGCTGTTGGGACCCGTCCCCTAGTTCTTGTGGACCTTGATAATCAGCGCCCCACCCTGGTCGAACAAGCGGCTCTCGCAGTTCAGGCATTCGTCGCCGCGGGATGTGAACCACTGGGACATCTCGTAGCGGTCGAGGCTGTTGATGGCGTCGCTGTCGGGCATCCAGTAGTGATCGTAGTTAGCCTGGAGTGGCGCGTAGTGAAACTTGGTCGGGCCGGACCATTGGAGCGTGCTCAGCGCCAGTCGCTGAGTGGTTTGTACGGCGCGGTAGAAGGGCAGATACAAGCGGAAGAACATGCCTGCCTTGGTCAGTTTTCCGCTGAGATCGAAGTCGCTGAAGGGGCGCACGGGGTAGCCTTGGGCCAGGTAGGGACTGCAATCCCACGCTGGGACCAGGAACAAGGTGCCGCCATTCTTCACAACGCGGCGCATTTCTGAGAGGGCTTGTTCGGGATTGGGGACGTGCTCCAGAACCCACACGCTCCAGACCAGGTCGAAGTCGCCATCCGGGATCGGCATGTCGGTGGCCGAAGCTTCGATGAAAGGCTTGTGATAGTAACGGGCCGCGGTGGGGGAGATGTCGAGTCCAACGTAGTTCGGCACCACATCCTGCAGGTAGCCTGTGCCGGCGCCGACGTCGAGAACGCGCGCGTTCTGCATGTGATACTGCTGGACGAAATTCTTCACGCTATCCACCACGTGGTTATCTTCGATGGCTTCGCGGGCCATTCTCACGTACGCCTCGTCGGCAGGATCTTCGGCGGGATTGGCCGCGGAGGCCCCGTTTTGAGGCGGAGGCGCGTAGATGCGCTTGTAGAATTCGTTGTAATCCTTGGGCTGCGGAATGCCCCGCTCCGTCACTGCGTCGGTGCGATAGGGGAACGACGTGGCGGCGGTGATCAGGACCAGCACCAGGTAACCCACCAGCACGCGCAGGAATGTACCTCCAATGCTGAGGAACTCGCTCGTAAGGATTTTGCGCTTGCGTTTGGCCCCTTCGGAATAGAGCGGCAGTGTGGATTGGGTCGCCATATAGGGATGTTCGGCGGGAAAGCACCGCTCAATTAGGGCCGCACCCGTCTTCCCATGGGCGGCTAGAATAGATTTATGGCGCAACTGTTGTCCCGAAGCTTGATTTTATTGGTGCTGGGCACCTCTGTTTTCGCACAGGTCGATCCGATTCAGGCGGCGATGGACAAGAAAGACTACGCTACGGCGATCACGCTGTTGCGGCCTTTGGCCGATGGCGGGGATGCGCAGGCGCAGTCCCTGTTGGCAGAACTGACCGCGTCGGGCCAGGGGACAAAAAAGAATATTCCCGAAGCGCTGGCGTTGTGGCGCAAGGCTGCGAATAAGAACTATGCTCCGGCGCAGTATAGCTTGGGCTTGATGTATGCCTCGGGCGAAGGCGTAAAGCGCGACCTCGTCGAGGGCGCAAAGTGGATTCGGCTTGCGGCAGATCAAAACATTCCGGAAGCGCAGCGGGATATCGCGCAGATGTTCTACGGCGGGCAAGGGATGAAACGGGATTATGCGCTTGCCTTGGATTATTTTCGCCGGGCCGCGCAGAAGAATATGGTCGAGGCGCAGTATGCGGTGGGTACGATGTACGCGTCGGGTCAGGGGACCAAGCAGGATTACGGCGAAGCTGTAACGTGGTTTCGCAAGGCAGCGGACGCTGGATCCGTGGAAGCACAGTTCAATTTGGGCGCGATGTATTTGGGCGGACAGGGCGTGGAGAAAAACCCCACCGAAGCGCTGAACTGGACGCGCAAGGCTGCGGACAAAGGGCATGCCCAGGCGATCATGAACATGGGTCTCATCTACATCAACGGGATCGGCGTTCCGAAGGATAAGAGCCAGGCACTGGGATGGTTCCGTAAGGCGCAGAAGAATCCCGACGCGATGGGGGCGATCCGGGCCATGGCGGAAGAGGGATATGCTCCCGCGCAGGTCGAGGTCGGGCTGGCGTTCGAGAATGGCCGGGGCGTGCCGAAGCTGGTGACCGAGGCTGTCTCCTGGTATCGCGAGGCGGCGATGCAGAACAATGCCGCGGGGCAGTACAACTACGGGCGCATGTACGCCGAAGGCAAGGGCGTTCCGCAGAGCGACACCGAGGCGGCAGCGTGGTTCACGAAGGCTGCGAAACAAGGTCACGCGCAGGCGAAAGCTCGGCTGAAGCGCTAAGTTACAGCAGCACAATCTAGTTTGGAGTGCGCTCGGCAGACGGGAGATAAGTTCTCGTCCGTTCGTGCAGCGCACACTGTCGGCAGAGAACACATGCCGATGAGTTTTGAACTCTCCCAAACACCTACCTTAGAAGCCGTCGCAACCGACGACGAACAAACACTCGCACAAGATATGCAGGCTCGCGTGGCGGAAGCTGCTGCGCAAGCCGAGGCGCATCCGGACGTTGCTTCGGCAATGGCGGGATCGCGCGCCGCTGCCGCTGAACTGGCTAGGCTGCGCACCGCCGAACGGGCGCTGCATCAGATTGCGAAAGAAGCTCGCGAGAAATTGGAGCAGGCCGGACAATCGGCGCTGGACGCTCTGGTGGAGATGGCTGCCTCCGGGGCCAAACCTGATTGGAAGATGGCCGACGAGGCCGCGACCATCGAGGATCAGATTCGCTACGCGGGGCGCGCGATTGAGCGGCTGGCGGAGCATACGATTCCGTTGGCGCACATCTCCAGCTTGCGTGAAGAAGCACACTCGTTGGCGGCACAGTCCCGAGCCTTTGAGGCAATCGCGCAAGAGCGCGCCGAGAAGGTCCTGGGGCAGATTCGCGCGGCGGTCAGCGATGAGATGGTGCTGCCGGTAGACATGTCGAAGGGCGTCGCTGGAGCGTTGCTCACGAGGGCGAAGGAGCTCAAGGGGCGGGCGGTACAGCTGTCGACGGAAGCGGACGGGTTGGAACGGAAATATCAGGATCGAGTATGAGTCACGAAGAAGAGCTGGAACTGTTAACGAATGAATTGCGGCGCGATGGGGACACCCTGCCTATCGTGAGGATGGAAGACATCGGACCGACGATGACCGAGGTCGACCGGCAAAGGGCGCTGGACGAGATTGTGCGTGTGTTGAGAGGTGAGGAATGAGCAACATCCAGCAGTACTGGAAGGAAGTCCGGGCACTGGAAGTGACCTTGCCGGAGTTCGTATGGCTGGTGGCGACCGCAGCGGGGGTTCCACCTTTCGTGACGCAAGTGGCGGCAGGGGCGGCGGCAAAGTTGCTCCATGCGAAGTCGCATCGGCTGGCCGCGGATGACGAAGTCGAAGCGCATCACACGAAGGATGCCCGTACGCTTAAGCAGGCTCGGAACGAGCGGATGCGGCGGTCGGGAGCGGCGGTGGTTGTGGTCGAGAAAGAAGCCGGTCTAGTGCCTACGTCCGAGCCAACTCCACGGCGTCGGCGTTGAAGCTGTAGCCAAAACCGCGCACGCTGCGGATATAGGGGAGCCCGCCTTCGGCTTCGATCTTCTGGCGAAGTCGCAGGACGTAGACATCGACCGTGCGATCGGTAACCGCGCGGTCGTGGCCCCAGACGGCGTCCAGCAGTTGTTCCCGGCTGAACACGATGCCGGGGCGGCTCATCAGAAATTCCAATAAGCGGAATTCGGTGGCCGTGAGCGAAATTTCTTTTCCTGCGATGTGGACCTGGCAGCGTTCGCCGTCCACTTCGAGCACGCCGGCCTTGAGCAACTTGGGCGCCTGCGTTTGACCACGGAAGTGGATCTTGATGCGGGCGATCAATTCGCGAACGAAGAACGGCTTTACGATATAGTCGTTGGCGCCCAGCTCCAAACCGACAATGCGGTCTGTTTCGGCGGCTCGGGCGGTCAGGAAGATGATGGGCAAATGCGAGAGTTCCGGATGGGCGCGGATTCGCTTGCAGATATCCAAGCCGTCGGAATCCGGCAGCATGATATCGAGAATCACTAGGTCTGGTTTCTCGCGACGGCACAAATCGATTGCGCCCTTGCCGGTTTGCGAACCGGCGAACTGAAACCCTTCCTTTTCCAAGTTGTATTGGATCAGAGAGTAGAGATCAGCGTCGTCCTCAATCAACAGGATCTTTTTCATCTTACACAGCCATAGTAACCGAGGAATGATTACAGCATCATTACTACACTGTTAAGTCCTGTTGACTGGCGCCTGTTTCGTCCAGACCTAGGTCGTGGATGGGAAGGGTGAAATAGAAGGTTGACCCTTTGTCCACTTTACTTTCCACGCGCACAACCCCGCCTTGGACCTGCGTCAGATGTTTCACAATCGCGAGCCCCAGTCCAGTCCCGCCCAGCGCCTTCGAACGGGCCTTGTCGACGCGGTAGAAGCGTTCAAAGAGGCGGGAAAGGTCCTCCTCGGGGATTCCCATGCCGGTATCTTGAACAAAGAATTCCACGCGGTCATCGGTGGACAGACGCGCGCCAACGGTAACTGCTCCACCATCGGGGGTGTATTTGATGGCGTTCTCCAACAGGTTCGTAAGAATTTGATGGACGGCTTCCGCGTCGGCGAAGACTTCAGCTTCGGCGGGTGCGGGTTCAAGGCTCAGCGTGATTCGTTTGCGCTGCGCCAGTGGCAGCATGGAATCGACGTTATCGGTCAACAACCGATTCACGGAGTGCGAAGCGAACTTAAATTTCTGCTGACCGAGTTCGATGCGGGAGAGCACCAATAGGTCAGCCGTGAGGCGGGTGAGGCGCTCTGTATTCTGACGGATGATGTTCAGGAACTTGGTGGCGTTCGCCGGCTCATTCAGGGCTCCGTCGAGCAAGGTTTCCGTATAGCCCTGGATCGAGGCGAGTGGCGTGCGAAGCTCGTGCGAGACGTTAATGACGAAATCTTTGCGGACCCGCTCCACTTTTTCCAGCTCAGCATGCTCGGATTCTAGACGGGCCATCATGAACTGCAGCTTTTCGCTGGTCTCATTGAGATTGGACGAGAGCATTCCGAGTTCGCCGCCGCTCCCCTTCAGGCGGGCGTGGAAATTTCCCTGCGTGAGGCTCCGAGTGAAATCGATGATCGCTCCCAGTCGATTAGATGCGTAGCGAGCGAAGTAGGCAGCCAGTAAAACTGCGGGAAGAAACGCGATCGTCGTGGCGAGGAGGACGGCGTTGCGCAATTCGCGCACGCGCCTGTCCACCTCGGAAGAAGGTACGGCGACGCGAAGAACGCTGCCCGCTGAAGGCACGTCCACGGGGATTGCAACGTAAAGGAACTCAATTCCGACCGTGGAACTCATCCGCAGACTGGAACCCAACTTACCGGCGAGCGCGGCGGCAACTTCGGGACGCTTGGCGTGATTTTCCATGGTCTCAGCGTTGGCTTCTGAATCCCCCAGTACGCGGCCATCAGGAGCGATCCATGTGACGCGGCCACCGACCGCGGCTTCCAGTTTGGAAAACTCCCCTTGAGTGCGCGGCAAGACCAACTCAAGTGTGTGGGCTTTTTCAGCCAGTTCCCGTTCGAGAGATTCAATGAAGCTGGCTCGGACCCGAGGAGTAGCAATGAGGTTGACCGACGTCAGCGCCACGGCGAGGACTCCGGTGACGGCGAGAAAAAGTTTGATAAAAATGCGGGCGGTCATGGTGATACGGCCTCACGTCCAAACGGTAGGCGGCTTATCCTTCGACGTGATGGTGACGGACATCCACGCCACGCACCAGGTAGATCACATCTTCAGCGATGTTGGTAGCGTGGTCGGCGATGCGTTCCAGGCTGCGCGCAACGAACATGAGGTGGACGGCGGCATCCACCAAGTCGGGCTCCCGACGCATGGTGTGGATGAGTTCCTTGTAGACACCATCCCGAAGGCGATCCACGTCGTCGTCGGCCGGCAGAATGGCACTCGCCTGCTCCGCATCGCGATGAACAAAGGCATCCAGCGTGCGATGCAGCATGTCCTCGACCATCGACGCCATGCGAGGCATGTCGTTCAGGGGTTGGCCCAGAGGGGCCGCCAGCTTGTTGAGCGACATCGCGCGTTGGGCGACGCTGACCGCGAGGTCGCCCATGCGTTCGAGATCGGTATTGATCTTGAGGCACATCACCAGCAAGCGAAGATCTCCGGCAACCGGTTGATTCAGAGCCAGCAAGCGCGTGACGCGCGCATCGATATCCAGCTCCATCTTGTTGATGAGTTGCTCGTCTTCGACGACGCGACGGGCCAAGCGGTCATCATTCTCGACCAGGGCTTGGACGCTGGTGTGAATGGACGATTCGACCAAGCCGCCCATTTCAAGCAGCGCCTGATTTAATTCTTCGAGTTCTTCGGCAAAATGGCGCATGCGTTCCTTTAGCCGAACCGGCCCGTAATATAGTCTTCGGTCTGCTTTTGAGACGGCTTTCTAAACATGACCTCGGTGCGATCGAACTCGATCAGTTTCCCCAGCAGGAAGAAGCCTGTGTCGTCCGCCGTACGCGCGGCCTGTTGCATATTGTGCGTGACGATGACGATGGTGCACTGACTCTTCAGGGCGAACAGCAAGTCTTCGATCTTCGCAGTGGCGATGGGATCGAGAGCGGAGCAGGGTTCGTCGAGGAGCAGCACTTCGGGATCGACGGCAAGAGCACGAGCGATACACAGGCGTTGCTGTTGTCCTCCGGAGAGGGACAGCGCGGAACCATGTAGCTTATCTTTTACTTCTTCCCACAACGCGGCGCGCTTCAAACTCTGCTCGACGATTTCGCTGAGCGACCGGCCCTTATCCAGACCGTTTACCCGCACACCGTAGGCGACGTTTTCAAAGATGGACTTAGGGAACGGATTGGGGCGCTGAAACACCATGCCGACGCGGCGACGCAGGCTGGTGACATCCATTTTCAGGACGTCGGCACCTTCCAGCGTGATGCGGCCTTCGACGCGTGTGTGGCGGATGGTTTCGGAGATGCGGTTGATGGTCCGCAGAAAAGTCGATTTGCCGCAGCCGGAGGGGCCGATCAGTGCAGTGATCTGCCGTTCGTGAACGGTTAGGTTCACGTCGTGCAGCGCCTGGAACTGACCGTAATAGAAATTCAGATGCTCGGCCTGAAGCTTGATGGTCGACTTGGCGAAGGGCGTCTCGCCGCGGGGATCGGGATTCACGTTGTCTTGCGCCTCAGGTTCACGGGCTTGTCTAGGGCTCATGGTATCAATGTTCTGGGTCATGAACGGCCCCGGGCGCTAGTGCGGCCAATCGCGAATCGAGCAACAGCATTCACAGTGAGTACTAACACCAATAACACGAAGCCGGCGGCCCATGCTTGGCGGTGCCAGTCTTCGTAAGGAGAGATAGCGTAGGCGTAAATCATTTGGGGTAAAGTGGCGGTGGCAAGCATCCAGCCTGGACTCCAAAACGTACTTCCAAGAGCGGTAAATAGGAGCGGCGCAGTCTCACCTGCAACGCGGGCCAGGTTCAGCATCAAACCTGAGAGGATGCCGCTTTTCGCGGCAGGAATAACGACAGTAAAAATCGTCCGCGACCGGCTGGCGCCCAGTGCCATGGCTCCTTCACGAAGACTGACAGGGACCGCGCGCAGGAACTCTTCGGTGGTACGCAGCGAGATCGGGATCATCATGATACCCAGCGCGACACCGCCCGCAAGCGTGGAGAAGTGGCCCATGGGTTTGACGACGATGGCGTAGGCGAAGATGCCGATGACGATAGACGGCACTCCGTTGAGCAAGTCTGTGGAGTAACGGATAACGCCGGAGAGCGCTCCGCCGCCGAATTCAGCCAGGTAGACGCCAGCGAAGAATCCGATGGGTACACCGATGAGCATCGCTACGAGAAGTACTTTAGCGCTGCCCAGGATAGCCGGGGCCATGCCGCCGCCGGTTTCGCCGACGGGTACGGGAAGCTTGGTGAAGAAGTCCACGCTAAGGCTGGATGCTCCGTTCCAGGCGAGGTAGCCGAGGATGACCAGCAGCACTCCGGCGACCAGGAACGTGCAGACACCGGTCAGCGCCAGCATAAACGCGTTAACCGCTCTGCGGCGGAAGGAAAGCGTCACTTGGAGCCACCCTTCATTGAGAGGATGAGCAGCCGCGCCACGCCGTTGATAATCACTGTGAGCGCGAACAGGACCAAGCCGAGTTCGAAGAGCACCTGTTGGTGCATGCTGCGGCTGGTGGTCTCGGCAAATTCGTTGGCGATGACAGCCGCGATGGAATAACCGGGTGCGAGCAACGATGCCGCGATCTCCGGTTTGTTTCCGATCACCATAGTCACGGCCATGGTTTCACCCAGGGCTCGGGCAAGCGCGAGGAATACCGAACCAAAGATGCCGCTCATCGCGTAGGGGACGACAACTTTCCAAGTCGATTCCCAGCGCGTCGATCCCAGAGCCAAGGCTGCTTCGCGCTGATCTTGAGGAACAGCAAGCAGCACTTCACGCGAGACCGAGACGATGAAAGGCACGATCATGATCGCGAGGATGATGCCGGCGGAGAAGACGCTGACTCCGTAGAACTGGCCTTGGAAGATGGGCAGGAATCCGAGGGTGGCGACCAAGACGGGGACGACGACGGTCTGCAGGAACGGAACCAGAAGGAAGATGCCGAGCAAGCCGTAGATGACGCTGGGAACAGCGGCCAGCAGTTCGATCATGAACGTAAGCGCGTCGGATGCACCGCGCGGAGCGAGTTCCGCCAGGAAGATCGCGGCACCCAGACCGACCGGCACGGCAACGACCAGAGCTAGGAGGGAGGTCATCAGCGTGCCGTAGATGAACGGCAGCGCTCCGAACTTTTCGGCGACGGGGTCCCAAGAGGATCCGGTCACAAAACCCCAGCCGAACATGTCGCGAGGAAGGTCCGAACCGATCCAGAGGTTATAGACCAACAGAATCGTAATCGCCAGGATGGTGGAGGCGGCCATCCCCGTCAGCGTGTGCGCGATAGGATCGCCCGCGCGGAGCCGCTTGAAGAGAGAGCCCTCCGAGGATTGAGGAACTGTGGCCGGTGATGTTGCCATTCGGTGTTTCTTCGGGGGAACTGCTAGTTTAGCGCAGTCCCCCGAAGCGGTGCTTACTTAATGGTAGCGATCGCAGCTAGCTCTTTAGTGACAACGGCGGCGGGAAGCGGCGCGTATTCAAGTGCGGGGGCCATGGCTTGACCGGGTCCCAGCATCCATTTCAGGAAGTCGACGATGACTTCCTTCTTGGCGGCGTCCTTGATCGTTTCCGGGATCAGCAGCCAGGTGAAGGAGGAGATCGGGTAGGCGCCATCGCCTGCCGGGTTGGTGATGGAGACGCGGAAGTCATCTGGCATCGGCACGCTGGCGGCGGCTTCGGTCACCGACGCGGGCGAGGCCTTCACGAACTTGCCGGCTGCGTTCTGCACAGTGCCCATGGGCAGCTTGTTCTGCAGGGCGTAAATCATTTCGGTGTAGCCGATGGAGTTCGGGGTCTGCTTGATCAAGCCGATCACGCCTTCGTTGCCCTTGCCACCCAAGCCGACCGGCCAGCTGACAGCGGCAGCGGCTCCGGGTCCAGCGGCCCATTCGGGGCTGACCTTGGAAAGATAGTCGGTGAAGACGAAGCTGGTGCCGCTGCCATCCGAGCGATGCACCACGACGATGTCGGAGGCGGGCAATTTCACGTCCTTATTGGCGGAGGCGATGGCCGGGTCATTCCATTTCTTGACCTTGCCGAGGAAGATTCCGGCGAGCGCGGCAGGCGTGAAGTTAAGTTCGGTGGTGACTTCCGCGAGGTTGTAGGTGGGTACCACCGCTCCCATCACCGTCGGGAAGTGGAGCACGCCGGTGTTCCGCGTGGTCTTGAATTTTTCGATCTGCTCAGGCTTCATCGGCTGGTCGGATGCGCCGAAATCGACGGTTCCTTCCGTAACCTGGCTGATGCCTGCGCCGGAGCCCTGCGACTGATAGTTGATCTGGATCAATTGGTGCAGCTTCTGATATTCGCTGAACCACTTGGAATAAATCGGGTTGGGGAACGTGGCTCCCGCACCTGTCAGGTTCTGGGGCTGTTCGGAGCTCCCGCAGGAAGAAAGGAGCACGAGGGCCGCTACAGCGGCGGACAGTCTTTTGTTCGTCATAAATGTTCTGTTACAAGGATAGCGTCGGAATGTTACTTTGCGATGAATTTGAATCACCCAGCGGTGGGCTGGCGCTTTTCGGAGAACTTGAGCAGCGCGTAAAGGCCGACGAAGAGGGCCAACGCCACGCCGCCCATGTGCCACAGGTGGCTCTCGAGCCAAGCATTTGAGTTTTCACCAAGTTGCGCGCCCAAGTAGGCCATAGCTCCGTAGCGCGGGATGCGGGCGGCGGCCATGACGGCCAGGTAGCGGGTCCGGCTGACGCCGAGCGCGCAGGCAGATAATGCCATTACTTTCAACGGCATAACTGGGATCGGGACAAGCGCGCAGACGAAGACGCTAGCGAGGCCGTAGCGAAGGAACCAGGCTCGTAACTTGGCCTTCCGAGGGGAGGCCGTCTGCTGGTTCAACAGCTTTTCCCCGCCCTTGCTGACGATTTGGTGGAAGATGGCGCTGCCGATGAGCGATCCCAGGATGGCGAGCACGGCGCAGAGCAGCGCGGAATCGGGGCGGGAGATAGTCACCAGCAGGATCAAAGCGTCGGTCCCGCTGGGGCTGGGCACGCCGGCGGATTCGATGAGCGCGGCGGCGAAGATGCCCAGGGGTCCCCAAGCGACCAGCATGGTTCGGAGCTGACCCATTTAGTTGGCACCTTCCAGCAGTTCACGCAGGCCCGCTTCGTCCAGGACGCGGACGCCCAGGGCGTTGGCTTTATCCAGCTTCGAGCCGGCCTCCGAGCCAGCGACAACATATCCAGTCTTCTTACTCACGGAACCGGTCACTTTACCACCTTGCTTTTCGATCAATTCAGTTGCTTCCTCACGGGTCATGTTGGGCAGCGTTCCGGTGAGCACGAAGGTGATCCCGGCAAGCTTGCCCTTGTTGTTTTCTTTGGCGCGAACTTCGCAGGTGAAGTTGAATCCGGCGGCACGGAGGCGTTCCACCAGGTCGCGATTGTGGTCTTGCGCGAAGAATTTCCGGATGCTCGCCGCGACTTTGGGGCCGACTTCTTCGGCCTGTTGCAGTTCTTCTTCGGTCGCGTTGGCGATCTTGTCGAGGTCGCCGAACGTGTCGGCCAGAATTTGCGCGGTGCGTTCGCCGACGAAGGGAATGCCCAGGGCATTGAGGATGCGCGAGAGCGGCTGCCTGCGGGACGCATCGATGTTGACGAGCAGCTTCTCCGCCGACTTTTGTCCCATGCGGTCGAGTTCTAGCAGTTGGGCCAGCGTAAGGTCGTAGACGTCCGCGACGTTCTTTATGAGTCCTCGATCCACCAGTTGGTCCGCGAGGACGTCACCCAAGCCGTCGATATCCATCACGCCGCGTGCGGAGAAATGCAGCAGGCTCTCTTTAAGTCGCGCAGGGCAATTGGTGTTGATACAACGGCTGGCGGCTTCGCCTTCGGCACGAATGATGTCGCCATCGCAGATGGGGCAGCGGGTGGGCATGCGGAACGGGCGACGGTCAATGCCCTGCTCCAGCACTCGGACTACTTTCGGAATCACGTCACCGGCGCGTTCCACTAGAACGGTATCGCCAATCTGGACCCCGAGGCGTTCGATCTCGTCTTCGTTGTGCAACGTGGCTCGGGAGACGGTGACGCCGCCGATGCCGACGGGCTGGAGTACTGCGGTCGGGGTGAGAGCTCCGGTGCGGCCGACGCTCACTTCGATATCGTCGATACGGGTCTTCTCTTGCCGTGCGGCGAATTTGAAAGCGATGGCCCAACGGGGCGCTCTCGCGGTCCAACCGAGCCGATTCTGTTGCTCCACGGAATCGACTTTGCACACCACGCCGTCGATTTCGAAAGGCAGCGAGTCGCGTTGTTCTTCCCAGTGTTTGCAGAAGTCGATGAGGGCTTCCACGTCGTCGCACACGCGGTGGCCCTTGTGGACCTTCAAGCCTCGATGTTCCAATTCGGCCAGGGCTTCAGAGTGGCTGGGCAACGCGGGGCGCCCGTCGACGAACAAGAAGTAAGAGAAGTATTCGAGCTGGCGCTGAGCTGTGATCTTCGGGTCAAGCACGCGCAGTGCCCCGGCGGCTGCGTTGCGAGGATTCGCGAAGCGCGGAAGCTGTTGAGCGTCGCGTTCGGCGTTGAGTTTGTCGAAGGCCTTCTTATTGAAGACGACTTCGCCGCGAACTTCGAAATCCACCCGTTGCTTCACGCTCAGCGGAATGGAGCGGATCGTTCGAGCGTTCTCCGTGACGTCTTCGCCGACGGCTCCGTCGCCGCGAGTGATGGCTCGGGTCAGTTGTCCATTGTGATAGTGGACAGCCATGGAAAGCCCGTCCAGCTTGAGTTCGGCCACGTAGCGGAACGCTTCGCTAGGCAACAGGCCGCGGACGCGCGCGTCGAATTCGCGCAGTTCCGTCTCGTTCAACGCGTTATCCAGGCTCAGCATCGGCGAAGAGTGCGGGACCTTGACGAAACCCTCGCGGGGTTTACCACCGACGCGCTGAGTGGGCGAATCGAGCGTGACGAGTTCGGGATGGGCCTGCTCGATCTCCGTGAGCTGCCGCATCAACGCGTCATACTCCGCGTCCGTGATCTGGGGGTCGTCAAGAACGTAGTACAAATGCTCGTGATGACGCAATTGTTCGCGCAAATGTTCTACTGTCTGCTGGATTTGGGTCACGGAGTAGTTATAATCGGTGGATTACGCGTTTCAGCCAGCCAGTTCTCATCTACAACCCGGTCGCTGGAAAAATCCGGCGCAATCCCGACGCTATTCTCCAACGTACCAAAGCTGCGCTCGCTCGCGGTGGAGTGGTGCCTCGGCTGCTGCCCACAACTGGTCCGGGCATGGCGGGGGAAATGGCTCGGCAAGCGATCGCCGAAGGTGCGGATGCGATCTTCGTTCTGGGCGGCGACGGCACAGTGAACGAAGTTATGCAGGGAATGGTGCATTCGGGCGTGCCCTTAGGCGTGCTGCCCGGCGGGACCGCAAACTGTCTGGCGATGGAGTTGGGGCTGGGTACGCGCATCGAAAGAGCAGCCGAGCGCTTGACCACCAGTGAACCTGTGCAGATTGCGCTGGGCAAGGTGACGGGCTCGCGAACCGGGTCGCGCTATTTTTTGCTGATGTGTGGAGCGGGACTAGATGCCGCCATCGTGTATGAAGTTCATGCAGGCCTAAAGGCCGCGGCGGGAAAGCTGGCCTATTGGGTCGCGGGGCTCGCGCAGTTCCGACGCAATGTGGCGGGTATGCAACTGAAAGTGGACGGCACGCCGACCGCATGCGGATTTGCCTTGATCAGCCGGATCCGCAATTACGGCGGGGATCTTGAGATCGCGTCGGGAGCTTCGTTGCGCCGCAATGATTTCGAAGTGGTAGTGTTCGAGGGTGCGAATCCGCTGCGATATGCCTGGTACATGTTGGCCGTGGCTGTGAAGCAGGTCCAGAAGTTGCCGGGTGTTCGCACGTGGCGCGCGACCTCCGTAGAAATGCTGACGGCCGCACCGTCGCAAGTGGATGGAGAATACTACGGGCGCGAGACGCTGAAGATCGAAGCCGTTTCCGGCGCGTTGACGTTATTGATTCCTCCCACGTATGGATAATCTTACACACACCCTCGTTGGGCTGATGATGTCGCGCTGCGGGCTGGATCGCGGCGAAAAGGGCACCGCCGTCATGTTGATGCTGGCGGCGAACGCGCCGGACATCGACGCGTATCCGTTTTTCACCAACTCGCTGGACTACCTGGAAATCCATCGCGGCTACACGCACGCTCTGGTGTTCGCGCCGTTAGTCGCGCTGCTACCGCTAGCGATTGTGAAGGGCGTAACGCGCACGCGGCCCACGCTGGTCGCTTGGCTGTCATGCATCCTGGTGGTGCTCAGTCATCTACTGCTCGACTGGACCAATGTTTACGGGATCCGCATGTTGTTGCCCTTCTCGGACCGATGGCTGCGGCTCGACATCACAAATGTGGTTGACCCTGTAATCTGGCTGATCTTAGTCGTCGCCCTGGCGATTCCTTCGCTGCTCGGGCTTGTCAGTTCGACCATTGGGGCGCGCAAGACTTCGGGCGTGAAGCGAGCCTGGGCGTGGATCGCTCTCTTACTGTTATCCGCCTACGAGGCTGTCCGGTGGAACTCGCATGAGAAGGCGATCGGTGGCCTCAATGCCCTGCTCTATATGGATCAGCCTGCCACCGCAGTGTACGCGTTCCCTGACACTTTCGGCACTATGAATTGGCGCGGGCTGGTGGAGGGCGATACATTCTTCTACGAAATGCCTGTGGATTTTTCGGGCAACTTCACCCTGCGCGGAGCCAAGCTGGACTACAAGATCGGCCACGCGCCCACCGTGGATGCAGCGAAAGAGACACATACGTTTCAAGTATTTGAATCGTTCAACCAAGTGCCCTTCTGGCGCATTTCTCCGTTGGTGGATGTAACGCAGGTAGACTTGCTCGACTTGCGCTTTGGATCGCTCACGCGCTCAGGCTTCACCGCCACCGCGATGGTGGAACCAGACGGACGCGTTCGGGACGTACACTTTGGATTTGGGAGGCAATAACATGTTGGCAGCGCAAACTTCGACGCAGTATCCGGAACCGAAATTGTTGATCGCGGGCGAATGGGTCTCAGCGGGCAACCGGCAGACGCAGCCTGTGATCAATCCCGCCACCGGCGAAACACTCGGTCACCTGCCCCATGCGACCACTGCGGATCTGGATCGCGCGCTGGATGCCGCGGCAGAGGCGTTCCCAAAGTGGAGAGCCGTACCGGCGTTTGAGCGCGGGCGGTTGATGAAACGCGCGGCGGATTTGATGCGGGAACGCTCGGAGATGATCTCTCGTCTGGCAACACTGGAGATGGGCAAGCCCCTCAGCGAAGCGAGGATCGAGCTGCAACGGGCTGCCGATATTTTCGAGTGGTACGGGGAAGAGGCTCGGCGAACGTACGGTCGCGCGCTTGCGCCGCGCGCACCGGGGCAACGGCTCACAGTGACCAAGGAGCCAATCGGTCCCGTGGCCGCATTCGGGCCGTGGAATTTCCCTACCGGGAATCCCGCGCGCAAGTTGGGTGCGGCGATCGCGGCTGGATGCACCGTCATCACCAAGCCCGCGGAAGAGGCGCCTGTCACCGCGTCGGAGATCGCGCGATGTTTAGTGGACGCGGGCCTGCCCAAGGGGGTGTGCTCCGTTGTCTTCGGCGTGCCTGCGGAAGTGTCCACGCACTTGTTGCGTTCGCGCGTGATTCGCAAGATGTCCTTCACTGGCTCGACGCGCGTGGGCAAGCATTTGGCGAAGCTCGCAGCAGAGAACATGATTCGCACCACGATGGAGCTAGGCGGGCACGGTCCCGTGCTGGTGTTCGACGACGTGGATCTGGATCACGTTCTGGATCTGTCGGTGGCGTCGAAGTATCGCAACGCAGGCCAGGTGTGCGTTTCTCCCACGCGGTTTTACGTGCATGAATCGCTCTATGCACGATTCGTCGCAGGGTTCGCAGCACGGGCCAAGGCTCTGTCGGTGGGCGATGGGATGGTCGATACAACCCAAATGGGTCCGCTGGCGCACGCGGGTCGGGCACCGTACATTGAGCCTCTGCTCGATGACGCGCGCCGCTGCGGAGCCAAGTTCCACGCAGGTGGAACGCGCTGGGCAGGTCCGGGATATTTCTTCGATCCCACTGTAATCTCCGATGTGCCGAAGGAAGCGCGCATCATGAACGAAGAACCATTCGGCCCCATCGCAATGATCAATCCGTTCTCTACGGTCGACGATGCGATCGCGCAGGCGAATCGGTTGCAGTACGGGTTGGCCGCCTACGCGTTCACCAATTCTGCCCGCACGTCGAACCGTGTTGCGGCGGAGATTGAAGCAGGCATGGTTGGGATCAACAGCTTCCTGGTGAGCGTGCCGGAATCGCCTTTCGGCGGCGTGAAGGATAGCGGTTACGGAAGCGAAGAAGGCATCGAGGGTTTGGAAGCGTGCCTGGTGACGAAGTTCGTCGCGGAGGTCTAGTGACGCGCGAGCAGTTCTCAGAGCGGCTGCTGCGGGCCTACAACGATGCCGCGCTCACGCTGATGATTTCCGTCGGCCATCAGGTGGGGTTGTTCTCCACGATGCGGGGGCTACGGCCTTCGACCATTGCGGAAATTGCGACGGCGGCAAAGCTGCAAGAACGATACGTGCGGGAATGGCTCGGTGCGATGGTGACCGGCGGCGTGGTCACGGTGGATGCCGCGGAGCTTTACACCCTACCGGACGAACACGCTGCTTCCTTGACGGGTCCGGACAGCATGGCGGGACCTTCGCAATACATCGCTGAATTGGGCCGCGTAGAACATTTCGTGGTAAATTGTTTCCGCCACGGCGGGGGCGTTCCGTACGAAAAATATCCACGCTTTCACGACATCATGGCGGAAGACAGCGCGCACTTCGTGGCTGCGGCGCTTGAGGCGAACATTCTGCCGTTGGTGCCGGGACTCGTCGACAAACTGCGCGCTGGGATTCGTGTGGTGGATGTAGGCTGCGGGCGTGGCATGACAATGACTCGCTTGGCGGAGTTGTTTCCAAACAGCGTCTTCGAGGGAGTGGACTTTTCGACCGAAGCCATTGCCTTCGCGAAAGCCCATGCCACGAGGCCCAATGTGAGTTTCCGCGCTGAAGACGCCACGGTGGCGCTAGCGGCTGGCAGATACGATTTTGTGACCACCTTCGATTCGATCCACGATCAAGCCAAGCCGCTCGCCGTACTGAAGAACATCCATCGCGCGCTGAAGACGGACGGCGTGTACCTCATGCAGGAGATCAAGGGCTCCAGCCATCACCATGGCGACATCGGGCATCCGCTGGGCACGCTGCTTTACACAATTTCATGCATGCACTGCATGACCGTGTCGCTGGCGCAGGGCGGCGAAGGGCTTGGTGCGATGTGGGGCGAAGAGAAGACGCGCGAGTATCTGACGCGCGCCGGCTTCACGTTCATCCAGAAGAACGAACTTCCACACGACATCCAGAACAATTGGTACGTGGTGCGCAAGTAACTACTGGCCGTAGACGATTTTTCCGCCGACGATCGTCATGGCGGGCTTGATGGACTTGAGCCGCTCATCGGGGACGGCGGTCGGGTTGAAATAGTCTTCGTTCAAGACAACGACGTCGCCGAGCTTGCCGGGTTCAATGCTCCCGAGCGTGGATTCTTCTTTCAAGAACCAACCATTCGCGGAGGTGTAGAGACGCAGCGCTTCGGTGCGCGTTACTTGCTGGCCGTCATTGATCAAGACTCCGGAGGAGTTCTTGCCGGTGACCATGTAGTAGAGGATCAGCCAGGGATTGAGGGTCGAGATCTGCGCGGCGTCGGAACCGGCTCCGACGCGGATGCCGCTATCGAGAATCGTGCGCAACGGCGGGCCAGCGTTCGGACCGCCCGCAAGGTACTCGAAAGGATGCACCGCGATGGCCGCGCCGATGGCTTTGAAGCGATTGATGGTTTCGAGATTGATACGCGGCACGTGAGCAACGGACCAACGGAGATCCTTGATTGGCGTAGTGGCGTTGACCTTTTCGAACGTCGTGGCCGTAAGTTGATCTTCTACCAGCGAGAGACTGTGTTGCTGGAAGGCCCAGCCCTGTTTGGCGATGAGCTGCAAAGCCGTTTCATAGTTTGGAGGGGTGGTCACTTGCCCGAACAGCGGCCAACTCGACGCAAACTCGCCGATACCGGACAACCGCAGCATATCGTCGCCGAAGCCCTCGAACGTGTTGCGCAGCCGGTCGCCCAACATGGGGACGTCGGGGCGCGTATCCATGCTGAGGAAGAAGACGCGCAGGCGGGTGGACATCTTGCCTTCGCGATGGAGCGTGTTGAACGCATCGTACATCGTGAAGGGACTCTCCGTCGCAAGGCCATCGAAGGTGAAGGACTCCTGGATGTTTTCGAGGCCGGGCGGGAGGAAGGCTCCCATGTCGACGTTCGTGGTGAGGCCGACACTGGCTGCGTAATTCATGGCGTCGAGCGTGCCGCGCTTCTTGTCTTCGAAGGTTTGCACCGCGCGCAGAGCGTTCAGCGCGGCGACGGATGGTGCGTTCGCCGCGATGGCTCCCGTGGCGCTGACGGTCACGCCTTTTTGCGCAAAGAACGCACGACCGAGACTGTTGGTAGCGGCGGGTCCGGTGAAGGCTTGATACACGATGACTGGATGGTTCGGCGCGGCGGCGTCGAGTTCCGCCAGGGTGGGCAAGCGCTTCTCAGTAAACTGCACTTGGTTCCAACCGCCCATGGCTGTGATGAAGGCGCCTCGCGGAACACCGGCGGCGCGCGTGCGGATCGCGGCTTGGACGTCGGCGATGGAACCAGCCGTTTCGAGTCGCGTGTCATAGCCGGGACGCAGGCCGAGGAGCACGATGTGGTTGTGATTGTCGATGAGGCCGGGCACTGCGGTGCGGCCTTGCAGGTCAATGGTGCGCGTACACGGGTCGGGATTCGGAGTGGCTGCGCCCACGGATGTGATGCGGCCGCTTTGAATGGTGACCTCCGTAACCACTGTGTCCTGGGCGTTCATCGTGTGGATGCGTCCGTTGATGAGGCGAAGGTCTCCGGAGCTGGCACAACGGTCCGGCTGCGCTTGGGCGAGGGCCGCCAACGCGAAGGTCACGGCTGATAGGATGGTGAAGCGCATAAATAGGAGAGTAAACGTGCATCTATCCCGTCGTCAATTTATTGGAACCAGCGCGGCCGCGATTGCGAGCGCACAAATGGTGTCCGCGGCCGATCCACTGCTCGGATTGATTTTCCCTGTGGATCGTCCCATCCCCGAAGAAGGGCTCGCGATGTATCCCAAGGGCGTGCGCTTTGTCACGGCGAACTTGGATCTGAAAACGTTAACACCCGAAGGCTATGACGCGGTGCTGGACGATATCCCGGCAGCGGCGCGCAAGTTGAAGGCCGCTGGGGTGAAAGCCATCACGCTGATGGGAACTTCGTTGAGTTTCTACAAGGGCGCTGCGTTCAACCAAAAATTGACCGACACGATCAAGCAGGCCACCGGACTCCCGACCACTACGATGAGCACGGGCGTGATCGAAGGCCTGCGTGCGATGAAGACCAAGCGGCTCGCGGTGGCGACGGCTTACAACGAGGAAGTGAATTCCCGCTTGCGCGCGTTTCTCGCCGAGTCTGGATTTGAAGTCCTCGCGATGAAGGGTCTAGGCATCGAAGCCGTGGCCGGCGTGAACGACGTGAGGCAGGACGATTTACTCAAGTTCTGCGTGAGTGTGTTCAAGATGGCTCCGAAGGCGGACGGCATGTTGGTGTCCTGCGGTGGATTGCGCACACTGGAAATCCTGGCTCCGCTGGAGGCGCAGACGAAAGTGCCGGCTGTGTCCAGCACGCCGCACGCTCTGCGTGCAGGGGTCCGGCTGGTGGGGCTTAGCGGACGCGCTCCTGGCTATGGACGCTTGCTGTCACAGGGGTAGGTTCGTCAGCGGGTGGTTTTACTGGTTTCATGAGCGGCCATATTGGCTTCACGCACCGCGGCGCGACACTCGTAAACGGTCTCAGCTAGAATCCCGGGGAGCACCTCCACCTCAAAGCCGTGGCGCAAAAGGAACTCCATTTCTTCGTTGGCTTCGCCTTCGATGAGCGGGTCTGTGAAAGTCAGCCGAACCATCGAAGCACAGGTTTCTCGCAGTCGTAGATACCAGCCGCAGACCTCGGCACGGTGTTCTTCATCTGACGGCTCGGAACCCACGGCAACACAACGAGTGGCCGCACCGGCCAGGCCGAGGATCTGTGGACTGACCTTACGATCGTAGATCACCGCATCCGCCGACCGGAGCATCCGCTCCGCTTTTCGAGTCAACAAGTCGGGGTCACCCAGACCCGCACCCACTAGGTACACTTTGGCCGTATCTACCACTGAACACTCCTTGGTTTTGGGGAAAAGCACGCATAGGAGCACAACGGGGTGCGGAGGCTGCTCGACGAATGGGAGCAGCGAGTGGGCGGCTGACAAGTTCCCCCAGCTACAAACCGAGTATAGTCTCGGCCTGTGAAGTTGGGAAGAAGAAAGTTTCTATGCGCCCCATAAACGGGGCTTGACCATAGGTGGTCACCCTTAGGACGCAAAAAGGCGCCGGACCCGTGAGGGCCCAGCGCCTTAAGCAAGAGGAATACTGCGTTTACTGGATGTCGCTATCGACCAGCCAGCTTGTCCAGCCCTGCGTCCAGTCGGTATCGCCAAAGGCACCGATGAAGCGGACCTGGTCGAAGAAGCCATCGTCCGGAGCGTTCACCCAGCCGGCGCGGAACACCGGGCTGCTGAAGAGGCTGAAGAAGTCCGGATCGCTGTATTCAAAGGGCCGCTGGATCAGGGGGTCGGCCACCAGGAAGTTCTGGCCGGCTCCGTTGCCCTTGCCGCCGTTGGCATAGGAGGACGAATAGGCGGAGGTGATCTGTCCCGCCAGAGTGTCCGCGGCGTTCGCGGTGCCGCGATTATTCTTCCAGCAGAGGATGCCGTCCATCTTGACGTTGCCTGCATCGGCCTGCGTCTGCGTGGTGGCGTCGCTAATGTCCATGCACGGGCTGGAGAAGTTGGAGACGACAATGTTGTTGAACGTTCCGCGAGCGCCGCGGCGCAGGAAGATGCCGGGTGCGGCCGCTTCGTCGAAACCCGGATTGCCGCTGCCGAAGAACGTCAGGTTGTAGAAAGTGGGATCAGAGACGGGGGTCGCTGCCGCGTTGTATTCGCTGTTGTCGCCTTCGATGCCACGATTGCCGCGCGAGTCGGGGCTCTGATAGAACATGCCGAACTGAAGTTTGCCGGTGGTGCCGAGTTGGAAGTCGGCGCTGTCGTCCGCATTCAAACCGCCCACCACGTACTTGGTGTTCATCGTCCCACCGAACCACTCAAAATTATCATCGCCGCCAAAGATCGCCTGCAAGTGATGCGCCGTGGTCCCAGTGCCGCAGCCAGCCCAGGTGAAGGAGTTGGTTTCGTTGTTGGGAGACAACGTCACGCCGGAGTATTCGACGCGCACGTAGGTCATCGTGCCGCAATTGTGGGTCGGATCCGTGCCGCCGTACAGTCCATCGGGATTCGTGGTCAAGCCCTCGATATAGAAGGAGCCAGCCGTGTTGCCCACGGTACCGATGTTGGCAGCGGTATTGACCGGAGCTTTGCCCAACATCAGAACGCCGCCCCAATCCCCACGCTGCCGCTGTCCGAAGGGACGCGAGCTGGTGAAGACGATGGGCCGGGCTTCCGTACCAGCCGCGTCGATGCGGCCTTCGCGAGAAACCAGCAGGACGGATGCAGGTTGCGAACCCGGCAAACCGACGACGAAGGTGCCAGGCTGAACGGTAAGGACTGCACCGTTCTTGACGGTGGTGAGACCGGAGATCTGCCAGAGTGTGTCGTTGGTCAGTGTGCGGCTGGACGTGATGTCGCCCGTCAGGGTCACGGTGGAGGAGACCACGCCGACCTTCATGTAGGCCGTCTTCAGCGGATGCGTGCCTGTATAGTCGCGCAGTTCCACGACGAAAGTGTGCATGCCCAGTTCGTTCGGCATGACTACCGAGGCCGCAATGCCGCCGGCGCCCAGTAGGATCGCCTTGGACTTATCCGTCAAACGCGCGGCCTGGAAACCCTGGGCCAGCGTGCTGCCGTTGATATCGGTCACAGCGGAGGTTCCCGCCGGGTAATAGGTCTTCGCGCCCGTCTGGTTGTTCTGGCGATAGACGAACATCGTGTACGGATACAGGTCGTTGTTGGTCTTCACCGTCCACTTCAGCGTCAGCGCCTGGCCGGGATTGTAGGTATATTTGTCGCTCCAAATATACATGGAGGTGGTCACGCGCGGTCCGTTGTAAACAGCGGCCTCGCGCGATGCCGAAACTTTGTCTTGTGCTGGCAGCAGGGCGGCCAGACACACTCCGAGCGTAAGTATGGAAGTTACTCGCATTTTGTCTCCTAAAAATTCGATCTAGAAAAATGTATAGGTCAGGCCGACCTGGAAGGTCCGGCCGAGAACGTATTGCCGTTGCGTGAACTGCCCTTGCGTCCAGCGGAAGTCGGTGTTGGTGAGGTTTTCACCTTCCACGCGGTAGACCCACTGTCCGCGTTCCCCACGCGTGTATTGGTAGACGAAGTCAATGTTGGGCGTCGCTTCCTGGTAGATGTCAGGAAGGTTGAACGTCCCCACATCGGTGATGCGGCGTGAAACGTAACCCGCGAACAACCGGGCATCGCTGTGCCAGCGGGGACGGGCCCACTGGATGGCTCCGTTATAGACGATTCGCGATTGCCCCAGCAGCGGGCGGCTCTGAGACGTAAGAATCGCGGCATCTTCGGGCTTGATCTTGATATTCGAGTCTACGAAGGTGAAGTTACTGGAGAGTGAAAATTCCTTCAGGGCGCTCCACAACGGCGCTAAATCTTGCCGCACTTCCAGCTCGATGCCTAGATTCCGCGCGCCCTTGGCGTTGATGAAACTCTGCCGCAGGTCGTTGGAGGGAAGGATGGTCGATTCGATCGGGCTGTTGAAGTTCTTGAGGAAGAAGCTGGCCGCGATAAGTTGGTTGCCGCCGGGGAACATCTCCCAGCGGAAGTCGTAGTTGTTGATGGAGGCTCGCTGGAGGTTCGCGTTGCCGACGGTGACGAAGCCGCCCAGAACGTTGTTGAAGTCGAAGGGCGAAAGTTCGCGGAAGTCGGGGCGCGACAGAGTGCGGCTATAGGAAGCGCGGAAGTTTTGCTTCTGCGAGAACGCGTAGATGAGGTTGACGGCGGGAACCGGGTCCCGATTTTGGAGCGCCGCGCGGACAGGAACCGATCCCGGGATGCGGTTGTCCACCGTCAGCACGTTCTGGTTGGCGTCTTCGATGCGGAGACCGCCGGAAAGGCGCCACTTCGCTCCGAAGTTGAGGTCTACCATGGCGTAGCCAGCGTAGATGTCCCCGGATGCGGTGTAGCTATCGGTGCCGCGCGTGAATTCCACCAATTGGAATCCGTCGGGCCGAATGTTTTCCGGCGCGAACAATTGGTTGCTGGGTAGCAGAAGATTCAGTGTGCTGAGGCGCTGCGGAATGTAGCGGAAGCGCCGGGCCTGGAAATCGCGGCGCCGAATCGTGGCACGCGCGCCAATCTTGAACAGGCCGGTGACCGATCCCTTGAAGAAGGGAACACTGTAATCGGTCTGGGGCTCGTAAATATGGTCGTTGAGATTCGAGAAGAACCGGACTGCGGAACTGCCCAGGGCTGCGAATTGATAGTCGCCATTTTGCAGTTGGCCGCGGAAGACTTCGCGCAGGTCGGGCTCGTTGCGCTTAGAGTTGGAATACGTGAATTGCCAGTGGATCACGCTGTTGTGCAAGTTGACGAAAGAGTGATCGCCTTCCACGCCACTCGAATACAGCGAACGTTCAACGTAGCGCAAGCGCTGCGATTCCAGATTGCTACCCGTGCCACCGTCGGCGCCCGAAAATTCGCGAGCGTTCTTGTCGGTGTCATGCGTGAACATGTTCTTGAACAGGATTTTGTGGTTCGGCGTGAGGCGGTAGGCGCCGTTTAACACCGCTCCGAGGCGGGCGTTTTCGGTGTACTCCCGGAAGTCCGGGTATTCGGTGAAGATGTAGGGGGTATTGCCGTCCTGGCGGATGTAGCGTTGGACTTCCTTGTGATAGGAAGGCTTGTTCGAAAAGGTCAGCGCGCTGACCAAGCCGAGCTTGCCCCACGTATTGCCGCCATTGACAGACCAATCGGCCGCGGGTCGCTGCGAACCGATTTTGGTGGGCTCCCAGTTATTCGCGAACGCTTGGCCGAAGGCCTGTAGTTGATCGGAGGGGACGCTGCCCTGGAAGAGACGTTGGTCCGGGCCGATGCTGCTGGGCAGGTTGCGCGAACCGGAGCCAAAGCCCCAGAAATCCGCTCCACCGCCGGATCCCGGATAGGTTAGGAACGGGCTACTGGTGGTCTGCGAGTTGAAGCCGCCTTTGACCGACACACTGAGGTGGGCCTTGGAAGGAAACTCCATCGACGTGATCTGGACCAGACCGCCGGAAAACTCGCCCGGCAGATCGGGAGAGTAGGTTTTTGCAATCTTGATGTTGTCGATCATGCCGGAAGGAAACAAGTCCAACGGCACAACGCGTTTTTCAGGTTCGGTGGTCGGGATGACGGCACCGTTGAGTTGGGTGGCGCTATAACGTTCGCCCAGGCCGCGGACGTAGACGAATCCGTCGCCCACCACGCTGACGCCGGTGACTTTTTCCAAAGCTCCAGCGGCATCGCCAGCGGCGCTCTCTGCTAGTTCCTGGTGGCCGATGCTGTCGCTCACGACGGCGGAGAGCTTGCGCTCCATCAGCATGACTTCTGAAGTGGATGTTACAGCGTCCAGTTTTTCAACAACGTCAATGGACGTTACCAGGCGTTCGTTGGACATCAAGGTGCTGGCTTCGGTGACGGCTCCCGCGGTGATGGTAACTTCGCGGATGTCGACGGGCTGGTAGGTGCCGGCGGTGAATTTCAGGGCGTGTTTTCCGACCGGAACGGAGAATTTAAACAGGCCGTCGGAGTTGGTTACATTCTTGGAGTCGACCACGCCGTCAACGGCGATCGAGACTCCCAAGATGGGGCGACCGGTCTGTCCATCGTAGACGGAGCCGGTCAGGGTCCCTGTTTCCTGCGCGAACGTAAGGCTCGCGGAGGCTAGCAGGAAGGAAAGAAAGAAATTCTTATTGGACAAAAATCGTTACCTCGTTGGAATTCACGCCGTCGACAAACACCATCACGGGCACCCGGCCGGTGATGAAGGACTGCGTGGGTACTTTGATGTTGAGCTGCCAGAGCGCAGCAAAATTGGGGGCAAGACCGCTAAACTGGACCTCGGCCGGAATGCCGCCGACGAAGACTTGCGGGGTCGATTTGGTCTGATTCAGCGGGCTAGAGGGCGCGCCGGCGCCGTCGGTGACAGCGTTATTGAAAGCTCCCGGACCGCTGCCATAGATCTGAACGATATCGCCGCGCAAGGCGACGTTGGTGGACGTATTGAGGCTGAAGTTTTGGTTCAGCACCGCGCCCTTAGGAGGCGTCGCGGCGTCTTGCGTAAACAGCCCAGGGGCGGCTGTCAAAACGCGGATGGTGCTATCGAACGTCGCGGTACCGGTCTTGACTTGCAGCGGCTGCAAGCCAGCAGCAGTGGCGGCGGGAACGATAAAGTTGATCTGCGTGGTGGACACAAAATAGACCGGCGCAGGCAGGCCGGCGACCGTCACGGTCACGCCTGCCAGATTGGTACCAACAGGTGTCTGGCCGATGGTCTGAGTGACTCCGGCAAACGTGCCGAAGAGCGTGGCCCAAGAGCCGGCGGCGATAGCCGTCCCGAAGCTGGCCCCGTTCTGTACAGCGGTGATCTGCGCGTTCATCGTGCCACAGAAAGTTCCGCACAGGATCAGGAGTGGTAGTAAAGTTCTGAGTTTCATGAGTAACAATTGCGATGTTACAGAGGGCTCGTGACTGGACCATGAGTGGGATGTGAATGTTCGATGAACAGGCGGCGCTATTGAAACCTGTTTGTTACATAACTAGCGATAGAGTCGACACGCCGCCATTCCTGTTAAAATCCTCTGAGATGAGTCTGCAAGCGGTGTACCCTCCCTCAGAAGAATTTGTCCGCAAAGCCCACGTGCAGGGCATGGAGGGCTATCGCGCCCTTTACGACCAGGCGCTGCAAGATCCCGATGCCTTCTGGGCCGGGGTCGCCGAGCGCGAGGTCTACTGGTTTGAGAAGTGGTCGAAGGTGCTCGATTGGAATCCGCCGGCGGCGCAGTGGTTCGTGGGTGCGAAGACGAACGTCTCCTACAACTGCCTGGACCGTCACTTGGATGGGCCGCGCAAGAACAAGGTCGCGATCCTCTGGGAAGGTGAACCGGGCGATCAGCGCGCGATTACGTACTTGGAATTGCACCGGCTGGTGGTCCGCTTCGCCAGCGTCCTGAAAGCGCGCGGCTACAAAGCGGGCGACCGGGCCATCATTTACATGCCAATGATTCCCGAAGCCATCATCGCGATGTTGGCATGTACGCGACTGGGGATCATTCATAGTGTCGTGTTCGGAGGCTTCTCGGCGGAAGCGCTAAAGGCTCGCATTCAGGATCTGGGTGCAGTGGTCGCCATCACGGCCGACGGCGGCTATCGGCGCGGCAAAGAGATCAAGCTCAAGCCGGCGGTGGATGAAGCGCTCACCGAATGTCCGGACGTGCGCGATTGCATCGTGTATCGCCGCACTGGTTCGGATACTCCCATGCAAGAAGGCCGCGACCTGTGGTGGCACGATCTTGACGAAACAGCCACCGAGGATTGCCCTGCGGTTCCGCTGGATAGCGAGCATCCTCTCTACGTCCTTTACACCTCCGGCACCACGGGCAAACCCAAGGGCATTCTGCACACCACCGGCGGCTATCTCACTTACATCACCGCATCCATGAAGTGGGTGTTCGATCTGCGCGAGGAAGACACCTACTGGTGCAATGCCGACATCGGCTGGGTCACGGGCCACAGCTACGTAGTCTATGGACCGCTCTCGGCTGGCGCGACCGGCGTGCTCTACGAAGGCGCTCCGGACTATCCGGCGTTTGACCGCTGGTGGCGCATCATTGAGAAGTATCGCGTCAACATTCTGTACACTTCGCCCACCGCGATTCGCGCGTTGATCCGCCAAGGCGATCATTGGCCCAACGGACATGATCTTTCGAGCCTGCGCTTGCTGGGGTCCGTCGGCGAACCGATCAATCCGACGGCGTGGGAGTGGTATCACCGCGTGATCGGCAAAGGCCTCTGCCCCATCGTCGATACCTGGTGGCAGACGGAAACGGGCGGTATCCTGATCGCGCCCATGCCGGGAGCGGTGCCGCTGAAACCGGGTTCGGGCACGCTACCGATGCCGGGCTTGGTGCCGGACATCGTGGACCTGAACGGCTTCGAAGTAGAACCGGGCAAAGAAGGCTACCTCATTCTGCGGCGACCGTGGCCCAGCATGATCCGCAGCATCTGGGGCGATCCGGAACGTTATAAAGAACAATACTGGAGCAAAGTTCCCGGAGCCTATTTCACCGGCGATGCGGCGCGCTGCGACGAAGACGGTTACTACTGGGTGCTGGGCCGCGTGGACGACGTGATGAACGTCAGCGGTCATCGGTTGAGCACCATGGAAGTGGAATCGGCCCTGGTGAAACATCCGGCTGTGGCGGAAGCCGCAGTGGTCGGGAAGCCGCATGAGATTACGGGGCAAGCCGTGTGCTGCTTTGTGACCTTGAAGAAGGGCGCGCACGACCATGACGCGCTGGGCAAGGAACTGCGCCAGTGGGTGGCGCACGAAATCGGCGCGTTTGCCAGGCCGGAAGAAATCCGTTTCACGGACGCGTTGCCTAAGACACGTTCCGGGAAAATCATGCGCCGGTTACTGCGGGAGTTGGTCACCAACAAGACCGTAGTCGGCGACGTAACCACGCTCGAAGACATGAGCGTGATCTCCACTCTGGCCGCGCAACAAGACGAAGACTAGTCTGAATACGGTATCGGGCGGCGGTTTAGCCGTTGCCCGATGCTGTCGAAAACTAGATCTCGCCGGTCAATAGTTCAGTGGATTGGAAAAACAGGAGAAGGGAAAGCGGGCACTCGGTTTGGGTGAAAAGGGGTTTGAGTGCCCGCTTCGTAACGGGGATTTAGTTACCAGTAGAAACGCTCTGGGGTGCTCTCTGGTTACACGTCGAGGCACAAGTTCTTAAAGTTTTTTTGCATATCTGCATTGTCCGTCTAAACTAAAGATTCCATGGATGCTTCGAGTTCCAATATCGACGTAGTTCGGTCTTGGTCCAACGGCATACTGAGCTCCGCGATCGAAGCATTCTCTACGCAATTCCAAGAATCGCTTCTTGTATTGCCGAGCGGTGGGGAATCGTTTCTGCTGAATGCGGTGGGCATACACCGGCTGACGTTTCCGCAATTGGCTCGCCAGCTTGCGCAGGCGAGGATGGCGGAGCTTGGACTGGCACCTTTAAGTACGCTGGGCAGCGAAGCGCTGGCTGCGCGGGTCATCTTCCGGGCGCGCGAGCAGGAGTCGATCGAATATTTCTCGCCAGTGGCCGGACTGCCAGGATTCTCTCGCGCGCTGGGGAGAACGTTGCGCGAACTCAGGCTGGCGGGGACAACTTCGGCGCAGCTGGCGACGGGGGCGGCTCCGGCTCGCGATCTGGCCGTGCTGCTCGCGGACTATGAGCGGGAGTTGGAAGAGCGGGAGCTTGCCGATCTGGCCGCCGTCATCGGACTGGCGCGGGACGCAGCGGAATCCGGCGAGCATCGTTGGGCTGGGCTGCCCATCGCGACACTGGACGTCCACTTGGAATCGCAGGCGCATCGGGAGTTGTTCGAGGCTTTGATCCGGCGAGCGCCTCGCGCGTTGGTTACGGAGCTGGGCCCCGATTCGGCCGCTTCAGCCCCAGAGGATTCACTGACGCACTTGCGGCGCAACCTGTTCGCTTCCTCATCGGAGGCGTTCCCTGCCCCGGACGGAAAGTTCGAATTCTTCTCCGCGCCTGGCGAGGGCCTGGAGGCGGTCGAAATCGCCCGGCGGATCCTGCGGCTGGCGCGCGCGGGCGTGACGTTCGATCAAGTCGCGATCCTGTTACGCAATCCGGAGCGCTACCAGCCGATGATCGAAGACGCTCTGCGGCGGGCGGAGATCCCCGCCTACTTCAGTCGCGGTACGGCCCGGCCGGATCCTGCGGGGCGCGCGTTCCTGGCTTTGCTCGGCTGCGCGGCGGAGAATTTGTCCGCGTCGCGATTCGCGGAATACATGTCGCTGGGGCAAATTCCGCAGTCGCCTGTGCCTGCGGAATGGGTCGCGCCGGACGACGCGGGTGTAGACCAGCCCGCGAACGAGCCTGCACCGGAATCGGATCGACCGACGCCGCGCCGCTGGGAGCAATACTTGGTGGACGCGGCCGTGATCGGTGGCTGGGATCGCTGGGAGCGTCGGCTGCGGGGGCTAGAAGCAGAATGGGAACTCAACGCCGAGGAGAATGTAGAGCGCCTGGCCCAGCTTCGCAACTTAAGAGAGTTTGCGCTGCCGTTGATCGATGCGCTGTCAGCGTTCCCGCGCGCCGCTACGTGGAAAGAATGGCTGGAGGCGCTGGGCGGTCTGGCTCGGCGGGCGCTACGTGGGCCAGATGGCGTGCTGGCGGCGTTGGCGGAATTTGAGCCGATGGGCGACGTTGGGCCTGCGACGCTGGAAGAAGTTATTGAAGTCCTGAGCGACCGTTTGCGTTTTTTGCGCAGCGATCCCCCAGCACGGCGTTGGGGACGCGTGTTCGTGGGGTCGGTGGACGAAGCCCGAGGTCGCGAGTTTGGAATCGTGTTTCTGCCTGGACTGGCCGAGGGCTTGTTCCCGCAGCGGCTCAGCGAAGATCCACTGCTGCTGGACGAATTCCGTCGCGCCGTGGATGCGCATCTTCCTCTGCGCCCGGATCGTGTGCATGACGAACGGCAGCGTCTGCATTTGGCGGTGGCAGCGGCGCGCAATCGTTTGATCGCTTCTTATCCGCGCATGGAGGTGGCGGAGGCTCGTCCTCGGGTGCCCAGCTTCTATGCTCTGGAATTACCGCGCGCCATCTATGGAGCCGTCCCCGAACTCAACACGTTTGAGCGGGATGCTCGCGAGGCCGCACCTGCCCGCTTGAATTGGCCCGCGCCGAAAAATCAGGCCGACGCGATTGATGACACTGAGTACGATCTCACATCGATTGCCGGAGGCTCGGCGCAACACATCATCCAGGCCAGCGCCTACGCCGCAAGATCGATGCGCGCCCGCTGGTATCGGTGGAAGCCGAAGTGGCGACCCTCCGATGGTTTGATCGCGTCGGAAGAGGCGACGCTGACCGCGCTGGCTGCGGAGCGCTTGGCGGCCAGGAAGTGGTCTCCGTCGTCACTAGAGACTTTTGCCGTTTGTCCCTACAAGTTCGCGCTGCACGGCATCTATGGTTTGCGGTCGCGAGAGGAAGCCGCACCGCTGGAACAGCTCGATCCCCGCACGCGCGGGTCGTTGTTTCATGCCGTGCAATTTCATCTCTACCAGGAACTACGCACTGCGAAGAAGTTGCCTGTCACTCTCGACACCTTGCCGGAGGCGCTGGGGCTGTTGGAAGCCGTCCTGGCGCGCGTGGCTGAGGAGTACGCGGAGAAACTGGTTCCCGCGATCCCGCGCGTTTGGGAGTCGGAGATCGACAGCCTGCGAACGGACCTGCGGGGCTGGCTGCACTTTACGGCGACGAATGAAAGTGACTGGACTCCGGTGGAGTTCGAGTTGCCTTTTGAAGTCGATCTGCCGGATCTTCTAAAACTGCGGGGACGCATTGACGTTGTTGAAGCGCGCGGCGATCTGCGTCGCGTCACTGACTATAAGACAGGCAAGCCGCCGGAGACGATTCCACGTTGGGTCGGCGGTGGGAAGCATCTACAGCCGCTGCTCTACGCGCTTGCTGCGGAACAACAATTGTCTGCGACGGTCGATTCCGGTCGCCTGCTCTACGCTACGCAGCGGGGCGGATACACTGCCGTCGAGATTCGCTTGGATGATCGAGCGCGCCAGTTCCTGGCGAAGTTGCTGGGGAATATCGATGGCCGGATCGTGGAGGGATTTCTTCCTCCCGTTCCTGACAAAGACGCGTGTGTGATCTGCGACTACCGCATCGTGTGCGGTCCCTACGAAGAGCGCCGCTCGCTGGTGAAGGATCGGCAGGATGAGCGGCTGGACGTGTTGTATGAGATCCGAGGGATGGCGTGACGCCGCAATTCAGTTCCGATGCGGCGGCTCGCGAGCGCATTCGAACGTCGCTCGACGAGAGCCTGATCGTCGAAGCCTCCGCAGGCACCGGCAAGACAACCGCGTTGGTGGGGCGCATCGTGGAAGTATTGCGCGCGGGCAAAGCGAAAATCGGCGAGATCGCGGCGGTCACGTTCACCAACAAAGCGGCTGGCGAATTGAAACTTCGCTTGCGGCAGGCGCTGGACAAAGCGCGTCTGGAATCGGAGACCGGGCGCGCCGAGCTCGAACAGGCGCTGGAGCATTTGGAAGAAGCGTCCATCGGGACGATCCATTCTTTCTGCGCGCAGATCTTGCGTGAGCGGCCAGTGGAAGCGGGCATCGACCCGGCGTTTGAGGAACTCAACGAACAAGAAGCGAACCGCCTGTTTCAAAGTTCTTTCCGAACATGGCTGGAGAAGCAACTGGGGGAATCGTCGCCGGGATTGAAGCGCGCCTTCGCTCGACTGGCGTGGCGCGACACTTGGGACGACGGACCGCCGATCGAGCAACTGCAATACGCGGGACGCAAGTTGATCGAGTGGCGCGACTATCCTACTGCCTGGCGGCGTGAACCGTTCGCGCGCGAGGAGGAAATCCGGACGCTGTTGCGCAAGGCTCGCGAGTTGGCGGAGGCGAGTTCGCGTCCGCGCCGCGTGACGGATAATTTGTATCGTGGACTACAGCCCGTGCGGCTGATGATGCAATCGATTGATCGCCCGGAGGTCGCGGGCGAAGAGCCGGACTACGATGTCCTGGAGGCGCAGGTACTCAAGCTGGCCCGTGACTTGCGGCGTGATACCAAGAAAGGCTCGGGCGAATACGGCGGCGGCGTGTTGCGCGAGGAATTGATTCAATCGCGCGACGGCTTGATGGTCTGGATCGAAGAGTTCCGTCGTCGCGCGGACGCCGACCTCGCCGCGGAACTTCGCGACGAAATGTCCGGGCTGGTGGAAGAATACAACCAGCGCAAACGCCGTCAGGGGAAACTTGATTTCGTCGACCTGCTTATCTGCACTCGAGACTTGGTGCGGAACGACCTCGCGGTTCGGGAATACTTGCAGCGGCGGTTCAAGCGACTGTTCGTGGATGAGTTTCAGGACACCGATCCACTGCAAGTCGAGATCCTGATGCTGCTGGCAGGGGATGAGGAACCGGGGAAGTTATTTCTAGTCGGCGACCCCAAACAGTCCATCTATAAATTCCGTCGCGCGGATATTCACCTCTACCAGCAGGTGTGCGAAGACCTGATGTCCAAAGGCGTGGGTTTCGTTCGATTGACGCGCAGTTTCCGGTCCGTCCCGAATATTCAAGCGTTCGTGAACGCGGCGTTTGAAACGGAGATGACGGGCGACGGTCATGCCGAATACGCGGCGCTGGAACAACATCGCGAAGAGATTCCCGGTCGACCGAGTGTGATCGCGCTGCCGGTCCCCAAGCCTTACAAGATGCGGCTCTCGAAAGATGCCGTCAATAAGTCGTTGCCGGATGCGATCGCCGCCTTCATCGCATGGCTGGTGCAGGAAAGCGGCTGGGGTTATGCGGCTCGCGACATCGCGGTGCTGTTCCGCCGGCGGACGCAGGCCGGCCAGGATCTCACGCGGGAATATGCGCGGGCACTGGAAGCCCGGGGAGTGGAGCACTTGCTGGCTGGTTCGAAGTCGTTCCACCATCGCGAAGAAGTTGAGACCCTGCGTGCCGCGCTCACGGCCATCGAGTGGCCAGACGACGAGTTGAGCGTCTTTGCAACGTTGAAAGGTTCGCTGTTCGCGATCCCGGACGAGGTGCTCTTTGTCCACAAGAAACAATTCGGACGCCTGCACCTCTTCCATCGCGAAGGGGCTGAACCGATGGTGGCGGATGCGCTGGAACTCCTCGCAACACTGCATCGAGAGCGCAACAGTCGCCCCTTCGCGGCCACCGTTAACGCCCTGCTCGAAGCCACTCGCGCTCATGCCGGATTCCTGTTGCGTCCTGGGGGCAATCAGATCCTGGCGAACGTGGCTCGCGTAGCCGACCTCGCCCGCACATTTGAGATGTCCGGGGGCATTTCGTTTCGTGGCTTCGTCGAGGAACTGACGACGCAGGCAGAAAAAGCAGAAGCCGCGGAAGCGCCGGTGCTGGAAGAGGACTCCGATGGCGTGCGGCTCATGACCGTTCATGGGGCCAAGGGGCTTGAGTTCCCCGTGGTGGTTCTGGCGGACCTCACCGCGAACATCTCGGCGCGTGATCCGGATCAATTTGTGGATGCTGAGCGGAAACTCTGTGCGACGCGATTGTTGCGCTGCGCGCCCTGGGAATTGCTCGATCACGAAAGCGATGAAGCGTTCCGGGAACGCGCCGAGGGCGTGCGCGTGGCCTACGTGGCGGCCACACGGGCTCGGGACTTGTTGGTAGTGCCTGCCGTCGGCGACGAACCCTTTCCGCTGGAAGGCTGGCTCAGTCCGCTCGATAAGGCGCTCTACCCAGCGCGCGATGAGTGGCGCGCGGCACAACCGGCGGAAGGCTGTCCTAAGTTCGGCCAGGTCAGCGTGCGTGACCGCCCTCGCGATTACGATCAAATGCCGGAGGCGTCGGTCCGTCCGGGTTTGATCGCGCCACAAACGGGAACGCACAACGTTGTCTGGTGGGATCCATTTCAATTGCGGCTCGGAGCGGAAGCCGATTACGGGCTTCGTCAGGAGGAATTGCTCAAGGATGACGGAGGGGAGAGCGCTGCTACCTATCAGGCGTGGCGCGAGGAGCGGCGCGCTACGATTCACGCGGGCTCGCAACCGGAGTTTGAAGTATTCCTTCCCAGCCAGACTTCGCAAGCGCCTCCGGGGGCGCCACCGCCATTGGAATACGTCGAGACGATGAAGACCGCGCGTCCTGGTGGCCGCCGCTTCGGCGCATTGGCACACGCGGCGTTGCGCGACGTGGCACTCACAGCCGCCGAAGTCGCGATCGGCAAAGTGGTGGAGATGAACGCTCGCATCCTTGGAGCGACTGAGGACGAAACCACTGCCGCATGTGAAGCGGTAGCAGCCGCGCTGCGTCACTCGCTACTGGAACGTGCGCGAAACGCCGAGCGCTGCCATCGCGAGTATCCGATCACGTTGCGCCTGGAAGGTAACCGCTTGATGGACGGCGTCATCGATCTTGCATTCGTGGAAGATGGCGCTTGGGTAGTGGTCGATTTCAAAACCGATGCGGACGTATCGGATCGGCGCAGGCAGTATGAGCGTCAGTTGCAGTGGTACGCCTACGCGTTGACGCAACTCACCGGGATCCCCGCGCGCGGCGTGCTGTTCGGGATCTAGTACAGAAGGAACGCAGCCCGGCGAACAAGGAACGACTGCAAGGCAGTCTCCACTTTAGTCAAGATCGCAGTGGTTGAGTCGCCTGCTATCAACGCATCCACTACGGCGCGATTGCCGATCAAATTGCGGCTCCCTTCAAAGTCCAACTTGCCTGGGTAGAGAGTTCTGAGAACACTCGCGACTTCCAGCCCGAATCGAACCGCGTCGAAGCGCTCGCGATCCGTCACGACAAAACGAACACCCTCGATCATTTTGCCGGTCGCCACCGACGACGTCGGTTGGAAGCGCACCGGATAGACGCGAATGCCGGGGACCGCTACGGCGTTGAGGGACTCTGCAAGCTTTTCGCCGTCGATCCATTCAGCTCCGATGTGTTCAAACGGGACGTCAGTGCCGCGACCCACGGAGTATTCTTTTTGTGTTTCCAGCAGAGCGATGCCCGGATATAGAGTTGCCGCGTTCAGGCTGCGCATGTTCGGCGAAGGGTCCACCCACGGCAACCCGGTCGCGTCGAACCACGTGTCGCGCTGCCAGTTCTCCATGCGGATCACTTGGAGCTTGGCGTTCCAGTGGCGCTCGGCATTCGCCATCGTGGAGATCTCTCCCAACGTCATCCCGTGACGCACCGGCAAGTCGTAGCAGCCGACGTTGCTGTTCAAGCTCGCATCCAACAGCGGACCTTCGACGCGCGAGCCTGTGATCGGATTGGGCCGGTCCAGAACGTAGAACGGCACTCCCGCCTTGGAGGCTTCCTCTATTCCATAGAGCATCGCGCAGCCGTAGGTGTAGAAGCGGGCACCAACGTCTTGGATATCGAACACCACGGCGTCCAGCTCTTTGAACATTCCTGCGGTCACCTGGGTACGACCGTTGCCATACAAACTACGAACCGGCAAACCCGTTGAAACATCCACAGCGTCGGCGATGTCATTTGTATCTACTGCTCCAGCGATCCCGTGTTCAGGTGCAAACAGGGTCACCAAATTCACTTTGGCCGCGCGCATCAGATCGATATTGCGGCGCCCTTGGCGGTCGAGGCCCGTTTGATTCGTGATGAGTCCGACGCGCTTGCCTGCGAGCGGCGCAAAATTCTGGCGTGCGAGAACGTCGAGGCCCGTGAAGGTTGACTGCGCCTTCGCTACCGCAGGAGTTTCCAAGCTCAGCGCCGCAGCCACGACAGACGCCACCTTGCTGCGCCAGGAGTTGATGCTCCTCCCGCCGCGTGGATGATTGCGGTTCGCCATGATGACGATGAAGGATTGCGACGCCGGATGAATCCAGATCGCAGGACCGGTGAAGCCCGTGTGTCCGTAGCCGCCGACCCAGAGTTCGCCACGGTTGGACGAATAGGGCGAATCGATATCCCAGCCGAGGCCCCGAATCACGGGCTGACCAACGGCGGTCGCTTGAGCGGTGAAGCGCTCCACCGTCGCTGGAGCAAAGATTCGCACACCCGCGCGCTGTCCCATGCCGAGCATCATCTCCGCATAAATCGCAAGATCGTCAACCGTAGTGAACACGCCTGCGTGTCCAGCAACGCCGCCCATGTAGCGCGCTGTCGGATCGTGAACCACACCACGCAACGGCTGACCAGTGGTCGCATCGATCTCTGTCGGTGCGATGCGGTCGACCAACGACGCAGCGGGGCGATAGCCCGTGTCACGCATCCCCAAGGGACGATAAATCTGCTCCTGCACAAATTCGTCCAGAGTCTTGCCGCTCACGCGCCGGATAATCTCGCCCAGCAATTCAAAATTGATATCGCTGTAAACGAACTTCGCTCCTGGAGGATCGGTCGGCTTGTCGATCAGCGCTTTCTGAATGCCCGTCTCGTAGCCCGACCACACCGGCACCAGATCCAGATCCGGCCGCAAGCCAGAGAAGTGGATCATGAGGTCACGCACAGTGATCTCGCTCATGCCGCCTTGGAACTCCGGCAAATACGCGGTCACCGGATCGGCCAGGCGCACCCGGCCTTGCTCCACCAGTTTCATCATGGCGGGCGTGGTCGCGATTACCTTGGTCAACGACGCGGCGTCGTAGATCGTGTCAACCGTCGCGGCTTCCTTCTGCGGCACCAATGCGCGCGAGCCATACGCTTTGCGGAACACGATCTTGCCCTGATGGCCCACCAGGACCACCGCGCCGGGAATATATCCATCGCGGATCGCTTCTTCGGTGATCGCGTCTAGCGCGGAGGCACCAGAAAACGTCTGGGCCCACGCGCTCGTGATGAGGAACAGCGCCAAGAACAGTTTCATAGCAACTTTTGCGCGATGCCCTCCATCAGGCCAGCTAGGTCGAGGTCCTTCTTGGTGATGCCGCCTGAATCGTGCGTTGTCAGATGGACCGTGATGCGGTTATAGACGTTGGCCCACTCCGGATGGTGATCGCGTTTTTCAATCATCGGAGCCGCTGTCGCCATGAATCCCATCGCGTGGGCGAAATCGGGAAACTTGTAGGAGCGATGCAGTTTGTCATGCTCCACGGTCCAGCCAGGTAAGCCGGCAAGGCCCGCGGCGAGTTCGGCATCGGTAAGTTTTGGCGTCACCCCTAAATTGTAACGTCAGACCTCAAGCCCGACGGCTCGCATCAGCTCCAATGCGTTGCCGCGCTTCACTACGCCGGGCCGCAGATGATAGTCCCATGCAATCTTGCCCGATTCAAACTGATCCTCAAAGTGGACGTTCTTCGCACGCCCGCCCAAGCTCTCCGCGATCTCCGCCAGAGCAAGATCGTGCGTGGTGGCCAGCCCAATCGCACCGCGCTCCAGGAGCCCCTTGATCAACGCTTCGGCCCCGATGCGGCGGTCATGCGAGTTGGTCCCGCTGAGCAATTCGTCCAGCAAGAAGAGTACCTGTTGCTTCGCGCCTGCGGCGTCCACGATGTCCTTCAACTTGCGGATCTCGGCGTAGAACCGGGACCGGTGATCGGCCAACGAATCGTTCGCCCGCAGCGACGCACCGATTTTCAAACGCGATAGCCGCAGTTCGCGAGCCACCACCGGAGCTCCCGCCCAGGCCATCACCACGCTCAGCCCAACTGAGCGCAGCAGCGTACTCTTGCCGCTCATGTTCGAGCCGCTGACGATCCACAGTGGTGTCTCGCCGCCTAACTGGACGTCGTTCGCCACGGCTTCTTTCGCCGCGATCAAGGGGTGCGCAAGCCCAACGGCGTCGTAGCTCGGCTCTGTGACGTCGAGCAAGGTTGGGAACACGGCATCTGACCGCTCATACGCGAACGCGGCCAGCGATCCCAACGCCTCAAATTCCCCCACCGCCGCAATCCAGTCCGCGATATGCGGACCGTTTTCCTGGCGCCAATTCTCAATCGCCATCGCAAACTGCGGCACCCACAGCAGCGGAGCGGCCACCACGGCGAAGATCTGGTTGTGCGCCCACTCTTTCCATTCGACCAAGCGTTCCAAGCGACGAATATGTTCCGTCGCGCGACCTCCGGTTTGCGCGACCAGCCGCGCGCGCAGTGCGACCAGCGCGGGGGAGGTGAAGGATTCCCGCTCCAAGCGTTCCAGTAGCAGCGCGATCAAGCGCAACTCACGTGCAGGTGTGTTTACCGAGTCCGTAATTTCGCCGACTTGTTTCCGTATCACCACGGCGAAAAGGATCTCGACCACCGCGACGTAGAAGAAAGGCCGCAGCGTGACGCGTCCTAACAGCCAGGCTCCCGCGGCCGCTGCCGCTGCCAGAGCCAACAAAAGAGCGATCCACCGGGCTCCGGCGAAGAATCGAACGGCTGGGCGGGCACCCCACGTGGCCAGACGCCGGTCATCCAACGCGGCGCGAATATCGTCGCCGATGACCGACAAGTCCTCGCGCAAATCCAGCCGGGAGCTCATCTCCGCTACCGCCCCTTGGCGCGCGGTCACGGTCGAGTGTTCACCTGGAGCGAGCAGCCAAGACGCCAGCGTTCGCTCACCCGTCGCTGTGCGAGCGGTCGACAACAATTCAAACAATGACCCGCGCCCGAACAAGTCGAGATCGTCCGCATAGACGTGATTCGGATCGCGCAGCGCGTCGCCTTGACTGCCGGAACCGGCCCATCGATTCTGCATACGGGCCACGCAGCGATCGTAGAATGCCTTCGCCCGCGTGGCTCGCTGCAGCGCCCGTTCCATGCGTGGATGAATCACAATCAGCACGAACAGTACTGCTGCTGGCAGGGCCAGCCACCATGGCGAAATCCAGGTTGGACCCAGCGAAGCCGCTGCTACACCCGCGATCAACAGGCCCGCTGCCAGACGAGCGTTGCCGAGCTGGCCCTGGGTGCGCTGCCGCCGCGATAGTTCCTGGCTCCAGCGAGCGAGCCGAGACGAATATTCATCAAAAGGTTGCAAACTCCGATTCTACCTGTCCGCGCTATTCTAAGGACGACTCTATGTTGCCTCGCCTGCGCCCCGACCTGGATTTCATGCCGTCCCCCGTGCCCGAGAAGCCCGGCCTGTTGATCCGAGACCCCTTCCATTTCTCGGATGCCACGCTGATCATTCCGCCCCACATGGTGGAATGCCTGACGTTCTTCGATGGCCAGCAGTCCTCGCTAGACCTGCGCGCGCACTTGGTCCGATTGACCGGCAGCGTCGACGTGAGCGACATCGAGCAGCACTTGGTCGATACGCTGAGCGAAGCCGGATTCCTGGAAGACGAAAACTTTCTGCACCGCAAGGAGCACGTGGAGCAGGCCTTCGCCGCAGCACCCGCTCGGCTGGCCCAACACGCCGGCAGCGGCTATCCGGAAGAGCCCGCGGAACTGACCGACGTCATGCGCGAGTACCTCACGGGTCCGCAGGAGCCGGCGTCATCGGGCACGACGTTGGGCATTGCCGCCCCGCACGTCAGTCCTTTCGGCGGCATCGAATCGTATCGCGCCGCGTATCGGGCGCTGACGCCCGCCGATGCCAACCGCACGTTCGTCGTGCTCGGCACATCGCACTACGGCGAGCCCGACCGCTTCGGTCTCACGCGGAAGCCTTTTGAAACGCCGCTCGGATCGACGATGCCCGCTTACAGCTTGATCGACGAATTGGCGCGTACTGCCGGTGACGCCGTGCGAATGGAAGACTACTGCCACGCCATTGAACATTCCATCGAGTTTCAAATCATCTTCCTGCAGCATCTAGTCGGTCCGGAGATCCGCGTGCTGCCCGTCTTATGTGGGTCCTTCTTGAAGAGTCTCTACGAAGGCGGCCTGCCGGAGGATAGCCCGCAGGTCGAGCGCATGTTCGGCGCGTTGGGGGAAATGGCCGCGCGCGAAGGCTCGAACCTCTGCTGGGTATTGGGCGTCGACATGGCGCACATGGGCCAACGCTACGGCGATCGTTTCACGGCCACAGCGGATCAAGGGGAGATGATGGAGGTCGGCCGGCGCGATCGCGACCGCATCACTTGCATGGAAGCGGGAGACGCGCGCGGGTTTTGGGAACGCGTGCAGCAGGATCGAGACCAGAGTCAGGCTGAGTTGAAATGGTGCGGCTCGTCGCCGATTTATACGTTCCTACGCGCGGTTCCTCAAGCTCGTGGCCAGCTCAAACACTATCAACAGTGGAACATTGACGAGTCGAGCGTGGTCAGCTTCGCCGGCATGCGTTTTTCCTCATAGACGGCCCTTCCCATCCGATAAGCGGATCAAGAGGAGCCTCTTGATCTCACTGCGCCAATCGATGAAAGATATTGACGAGGCGGAGGCGCTACACCGCGCCGCAGCCAAAGCGTTTGCGGAGGCCGTGTCGACCTCGGCTGAGCACGTGGTGGAAGTGAACCGGCACGAAGCGGAGACGTTTCGGGAGCAGGTCTTGGGTTTGGCGGGCCGACTGGGCAAGAGCACGGGAGCCGAGGATCTGTCTGCCGCCCACACCGCCTTTCGAGGCGAGCTGCGCCAATATTCAGAGAAGGCCAGCCAGCAGGTGAGGCGGCTGCACGAAGAATTGGCCGCCGCCGCGACTGCCATGCAAGCGTTCGCACAAGGCGTTTCTACCAGCAGTGGCGAACATGAGACGGTGCTGCGCCGCGAATTCGGGCAGTTACGCCAGGCCACCGGAAGCGAGGATATCCATCACCTACGGGAAGCGGTTCGTCAGACGCTGCACACGGTGACCGAAAGTTACGAAGGACTGAAGCAGGCGCACAACCTGGTGATCGCACAATTGCGGGATGAGATCCGCGTGTTGCAATCCGAATTGCATCGCGGCCGGCAAAAGCCTGTCCTCAAAGAGGGCTTCGTCGAGAAGCGAACATTCGACAAGCAGGTGGAAGATCTCTTGCAGCAGAACCGCGCGTTTGGCGTCGTGCTGATGGGCCTCCCGGGGCAGGAACATTTCTATCGGAAGTATCCACGCGACCGCGTCGATACGGCCCTCGCGGAGTTGGAAACAAATCTGGCATCGCTCGCACAGCCTGGGCGTCCCGCTGCATGGTGCGCTGGAGTGTACGCCGTCACCGCCCCGCGCAACCTGGAACCCGACCAATGGCGCAGGAAACTCACAACGTGCCATATCTTCCAACACGAAGGCCTGCCCAGGACGCTGAAGATCGAGCCTCAGCTGGAACTGGTGCAACACACGCCCGGCGAATCTCCTGCGTTGTTCTTCTCGCGCCTGTCGCACGCCGTGGAGATGGTCACGGGCCCGCAGCATGAAAGTTGACTCTATGATTCCTGCTCAGGATCACGATAAGAAGGGTACGGTTCCTATGTCAGTCCTTTCCTTTCGTAAGTCCGTCGCGCAACTGGATCAAGCCGATGAGCAGCAACTCGCGATCCAGCGAATTCTTTCGCGGTGCATCGCTTCCACCGCTGAGTATTCCATCGAGTTGAGGAGCGAGGACAGAAATGACCTCCGCAATAATTTGGAGCGGCTGTCCAACCAGACCAATTCGCTATTGGAACCATCGGAAGCCGACCGCTTGGCCAACGATTTTCGCAGCGCACTGCGGGCCTACTGCGAACTCGCCCAGACGGAAGTGACTCGCATGCGGACCGAAACGGTCGACGTGATGGAGTCGATGCAGACGTTCATCGTAAAGGTTCTGGACTCAGGGACCAATCAAGAACAAGTGCTACGCCAGGAATTTGAAGGGTTGGAGGCAAAGGCGCTCACCGGCGACGTTGCCGCGATTCGTGCAGCCATCCGCCACGCTGGCGAGGTCGCCATCAAAAGCTGCGAAGACATCCAACGTTCACAAGGAGTCGTCATTGCACAGCTCGAAGATGAAATCCGTCACCTGCACCAAGTGGTCGACCACGAGCATCGCGCGGCTCTCAGCGATCCCACTACGGGAGTGTGGAATCGCGCCAAGCTCGATGGCCGTATTAAGGACCTGATCTTACTCAACGAGGGCTTCTGTGTATTCCTCGTGGGGCTGCCCGACCTTGCTCAGATCGCGCGCTCCGACCCACGCGTCGCTGCCGGCCTGCTGCGGGCTCTCGCCGGGCGGCTTCAATCTATCTCAGGCAAGAACGGAGAGATTGGCATGGCGGGCCGATGGAATGAGGAGACCTTCGCCATCGTCTTCAATCTCCCCCTTTCCGGAGCCCCTTCAACACCCGCAACCGCAGAGGCGGCGCTCAGCGGAACGTATTCCATTCAACACGACGGCGCCGCCTCGAATATTCAAGTTCAGGTTGACGTGCGAGCCGTGGAACGCCCCAAGGATGCCCCGGAGGCCTCTTTCTACCTGCGACTAGGCCAAGCGGTATTCAAAGTAACGGCACGCTAATATTTCCGCCCGGCTAAAGCTTCGCACCCGCGAACATACTACACTTTTTAGTAGCGTGCGCATCACCATCTCGAAGGAGAACTACCTCAAAGCGGTCGCCGAAGCTGAGAGCGAAGGCGAAACCGTCATCGCAGCCACACTGGTCCGCTGGCTGGGCGTTTCCGCCCCTGCCGTCACCATGGCTATACGCCGCCTGAAACGCGACGGACTCATCCGCGTCGCGGCCAAGGGTGAAATTGGCCTCACGCGCTCGGGTCGGGCCATCGCAGACGGATTGCTCAACCGGCACCATTTGATCGAGCGCATGCTCACGGAAATCTTCGGCATGGAGTGGTACAAAGTCCATGACGAAGCCGAGCAACTGGAGCACGCCGTCTCCGAAGACTTTGAAAAGAAGCTCCAAGAAAAGCTAGGGGTGGAAGTCATCTGCCCGCACGGCAACAGGGTCGGTCTGGATCGTCCGCGCGACCGCCGCGACCGCGGTTGGCTCCCTCTCGATGAAGCCACCGGCACCGTGCACGTCACCAGCGTCTTCGAGCGCGACCGCCAGCTCCTCGAATATCTCGACGGCCTGGGCATCCGGCCTGGAGCCAAGCTTAAAATGCTGGCACGCAACTACGACGAAACGGTCTCGCTACAAGTCGACCGCAAGCCGGTCCAACTAGGCCGCGTGGCCGCCACCAAAGTGTGGGTCACGCCAACTGCATGACACAAGCCGCATGACACAAACAACCATCACCGCATTCCTGCTCGCTCTCGCCGTCGTCTTCGGAGCTTTCGGAGCGCACGGCCTGCGCGACATCCTCGATCCGTACTCGATGACCGTGTACGAAAAGGGAGTCTACTACCACTTCTTCCACGCGCTCGGGATGCTGGCGATACCGTTGCTGGCGAAGGCCGGCTTAGTTACCGAAAGCGCAGCCACGTGGGCACATCGGCTGCTGGCGATCGGAATCATATTCTTCTCGGGCAGCCTCTACGTGCTCGCGATCAGCGGCGAAACCATACTGGGAGCCGTGGCGCCCATCGGCGGCACTGCGTTCATCGCCGGTTGGTTAGCCCTAGTGTGGGGCTCTATGCAGTCACGCGCGTCTTAAAGTAGGCGACAGTCTCGCGCAAGCCGTCTTCCAGGTCTACCTTGGGAGCCCAGCCGAGCACCCGAGCAGCCTTGCCGATATCCGGTTTACGCTGCTTCGGATCGTCTGAGGGCAGGCCTTTGTACACGATCGGCGACTTGGTCCCCATCAGCCGTTGAATTCGCTCTGCGAATTCAGAGATCGTCATCTCCACTGGATTACCTAGGTTCACCGGGAAGCGCTCTTCGGAATTCCCCAGCCGCACCAAGCCATCCACCAAATCCGACACGTAGCAGAAACTGCGTGTTTGCGAACCATCGCCGAAAATCGTCAACGCCTCGCCGCGCAAGGCCTGATCCACAAACGCCGGAACCACGCGTCCATCGTTCAGCGCCATCCGGGGACCATAGGTATTGAAGATACGAGCAATATTCGTCCGCACACCGTGCTTGCGATGGAACGCCATGGTCATCGCCTCGGCATAACGTTTGCTTTCGTCGTAGCAGGAACGTTCGCCCACCGGATTCACGTTGCCCCAATATGTCTCCACCTGCGGATGTTCCAACGGATCGCCATAGGATTCCGAGGTCGAGCTTACCAAGAATCGCGCCCCATCGCGGTGCGCAATCTCCAACATGTTGCGCGTGGCTGTTGAGCCGGATTCCAGCGTTTCGATCGGATACATCAGATAGAACTTCGGACTCGCCAGCGACGCCAAGTGCCACACGTGGTCAAACTTGCCGTCCGCGATGACGTTCTTTGCCACGTCGCATTCTACGAAACTGAACCGTGGGTTTCCTTCGAGATGGCGAAGGTTCTCACGAGAACCAGTGATCAAGTTATCCAGCGCAACGACCTCGCCGCCATCGGAAAGCAGCCGATCGCACAGATGAGAGCCAATGAAGCCAGCGGCTCCGGAAATAAGATGTCGCAAATGAGAACGCCTCCGTAAACTCTATTCTATTGCAGTAACTCGCAGGCCCCGTGCTACATTTTGGGGTGACGATGTTTCAGCCCACCAGCATCGACATGTTATTGTTCGCGCTGGCCCTTTCGGCCTCCGCCGCGGCCTTTTGGCGGCGTTTCGGCCCGGTGCTGGCAACCATCCAAGCCGCCAAGCCGGACCCGGGCTTCCGTCTACATAACATCGGCACTCGTACGCACGACTTTATCTTCGAGGTCCTGCTGCAAAGCAAAGTCATCCGCGAGCGCCCTTTACCGGGGCTCGCTCACGCTCTGGTCTTCTGGGGATTCTTGGCCTTTGCCCTGATCACGCTCAACCACTTCGCGACCGGCTTCGGCTTGGGATTCCTCGCACCGGACTCCTTCTACGGATACTTCGCCGCAGCCTTCGCCCTCGCTGTCACTGTCTCCATCACGGGACTCTTCATCCGGCGTTTCTTCGTTCGCCCCAAGTGGCTAGGAGAGCAGGTATCGAAAGAAAGCGGCATCATCGCTGGATTGATCGTGGTCCTGATGCTCACCTACTTGGCCGCCTTCTGGCTGGGCGATTCCAGATCCTTGTGGTGGACTCACACTCTCGCACTGCTCATATTTCTGCCGCTAGTGCCGCACACCAAACATCTGCATCTGATCCTGAGTCCCGCCTCGATCTTTCTCTCGCGGGGTAGCTTCGCGCAGATCCCGCCGCTCGATGGAGACGAAGATTTCGGACTCACCACCGGTAAGGACCTGACGCAGATCGTAGCGCTGCAAACGTTTTCCTGCGTCGAGTGCGGTCGCTGCACCGAACACTGTCCCGCGTACAACACAGAGAAGCAGCTCAACCCCAAAGAGATCGCCCTGGGCGTCCGCCGATACCTGAACGAATTCGGACCGGCCTCGGAAGAGCCGTTGCTGGGCATTCATCTTTCACAGGAAGCCGCGTTCCAGTGCACCACCTGCGGAGCCTGCGAGTTCCAATGCCCGGTCGGCATCGAACACTTGCCCATCATCATCGGATTGCGGCGCGGAGCGGTGAACACTGGCCAATGGGAAGACGCCAAGGGCACCAAGCTCTTTCTGGCGTTGGAGCGGAACGGCAACGCCCTGGGCTTTCCCTCAGCGGAGCGCGACAAATTCATCGCTCGGGAACAGCTCCCTATTTTCGACGGATCGCAAGAGTACTGCCTGTGGCTCGGCTGCATGGGAGCTTTCGACCCCAAGGGACGCGAAATCATCACCGCCTTCGCGCGCGTCATGAACCACCTGGGCACCAGCTTCGGCGTACTGCAAAAAGAGAAGTGTACCGGCGATCCGGCCCGGCGGCTCGGCAACGATCTTGTGTTCCAGCAACTGGCCGAAGCGAACCTCGAAACGCTGAAGACCAACCAGGTTAAGAAGATTGTTTCCATCTGCCCGCACTGCGTCCGCACCATCGCGACGGACTGGGCCGAATACGGCCTCGCCCCCACCATCGAACATCACAGCGAGTTTATGGCTCGTTTCCAAGACAGGCTGCCCAAGACGAGCGGAGAAAACATCGTGTATCACGATCCCTGCTATCTGGGCCGTTATCGCGATGTCTACGATGAACCCCGACAGGTCCTGGCCCGCAGCGGCACGGTAGTGGATCCGCCGCGCGCCCGCGAACGCAGTTTCTGCTGCGGAGCCGGCGGAGGACTCGCCTTTCTGGGCGAAGAATCCGGCGACCGCATCAGTCACAATCGGGCACTCGAACTTGCAGCGACCGGAGCCACCACCGTAGCCGCCGCATGCCCGTTCTGCAACACGATGCTCCGCGACGGGCTCACCGCGATCTCCGCAACTCCGCCCCAACTCCTTGATATTGCGCAGATTACAGCTCGCTCCCTGCCTGAGTCCATTCAGCCGTAAGTGTTTCCACCTACGTAAGCGATTTCACAACTTCTTGACATCCTCTTGACAAGTGAAATCCCGTTTCGCCGCAAACTGATCCTCGTAGGGTACCAAGGTCCTGGCTCCGGAGTGCCAGTCGAAGTTCCCTGCAGATCAAGTAAGGGGAAAGACGAAAACAATGAAAAAAGGACCGCACCAGACCGCACAGCCCCTATTTCGGGGATGGCGCGTGGCACTCGGAGCCCTGCTTTTGGCGCTGCCGACGTTTGCGCAGTACCACTCTAACGACCTCACTCCGCCCACCAGCACCGCCGCGAAGCTCCTGGGAGCTTCGAAGGGCAAGCAAGTGGGTGGCGGCAGCAACAACCATGCCTACCTTATGTCCGGCGACGCGCTGAGCGCGGTGGACTTGCACCCAACCGTTGGCTACCTGTATTCGGTTGCAACCTCAACCGATGACACCGATCAATGCGGTTACGCATACTCTTCACTGGGCGGCATTCACGCCGTGAAGTGGTCGGGTTCCAGCAACACCATGGTGGACCTGCAGCCCAGCGGTTACAATTTCTCGTATTGCACCGGTGAAGACAACGGTGAGCAGGGCGGCTTTGCGGAACAACAGAGCTACGCCGTCACCGCGTCGCACGCCATGCTGTGGCACGGCACGTCGACCCCGGTCGACATGCATCCCGCCCTGGGCACCTTCTACTCCCGCATCCGCGGCGTGAAGAGCGGTGAACAGGTCGGCTACGTTTCCGGGCTGGCCTATCCGTTCGGCGACTATAGCGGTTATCACACCACCAGCAAGGCTGTCGTGTGGCACGAAACTGCCGCGAGCGCGGTAAGCCTGCATCCGCTGGGCTGGGACGCCTCGGAAGCACTGGCGACCAACGGCACGCAGCAGGGCGGCTGGGCTTATAGCTTGGCGGCCGGCGAACATGCCATGTTGTGGACCGGGACTCCGGAATCCGGCGTAGACCTGCACCCGGCTGGCTACACCTCTTCGCGCATCACCGGCATTTTCGGGACGACGCAAGTGGGCGAAGGCTGGGTCGGTGTACCGTTTGCCGTCGGTTCGGTTCGGCACGCTCTGGCGTGGACCGGAACTCCGGAAAGTGTTGTCGATCTCAACCAGTTCCTTCCCATTGGTTACGCGAACGGCGTAGCGACGGGTTTGGACTCGGATGGCAATGTGGTCGGCTTCGCCTATAACACCCTATTGCAGGGTCTCTTTGTCGGCGGTGACGCGATCGCCGTTGTGTTCGCTCCGGGTCAGGCTTCACCGTCGGCTCTTTCGTCCCTGACGCTCGATTCCGCGTCTGTGGCTCCGGGCGGCACCTTGACCGCGACTGTCAACTTGGGTGGGGCAGCCCCCGCCGGTGGCGTCAGCATCAACTTCCTGAGCAACAACACTGCACTGGTGGGAACGCCCGCGGCTGTGACCATCGCCGAAGGCCAAACGTCGGCCACTGTCCCGGTGCTGGTATTAGGAAGCACGCTTACAACGCCCACGTCCTTCCGGCTGTTCGCTTCGGACGGCACGGTTAGCAAGTCCGCGCTCATCACGGTGAAGCCGGTGGTCAAGTTGAACACGATGACCATCAACCCGGTGGAAGGTGGATTCAACACTTTCGGCGCAATCACGCTATCGATTCCCGCGCAGCTGGGTGGCGCTATTGTCTCCCTCACCAGCAGCAATCCAGGACTAGTACAAGTACCGGCCACAGTGATCGTCCCGCAAGGCTACAGCAGCTTTAGCTTCACCGCAGTCACCGGCGGGGTCACGACGGCGACGTCGGTAGCTGTCACCGCAAGCTTCGATGGCGTAACCGTTACCGCAAACACCTCGCTTAACCCGGCACCCGTGGTTTCACTTTCCGCTTTGACGCTTCCGACAAGTTTGGTCGGCGGTCAGAGCCTCTACGGCACTGTGACGTTGAACAACTTTGTTCGCGACTTGGCGGGAGCCACCATCACGCTCAGCACAGGCGATACCGCGTCCGTTCAATTGCCCACTTCGGTCTTCATCCCCTATGGCGGCACGTCGGTGAGCTTCACCGCGACAACCGCGGTTGTAACCGGCAACAAGGGTGTGACGCTTAAGGCGACTTTCAACGGCTCACAGCTCAGCAGCAACGTGAGCTTGACGCCGATTCCTCCGGTGACCATCACCTCAGCGGTCTACAAGGCCAGCACAGGGATGTTGAAGATCGACGTTACCACGATCGACCCGAACGTCATCTTGACCTACGGTTCAGCTGGGGTTCCGTTTGGAACGATGCAGTTTGAAGCAGGAATCTTCCAAGGCTCCATCGCGCTTCCCGCCATGCCCGCGACGGTCACGGTGTGGAGTTCGCTTGGTGCCGTAGTGACCGCTCCGGTTGTTGACGGCGACGCTTCCTCCGGTGGCGGTGGTAGTGGTGGCGGTGGTGGTGGCGGCGGCGGTGGCGGTTCGACCACCAGCAAGCTCAAACTGTCCGTGAAGACCGTCGGCGCGGGTCGGGTAACCAACAACGCCGCAGGGATCAACTGCACGGCAGCGGGCACCAATTGCACCGCGAGTCTGGCAGCGGGCGCAACGCTCATCCTGACCGCGACGCCTGATCCGGGCGCCCCGTGGAAGGGCTGGGGCGGCGATTGCACAGGTACCAGCTTCACCTGCAGCATCACGATGACCAAGGCGAAGTCGGTAACGGCGACGTTCAAGTAGAAGCTAGCACCTCCGATTGGGGCTACGAGCAACCGCTCGTGGCCCCTTTTTTATTGTCCGCCCAACCATTGAAGGCAAGTCTCGGTATCGGCCACCACGGCTCCGATGTTTTCCAGCTCCCGCCGCCCCTGCTCATAAATCCCCGACAGCGCATCCTCAACCGCCATCACACGCAGATCCCGTTCACTGGCCTCATAGATCGAGGTGCGCGGACAATTCGGGAAATTGCAGCCGCACACCACCACCGTGTTTACGCCGAGCCAGGAAATCATCGGCTCCAGCGTCGTCTGATAAAACGCACCCCAGCGAGGCTTGTACAGTGCCCACTCCCCGGCCTGGAGCTTCTGCGCTTCCCCTCGAAACAAGAGCTCGGCATCCAGAGGAGGCGCGCCAAATTCCGCGACCAGTTCCGCCCCCGCCGAACCCGGCCGCGCGACCGCCCAGCCCCCGCGCACTTTTTCGCGGCGGCAGAGGTCAACATTGCTGCCGTCGTCCTTGTACAGACGGACCATATGCACCACGGGCCGTCGCGCCGCACGAAAAGCCTCGATCAGCCGGACCATGTTGGAGACAGCCGCAGCCGTTCCCTCGATCTCAGCAGGCGCACCGGGAGCAGTGAAGTCCACCTGTACGTCGATCGTCAGCAACAGAGACCTGCGCGGGTCGGGTGTGGTCAGGCTCATTACGGTCTCTCGGTCGGAGCCTTGTCCCCCGGCCCCGGCAGTGGACGCTTGTCGCCGCCCGCGAGCAAAGTTGCCTCATCTTCATACGCATAAATCACAGGAGCTTGATTCGCCATCAGGCCCCCGGTATCCGCAGTCGGTCCGTAGTTGGAATGCAGATCCCGACCCAGCATTCGCAGCATCGCCATCTGCTGGCCCCGATGATGCGAGGTATGCGAAATCCGGCGGACGAAGATCCACGCCCGGGTTCGCGGCTCGTTAAAGAAAGAAGCCTCGGCCTCCCACCAAGCGTCGTCTTTGGACTTCAGGGCTTCCAGCCGTTTGGCAGAGTCGGCCGCATACTGCGCGATAAAACCCAACCGGGTCTCCTCGGCAGGCAGCGGCGGAGCACCCACATCGATCCCGAGCATGCCCTTGAACCACAAATTCTCACTCACGCACTGGTGCACCATCTGTTCCCGGACGCTGCGCCCGCGCCGATCCGTCTGATGGGGCCGGACTTCCAGATCTGCGTCCTGAAACATGCTCCAGACGCTCAGAACCTTGAGCCGCTCGGTGTCATAGGTGTCGGTTAGAAATCGATAGCGCATATAGAGGTAGAATAGTAGGTTCTACGCCATGCAAGTTTGGAATAACGAGCGCGCTGTCTCCCTAGTGGAACAGCACAAGAACTTACCCGGTGCCCTTTTGCCGATTCTCCATGCTCTACAGGAGGAGTTCGGCTACGTCGACGCCTCCGTGGTGCCGGCCATTGCGGACGCCTTGAACCTATCGAAGGCCGAAGTGCACGGAACCATCAGTTTTTATCATGATTTCCGGCACCATCCGCCCGGGAAACACGTCCTAAAGATGTGCCGAGCGGAGGCTTGCCAGTCCATGGGCTGCGACGCCGTGATCGGACATGTGGAAAACCGGCTGGGCGCGAAGCTCGGCGAGACCACTGCGGACGGGAATTTCACGCTCGACGCGGTGTATTGCCTGGGTAACTGCGCGTTATCGCCCGCAGTTATGCTGGATGGGAAACCCTACGGTCGTGTTTCGGCGCAGGTCGCGGACTTTCTGATTGATGATGCGAGGAAACGATAAATGAAGATCTTCGTCCCTTGCGACATGGCCGCTCTCAGCGTGGGAGCTGACGCCGTCGCGCGCGCCATCACTGAACAAATTACTTCACGCCGACTCGACGCCACAGTGGTCCGCAACGGATCGCGTGGCATGTTCTGGCTGGAACCGCTGGTTGAAGTCGAGACTCCGAAAGGCCGCGTGGCCTACGGGCCGGTCACCCCGGATTCGGTCGCCAGCCTGTTCGACGCTGGTTTCCTGGACGGCAAAGCCCACCCTCTCTGTTTGGGATTGACCGAAGAGATTCCGTACCTCAAGAATCAAGAGCGCCTGACGTTTGCACGCTGCGGCATCATCGATCCGCTGTCGCTGGCGGACTACATCAGTCGCGATGGCTACAAAGGCCTGCAGAACGCGCTGAAGTTGAAGCCCGAGCAGATCGTCGACGAAGTAACGAACTCCGGCCTGCGTGGACGCGGCGGAGCAGGCTTCCCCACAGGCATCAAGTGGAAGACGGTTCTCAACGCTCCTGCGGATCAAAAATATATTGTTTGTAACGCCGACGAAGGCGACAGCGGCACGTTCGCTGACCGCATGATCATGGAAGGCGACCCGTTCGTGCTGATCGAAGGCATGACCATTGCGGGCTTCGCCGTCGGTGCCACCAGCGGCTATATTTATTGCCGTTCGGAATATCCGCACGCGTTCAAAACGCTGCAACGCGCCATCGCCATCGGCTACGAAAAGGGCTACCTGGGAGCCAATGCGGCCGGCAGCGGCAAACACTTTGACCTCGAAGTGCGCATGGGCGCGGGCGCTTACATCTGCGGCGAAGAGACTTCGTTGCTCGAAAGCCTGGAAGGCCGGCGCGGCCAGATCCGCCCCAAGCCCCCTCTGCCCGCCATCGAAGGCTTGTTCGGCAAGCCGACTGTGGTGAACAACGTGATTTCACTTGCCACTGTCCCCATCGTGATGGACAAGGGCGCGGCGTACTACAAAGACTTCGGCATGGGCCGTTCGCGCGGCACGCTGACCATCCAACTCGCCGGCAACATCAAATACGGCGGATTGGTTGAGAAGGCCTTCGGCATCACCTTGCGCGACGCGATCTACAATTTCGGCGGCGGCACGGCCAGCGGCAAGAAGTTCCGCGCGGTGCAGGTCGGCGGACCGTTGGGGGCTTATTTCCCCGACTCGCTGCTCGACACCCCGCTCGATTACGAAGCGTTCGCTGCCAAGAAGGGCCTTGTCGGCCACGGCGGCATTGTTGTGTTTGACGAATCGGTGGACTTGGCCAAACAAGCCCGCTTTGCGATGGAGTTCTGCGCCATCGAAAGCTGCGGCAAGTGCACGCCCTGCCGCATCGGTTCCACGCGCGGCGTGGAAGTGATTGACCGGATCATCGCCAATCAAGACCGGTCCAAGAATCTCGAAATACTGAACGATCTATGTGAGGTGATGTTGGATGGATCGCTTTGCGCATTAGGTGGGCTCACGCCATACCCTGTGCAGAGCGCGGTTCAACATTTCCCGGAGGATTTCCATGTCACTGCTTCATGAACTCGATTACGGAACCCCGGCTAGCAAGAGCCAGCAACTCGTAACTCTGGAAATCGACGGCAAGCCCGTCACGGTCCCCGCCGGCACGTCTCTGATGCGCGCCGCTGTGGACGCAGGTGTACAAGTCCCCAAACTCTGCGCCACGGACAGCATGGATGCCTTCGGCTCCTGCCGCCTGTGCCTGGTGGAAGTGGAAGGCCGTCGCGGCACGCCCGCTTCTTGCACCACGCTGGCGGAACCTGGGATGAAGGTCAAGACCCAGTCGCCCAAGCTCGCGAAACTGCGCAAGGGCGTGATGGAGCTGTACATCTCTGACCATCCGCTCGATTGCCTCACCTGCGGCGCCAACGGCAACTGCGAATTGCAGGACATGGCGGGCGTGGTCGGCTTGCGCGACGTGCGCTACGGCCACGACGGCGACAACCACTTCAAGAAGGACTCCAAGCGCTTCGTCGACAAGGACAACTCGAATCCGTATTTCTCCTTCGAGCCGTCCAAGTGCATCGCCTGTTCGCGCTGCGTCCGGGCTTGCGAAGAAGTGCAGGGTACGTTTGCGCTGACCATTCAAGGCCGCGGTTTTGATTCGATGGTTTCGGCCGGCGGCACGGATTTCCTCGATTCCGAATGTGTTTCGTGCGGCGCCTGCGTGCAGGCTTGCCCGACGGCTACGTTGATCGAAAAGTCGGTTCTGGAAAAAGGCCAAGGCGAGCACACGGTAGTCACCACCTGCGCTTATTGCGGCGTCGGCTGCAGCTTCAAGGCCGAAATGCAGGGCAGCGAAGTGGTCCGCATGGTTCCCTACAAGGACGGCGGAGCAAACCACGGTCACTCTTGCGTGAAGGGTCGCTTCGCGTGGGGCTACACCACGCATAAGGATCGCATCACCAAGCCGATGATCCGCAGCAAGATCACCGACCCGTGGAAAGAAGTCAGCTGGGATGAAGCGATCGGCTACGCAGCCAGCGAGTTCAAGCGCATCCAGGCCAAGTACGGCAAGGATTCCATCGGCGGCATCACGTCCTCGCGTTGCACCAACGAAGAGACCTACCTGGTCCAGAAATTGATCCGCGCGGCGTTCGGCAACAACAACACCGACACCTGCGCTCGTGTGTGCCATTCGCCCACCGGCTATGGACTGAAGACCACGCTCGGCACCTCGGCTGGCACGCAGACGTTTGATTCGGTACACGAAACCGACGTCATGTTGGTCATCGGCGCGAATCCCACCGACGCGCATCCAGTTTTCGCTTCTTCCATGAAGCACCGCCTGATCGAAGGCGCGAAACTTATCGTCATCGACCCGCGCGAAATCGACCTGGTCAAATCCGCGCACATCAAGGCCGACTATCACCTGCAGCTCCGCCCCGGTACCAACGTCGCCATGATTAACTCCCTGGCCCACGTCATGGTCACCGAAGGCCTGCTCGCCGACGAATATATCGCCGATCGCTGCGATGATGCGTCCTTCAACAAGTGGCGCGACTTTATCGCCCAACCGAAAAATTCGCCCGAGGCCATGGAATCGATCACCGGCGTTCCGGCGGAATTGGTTCGCGGCGCGGCCCGCTTGTACGCGAAGGGTCCGAACTCCGCGATCTACTACGGCCTGGGCGTTACCGAACACAGCCAAGGCTCCACCATGGTCATGGGCATGGCCAACATCGCCATGGCGACCGGCCAGATTGGACGCATGGGCGTCGGCGTGAATCCGCTGCGCGGTCAGAACAACGTACAGGGAGCCTGCGACATGGGCAGCTTCCCGCACGAATATCCTGGCTATCGCCACGTCTCTGACGATGCGACTCGGGAACTGTTCGAATCCGCCTGGGGCGTGAAGCTGGAAAAAGAACCCGGCCTGCGTATTCCCAATATGTTCGACGCCGCCGTGGAAGGCACCTTCAAGGGTATGTACGTGCAAGGCGAAGACATTGCACAGTCCGACCCGAACACAAAACACGTGCACTCGGCCTTGGGATCGATGGAATGCGTCGTGGTGCAGGATCTATTCCTGAACGAAACTGCGATGTGGGCGCATGTGTTCCTGCCCGGCTGCTCGTTCCTCGAAAAAGACGGCACCTTCACCAACGCTGAACGTCGTATCAGCCCGGTCCGCAAGGCAATGGCTCCCAAGAACGGCATGGCCGATTGGGAGATCACCATGGCGCTTTCGAACGCCCTGGGCTACCCGATGAACTACAACCATCCGAGCGAGATCATGGACGAAATCGCGCGCCTGACGCCGACCTTCGCCGGGGTCTCCTACCAGAAACTCGAAGAGATGGGCAGCGTTCAGTGGCCCTGCAATGATGCGGCTCCGGAAGGCACGCCGATCATGCACATCGATAAGTTTGTGCGCGGCAAGGGTAACTTCGTCGTCACCGAGTTTGTCCCCACCGACGAACGCACCACTTCAAAGTTCCCGCTGATCCTGACGACGGGCCGTATCCTCTCGCAATACAACGTGGGAGCGCAAACCCGTCGCACCGAAAACAACGTGTGGCACGCCGAGGACAAGCTCGACATCCATCCGCACGACGCCGAACATCGCGGTATCCGCGATGGCGATTTGGTTGGTATCGCCAGCCGCGCCGGCGAAATCACGCTTCACGCGCGTGTCTCCGAACGCATGCAACCGGGAGTGGTCTACACCACCTTCCACCATGCGATGAGCGGAGCCAACGTCGTCACCACGGAATTCTCAGACTGGGCCACCAGTTGCCCCGAATACAAAGTCACCGCGGTCGAAGTGAGACTGGCTAAGAAGGTGTCGGATTGGCAGCAACAGTACAGTGAAAAACGCGTACTGACCACCCGCATCGGCTCACCGGTCGCCGGAGACTAAAGAAAACAGGAACGCAAGCGCACGGCAGTTTATCCGCCGTGCGCGCTTAAAAAATGGAAGCCCACAACATGGTTCACATGGCGAACCAGATCGCCTTGAATTTTTCCGCCTACACTCGTGAAGAGGCGATCCAAATGGTCGCCAGGCATCTTAAAGAATTTTGGGAACAGCGCATGCGCAAGCAGCTGCACGCCTACGTAGCAGAAGGTGGCAGCGGCTTGACGGATGTTGTACTGGAAGCGGAAAAGCGTTTGAAATAGCGGTTACGGCAGCAGTTCGCGATTCGCCATCACCATCCGCCATTCGCGAATCTTCCAGGTCTGGAACACGCCGCATTTGAAGAACGGATCGGCCTTGATGATCGATTCCACTTCCGCTTGGTCTTCGACGTTGTAGACAATAAAGCCGCCCGAGTTGTCGACAAACGGCCCGGCGATCACCAACTTATCCTTGCTGATCAGGTCCCGTAGATACTCACGGTGCTGCGGACGGAACTCCTCGATCTTGGTCTTGTCGGGTCCGTATTCGATAGTGACGGCGAAAGTCATAGGTCCAAGTTTACCGCGAGCTCTGCCCATCGCGCGACAATGAAGGAAGCAAGTGCGCAAACCAGAAATCAAGAGTCCCGCAGGCCATTGGCCCCAACTCCGCGCCGCCGTTGAGGCCGGGGCCGACGCCGTCTATTTCGGTCTGAGCCACTTCACCGCCCGGGCGAAATCGGGATTCACTCTCGCCGAGCTGCCGGAGGCCCTGCGCACGCTCCACACGCGCGGCGTCAAGGGCTACGTCACCTTCAATACCCTCATCTTCGACAACGAACTGAAGGAAGCCGCACGAGGCTTGGCGGCCATCGCAGCGGCCGGAGCCGACGCCATCATCGTGCAGGATTGGGCGGCAGTGAAACTCGCCCGCGAGATTGCACCTGGATTGCAGATCCACGGCAGCACGCAAATGAGCATCACCGATGCCGCCGGAGCCCGCCACGCCCAGGATCTTGGCGTGAACCGATTGATCCTGGCGCGCGAACTGTCCCTGGAGAACATCGCGGCGATCCGCGCAGAGACCGACGTCGAGCTAGAGATCTTCTGCCACGGAGCTCTGTGCGTCTCCTACTCCGGCCAATGCTTCTCGTCAGAGGCCTGGGGCGGCCGCAGCGCGAATCGAGGCCAGTGCGCGCAAGCCTGTCGTCTGCCCTACGACATGATCGTCGACGGCCGAGTGGAACCGCTCGGGGACGCGCGCTACCTGCTTTCCCCCGGCGATCTTTACGCCATCGAACAGATCCCGGAAATCGTGCGCATCGGCATCTCCGCCATCAAGATCGAAGGCCGCTACAAAGACGCCGACTACGTAGCGCTCACCACCCGCGCCTACCGAGAAGCCGTCGACAACGCCGCAGCAGCCCCGACACAGAGCCGCGCGCGTAAGCAAGCGGACACGCGCTCCAATCTAGAACAAGTCTATTCCCGAGGCCTCGGCCCCTGGTTCCTAACCGGCACCAACCATCAAACCGTCGTCCGCGGACGCGCCCCCCGCCACAGAGGCGTAGAAATCGGCTCCGTCGTCCGAGTATCGGACCAATCCGTGACCGTCCAACTTCGCGGCCCAGTAGTGAAACCCGGAGACGGTATCGTCTTCGACGCAGCCGACTGGCGCAGCCCGCAAGAACACGAAGAAGGCGGCCGCATCTATGAGGTCCGCCCCCTCGCGCGCGGCCAAGTGGAACTCGCCTTCGCGAACGGAGCCATTCATCCAGCTCGCATCCATCCGGGCGACCTGGTGTGGCGCACCGATGATCCGGACATTGCCAAACTCGCGAAACCATACACAACCGCGACCAACCCGGTTGCAAAACAACGAGTCGACGTCGCCGTTATGGCCTATGCGGGACAACCGCTCAACACGATCTGGACTCTGCCAGACATTACAGTAACGGTGACGTCCGAGGCACCTCTGGACTCGGCACAGAGCCGGGCCCTAGACGAGCAAATGCTCCGCGACCAGTTGGGGCGCCTCGGCAATACGCAATACGAACTCGGAGAGGTGCAACTCACCATCGGGGGCCGTCCCTACGCGCCGCCATCGCTGCTCAATCAACTTCGCCGACAAGCCGTAGAGCAACTGCAAGCGCTGCAGTCGAGCCCCACGCGGATCGAGCTCCACCAACCGACGTGGCCTGCGCCACAGCCCGAGCAGCCGCCGACGACGCCGCAGCTGCATCTCTTGGTCCGCACTCCGGCACAACTCGAGGCGGCGCTGCAATGCCGTCCCGCCAGCATCACACTGGACTACCTGGACCTCTACGGCCTTAAGCCGTCAGTCGAGCGTGTGAAGGCCGCCGGTATCGAAGCCCGCGTGGCGAGCCCCCGGATCCTGAAACCCGGCGAAGAAAAGATCGCCGACTTCCTGCGCCGTTGCGATACGCCGATCCTGGTGCGCCCCGCCGGCTTGATGACCACTTTGCACGGCCTCACCATCGATGGCGACTTCAGCCTGAACGCGGCCAACGCCATCTCCGCCGAGCTGCTACTCAACGCCGGTCTGCGCCGCCTCACACCCACGCACGATCTCAACGCCGCGCAGATCACAGCGCTCGCGCGCCACGCAGGAGCCCATCGCATCGAGGCCGTCGCCTATCATCACCTACCCGTCTTCCACACCGAGCATTGCGTCTTCTGCCGTTTCCTCTCCACGGGAACCAGCTACAAAGACTGTGGCCGACCTTGCGAGAAACACCAAGTCGCCCTACGCGACACCGCAGGCCGAGCCCATGCCGTGATCGCCGACGTCGGCTGCCGCAACACTGTCTTCGGAGCCGAGGCGCAGGAAGCCAGCGCGCACCTCAGTGAATGGCTCGCGGCAGGCATCCGCCATTTCCGATTGGAGTTCGTGGACGAACCCGCGCAACGCGTCGCTGAGATCACCGATGCATTCGCCGAGTGCCTCGCGGGGCGATCCACACCCGCAGACCTTGCTCGCCGCCTGAAGCAACTGGCTCCCGAGGGCACCACCGAGGGAAGCCTGTACGTCCCGGCTAGCTCCGCACTCTTCACCGTGCTCCAATAAGAGCATGAGGACTTTATTTACCCTCGCGCTGCTGTGCGCCCCGTTGGTATTGGCTCAGGACGTGGACATCGAGTTCGACGATTCCGCCAACTTCGCAAACTACAAAACCTTCCGCATCGGCGCAGGCGACATCAACGCGAAGGCTCCCGCGCTGAACAACGATCTGGTGAAGAAGAAGATCGAGAACGAACTGCGCGCGCGCCTCATCGCGAAGAAATTGACCGAAGTCACCGGACAAGCCGACTTAGCGGTTCGCTATACGCTGGGCTCCGCGCAGCGCACCGAAGCGACCGCGATCCCTGCTGGCCGCTTGGGCCGTCAACGCCGCGTAGTGCGCACCAAGTACACCGAAGGCACCCTCACCATCGACCTGCTCGCCACGCGCGAACTAGTCTGGCGTGCCATCGTCACCGAGGATGAGAAGGACCCCGCGAAGGTCGCCGGCAAGCTGGATGATATGGTGAAGAAGGCGATCGACAAATACCCGCCCAAGAAGTAGGGCTAGCGGTATTCGGAAGTCACCGTCCACGTCCACGTATTGTTGGCCGTGAAATAGTCCAGGCCGGTCGCCGTGATGCGGCTTCCCTTCCCCAACATCGCCACGGAGAAGGTTCCGCGCAAGGGAATGTTGAGACCCGCCCCGCCGAAGGTGCCCGTCGCCGAAAGCTGCGTCAGGATATTGCCGGGAACCGTGAAGCGCCCATCCGAGCCGTTTGCCAGACACGCGAAGCTGACCGAGGATCCCAAGCTGCCATCGGAATTCAAAAGAACACTAGTGCCGGAGATCTGGACCAGTTGCGAAGAGTCTCCGCCGGTCCACCGGGCTGTGGCACCCGAGGCGCGAGTGATGGTCTTGAGTTCGTCGGGGTTGGTGAGCGTAAACTCCCCGGCGATATCCATGCTGCCGGTAAATGCGCCGACATCCGGACCTCCCGTTCCCGTGAAGGTATACCGGCCCGCAATCACGTAGCTGTTTGGAATTTGAGCGCTATAGATCTTGGGAACCGATCGCGTGGCCACCTGCGCGCCGCCGGGACCATTTGAAACGATGGACGAACCCGCATCGAGCGCGGTAATCGAGAGCAGCGGATAAGGGTCGTCGGTACTTCTGAGCACCACGCAGGCACCCGGCGACAATCCCAAAGCGGGGGAGCCGTCACCGCGCAGGTACCGCGCAAGATCCGCACCGGCTATGCGCCGAAATCCAACTGAGAAAACATCGCTCTTCGTAATCGTGGTGCTGGCCCCGACGCCAGGAAGCACGTCCCCGACGGCATAGAGCGTATTGCGTCCCAGGTTGATGGACCCGGTGGCAAACGTTCCCGCCGCGATCCAACGATCGATCTCTTGCTGCGTGGCCCCGCTCACGGGACCAGTGCCAGTGACCGGAGCCGCCGGACAAGTAGTACCGCTCTGCGCCACCGGAATTGTCGTGGGGTTGGCCTGTACGCTGTTCGTCGTGATGAGCACCGCGACGTTGCAGCCGTAGGTGCTGGCGTCCAGCACGGGAACCTGAACGTTGATTTGGTCCAAGCCGGGGAAAGCCGTCCGTCCCCTGTAGAACACCTGCGCCGACTTACCGCCGATGGTAACCGTAATCGGGATGCTCGTCAGGTTCGACTGCTGCTGCGGAAGCGTCTCATCTCCCGTGACCGGTCCCACGCCGCTGCCGTAGAACACCAGCACGTTTCCAGGATTGGTCGCGCGGGTGGATGTGAGTTCCTGGTAGCCTTGGCTCGCGTCCTGCACGCGCGCGCTGCCCGTACCCGTGCCGCTCGCGGTCAACACCCCGAAGGCGCTGCGAACCACGTTAATCGCCACCGGAGTACTGTTCTTGCCGTTGTTGCGGACCGACAGAGTGCCCACGCCGACGGGTGTATCCGACGGCAGGATTCCAGCCAACTGCTCCGGCAAGGCGTAGTACATGGGAGCAAACGTCGTAGTGGCGCCAACGGTGATGACCATGCGAACACCCTCCAACGTAGTCTGTAAAGGCGTGCTCTGTAAAGTTGTCCTCTGGTCCGACAAGTTCGATCCCTTGACGATGAAGATCGCCCCCTGCGCGACGGTGCCAGGGTTGATCAAGCCGTAGTTGTTCAGGATCTCGGTCACCACCGGCGTCTGAGCGAAAATCGCGGACGCCGAAAGTGCCAGCAGGGCAAGAATACGTTTCACCTTCACTCTTCTGGCACTCCTTCTGAGTCGGACAAAATGGTCAAGGAAGTGATCGGTAGTTGCTCGCCCAAACCGTAGCCCTTATTGGTATTGCGGCGTATACGACCAAGACCAGAAGTTGTTCACCGTCAAAATATCCACCCCTGACGGTGCGTTGAAGCGCGCACCAGTTCCTGGAGCGAGCACTATGAATGCCCCACGGGTGATGAAGTTGAATCCCCCCGCGCCAATCGACGAACTAGCGGGGAGCTGGCGGAGAATGTCAGCAGGAACGGTAAATTGTCCTGCGGAGGTATTGGCGATACACACGAACCCAGCGCCGCCCACGGTGGTTCCAGAGATACTAGTGCTTTGGCCCTGAATCGTGAGAACTGTCCCGGCTGCGCCGCCCGTCCACCGGACGGTAAGAGGACTATTCCGGTTGACCACACGAAAATCGGTTTCGGCATTGGTGACGACGAAGTCGGAAACGACGTCGAGCGAACCGGAGAAGGAACCAACCTGCGATCCGCCGGGGCCAGAGAGCGTATAGCTGCCAGAGTTAATGTAGTTGTTCGGGAAGTTACTCGGCGTGGAATAGGTAGGTCCCACAATCTGATTGCTCTGCCTGGGAATCGTTCGGGTACCGGCCGGTCCGACGGAGGTTAAAGGGTCACCTGCATCCAGATTGACTGAAGTAAAGAGGGGGAATGGGTTTGTCAGGAGTTGTTGCATCGTGTACACACTGCAACTTCCTATCGTCGGATTGAAATTCGGGAAACCCGCCGGTAGCTCACCCCGCAAAAGCTTCGGCAGGTCTGCCCCGCCCAACCGCGAAAATTGGCCCCCGATGGAATCCGTCTTAGTCAACGTGGTCGATGCCGTGACACCGCTCACTCCTACCGAATCGGTGGTGGCGTAGGAAGTATTACGGTTGAAACTGATATTGCCCGAAACATAGCTACCGCGAGAGATCCACGAATCGATTTCACCCTGGGTTGGGTTGATGCTACCGCCACCACCTCCGCCACCACCCGTCGAGGGAGGGGGACAAGTGTCACCGGTTGCGGTTGCGATTGTCACAGCGTTGCTAAGAAACTCCGCCCGCCCGTACCTGAATACCCACGGTGCAACTGAGCGCAGTGGTGGTAGGGAGGATGAAGACGATTTGATCGAGTCCGGGAAATCCTGACGACCGGCCTGCATAGAGTGGGGTCACCGGCGTTCCGTCTATTAGCACCACTATTTGGGCTGCAGCCGTTTGGTCTCCCGAAGTGCCTCCCGTGTCGGACGCTACGTCTGGCCCTAAACCCGTGCCCCATAGATCGACGCGTTCGCCCAAATGAGCCGGGCGGGTATCGAACTGCCCAATCTTTCCAACGTTTGAGGTGCGCTGGAGGATCAGAGCACCGTTCAGGGTTGCTTGGGCGGGACCGCTACCATCGCCACTGGCGGTAACTATGCCAGGTTTGCGCGCCTGAATATTCGTGCGGAACGCGCCCGAGGTACTTGCGCCGTTAATCACTCGGAGATCATAGGCGCCGGCGGCTGCGGTGGAGGGCAGCACGGCGGCTAATTGGTTGACTCCATCAAGATTGTAGGTGTAGACCATGAGGGGGTTGATCACCGTTCCCCCAGTCACCGCCGTCAAGGTTATCCTTACGCTGTTCAGCGTCGTCGGATAGATGGGAGCGGTTGCTGCCACATAGCCTGCGGCACTCAGCGAACTGCCCTTCACGACAAAAACCGAGCCCTGCGCGATGTTGTTCGTGTAGGCGCCGCCATCAAGGACCGCTGTAATCGACGGCGTCTGTGCAAATGCTGCGCTCGCTGCGAGTGCCAGCAAACTAAGAATGCGTTTCATATACTTCCTCCAATACTGCTTTAATGTTCGTGCTCCGCTGCGCCCCATGCCGAGCGGCGATAGGGGGTAGCGGGCTTTTCCAATCTCTGTTCTTCGGGTGCCACGGCCGGACGGGGGCCGGGATAGCGGATGATGTCCCATCCAATTCCGTTGGCGTTGCCGCCGTAGTGCGGATCGCCGAAAGTTCCTTCGAGCGTCAGGCGGCGGGCGCGGGTGAAAAAGTTGCGGGCGGCGGCGAAGCCATCGGCCTTGCCGCCGTCCATCGCGGTCAGCACTTCGTCGCGCTTCTCCGGCGATAGTTCGGTGAAGGCGGAGCCGTGCACGCGCTTGGCGTAGGCTTCCATGCCCTCCAGGCCTGCGACGAAGGCGGCCTTCTCGGCGGCTAAGTATCCGGCGAGTTGAATATTGATGTAGTTCTGGGCTCCCGCGGCCACGGCTCCCGGACCAAGTTCATCGGCGGGGATCAAGCGGTCGACGAAGGCCTCCAGGGTTTTCATTTGGGCTGCGCTGAGTGCGCCAACCGGGGCAGGTGTTTGCTGAGCGGAACTCGTCAACGCCGCCACTGGAACGATCGCGGCGCTCGCGAGAACTGCTCTACGGGAGGGGTTTGAATCTTTCATAACAGGAAGGGGACGGCCGAAGCCGCCCCCATGCTCCTCACTTACTTGTTCTCAAATGCCGCGACAACCATGCCCTTGGCGAGCACGTGGCCGTTCATGGCCGTCATCACTGCGTCACGGGTCGCGCCAGCCGGCAAGCTGAGCTTCGCATCCAGCGCCCACAGTTCAATCGTGTAGAGGTGCGGACCGTGGCCGGCCGGCGGGCCGGGGCCGAAGTACGCCGCTTGACCGGTGATGCCCAAGCCCTGCTTGGTGCCGTCCGGAAGTTCGCCCGCCGCAACGCCTGCGGGGAGGCCCGTGGCGGTGCCGGGGATGTCATAGACAACCCAATGCGTCACGTCGCCGATGGCGTTCTTGTTGAGAACCGGGGTCGGGTCGTGCATGATCAGCGCGAACGCCTGGGTACCTGCGGGAACCTGCGTCCAGCTGATCTTCGGCGATCCCTTGCCATTCCCTGCGTTCGCAGCGGGGAACATTCCGTTGGCCACGCCTTCGACAGCGATCTGGATGGTGGGCGACAAAACCAGGCCACCGCCCTTGCCCTTACCGCCACCGCCCTTGCCCTTGTCTTGCGCACCGACGATGGCCACGGCCACCACCAGCGCGAGTGCAACTGATATAAACTTGCGCATTGTTTTTTTGTAGCTCTCCTTAATTAGTAAGCTTCCTCACATCATAGCGCGAGCCGCTATGCACGTCTCCCCACCGACGAAGCCGAAATATCGCGGATCGAATTCGTCCCGCACTGACGCATCGTCAACGTCAACTCCGCCCGCAAAATATCCAACACCCGTTCCACCCCAGGCTGCCCAAACGCAGTCAATCCGAAAATATAAGGCCGCCCGATCCCCACCGCGCGAGCCCCCAGCGCCAGAGCCTTGAAAATATCCGTTCCGCGCCGAATCCCGCCGTCCATCAAGACCGGTGTGCGCCCGGCCGCGTCCACGACCTCCGGCAGCACCTCGATGGTGCCCCGCAACGTCTCGGTTCCCCGCCCGCCGTGATTCGAGACGACGATCCCGTCGGCACCGCTCTCCCGGCACAGCCGAGCATCCTCGCCCGTATCGATCCCCTTGATGACGATCTTCATCTTGGTCATCTTCTTCAGGCGGTCAATGTAGCTCCAAGTCGCGGTGCGCGGATTGATACCGATGTCCGAAGGCAGCCCTTGGAACATGGGCCGGTGGTTGAACGCGCCGACCCCATTGATGTGACAACTGGCGCAATCGCGCGTGTCCGCCCTCTGCCCGCGCGTCGCGGTTTCGGTATTGCGCCCGGCCAGTAAGTCGACGGTCCACACCAGCACAGGACACCCAGCCGCTTCCACGCGCCGGACCATGCGCTCGGTCGCGTCCCAGGTGGTCGGCATGTAGAGCTGGTACCACGGCGGAGTGCCGAGGCCTTTCGCAACATCTTCGACAGGGAGGGAACTCATTGTCGATAGGATCTGCATGTGTTTCTTCACTCGAGCCGCGCGAGCCACAGCAACTTCGCCCTCGGGATGAAACGCCTGTTGCGCGCCGACGGGACACAGGAAGATCGGACTGTCCCAGGTGACGCCGAACACTTCCGTAGTCAGATCCGTCTTCGAGATGTCGACCAACTTGCGTGTGCGCAGCCCAAGCCGCTGGTAGCCATCGCGATTCGCCCGCAGCGTGAGGTCGTCGTCCACGCCCGTCATCAGGTAGCCGAGGTGCGCGGGCGGCAGTTTCTTGCGCGTCAACTCTTCAAAATCCGCGACGTTCAGCAGGTCCGCAGGGCCTGTTTGCCCGAGCGCAGTTGTAGCGAGAGGACTAGCTGCGAGAAATTGCAGGAAAGCCCGGCGAGAGGAAGAGATAGAGATACTCATCGCGGGCCATTGTAGCACCCGCGGTTTTCAAAAAGGGACTACTTGGCCTTGCCCGCGGCGGGCTGCTTCGGCGTAGCGGGGAACGATTCCGCAAGGTAACTGACCATGAGCTTCACTTCATCGTCGGAGGCCGCCATCCCGCGCGAGACCATGTAGGCCACCACAGCGTCCCAGCCGTCCTTGCTGTCGCGATGCGCCATCACTTGTTCCAATCCGTGGCAGCTGGCGCATTGGCTGTCCACAAGATCCTTGCCTTTGTTGCTCTCCGGGGTTTTGCCTGCGGGTAGGCCTTGGGCCTGCAATAAGGGAAGAGCGGCTAGCGCGGCAACGAGTAACAAAATAGGCTTCATCATCTTCATCATAATCGATGCAAACGGCGGTAGAAAGTTTCCGTTTTTTGGGCCATCTTCTCCACCGTGAACTGCTCTGCCCGCTCGCGCGCCACGATCCCGAGCTCTTCCAGCCGAGCCGGATCCACCTCAGCAATCGCCGCAGCCAGCGCCGCCGCATTGCCTACGGGAACCAGCCATCCGGTTTGTGGCGTGACGATCTCCGCCAGCCCGTGAATATTGCTGGCGATCACCGGCACCAGATGCGCCATTGCCTCCAGCGCCGCCAGCCCCCAGGCCTCAGACCGCGACGGCATCACAAACAGATCGAGCCCGGCGAAGAAAGTCCCCTGGTCGCGAACGAATCCAGGAAATTCCACATTCGACGGAGCATCACGCTTCAATTCCTCCAGCAGAGCCCCTTCGCCAGCCAGCACGAAGTGCACGCTGGGCAACAACCGCGCCGCAGCAATCAAGACGTCCTGCCCTTTCTCTCTGGTGAACGCGCCCATGTGCCCTACCACCAATCCGTCGTGCTCGCGCCGCGCGACCTGCTCAGGCAGTTCGATCCCCGTATGGATCACTTCAACGTGTCCCGCCGGAATCCCCGCCCGCACCAGCACGTCGCGAACAGCATCGGAGACAGCGATAATCCCGTCACAGCTCTTGGTGTACTTGAGCCGATGAATCATCGGATGCCGCGGAGCGAACGCGACGTGACGTGTCACAACGCGCGTGATGGACGACCCGAGCGTAGCCCGTACCGCCACATTGTGCGCCCGCCCGGAATGCGCATGCACAATGTCGCCCGTTCGAGGGCACTTCACCGCGACCGCAAACTCCTCGTCCCGAGCTCGTGCGGCCAGCGCGCTCGCCTCCGGGCAAACGATGGTCTGGATGTGACCGCGAGCCCGCAAGCCGCGAGCCAGCGTCAGCAGCGATTGCTGCCCGCCCCGCCAGGCGGTTTCGGTGTCAACGTGGGTGATGGAAAGAGGGCTCAGAATCCGAATGTATCATTGTCCGCGGCAATCGGCAGCCGGCTTGGCGCGTGATGCGTAAAATGGCATTTACCGATTGGTGATAGAATCCCAGGCATGAATCGGGCGCACTCGCTCTTCTCTCTGGTGTTGTTATGCGCCGCCTCCCTCTCCGCGCAGCCCAAGTGGATCCACCTGCAGAACGAAAACTTCAGCATGTATTCCAGCGCCAATGAACGCGCCAGTCGCGATGCGCTGAATTACTTCGAGCGCGTCCGTGGCTTCTTCATCCAGATGACAGGAGCCCCGGTCGCCAAGTCGGTCCCCGTCTACGTCGTAATGTTCGGCACCGAGAAGGAATACCTGCCGTACCGGTTCAACGAATTCGCCATCGCCTACTACACAGGTCAATCCGACCGCGATTTCATCGTCATGGGTAAAACAGGCGAGCAGACGGCGCAAGCCGCCACCCACGAATACACGCACCTGGTCATGAAACATAGCGGCTACACGTTGCCGCCGTGGCTCAACGAAGGCCTCGCCGAACTGTTCTCCACCATGCACCCGCTGGGCAGCGACACGCTCTTCGGCGACATCATTCCTGGCCGCTTGCAGGCCCTTTATTCGGAAGCGTGGATTCCCCTTGCAGGCATCGTCTCCGCCGACCGATCGTCACCGTACTACAACGAAGCCAAACGCGCGGGCACGTTCTACAACGAAAGCTGGGCCCTGGTCCACATGCTGGAAACCAGCGATGAATACCGTCCGAAGTTCTGGGACGCCGTGGCCAGCATTCAGAACGGCACCGCGTCCGTGGAAGCCCTGGAAAAGGTCTACGGCCAGCCCTTGTCCAAAATCGAAGCCGACCTGAAGTTCTACATCAGAGGCAATTCCTTCAAACACCTGCTCACCAAGATCAAACTCGAAGGCCTCGACAAGATCACCGCGCAACCGGCGGACATGTTCGACGTTCGCACTCTGCAGGCCGACCTTCTGATGGGATTTCCCGGCAAACAAGCCGAAGCTCGCACGCGCTTCGAGGAACTCACCCGCGAAGATGCCCAGCGACCGGAGCCTTGGTCCAGCCTGGGCTATCTTTCCTGGCGCGACAACAAACAGGAGGACGCGGTCGCCCACTTCGCCAAGGCCTATGCACTCGGTGATCGCAGTCCGAAGTTCCTATGGGATTACGGACGCCTGGCCCAGCGTCAACATCCCGAAGACGCGGTCAAGGCTCTGGCCGACCTCCTAACAGAGGAGCCAAAGAACACGGACGCTCGCCTCGAACTCGCAGCGTCGCAGATGAGCTTGCGCCAGTATCCGGCAGCTCTCACCACGATCCGGGGCGTGTCGTCGGTCAAGACCGCGGAACAACGCGACCGCGCGCTGTACATTCGCGCGTTTGCCGCCAGCCAAACAGGCGACCGTGACGATGCTCGGGCTCGAGCGGAGGAACTGAAACAGGCAACCACCGCAGCGGAGTATACCCAGCGAGCCGACGACCTTCTACGCTTCTTGAATCAACCAGAGCGCCGTGTAGCCATTCCCGACCCGCCCTCGGCCCCCGCAGGTGCGGCCAGCCAAGAACACATCACGCGCGCCGACCTGGAAATCATCCTCCAAGACATCCGTGGAACGCTGGTGGAGATGGATTGCCGCACCCCCGCACGCTTCATCCTCGACACCGAGCAAGGACGCAAGTCGTTCGTGGTGCTGCAACCGGATCGCCTAGTCGTAACCGGGCGGGAAGGCGGAGCAGAGTTCCAATGTGGACCGCAGAAGCAGGCCAGCGCGCTCCGTTTGCAGTTCACCATTGCGCCGGAAGGTTCCAATGCCGATGGTGTCGCGCGCGCTGTCCACTTCTGAGGTGACACACGGGGTATCATCGGGTGTCATGAAAAATGTTGCGCTGTTCCTTCTGCTGTTGGTCCCGCTCGCGGCGCAAACCCCGGGCGTTAAGCAAAAGGCGGCGGTTGCGAAAGCTCCTGCGGTAGCTCCTGCCAGTGCAGATTTCGCCGCTTGGTGGAAGCAGTTCCAAGCGGCCGTTGTTAAACGGGACACCACCACGATCTCAAAGGGTGCAAAGTTCCCGCTGCAGTGGGAAAACGGACCCACCCGGGATGTTAAGGTAGCCACCGCCTTCGCCGCGCGCTTCGATTTTTACTTCACCTCAGACATCCAGGCAGTCATCGCGTCACGAACACCCACGCAGGAAGGCCGCGAAGGCTATTCCATCACGTGGAAAGCTCGCGGCAATGAGTACACGTTGTACTTCAAGGATCGGGGCAACGGCTGGGCGCTCGACGGGTTGTCCGAAGGCCCTCCTTAAACTACTCGTCGCGATGGACCGTGTCTGGCGCGAACGCCGGGATGCAGATCGCGACATATTCGGCGCCTTCGGGCGTGCTGTAGCGGATCCACTCACCTTTGCGCGTGACGATGGCTTGGCCTGCGCCGGCTTCCATCACGCCGCCTTCGTATTCCACCCGCATCATACCTTTGAGCACCAGCGTAAACTCGTCGAAATCAGGGCGCTGACCCGGCTCGGACCAGCCCGCCGGGCTACGCATGTGCGCGATGCTGGTCTGCGATTCGCCGCTGTTCACGCGACCAACATATTCGTCGATGATTTTGTTTCCAGGGACCGGAATGCGATTAGGTTGGGCGATAAGTTGAGGCATCGCTTCAGTATAAGAACAATCTGAATACCCCGAAGGCTCGGCCTTGCCGAAGTAGTTGGTAGAACAGAATGCGCCTCGCAATGAGTTTTGGGATACTGTGCGCGGTCGCCGCGGGGGAGGGGCTTCCTCTCGTTTTCATGCCCAACGCCGGGCAGTTCGATCCCGTGGTCCACTTCGTGGTGCAGACCCCAGACGTGCGGGCTGCGTTCCTCACCAGTGGATCGATGCTGCAAGTAGGTGACGCTCGCCTGGAAGTTCGCTTCGCGGGAGCCTCGAAGGAAACTCGCGTCGAAGGCGCGGGACAGCTTGCGGGCCATGCGAATTTCTTTCTGGGGAGCGACACCTCGGCTTGGCGTACGGATCTCACGACCTTCGATCATGTTGTATACCGTGGCCTCTATCCGGGCATTGACGCGAGTTATGCGGGCCTGGGTCGTCTATTGAAAAGTGAATTTGTGGTGCAACCCGGGGTCGATCCACGCGTGATCCGGATGGAATATCCAGGGGCGTCCACTGTTTGGGTGGATGCCGGTGATCTCCGGGTGACCGTGGGCGCAATAGAGTTCCGCGAGTTTGCGCCGGAGGTGTATCAATCGGCGCGCGACGGATCGCGGATCCCCGTGCGAGCGAGCTACCGGGTATTTGAGGATCGGTCCGTCGGATTTGAACTGGGCGGCTTCGACGCCGCTTTGCCTTTGGTGATCGATCCAGTCATTACGTACTCGACGTACTTGGGGGGCAGTGGCATGGGCGCGGTCACAACGGTGGCTCGCGATGGCCTAGGAAACTTGTACGCAGCCGGGTGGACGGAGTCGCTCGATTTCCCCATCGCCGGCGCATTGCAAGCGGCGAATCGCGGCGGGGTAGACGCCTTTGTCGTGAAGTTCGACCCGACCGGGGCCAGTCTGATGTACGCCACTTACATTGGAGGCAACGGCGACGACCGGGCTGCGGGTATTGCAGTGGACGGGTCAGGCCAGGCGCATGTCGCGGGAGCCACGGGGTCGTCGAACTTCCCTTTGGCCGCCGCTACTCGCAGTAGCTTCGTAGGCGGCAAGGAAGGCTTTGCGTTCAAACTCAACTCCTCAGGCAGTGCGCTCGTGTACAGCACGTTCTTAGGCGGCGCGAACTATGACGTAGCGACGGCCATCGCGGTAGATGCATCTGGGTACGCCTATGTCGCTGGAGACACGTTGTCGGCGGATTTCCCTGTAACCAACGCCGTGCAGTCGACCTTCGGGGGGCAAAACGATGCATTTGTAGCCAAGTTGGACGCGGTGGGCGTCCGCGTGTTCAGCACCTTCCTTGGCGGCTCGCAGGGAGAGCACGTAGGCGGCATCGCGACCGATGGCACCGGAGTCGTTTATTTGGCTGGCGGCACCCTCTCGACGAATTTCCCGGTAGCCGGCGCAACGCAAGCCACCAATGGTGGGGGACAAGATGGGTTCGTCGCTAAGATCAAGACAACTTCCACAACTCAGCTTCTTTACAGTACTTACCTGGGCGGAACCGGGGGGAGCCTGACCGCTCCGGAACAGGCCAACGCGATCGCCATCGACGGAAGCGGCAATGCCTACGTCGCCGGTGTAGCGAGCTCCACCAACTTTCCGGTGACCGCGGGAGCGCTACAGTCGAACGCAGGCGGTTCGCGAGACGCCTTTATCACCAAGCTGAATGCCGCCGGAACCGTTCGCGTGTACAGCACCTACCTAGGCTGGACCGGGTTCGACTGGGCCTCCGGCATCGCTGTCGATTCCGCGGGGAACGCCTACGTTGCCGGATATACTTCTTCCGTAAGCTTCGCGAATGTCGGGGGAGTCCAGACCGGCTTCAAGGGACTCTACGATGCCTTCGTATCCAAGCTGAGTCCTGCGGGCAACGCTTTGAGCTTCTCGACTCTCTATGGCGGGGCGGGCTCGGATCAGGTAAATGCCGTCGCCGTGGATTCCAACGGAAACATGTTTCTCGGGGGCCAAACCAGCTCCTATGATCTGCCCGCGCAGTCCGCCTATCAGACGTCAAATACAAGCGGGAACACCGGCTGGGTTGCGCGCATCGGGGTAACGACTCCACCTTCTCAGGTCCCTTCGGCGGATTCTGTCAACGTCGTTTATGGCAACGGCGGGGCTGCGACCGTGACCGCGCAGTTCTCCCACCCCGCGGGCGCAACTTCGCTGGCGACTGTAGCCGTTCTCCTGTCGCGAACCTCGTCCATCGACTTCGCCTGCCATGTCAGCTACAACCAGGGGACAAACACGCTGACACTGGCGAACAACGTTGTGTCCTCTGGAGGATTGAACATCACCCCCGGCAGCAGCAGCGCACTGAACTCGCAGTGCCAACTCAACGGCGCGGGTAGCGGAGCAGTACTGGTCGGCAACACGCTGACGTTGACCCTCTCGCTGGTCCTCGACAGCGGGTTTCCAGGGAATAATACCGTGTATCTATACGCCGCCGACGCAAACGTCAATACCGGCTGGGTCGCCAAGGCCGGCGTATCTCAAGTTTCCGCGGACTCCGTGTCGCCCAGTTCTGGTAGCGGCGCGTCTCAGGTCTTCACGTTCGTCTTCTCTGACACCAAAGCAGCCAGCAACCTCCAAACAGCCGCCATGATGATCAATGGCACCCTCACCGGGACGAACGGATGCTGGTTGGTGTACGACCGTGCAGCCAATACCGTTTCCCTGCTCTGGGATAGCGCTACCGGTTCCTATGCAAAACCGCTGGGATCAAACGCAACCATCCAAAACAGCCAGTGCGCATTGGGAGTTGCCACCATGACTGTCTCAGGCACATCCACGGTCCTATCCATCCCCCTCGCCTTCAAGGGTTCCTTCACCGGACCCAAGAACATCTACATGTACGCCGTAGGACCAAACGGCAACACAGGTTGGGTTCAAAAAGGAACCTACTCCGTAGTCGCAGGCGGAGTCCCTGTGGCTAATTCCACCGCCCCTGCTTCGGGCTCTGGCGCCGGACAGACCTTTACGTTCGTGATGTCGGATCAAGGCGGATCCAATTTCCTCGTCGCGGCGGCTATGCTCTTCGCATCTAGTCCGGGCTTCAACTTGAATAACTCCTGCTACATCGTCTACGACCGAACGGCCAACCGGTTCTCACTAATGGCCGACTCCATTGCGAGCGGCTCCGTTGGACTGACGCTTGGGTCCGGCGGCAGCGTTTCCAACAGTCAATGCACGCTGTATGGCTCCGGTAGCACCGTAACCATCGGAGCAACAACGATCACCATTACTCTCAACCTCACCTTCAACCCTAGGTTTGCTGGAGCCAAGAATACGTTCCTCTTTGCCTCCGAAAACGGGTTCAACTCAGGATGGGTGCAGGTCGGTAGTTGGACCGTCCCTGGAACACCTCCCACCGTGAACTCGGTATGGCCATCGGCCGGAAGCGGACTCAATCAAAATTTCACAGCTAGCGTCTCGACGGCAGTTTCGCCATCGGACCTCTCTAGAATCTCCCTTCTGGTCACGCCGTCGGGCACAGCAAACGCCTGTTACATCGAGTACAACCGAACCTCTGCCACCATCGGACTCTATAACGATGGAGGCACAATCCTCAGTACCAAACCGCTCGGCTCCTCGGCCGCGCTACAGAACAGCCAGTGCGCTATCGGTTTCAGCGTGGCCAACATCGCTGGAGGGACAGTAACGATTACGGTTCAGATTGTATTCAAATCCCCTGCGTTTGCCAGTTCAAAAACCGTCTACGTCGAGGCAGCAAATCCCTACGGCAGCAGTTCATTCGTCACCAAAGGAACTTGGATCGTCCCCTAGGTTCAGAACAAACCGCGGGACATCGGATTGCTACGATGAAGCATGTCCGTTTGGCAAGACCGTAAAGACGCGCTGGAAGAACACGAATTTCGCATGGGCCTGGAACGCGGTCGCCTGGCCGTCGCGCTCGACCTCCTAACCGATGCCCTGATCCTGACGGGCCAACACGGTGTCTATTGTCAAAGTGCCCGCCAACCAGGCAAGCCCGCCATGGACGTGCAACTGATCGACAAATGTCTCACGGATGCCAAGGAGCTAGTGATCAGTGTCATGTCCGAAATGAAGCAGCGGAGACAGACAACCCTACCCTGAAGATAATCTAGTCCGCTTTGCCCAGCCCGGAGGCATTGAGGATGAAGCGCTCCAATTGGGCCGAGACTTCGGCGTAGTTCGTATCAAAAAGCGGGATCACGGTGGCGGTCACCTTAACTGGCAGATAGACACTGCGAGAAGACGTCTCAAAGAAACGGCTGAACGGAGCCGAGATCAATCGCTGCACTTCCGCACTGACCGTTGACGCCGAGTCCGGGCGTTCTAAGACGGCCACAAACGCCGGACCGCTCCAGCGGAACAATGAGTCGTTGCCGCGGGTCACCACGGTAGCAATATGCTGACTGCAGAACAAGATGACTTGGTTGCCAATCGCTTCTCCAAACCGGGCATTGGTCAGCGCCATGCGGTGCAAGTAGAAAACTGCCGCGTAGGATTGCGCTTGGCCTTCCAATGCGCGATTCAGAGCTGCCTCGGCCTCAGATCGCACCGCCAAGCCGGTGCAGCCATCAACAGTCACCTCAGGGGACCCGCCGGACGAAGCACCAGCGGGCACTCTCAAACTGCGAGGCACGGATTGTTCCAGGATCGTGATCCGATCCTGTAGGCTGCTCGTCAATTCGAGTGCCCGTCGTCTCTTTTCTTCGGCGTGTTTGCTCCAGTCATCCAGAGACTGCATCGCCTGCTCCTTGGCTTGTGCTAGTGTGCCTTCCCGCAGGCCCTGCGCGAACAGAGTCCGCAACCTCTGGATGGATTGCGATTCCGCATCGCCGTGTAGCCCCTCCAGATGCCCAAGAAAGCTCTGGAACATCGAACCCGTATCAGCGAGCAACGCATCGACTCGTCGCTGTGTCTGGGTCGAGTACTGCGAAAGTGCCTGTACAAGAGCCCCGCTAGTCATCAAGACCTGCGACATCGTCGTTGCATTCTTGATCGTGTCGCTCGACTCACTAGCAACTTGCCGAAACGATCCAATATCTCCGTCCCCGCAAGTTACCGCTTGCTCCGTTGTTGCACCCAGCAACAGGAGCGTTACCTCTTTCAACGCGGACAGATCGGCGGCTTCAGCCATAAAGGACACATCGGCAAGCGAATCGAACTTTGTAGCGAAACGCAATGCTGGTGGTATCCTCTGGGGGTGAACCTCCGGACGATGGTACTCGCCGGCGCCAGTTTGCTCTGCGTACTCAGCGGGGCCTTTGCGTTCCAGCGAGAATTTCGCGAATTTCCCGGCGAGCGGCCACTCCCATTGCCGCCCGACGCTCGCGATCTAGCCGAGTTCGTTTTCGGGCATCTGATGTATCCCTCAGCTGGCGGGGGCCGCAGCTTCTTTCGCGGCGGTGGCGGACGCGATTGGCGGCAAGGCGGCCAGAACCAGGGCTGGGGTAACGACTACCCCGCCGCCGACCGTCACCTGATGGTAGCGCTACGCCGCCTAACCTCTCTCAACGTCCGCAGCGTCGAGCAGCCCATCAATCTCGAAGATGTTGACGACGTCTTCAACTGGCCCTTTCTTTATGCGGTCCGCACGACCAACATCGATCTGACCGAGGAGATGACGGACAAACTACGCGACTACATCGACCGTGGTGGCTTCTTGGTCGCCGATGACATGTGGGGTCCCTATGAGCACGAAGCCATCTTCGACCTGGTGAAGCGGCTATACCCGACTCGTGAATTGGTCGAACTCGGCGACGACGCAGCGGTCATGCACATGCTGTTTGACCTCGACAATCGCTACCAGATCATCGGGCAATGGGGTCGCTTCAACGGACAACCGCTCAATGGTGCGTCCGATCCGCACTGGCGCGGCGTGTTCGATGAAAAGGGTCGCATGGTTATCGCCGTGTGGCTCAACAATGACACCGGCGATTCCTGGGAATGGGCCGACGATCCGACTTACCCTGAGCACTATTCCGCGCTCGGATTCCGCATCATGATCAACCACATCGCCTACGCGATGACACACTAACTCGCGCGCCGCTCGGCGTCTTTGAGGATGGTTCGCGAGCCGATCCACAATACGCCGGCGAGCACAGCCGACAAGACTGGAATCACCAGCATCGCTTGTTGCAGTCCAGTAGCCCGGAACACTTCGGTAACTATCTCAGACCCCGCAGCAGCCGCGGCCCTCCGAGCCAAGAGGTCGGACAGCGTTCCTGTCAACACGGGCCCAAAGGACGCTCCCGCCATGTACATCCCGAAGAAGTAGATCGCCATGGCGGACGCACGCTGCGTAGGTAACACGATATCTTGAATCGCCGCGTAGACCAACCCGTAGTAGCCATTCAACACTCCAAACGTCACCGTCAACATGGCGACGGAAAACACAATCGCACCCTCAGGCTGAATGATTCCCAAGTAGGAAAATGGAACCGCGATCAGCGCCAATCCCGCCGCCGCCAACATTCTTCCATCCTTGCGTTTGTGGACAACCTTGTCGCCGATCCATCCAGCAAGCAGGCCACCCAACGAGCCCCCGACTAGATACGTGATACCGGTCCCCAAGCCAGCCCGCGAATTCGACACGTGATGAATCCGGCTCAGCATGGCCGGTAAGAACGTCGCAATGGCGTACATGTTGAAGTTCAGCAGTGCACCCGAAAGAATGATCCACCACATGGTGGGGATCTTGAGGACGACCCACATCGAACTAGCCTCACCCGTCGCCTTTTCCGTTGCGCCACGCGTCGGTTCCTCCAGCATTAAAAGCGCGGGGATCAGCAGCAGTGCGGGAGCCGCGGCAGTCACCATCGCCGCCCGCCAACCCCATGCATCTGCCATCGAACCGGCAAAGAAAAAGCTCAGCGCTCCGCCGATAGGGAAGCCCAACATGAACAGCGCCAGCGCTCTGGACCGTCGTTCCGCAGGAAACAAATCACCGATCCAGGAAGCTCCCGTCGGTGCGCACACTGCCTCGCCCACGCCCACGCCCATGCGCGGAACCAGTAGCGTGATAAAGCTCGAAGACAACCCTGAGGCCGCAGTCATCAAGCTCCAGATCCCAACGCCCCACCCGAGCAGTTTACGCCTACTCCACGTGTCCGCGACACGCCCCAGAGGGATACCGATGAACGCGTATACCCAGATGAACGCGCTGCCCATGAGCCCCACCTGTGCGTCGGTGAGACCGAACTCTTTGCGCACTGGCTCAGTCAGCGCCCCCGGCATGCTACGGTCGTAGAAATTCAAAAGGTTGATGGCGAATAGCACCACCAAAGAATATGTGCGGCCCTTGCTCACAGGCGTCGATGTTAGCACAGGCAATTGGTGTCTGACACCAATTAAACTCCGCCAGAGATCGCGCCGACGACGAGATACGGGTCCTCGCCGGACGCTACTGCGAAGGGCAGCCGCGCATCCATGGATTCGTGGGACAAATCTTCCTGACACGCGAAGAATCGCACGAAGGGCCGGCGTTCGTAGCTGACGTGGTCACGGATGGTGCCCCGCAACATGGGATAGCGCGCTTCCAGTGCGTCGAGGACCGAGCGTTGTGTCACTGGGCCCTCGACTTCGAGCTGAACTTCGCCGTTGATGCGCGCGAGCGTTCGCAAATGCGCGGGAAGCACGACGCGAATCATGCCAGTGTCTGGACTTCGACCGACAGTACGCTTGGAAGATCACGCACAATGGGTTTCCAATTGTCTCCAGCATCGGACGACACATAGACTTGTCCACCCGTGGTGCCGAAGTAGACGCCGCAGGAGTCGAGCGTGTCGACAGCCATCGCGTCGCGCAAGACGTTTACATAGCAGTCAGATTGCGGCAATCCCTTCGAGAGCCGCTCCCATTCATTGCCACCGGTGCGACTGCGGTAGACGTTGAGTTTTCCATCAATGGGGAAGTGCTCGCTGTCGCTCTTGATCGGAACCACGTAGACGGTCTCCGGTTCATGCGCGTGGACGTCGATCACAAACCCGAAATCCGTAGGAAGATTGCCGCTGACTTCGTGCCAGGACTCACCTGCGTCATCCGTTCGCAGGACGTCCCAGTGTTTCTGCATGAAAAGAGTGCTGGGGCGCGAAGGGTGTAGCGCAATGCGATGAACGCAGTGGCCGACCTCGGCTACCGGGTCCGGGATATGCAGAGAGCTCAAACCTTTGTTGATGGGCTTCCAAGTGGTGCCTCCGTCGTCCGTGCGAAAGGCTCCGGCCGCAGAGATGGCGATGAACATGCGCTCCTGATTGCTGGGATCGATAAGGATGGTGTGCAGTCCCATGCCACGGCGCCGGGCGCCCACTTCGAGCCCGATCCATGACCGCGCAAACCAGAAAGTTCATGCCAGGACTTCCCGCCATCGGTGGTGCGGAACATCGCGGCGTCTTCCACTCCAGCGTAGACAGTATCGGGATCGGTGAGCGAAGGCTCCAAATGCCAAACGCGTTTGAACTCCCAAGGATGAGGCGTGCCATCGTACCACTGGTGCGTGCCAGGCACGCCGTCGTAGGTGAACTTGTTATCTACAGGAGCCCACGTCTTGCCGCCATCGTCAGAACGCTGCACAAGTTACCCAAACCAGCCACTGCATTGCGACGCATAAATGCGGTTGGGGTCAACAGGCGAGCCCTTCAAGTGGTACAGTTCGAAGCCCGGGAAATGCGGACCATTGACGGTCCAGTTCTCGCGCTTGCCGTCGGATTCCAGAATGAAGGCACCTTTCTTCGTGCCCACCAATACTCTGACCTTGCTCATTTCATGTCCTTTCCTGCGTTGCTAAAACTGGGAAGCATCGGGGTTGCATCCCGTACCTGCCATCGCCGCCGGACTTCCGCCAAAAACGACTCTCGGTGCGCTTCCATCTTTTCCACCAAACCGGCTGGCGCCCCCGTCTTCTCGTGACGTGCCCCCCAAACAAGCAGGTCCATGAGCAGCGGTGCAAGGTCGATACCTTTTTCCGTCAACCGGTAATTCACTTTTCTGCCGTCCGATGCGTCTGCTTCCGTCTCAACAATATTCGCCGCTTCCAGCTTACGGAGACGGTCCGCCAGGATGTTGCTGGCGATGCCTTCACTCGATCCCTGAAAGTCCTTGAACGTGCGGTAGCCGCGCACCATCAAATCGCGAATGATCAGCAGGGTCCAGCGATCACCCAAAATCTCTAACGAAATACTCACCGGGCAGCCGGACCGGCGTCTTAACTTCGACACGTTCCAGACTGCTATGTTCACTTGCGGATTGCAAGTGAAGCGACAGCAAGCGAAAGCTCTATCTGGATTCTTGATTAGAGCCGATGGAAACAGCAGGAGACAAACTGCAAATGGCAGCTGTGCGAGAATCGGGAACAGTTACTCATATTCCTGTTTGCGACATGGCTACCACCTGCCGTAAGTGTCAGTCCCCTCTTGTGCGCTCCAGCGCACGCGGGCGCCGCGAAGGCCTCGCGTTCGACCTGGGCAGCGAAATTCGCCGCTGCATTTCCTGCGAATCGCGCTTCATCTACTTCAACAAGATCGTCTTGCCCGGATACGCCCCTGACAGCGGACCCTCTAACCTTGCAATCGGATGGGCCGCCTTCTTTATTGGCCTAACATTCTGCTTCGGACTCGCACTGTGGACGCTCCACAAGTTTCACCGCTGGCCGTTCTAGTTCAACGATTAGTCCTTTTCATCTTCCGAAGGTTGCCCGTTACGCCCCATGATCTGCCGCAGGCTCGCCGGCTTAGGCCGCCACGGCTGGCCATGGTGCTGATCGATCTCGCTGCGGTAACTCATCTGCGGCCCCGGGAAGCCGATCAACTGCCACCCGATTAAGCCCGCGTTGCCTCCATGCATCGGATCGCAGAACATGCCCTCGATGGTGTGCGTGCGGAGAAGCTGGAAGAAAATTGACTTCTCGATCGACGCGAGTGCTGCGTCCTGATCGGCAGGTGACAATGTCGGGAAGGCACCCAGCGTCTTAATCCCAGCTCGATAGACCTCACGAGGACTCTCCTTCCCCTGGTAGCCGTGCTCAGGAAAGGATTCTACGAACGGTCCCTTGGTGTAGCGGTACTTGTCGCGACCATACGGACCAGCCAGCTGCCGGTCAATGTAGATAACGACGCCAGCTTCCGTCGCTCCCGGTCCGTTCGAATCGCTGGGGAAAATGCGGGCGCAAGCAGCGGACACCATACGCGCTTCCTCGGCGGTGAAGAAACGCAGCGGCACCTTCACGTTTCCGTCTTTGCTACTGCTCTGGGCTTGCAGCCGAAGCGCTTCCCCGCCCAGCGAATAAATCAGCGTGCCGCCAATTGCCGCCCCGGGGATCGTGAAGAACTCTCTCCGCCTCATGCGAGCACCTCCGGTCGTTTCAGGTACCGGTTGATGATCGCGTCAGCTGCACGATACGTCAGCGCCAGCACCGTGAGCGTCGGATTGTGCGACGCATTTTGCGGAAACGCGGAGGCTCCAATCACCCACACGTTCGGCACGTTCCAGTGCTGCAAATAAGGATTGACGACGCTCGATTCGCGCTTGTCACCCATGATCGCGCCACCCTGAATATGTGTCGTCTGGTAATTGATCGCGTTGTACCTTCCACGCGGGGGAGGTGTGTCTTCGACGGTAGCTCCCATTGCGGCGCCAAGTTTGCGGGCAATTTCATTAGCGAAGGACCGCTGGCGGTGTTCGTGTTCAGTCCAATCCAGAGTGAAGCGGAGGAGCGGATCGCCATACTTATCCTTGTAGGTGGGGTCCAAGTCCACGAAATTGTGACGATAGGAAAGATGCTCACCAGCCAGGGTAATCGCGGCGTTGCGATCACGCCACTTGAGTGCGGCCGACTTCCACTCCGATCCCCAATTCCTCTGGACCGACCCGCGCGGCATGACATCGAAGGAGGCGATCGGGCGATTACCGAAACTATTGGCACTGAGAATTCCCATGCGCAGCAGACCTTCGGACCCAGTGAGCGCTCGATCTCCATCGAAATCGGAAATGCGCAGGCCGAGCGATCCGGTTCCCATGAAAGCGTTCAGCGGCTTATCGAAGAAGAGACCCGTGGTGCTTTGGACTTGGTGCGTGAGGTTCCTGCCCAGCGTGCCGGTGCCAGTGGCCGCATCGTACGGCGTCCCAATCTTCGAGAGATACAGCAACCGCGCATTATTCAGCGTGAAGGTGGCCACAACAACGATCCCCGCGGGCTGGAAGAACTCTTTGCCATGAGCATCGACATATTCGACACCCGCAGCATGCCCGTCCTTGTGAACGATGCGGCGTACCCAAGATCCGCTGCGCAGTTCAAAGTTCTTATGGCGCGAGAGCACCGGCATCAGCGTGTTCGACGGCTGGGCTTTGGCACCCATCATGCAACCGAATCGTTCGCAATAACCGCAGTAGGCACAGGCCGCGCGTGTGATGCCGTCGGGGTTTTTGTATGCTTCGCTCAAGTTGGCCGCAGGCTGCGGATAAGGATGATAGCCCAACTTCTTCGACCCCTCCGCAAACAGCGTTGAGAGATACGACTCTTTCAGCGGAGGCAGCGGATATTCATTCTGCCGCGGCGCTTCAAACGGATTACCTCCCTCCAGGATCTTGCCCCTCACGTTACCGGCTTTCCCACTGACGCCGAGCATCTGTTCGGCGCGCCAGTAGTAGGCCTCGAGATCGTCATACTTGACGCCCCAATCCTGCACCGCGAGATCTGCAGGAAGCTTCGCAGCACCGTGCCGTTCATTCAGGTGCGAGCGCAACGTGAACAGTTCCGGTAGAAACCGCCAGGATGCACCGTTCCAGTGCTCGCCCGCCCCACCGACGCCGGAGCCGGGCAAGAACGATCCGTATTGGCGAACGGGTACCGCCGCGGCGGAAGTGGAGTGTCGATGCGTGATGGTTTCTTCGGCGATATTCTGCATCATGCGCAGGCGAATGGCGTAGTCGAGTTCGTCCATGTCGAGCGCATAATCCGCGGTCTTGCGCGGGATGCCTCGTTCCAGCACCAACACCTTTTGCGAGGTGCGTCCGGCTAATTCGTTGGCCATCGCGAGGCCACTCCAGCCCCCACCGATGATGACGACGTCGACGGGTTTAAGATTCGTGGGCATGACTATTTGTATTGCGTCAGCAACAGCGTTTGTGGAGCGGGAGCTAAGGCGCGGGCTTCGCTGGCTCCAAAACCAGCGGCGCGATACATGCGATCCAGATCCTTAAACGTATACGCGTCTCCGGATTCGGTTCCACCCAGCATCATCATCGCGAACGTCGCGGCGTGCGGCGGAGAGACGCGGTCGTCGTTGGGAACGAATTCAACGGTGGCGAGAATGCCTCCGGGTTTCAGCGCGGCGTGAAGTTTCTTCAGCAGCTTGACGTTGGTCGACTCGTCGAAGTGATGTAGGAAATTGGGCAGCAAGATGACGTCGTACTCGGTTCCTAGTTCGACGTCGAAGGCGCTGCCCGGGATGGTCTGAAAGCGATCCGCGAGGCCCATGCGTTGCGCATTCTCGCGCGCCACTTCCAGAACATTGCCCCAATCCGCCGCTGTGACGTCCGCTGCTGGATTAAACTTCGCAACGGCGAGACCGTAGATACCGTGGCCAGCGGCGATGTCGAGAACCTTGATCGGCGTCCCGGGAGTAGTGACCTGCTCCGCGGTCAACCGCGCGGGAAGGGCCATCATCGGTGCCATGGAACGCGCGAACTCCACCCAGATGTCGTCATCGGGTCCGAGCATTTCGTGGAAGACAGCTCCGCCTTTGCGCACGATCGCGGCTACGTCACTGAAATTCTTCCGCATAAGATCATGCGTCAGGAAGCCGGCAACGGAGCCCATGTAGGCGGGTGAATTCTTGTCGAGAAAGATGCCCGTGTCAGGGGCGAGCGAATACGTTTCATCCGTCTTGACCAAGAAGCCTTGCACCGTGAGATAGTCGCACAACACACGGATCCCTTTTTCGGATGCCTTCGCCAGAGGGGCGATTTGAGCAACGGTGTTCGCACCAGCGGCTACGTGTGTAAAGATTTCAAGATCCAGCGCGCCCTTCAGCGCCATAGGGAGTTGGTAGGAGGTCAGAGCTTGCAGAATTCGGCCGGGGTCTGGCGACTTGTTGGGAGCGGTCATGGAGGCTATTATACGCCGCAGAGAGTTATACTGAACGCGTCGTGACAGTGAAGAGATCAAAAGTCGATTGGGTCTTGGAAGCCGTGGCGCTGGCAGCAGTAGTGAGCGCCATCGCGATCGTGGCGATCTATTGGACGCGAATACCGGACCGGGTAGTGGAGTTGGGCTATCGCTATGGGCGCGCGCCGGGGATCGCGGGAATCATGACGGCGAAGAACGCGCTATGGATGGTGACCTTGATCGATGCGCTGGCGTATGTGGGACTAACCGTAGGTTCCAGCGGGGAATGGCTGTTTCAGATTCCAACCGAGATGGATCGCATGGCTCCGCAACTGCGGCAGATGTTGTTCAGCATGGTGATCGTGATGAAAGCAGTGCTGACGCTGTTCGTTGTGTACCTGGTGTGGGCGCTGGTCAATGTCGGACTGCGACGCGGGGGCGGATTGAGTGGCGGGTTCCTGACGTTGTTCACGCTGGCAGTACCGCTGCCGCTGCTCTTGTATACGTTGAAGCTGCGGAAGTACCGTCGCTAAAATCTAGCGTCGCTTGGCGATTTGAGTCCGAGACGGCACCATGATACCTGCGCCTACCGCAGCAACTTCCGGGATGGCGACCGGAGTGTGGCCGCTGACTTCGATCTCTCCGAACAAAGCCTTCGCTGCGGCGATTTCAGCGGACGGAGCAGAGCTAAAAGGCGTCAAGTAGGCCGCGGCCCGAGGAAAGTTGCCACCCATATACGGATCGTTGAAAGTCGCGATTACCACCGGAACGGGGCCTTCGGTGAGTTTAGTGATGAAGCGGTTCACTTCGACAGTGTTGGCCGTGATGGCCGCGAACGATGCCACAATCACCGACGTGCAATCTTTGGCTTGCTGCATGGTGTCTTCCAGGGCCGTGAAGGGCATGGTGGTGTCCAGTGTCACCACTTGCCCACGCGTGGCCTTGCGGCGGAAGTCGCGGATCAGGCGCTGGCCTTGTTGTGAGATACGAAGGCTGTTGATCAAAACCATGCACGGTTGGCTTGTGCGCGAGAGCGGCAGGATGTCGCCTTCGTTACGCAGCAGCGTCACGCCATGATCGGCGATCTGCTGAGCACGTGTAGCGGCTTCGGGGGACGCCATCGTATCGGCGATCGCATCGAGATCCACTAAACGGCGGCGCATGAGGCCCAAGCTTACCTTTGCCTTCAGAACCCGCAGCGCACTCTCATTGATCCGTTGACGCGGGATGCGGCCTTGTTCCACCGCGACCATGACGGCGCGGATGGAGGCGTCAGGATCGGGCGGCATCAGCAACACGTCGGCGCCGGCCAGAATCGAGCGAACCGATGCTTCCCCCGGATTGAACATGTCGGCGATGCCTTGCATGTTCATCGCGTCGGTGACGATCAGGTTGCTGAAGTGTAGTTCGTTGCGCAGCAGGCCGGTGAGCACCTTGGGCGACACTGTGGCAGGGACGCCGGAATCATCCAACTCAGGGACAGCCATGTGGGCGGTCATGATGGCATCCACGCCCTGTGCGATGGCTGCACGGAAGGGCTTGAGTTCCATGGCATCCATGCGATCGCGCGGGATCGACAAGCGGGGCAGCCCGATGTGGCTATCGATATCGGTGTCACCGTGGCCTGGGAAATGTTTCGCCGTGACCAATACGCGCGCCGCAGGGTCCGTGTGCGCGCCTTCGATGAACGCGGCCACATGGGCCGAAACTTGATCGGGGTCCTCGCCATACGCGCGGATGTTGATAACTGGATTCTTTGGGTTGTTGTTGACGTCGGCCACGGGAGCGAACACCCAGTGGACGCCGAGGGCTCGGGCTTCGCGGGCCGTGATGAGTCCTTCGTACTTGGACGCACTGACATCGCCACCTGCACCGAAGGCCATGCTGTGCGGGAATTGCGTGCCACCGGTAACGCGCATGGACGCGGCTCGCTCAAAGTCGGAACCGATCATCAAGGGCAACCGCGATAGCCGCTGCATTTGATTCAGGAAAACGGCCATCGCGTAGGGATTCGCGTTGCGAGCGGAGCCAAACTCGACATCGTTGTTCACGATGAGGCCGCCAATGTGTAGGTCGCGGACCCAGTGTCGGTACTTCTTATAATCCTCTGACTGGGTTCCGTAGACGTCGCCGTTCGCCACACCGATCACCAACTGCGCCACGCGGTCGCGCAGTGTCATTCCGTTCAGCAGAGTGCGCGCGGCGGTTTCCTCCGCGGAACGAACGGGTGCCTTCGCAGGCGCGGCAGTTCGCGGCTGCTGTGCGAACAATACAAACGCGAAAAGGAGCGCGGCGAACGCACGCTGAACCGGCATGACCTCAGGATAGCAGCTGCAGCGCATTATCACGCTCAATTGCGCGCAGGTCCGTAGAAGTAAAGCCTCGGTACGAACCCAGGCCGGCATTCAATTCGTCGAAGGTGCGATACGGGTAGTCGCTGCCATACAGCAACTGCGATGACGGGACCATTTCCAGCAGCGCGGCGAGCGGTCCTGGCGTGTTGGCTTGAGCGGTGTCGTAGTAGAACTTACGGATCTCATACATCAGTCCGCGCGGGAGGCGCTGGTTCATATTTTTGCCAGTCGTCTCTTCGCGTACCAGACGGCTGAGCAAGAACGGAAGCGTCCCGCCACCGTGAGAAAGAATCCAGCGGATATTCGGATACTTGGACGCGGTCCCGCTGAACAGGAGGCTCGCTGCGGTGCGCGTCGTGTCGGTGGCCCATTCGATGGCTCCGGGACCCAGGCCGTAGTTCAACGCTCCGCAGCAGGAAGGGGAAAGCGGATGGGTGTAGATAACGGCTCGGCGGCGATTCAGGTCCTCCCAGACCGGCGCGAAAGCGGCATCTCCCAGCCACTTGTCGTTGTAACTGGTCATGAGGCCGATGCCTTCGGCTTTGAGTGTGCCGTACGCGTATTCGATTTCGCGCAGGCTACCTTCGGTGTCAGGCATGGGGAGGGTGGCGAAGAGCCCGAAGCGGGTGGGATTATCGCGGACCATTTGCGCACCGTAATCATTCACGATGCGGGCGAGGCTGCGGCCCTGTTGGATGTCGGCGGCGGTTCCGGTGCCAAGCCAGACCCCGGGCAGGCTTAGCGACAGCAACGACTTTTCGACGTTCGCCTTGCCCATCACGTCAAGCGATTGCGCCGTGGTCCAGGGCGGAAACGCTGCGGCGAGGTTCCCGATGGCCTTGACATATTCGGGCGGGAAGAAATGATGGTGGATGTCGATGCGGTATTGCCGTTCAGCGGGCGCTTGGGCTTTTACAGCGGCTGCCGCAGCCAAGGCCAAAAGAAACTCGCGACGAGCGAGAGTGGTCATTGGTAGATCTTACTGCAAATCTTCCGACCGCGGGCCTGTGACTACTTCTTGGCGGCGATCTCGTAAAGATAGATCGTGTGCGGCTGGCGCTCATCCGTCTTCTCGACGCGGACGGCCTTCCAGCCCGGGATCTCGTAATCGTGCGAAACCACGCGGGAGCCGGGCTTGAGATACTTTTCCAACTGCGGACGGAGCTTTGCGTTAGAGGCCGTGTCCATGTAAAGCGTGACGACGTTCGCCGCGCTGAAGTCGGTCTGCATCACATCGCCCTGGATTACTTTGGCGCGTTGAGACAAACCCGCGCGTTCGATTTCGTCGGTGGCGGCCAATACCAGCTTGGGATTGATCTCAACCCCGATCGCTTGTGCACGGCGTTCCGCGGCTGCGATCAAGATCCGTCCATCCCCCGAACCCAGATCATAGAGGGTGTCGCCAGCCTTGATGCGCGCCATATCCAACATCATGTCCACAACACGCGACGGGGACGCCACGTAGGGGGCCAGCTTGTTGGAATAACGCGGCTCCTGTCCGAAAGAGGCGGACGAGAGCAAAGCCAAAATGAGAGCAAGACGGCGCATAAAATTCCTCACCGGGACGCGGGAGCGGTTCCCGTGCCCTGCTTTGATTCTACAATACGGGTCACCATCTCCGTCACCGCGAACCATAGGTCGCGCGGTCGGTTGAGGGCATATTCCTTGCCCCCGAAGACGCGAATCGCCCGGCCGATGGAGTCGCGCCAAGGGGTGGTCTGGGGAGACAAGTTATAGTTCAGGTAAAAAATCGGGTAGTCGACCGTCTCGGCGGTCTTAAGCTCATCTTCCGGGGAGCCTTCGGTCACCATATACTTTGGCCCCGCGAAGATGAGGGCATCAGGATGGTCGGAGCTGGCAATTTCTTGTTTGATCAATTCGGTCAGGAACTCCACTTCACCGCGTTTGTTGGCAAGCAGTTTCAAGTCCAGAACGCCGGGCACAATATCTTTGATGGATTTCCCCAGCGCCGGGAAATCGATACGGTCCTTACTCGATTGGCGGTAGAGCACGCGCTGCTCCTGGATATTAAAGGCTACGACAGAGAACTTGCCGAAGCGCGGCTCACGCGTGATGCGTCGCATCATGGTCACCAGCGCCAGGGTATCGATGGGACGCATGGCGGATGAATTCTGATTCTGCGGCGCAAAGTTGACCATCACCTTAACGTTCAGCGGACGGCCCGAATCCCGCTGCACTGGAGGGTCTTCCACAAACTGTTCTGAGCGGGTGGCCTCCACGACATTCGCCGCGATGGCCAGTTCGATGTCTTTGTCGCGAGAAGGAAGTTCAGCGGTGCTATCCCAGAAGAACGCGCACATATGATTCTGGCGATCCCGCATGATCCAATCGACGTGATACTTGCCTTCGCCTATATCGAAAACTCCACCCAGAGTAGTTTCGCCCGAGGCGTCCTCGTCAATTTGCGGTACACGTATGCTCTGCGTGAAGTAGACGCGCTTTTCGGGGTCGGCGTCCGGTGTTACCCGGAACAACATCGTGAGCAGGTTCTCGCGGCCGGCCAATTCCTTCAGCGGAATGGTGACGTCGTAGCCGGCGTGGAATCGCAGATCGAAGCCCAGTACGGGATCCGCAGGGTCCACGGAACAGGGCAGATCTTTGCGTGGGATTTGGGCTTCCAGCATCGCCATGTCGTCGTTGACAAGATGGACGCTGGTGCCTACTCCCAGCAGTTGAGTTTGCGCCAGACACGGCAGCGACGCTAACAACGTCACGGCCATGCGGCTGAGGTTCACGGCTAGCGACCCCACTCCGATAGCTGCTGCAGAATGTGTTGGGCGGCCTTCTGCCCGGCCGTTTTCTTAGAGGTTCCCTGGGCTTGACTGACCCAATCCTTGCCGACCCGGACCTCCACGGTGAAGGTCTTGACATGCTCCGGACCCTCTTCCGCGACAATCACGTAACGAGGCGGAGGCAGCTTCAGAGCCTGTGCCATTTCTTGTAGCGCGCTCTTATGATCGGTGGCGGCGCTCACCATGCCTTCTTGCGCGTCATCGAACAGCGACAAGATGGACTTTTCAATAAAGGCGCGCGCGGGAACAATCCCCGCGTCTAAGTAAATGGCCGCGATCAAGGCTTCCAGCGCGTCTGACAACAGCGCCTTCTTTTCCCGCCCGCCGCTCATCTCTTCCCCGCGGCCGAGGAACAAATAGGAGCCTAGTCCCAACGCCTGTGCTGCTTCATGCAAATGCGCCGCACTGACCAGGTGGGCTTTCATCTTCGACAAGCGGCCTTCCGGGGCTTCCGGATTGCGCCGCACCAGATACTCGCTGGCGATGAAGCCGAGGACGGAGTCGCCTAAGAACTCCAATTGTTCATTGTCGCCAGAGGTATCGTGAGGGGCGCCGTTGAGGTCCCCATTTTGTTCATGCGCGTGGGATTTATGCGTGAGGGCGCGCTCGAGCAGTTCCCGGTCGCGGAATACGTGTCCGATTGCCGCTTCGAGAACTGCGAGCTCGCCCGTCATGATTTGTCCCGTCCGCCTAACCTACTTCGCGTTCTTGAGAGTCTGGCCGCGCTTCTTTTCGTCTTCGGCCATCTTCTTGTACTGGTCGGGGAGACCGGGGATCGCGATGAACTTGTTCAATGCCGCATCCGCCTCGTCGATCTTCTTGCCGTTGTTGAACGCCATTCCAGCGCGCAACAGGTTCATCGCGTCGCTAGCGGAGGCCAGCAGAAATTCCTTGCCCGCGGCTTCGTACTTCAGATCCGCCATGGCAACCAAACCCAGGGTCATGTGAGCGCGCGCGATATCCGCGTTGTTGGCATTATCGAAGTCCGCCTGGCTCTCTTGCGGGTTCTTCGGCCGCTTGGCGATCAACGCAATGGCATCGTTCGCCAGCTTGGTGGCCTTCGCCAATTGCTGCGGCTTGTCCATCGCGTTTTCCTTGATGTTCTGGGCGATATCCGCACCCAGCATGATCATGGCGTAGTCACTGGTGGGATCGGCTGCAATGGCCTGTTCGTAGTAAAAACGAGCCTTGGCCGAATCCTGCTTGCCCTGCGCCGCTTCGCCCGCGAGCGTGAGCGCATAGCCACGCAACGTGCTGGCCGGGTACTTGGCGACAAACTGGTTGACCGCTGTCATGCGCGCGTCGGCATCCGCCGGGGTCGCGATTTGCTTGCTCTGGATGGCCTGCAAATCCTTAATCTCGTCGGCCGAGGGAGCGGCCGCTGCCGCCGCCGGGGCCGCCTGTCCGAACATCATCCCCGTTGCCAAACTCATGACCGCGAGGCCCTTAAATACGTTCTTCATTGTTTCTTCAAGCTCCTATGAAAATGATTGCTTCCTGGCTTTGCCTTGTCTGTTTACTGCTCGTCTGGCGGACGGGGTCTAAAGAAGGCCCCCGAAAGCCCTTGCTGTGCTTCTCGCTTCACCTGCTCCGGCAGGCCGGCTATCGCCAACGCCTGTCCATAAAACTCTTTCGCCGGTTCGCCTTCTCCTTGCGAATCGGCCAACTTGCCAAGATACACCAAACTCCACGAGAGAGTAGACGCATCCGGCTCTAATTCGAGTACCTTGCGGAACAACTGGTCGGCCCGTTCCGGGTCGCGTTCCGACAAAGCAACGCGTGCCAAACCATAATACGCCCTTGCCTGGGTCGATTTCTCGGCCGTGCTCCCCAGAATGGCCGACCATGCTTCCTTAGCCGCAGGCAATTTCTGCGCTCGGAAGAGTTCCTCGGCGTCATCCAGGGACTTGGCGGTTCCGGTCAAAACCGGCGGCTTAGCCTGTACCGTCACGCGAACCGTACGAACGGCACGCTCGGTGACGAAGTCAATCTTGTCCAGCCGGACGGCTTCCTTCTTGGGATCGATGCCCTTGAGCAGGTCCGGGAAATAATTGCGCATCGTATCCGGCTGGGCTTCGAACTTGGGCAACAAGTCGAAAAACGCAGGGGCCAACACGAAGCCTTCGCGCATAGCTTGCGTGACCATGGCTTTCGCCGTCGCCGCAGGCTGACGGGTAACGCGGGGCTCAACAGCGCGGATGAAAGATTCGGTGGCCAGCAACAGGAAATCCTGCCGATACTGTTCTCCCAGGATCGGAGAAGCCAGCGCGTAGTCGCCCAAGGGCTTGAGTTTCGTCAGATTCTCTGCATATTTGAAACCCAGGCCATCCCCCCAGAAGCGCAGGTAGTGATGCCGGATTTCGTCAATGCGCGGTTCGGCCGACGGGGTGATGACGACGAAATACTCTTCCAGATAAATGCGGGCGTGGACTTGATTCGGCGCACCCAGAAGATCGATAAACACTTGAAAGCGACCCTTGGTTTGCGGATTCAGCGGATTGCGCAGGTAGGCGTTGACGCCCTGAATCGCGCCTGAAATCGGATCCGCATATTGCTCCAGTGCAGCTTCATAAGCTGGCTGGGCAAGCTCCCACAACTTGGGGACGTCGGCTTCTTGGTAGAAAGCGGCGACCAGCGGTCCGAAATCGTGCAACCGGTCCGCATCCGCGGGAGGCGGAAAATTCGGCATCGCCGGACCAAACGCCGGTGCTCCCTTGTTGAGCAACGCGAAGGATACGTACTGCCCCAGGTCGTCACTCGGATTCGGCAGATGGTGGTCCCGCACGTAGCGCCGCAGCGTGGAAAGGCTGGGGATCTCCCTGGTCGCCAAATGATCGCGCAGAGCTTTCCGCAGCGGGTTATTCGTGGGCGAATCGATGTCGGTATCGTAGCCGGCCGCGTTGATGGCCGCGAGCACCGCGAACAGCGTAGGATTCGCGTCCAGCGTCCCCAGCTTCTGCGTGTTGGTGGCCTGCTGCTGCGCCAACCCAGGCCGGGCCGCAACGGCGATCAGCAGTGCAAATGTAAATAGGCGCACGGCGCTTCAACTCCCAACTACTCCCCTAGTATATCTAGAGCCGTCTGCAGTTCGCCGCGCGCGTGGGCATCGCGGGTCACCGCCAAGCCGCGCCGGTAATAGTCGCGGGCGTCGTCTAGCCGACCCATCTTTTCCAGCGTCTGGCCGCCATGGAAGTAGCCGGCCGAATAGTTCGGGTCACGCTCGAGCAGCGCTGCGAATTCCCCTACGGAACCTTCCAGGTCGCCCGACTTCATGTACTCCATGGCAAGCCCGTAACGGGCGAAGCTGTTCGCGGGGTCGGCAGCCAGCATCTGCTTTAAGATTTCAGAACGGTTATCCAATCTGTTAGGATACAGCCTTGCCCTAGTGAAATGGGGCCCACCGCCGTGCCCTGCCCGTATTTTCTACCCACAGAACCGCTGCAAGAGACCGGATGGGTCCGCCCACCACGGGCTCCGCTGGGCGTTTTGCATGCCGGCGAATGCCACGCCGGGACCTCTCCGCAGCCCGCCGACTATGACCGCTGTAACTTCGGTTACGCGCGCGGGGGGTGCTCCCGGTTCCCCGCGGAAGCCACAGTGGACGCCGTCCGGTTCGCGATCATGTCGCGGGAGGCCAACGTCATTCACATGGTCTACGTGTTCGAGCGCGAGAATGCCCCAGTCCAGCATGGAGCGCTGACCTACCATGTCCGCGAGCAGCAGTTGACCGGTGCCGAGGCGCGTCCCCTGCTAGAGGCGCAGGCTCGGGTTTTTGTTAGAAATGCAGCGGCCCCTGACGAAAACGCCTAAACGCCGATCTGTTTTTCGTTCAGCATCTGAATCGCCTGCTCCACCCGCCGCGCACGAGCCTGATCCTTTTTCGCTTCGCTGATCCAGCGGACGAATTCCTTGCGGTGCGACGGGCTGAGGGTCTCGAAAAATTCCTTCGCTGACGGTTCCGCGGCCAACGCCGCCGTAAAATCCGCAGGCACCGCCACGTCCCGAACCGCGTTGTCGGCCTCGACCGTGATCTCGATGGTGTCGCCGAAGTTCTTGCCCGATTTCTCGCGAATTCCCTTGGGGACTCCCAGGGTGTGGAACGGGGTGCCGGCGCGAATCAGCCGCCAGACATAGGTCTCGCCCTCAATGGTGACCTTCACTTGAGGACGCTTATCGCCAAAGACTTCTTCTACGTCGAAAGGAACTTCCGCGTAGGCCGCACCGCCGCCAGATGCCTGGATGACTGCGGTGAACGTGTGCCGTTGATTGGTCGGCATTAAGCTTTGTGCATGTACTTTACGTTGGATTTATAGATCAACAAGTTTGGGGCGCCTTCACGATTCAACTTCAAACAACATTTGTCGTACCACTCGATGACACCATTCAGAATCTCGCCGTCCTTCAGCACGATGGTCATCGGCGTCTTGGACTGCATCTGTTTCAGGTAGTAAAAATTCTCCGCGTTGGTCTGATCCGGAGGCATGATCTTCTTAGCGGCTCCGTCCTTACGAGGCGGCGCGCCTTCTCTAGGCGGACGCGGCTCCTTCACATCGGTGAGCGAAGGGCGGATGAGGCGGCGATTCCCGGGTTCCACTGCGGACTCCTTGTCCCAGAAAGAATGAACTACTGGCAGGCCAGCGGCGGCTTACTTAGTTCCTTGATAACACAACGTTACCGGCTCTGCAAACCTACCGCAATGGCGTCCAGGGCAATCGACTTCTGAATATTCCGGCGAGCCAGGTCCACCAAGTCGTCCGCACGACGCGTAATTTTCCGCAGCCACTCGAACGACACACGCGCGGAGAGCGCTTCCAGCTCGCCCTGAATGTCGATATTCTGCCTCGCGGGGGCCCCGTGAGCCAGGCGCATCACGTCCTCGATCAGGGAGTAGAGAACCTCCACATACTGCTCCAGCTTTTCGGTCTTGCGCGCCCCAATCGACTCGGAGTGCTTCATCCACGCGCCGAATTGCTCCATGCCCGCAGCCACGCGCATCAGGGTCAGCATCGCGGTACGGCGACGGTCGTAGGTTTCAAAATCAACCGACAACGCGATGCCCGGGGAACCTTCGCCGAGTGCGAGCCGCCTTTCGATTTGATCCACACCACGGCCTTCCAGAAAGCGCCGCATCTCCGGTTCGCCCAGCCGACCCAGATTCAAGATCACGGAACGCGAACGGATCGTCGTCAACAAATCGTAGGGATTGTTGGCGGTCATGATCAGGATCAAATGCTCGGGCGGTTCCTCGAGCGTCTTCAGCAAAGAGTTCGCCGCCTGCGGATTCGCCTTATCGATGCCGTCGATCAAAAATACGCGCCAGTGCCCGCGTAGCGGCTTCATGGACGCGCGATCTTTCACCAGGCGCATTTGCTGGATGCTGATCTGCCCCAGCGGTCCATCCGGCGCAACAGTCATGAAATCCGGATGCGAACTAAACACCAACGGATCGTCGTTCCGTTTGTCGGCGGGCAGTTTGAGGCGGTCGGTGCGGATGGTGACGTTGGCTTCCAGGCTCAGGTCGTCGAGTTCGATCTTGTGGGCGTCGCCCAACAATTGCGCGGCAAAACGCCGAGCCAGCGTGGCCTTGCCCACCCCCTCCGGACCGGCAATGAGGATCGTTTGCGGGATGCGTTCGCGCGCGATCATCGTCTGCAGCGCGGAGACAGCCGCGGGGTTTCCGAAAAAGTTCCAATCTGTATTCAACGCAAGAAGCCCCGAAGGCGTCAGAATAACACGTGGGGGGTTCTTCGCATGCTTCGGCCTCTGATTTTCAGCATTATGTGCACCAGCATTTGCCTCGCGCAACCGCGTGGCGGACGCACCCCGAAACCTCCAGCTCCCGTCGTGGTGGAGCTGTTTACCTCCGAAGGCTGCTCCAGTTGCCCGCCCGCGGATAGCGTCCTCGCCCGCTTTGAACGCGACGGAGTCATCGTGTTGGGCGAACATGTCGATTATTGGGACGGGCTCGGCTGGAAGGACCGTTACTCCTCGCCCTTGTTTTCCTCCCGGCAGCAGGATTACGGCGTCGCGATGCGCACGGGCAATATCTACACGCCACAAGCGGTGATCAACGGCGAAAAGGAAGTGCTCGGCTCGGATTCCCGCGCGGTTTCAGCCGCCATTGCCGATGCCGCGCGCAGTCCGCGTGCGCCAGTCGAGTTGCGATTGAGCCAACCATCAAACACGGCCCAGACCATAGCGATCCAAGTCGGCAAACTCCCGCCGGGGAGCCACAAAGCCGACGTGTTGCTCGCGATTACGGAAAGCGGTCTGGAGTCGAACGTTTCCGCTGGTGAAAATCGCGGACGGAAATTGCAGCATGCCGCCGTCGTACGCAGTCTCAGCCGACTGGCTGAGATCGACCCAGCCACGCCAGGCGAGTATACGGCGGAGGCTCGGCTGAACCTCCGCCCCGAATGGAATCGCACCAACCTCAAGCTGGTGCTGCTGGTGCAGGACAAAGAAACGCGCCACATCCTGGGCGCGGCGACGCTGAAGCCGTAGCCTATTGCGGGATCGGACGGCCCATCTGTTTGTAGATGGCTTCGATCTGGTCGATGTTGGATTTTGCCTTCTGGTTGGTCTTATCCAGCGCGATCACCTTGCGATACGCACGCAGCGCGTTGGGATATTTGGCGTTCGGGGGCAGCGCCGGGTCGGCCATTAAGGAATCGGCGGAAGCTAGGTTGGCGTCGACCAGGGCCTTCGTCACTTCAGCCGACTTCGGCGTTGCCGCGTGCGCCTTGTCCAACAGAGCGATGGCCTCGGTATATTTGTGCGCCTTCAGAAGCGTCTGGGCTTGGCTCACGGCCGGATCGACCGCAAAGAGGAAGGACGAAAAGGCCAGTAGTAGAACAGGAAGTCTCATGCCTTAAGCATAGACTCATCCCGCGGCTTATTTTGCCGCGATGATCGATTCCACTTGAATAGTGCTGGTCTTAGCGTTCAGCGTTCCGGTGACGGTGACCTTCTTGCCCGCCAGTTTCTCGGGAGTCTTCTGGTCGCTGAGCGTGTAAGTGTGTTTGCCGTCGAACAGAACGTACAGAGCACCGTGAGCCAACACGCAAGCAGTGGTGCACTCGGCGTCGTTCTCTCCCATCTTCATCTGGGAATGATCGCCCCGAGCGCACATGCTATCGGTAATGCTGCCCTTGAACTTCTGCTTTCGCGGAGCCGCGGGCAGCAATGTAATTACGAGAAGACCCAACAGTAGAGGCTTCATGGTACGAAGGCGTATTATTCGCCCGGCGTCATGATGTGCGCGGTGGAAGTGCCCGCGTTCATGATCCACACGCCGCCCTGCTTGTTGTTGTCGGGAATGCCGGTGGATTGGGTGGTGGCTCCCGGAATAGCGATGGTCATGTGCGTCCGAGCGTGTTCCTTATCCGCGCCCATCAAGTGGTACCAGACCGAACCGTATTCCGGCTTCACTCGCGTTCCATCTTTTTCGGCTGCATCGAGCATGGCCTGCTTCTTATCGCCCATGGCTTCGAACTTCAGGTTCTGCGCCGCGCGGTCCAGGTTAGCGATACTGGTGCATTCCAGCGAAAACGCTTGTTGTCCCGGCAGACCGGAACGGTCGTAGCACACCAAACGGTTCGTGCCTTTCTTCAACGTGTCGTAAGTGTAGTCGGGCTTCCACTTGATGACCGTCGCTGCGTCGCGAAGCTGGGCCGGGGCCGCGCCCAGGGCCTTCTCGATCGCGTCCGCCGGAGCCTGTGCCCACGCGCTGGCCGAAGCGCCCATCAGGCCGAGAAAAAGCAGTGTACGTTTCATAGGATGTATCTCCAGTTCAACTCGCCGGGGCTGTGAACAGCGATCGGCTGGCTTCAGTATATCGCCATTACTTGGCGAAGAACTTACTGTAGTCGGGGGTTGCCTCGCACACGAACTCTTCCACTTTTTCGAGCTCGGGCCGCAGAGGCAGAGTGCGCTGCGGCATCACCCAAGGGCTCACCCACACGTTGGGATCCTCCACGGTGACGTCATACAGTAACGACCCGTCTTCGGTTTTGCGGTACCGTTCGATGACATGCAGCGCTTCGCTGTGCATGAACCCGCTCACCTCGGTCTTCTCATTGAAACCAATCGAATCCACCACCAGCGTGTCCCCATCCCAGCGAGCTACGCCCTCACCCATAAAGGTTGGATCGGGGTCCACTGTATGCGCGCGCCCGTCGGTCGGAATGATGCGGAAGGTGTTCGGATACTCGAACATCATCACCAATAGTTTTGGCGTGTGGACGAATTGAATGGGATACGGGGTCACAAAGGATTGCGGCACCCCAAGCGGGTTGCAATCGGAGCCCGTCGTCAAAGTCGTATTGCCGCGGATTTGGTTCCCCTCTCGCACGATTCGATATTTTTCCGCCCCCGGTTTGAGGGCTGGCGGCACGGCGTTCCGTAAGCCGGCGAATCCGTAGACTCCTGAGAAATCGGGTTTACCGTCCGGCAAGCGAGCGGCTTTCGCAGGGGCGGATGCTGCGGCCGACGTCGCGCCACCCGTCACGGTAACCGTTAAGGTCTTGGTCTGTGTCGCATTGTCGGGACCGGCAACACTCAGAACATAGGTCGTTGTGGCCGTGGGCGTAACCTGCCGACTCCCCCGAGCGGTCACCTTGCCGACGCCCGGCTCAATGGTGACGCTGTTCGGATTCTCCGTCAGCCAGGAAAGCAGCACCGGTTGCCCTGCCTGCACGGTTGCCGGCTTTGCAGAGAAGTCCATGATCCGGACGGGAGGAACCACCCGGGCAGGCTTCGCCGGAGCCGCAGGGGGCGCCTGACCGGCCAAAGGAACCAAGGACGCGAGCAGAAGTGCAGCGCAAGATAGCCGTCTCATAGCTCTCCAAAATAGCAGAGTAGGCGCCCGAGGGCACCCCGGGGAAGACTCCATGGCGCTTGATCGAGTAAACTGAGGCTTCTTCGAAAGGTTCAAGTGAAAGTCTCTCCGCCCTTCGTGGTTGTGTTGGCCTTGTGCACCGCGTCCATCGCGAATTCGGCCGAGCTGCAGACGAATACACTGGCGGCTTGGGACCAATACATTGGAGTAGTAGATGCCCGTCTGAAAGCTTCCCCCGCCGCGGACGGCGCGTTTCTGTGGGTGGACCAAGCCCCTGGCCAAGCCCAGCGCGTCCGTCGCGGAGAAGTAGTCGTTTCGCAGATCAAGGCGCCGGCCGCGCAAAGAATTCCGCACGGACTGATTCATGATTGGATCGGCGCTGTTTTCATTCCGGACGCCACGCTGCCGGAGGTCTTAGCCGCTGCGCGAAATTACGACCAGTTTCCCACCTGGTATGGCCCCACCATCGTTCACGCAAATCTTCTCTCGCAGTCCGATAACGAGGATCGGGTCACCATTCGGTATGTGCGCACAGTTCTTTTTGTAACCGTCGTGGTAGAAGCGGAGTACGAGACACGCTACTACCCCGTCGATGCGACACGACTGTACTCGGTTGCCCGCAGCGCTCACATTGACGAAATTCAGGACTACGGCAAGTCGAACCAGCGGAAAACGCCCTCGGACGACGGGAGCGGATTCATCTGGCGTACCTACACTGTTACGAGATACGAGCAGAGGGATGGCGGCGTGTATATGGAGCAGGAGAACATCGTTTTGAGCCGCTCCATCCCAGCCTCGTTCCGGTGGCTGGTAGAGCCAGCCGTCCGGCGGCTCGCAAAAGACTTGCTGGACCAATCTCTACGGCAAACCCGCGAAATGCTCCGGCCTAAACGCTGACCAAGACACGGCAAGAACTACCAGAAAAAAGAGAGTTGACATGCCGAATTAAAAGATGCATCATACATGCATATTATGTCTACCCCAACTAGCACTCTATTTGAACAACTCGGTGGCCAAGGCGCCGTGGAACTGGCTGTCGACAATTTCTACCGCAAGGTTCTGGCCGATGATCGTGTATCGCGTTTTTTTGAAGGCGTTGATATGGACAAGCAGCGCGCCAAGCAGAAGGGCTTCCTCACCATGGCCTTCGGCGGACCGCACAACTACACCGGCAAGGACATGCGCACCGGCCACGCCCACTTAGTCAAGATGGGCCTAAACGATTCGCACGTGGATGCAATCATCGAACTGCTGGGCGCGACGTTGAAAGAACTGGGCGTCAAAGACGAATTGATCAGCCAGGTGGCTGCCATCGCCGAATCCACCCGCAACGACGTTTTAGACCGCTAATGCCCATCGTTCGCTACGGCGAGATTGCCAGCGAACTCCGGGATCAAGAAAGTGCACTCGACGCTCTTCTCCGCAGTGGGGCGTCAGTGTCTTACTCCTGCAAGGCCGGCAGTTGCGGCTCGTGCATGTTGCGCGCCGTCGAAGGTGGCGTGCCGGCACAAGCCCAAGCCGGCCTGAAGGATTCCTGGAAGGCTCGCGGTTATTTTTTGGCGTGTGTCTGTCATCCCGAGGGCGATCTAACCGTGGTCGGGGTGGATGCGGACGTGCAAGTTCCCGCTCGCATCACCGCAATGGATCCGTTGAGCGCCGATGTCGTGCGCGTGCGCCTCGCCTGCGATGCTCCATTTGAATTCCGATCTGGGCAATACGTCACGCTAGTTCGGGAAGACGGCTTGGCCCGCAGTTATTCTATCGCGAGCCTACCATCCGAGGGCTATCTTGAGCTCCACATCCGCCTGCTTCCGAATGGCCGCATGAGCGAGTGGCTTCGCGCTGGAGTCCGCGTCGGCGACGCCGTGCGTATCCTCGGACCGTCGGGCGACTGCTTCTACGTACCCGGTCATCCCGAGCAATCGTTACTCTTGATCGGAACAGGCACCGGCCTTGCTCCGTTGTACGGCATTCTCCACGACGCGCTGCAACACGGCCACACTGGGCCCATCCACCTGTTCCACGGAGCTTTGCGCGCCGAAGGTCTGTATCTCCGCGAAGAACTCGCGCAACTGGCAGCGACGCAGAGCAATTTCGAATACGCCCCGTCGCTGTTCGAGGCCGACGGACCCATCGACCAAGTGATCCTCCGGCGCTTCCCGAAGTTGGCAGGCTATCGCGCGTTCCTGTGCGGCGACCCCGCCATCGTTCAATCGCTGAAGAAGAAACTCTTCCTGCAGGGCATGGACCTGCGCGACATCCACGCCGACGCATTTCTGCCCGCCGCCTAAACTGCTTTAACCTGGAATTGTGCAGCTCAGTTTACATGCCGACTACGGACTTCGGGTCCTGCTCTATCTGGGATCGCATCCTGGCGAAATCGTAGCGACCAAAAGAATCAGCGACGCCTATGGCATCTCGAAGAACCATCTTGTGCGCGTCATGCAAACGTTAGGCGACCACGGCTACATCCGCGTGATCCCAGGCCGCGCCGGCGGTGTGACGCTCGCCAAGGACCCCAGCACCATCCGCTTAGGCGAAGTCGTGCGCGATGCCGAACCGAACCTACATCTGGTGGAGTGCTTCGACCTGGCAACCAACACCTGCCCCATCCTCGGCGTCTGCGGACTGAAGTCCCATTTGCAGCACGCCCTGGACGCCTTCCTCGCCGAGCTTAACAAGAACACCCTGGCCGACCTGCTGACCCCCGCGCGCCGGAAAACACTCGCTTCGGCGTTTGTGCAATTGCAGCGCGCGTCTAGTGCGTCATCGCATACACCACGGCATTGATCCCCAACCGCAGCCCTAGCCGCGAGTACTTCTCCGGATAACTCGGCTGATCCGCATACTCCCACGAATCGCCCAGATCCGAGTTCGGAATCATGATCGCTACAATTCGTCTCTGGCCGTCCTGTACAGGTTGGTAGATCGCCCGCCAGTAAGGCGTTGAGCCATCGTTCTGATACCCGCGGCCATACACGCCCCACGCACCCGGGATCTGGTAGCGTTCCGTCAGGTCGAACACCGAGTGAAAGAACTGGTCTTCGTCCGGGATGTCGACGACCTCCGCTTCCGGAAACACACGTCGCATGCTCTCCATGAAGACGTCCCACTCACTAGTGCCCCAGAAGTCGTCACACAGAAAGAATCCACCGCGATCGATAAAATCGCGCATCTTCGCAGCCTGCGAATCGGTCAGTTGCCACTCGCCCGGGCGCACCGCATAGAGGAACGGATAGTTGTAGACGTCGTCACCCTCATCCAGATTCACGGCTTGTTCCACACTGCGTCCGTTCACCAGCGTCAGCCGATTGAGCGCCAGCATGAAATGGCGATCCGCCGCCGGATAATCCTGCGTCCAAGTGGAGTTCCCCTGCGCCCACCGCGAACCCGCACGGTCGAAGCGAGCATACGGCGTAGCTGGAAACATTAGCCGCGCGAAGACGAAATCCGTTTTCTGGTCGTAATCCTTGGGCACCGGGAAGGAGTTGTGTTCGAGCGCAGGATACTCGCGCCACGGCAACTGGAACGCTGCGAGCGCCCCACCGAAGATGAGACTCGCAACCAACGCAATCGCGTACGAGGTCGGTGCTCGTAATGTCACGGGCACCATTCTATACTGTCCCCATGGCAAACGATGGACTGACTCGCCGGGAGCTTGGTGGATTGGTGGCAGGCGCGGCGTTGTCCTCGCCGCTCCAGTTGCGCGCGCAGACCGTATCCCTCGCGGACCCTGTGCTCGACATCGCCGAGTGGACCTATTACTGGTACGGCGTCGAGAAGACCATGATGGCGCGCGGCACCGCCGTCAATGGGCGCCAGATTTACGTGGAGCACTGGATCCCGCGTCAGGTCCGTCATCCCTACCCGGTCGTCTTGATCCACGGCGGCAATCGCCAAGCGTGCGATTGGATGTCCACTCCCGACGGCCGCCGCGGCTGGGCGTCGATGCTGCTAGAGCAGGGCTACAAAGTCTACATCGTCGACCGCCCGGGGCAGGGCCGCAACCCGTATCATCCCTGGCTGCATGGCAACTACGCGGCGCAAGCTCCCACGTTTGAGAGCGCGGCTCGCGAGGTCAAGAGCGGGCAGTGGCCTGGCTCGGCCGACGCTGCCAGCCCCGAGGTAGCGCAGTTTGCAGCAGCAGCCTGCCAAGCGCTCCCACGCAACGCCGTCACCCAGGACATGTGGACCTCACGCGGCGTGATTCTGCTGGAAGATATCGGTCCGGCGATCTTCCTGACACACGGCGATGGAGCCGCGTTCGCCTATGGCCCCGCCATCGCACGACCGGAACTGGTCAAGGGCATCGTCGCCGTCGAACAAGGCGCGAACGCGCAGCAGGGCCTCGCAGGGATCGAGAAAATGTCGCGCGTCCCCGTGCTGGCATTTGCCGCGCCCGCAGGCAATGGTGCCTACCCGCATCTGGAGAAGAACAATCGCGACGTTCTCCGCCCGATCCTCGATTGGATGTCCACTACCGCAGAAGCCGGAATTCCGCCGCGCGTTACCGATGGCATCGATCCGGCGCGCAACGTGGAATCGACGGGGTTCAAGCTCGCCGACCAAGGCCACTTCTGGGTCGGCGTGCAGCGCAAGACGACGACCTACGGCACCATCCCGATGGGGCAAATGTTCGTGCAATATATGAAGCCCGCGGAGAAGAAACATCCGTTGCCGATCGTGATGGTCCACGGTGGCGGCGGACAAGGCTGCCACATGATGGGCATTGGCCGCCGTCCCGGCTGGGTCCACTTCTTCGTGCAGAACGGCTACGACGTCTATTGGGTGGACCGGCCCAGCTATGGCCGCTCGCCGTATCATCCCGACGCGCTCGGTCCGAGCCACTTGCCCATCGTGCCCGCCTACGAATTCCTGGTCACCAGCACCGCAGTCTTCAACACCGCGCAATGGCCCGGACCCGGCGGCATGAACGATCCGCTGGTGGACCAATTCATGGCCAACGAACGCGGCAACATCAGCGACGAAGCGTTGCACAGCAGCCTGGTGTGGCCCGGTGGAGCCGAGTTGCTCGACAAGATCGGCCCGTGCATTCTGTTCTGTCACGCCTTCGGCGGCTTCTTCGCGTGGGGCGTCACGGATCGGCGTCCGGACCTGGTCAAGGGCATCGTGTGCATGGAGATCAACAGCAATCCCTTCGTCGGCCAGTTCCGCTGGGGCCTCACCGCAGGGCCGATGACGTTCGATCCACCAGTGAACGATCCAGCGGAATTCCGTTTGGTCGACGTGACCCCGCCTCCCGATTCGCCGCGCCCGATAGTATCACCGTATCGACTGCAAGCCGAGCCCGCCCGCAAGTGGAAGAACCTGATCGGCAAGAAAGCAACGTGGATCACCAGCGAATACGGCGGCGGCGGATCGCCCGTCGCGCAAGTGGCGTTCCTGAAACAAGTGGGCGTCGACGCCAGCATGCTCCGCTTGCGCGACCACGGTATCTACGGCAACGGCAACCTCATGCTGATGGAGAAGAACAACCACGAGGTCTACCGCGTGGTGCAGGAGTGGCTGGACCAAAACGTCCCGGAAAATAGAGCGCGCTAACGGGCCGTGGCGCACAACAGCTCCAGTGCTACACTGCCCACTGGAGGTTGTCCCTATGTCTTCCGCTCGCTTGGCGGTTTGTTCGCTCAGTCTGATCCTGGCTTCGTCGGCCATCTTGTTTTCGCAGGAGAAAGGCGACGCGGCGAAAGGGAAAGCGCAGGCCAAGGGCAACAATCTTATCCGACCGCTGGCCGCCGTTCAGAAGGATCTCAAGGGCAAGCTCGAACGGATCAAGGTTCACGGTAAATCGCTGGAAGGCAGCCTCGAAGGCGACTCCGCGGATCGCGACGTCTTCGTCTACCTGCCGCCCAGTTATGGAACCGAGCCGAATCGGCGCTACCCGGTTGTCTACACGCTGCATGGCTACGGCCTGCACGCCGAACAATGGGTCGGCTTCGCGGATTTCGGCGCGCTGGAAAAAGATCTGGCCGCAGGCACCGCGAAGGAGATGATCCTGGTGAGTCCCGATGCTTTCTCGCTGCACAACGGCAGCTTCTATTCGAACTCCAAGACCACTGGCGATTGGGACACGTTCCTGGGTGTGGAACTGGTCAAGTACATGGACACTCACTACCGGACGCTGGCCAATCGCGCGAGCCGCGGCTTGACCGGCCACTCGATGGGCGGATACGGAACGTTGCGCATTGGGATGAAGCATCCGGAGACGTTCTCCAGCCTTTATGCGATGTCGGCCTGCTGCATGTTGGATACAGCCGAAGTGAACGCCGCCATGACTGCGATGGAGGCCGTCAAGACCAAGGAAGACGCTGCGAAGCTAACCTTCAACCAAAAATCACCGTTGGCGCGGGGAGCTGCGTGGTCGCCCAATCCGGACAATCCGCCGCTCTTCATGGATCTCCCGGTGAAGGACGGCAAGCCCCAGCCCGTGATCGCGGCCAAGTGGATGGCCAACTCGCTCATGGTGATGCTCGAGCAGTACGCCCCGGCGCTGAAGCAAATGAAAGCGATCAACATGAGCGTCGGATTGCAGGATAACCTGGTCACCACGAATCGGGACATGGACCAGGCGTTGACCAAAGCAGGTGTGCAACATCATTTCGAGACCTTTGAGGGCGATCACAACGGTCAAGTGGGGATCAACTTCGAGACCAAGGTCCTGCCCTTCTTCTCCAGCCAGCTTGCGTTTTCACCGGTGAGTGCGAAGAGCAAGTAAGGAGTAAGCTGGAAGTATTCACAAGTGAAGCTACTTCAGAGACGGGAGCACTAGTCGCATCAATGAATGGACTGACTCGTAGAACGCTGCTGTTCCTTTTCTTAATCACCGTTGTCCTTTCCGCCGCTGAGTGGGATTGGCAACTGCCCAAAGGCGTCCCACGCCCGGTTGTTCCCGCGGACAACCCCATGACCGCCGCCAAGGTCGAACTGGGCCGGCATTTGTTCTACGACAGGCGCATGTCGGTGAACGGCAAGGGCGGTTGCGCCGGCTGCCACATACAGTCGCTCGCCTTCACCGAAGGTCACGCTCGTCCTGAGAGTGTTGTGGGAGACATCCATCCCCGCAGCAGCATGAGCATCGTGAACGTGGCCTACGCCCCATCGCTCACCTGGGCGAATTCCGGTCCAACGACTCTAGAAGAACAAGCCCTGGGTGCGTTGCTGAGCTTGGAACCCATTATCGAGTTGGGCCTGCTGGATCACGAAGAAGAATTCCTGGATATGGTCCGCAAAGATTCCACCTACCAACGCTTGTTCCCGCAAGCGTTCCCCGGCGAGAGTCAGATCACATTGAAGAATGTGAGCAAGGCGCTGGCTGCGTTTGAGCGTTCCATCGTATCGATGCGTTCTCCCTACGACCGCTATAAATGGGAAGGCGATGCGTCGGCGATTTCCGCAGCGGCCAAACGGGGGGAGCAGATCTTCTCTTCCAACGAACGGGGCGGCTGCGCGCAGTGCCACGGCGGATGGAACTTTGAAGCGGTTCGAGTGGAAGGCGGCCAGTCGGAGAGTCAGGAAAACGGAATCTTCTTCAACACCGGAGTCGAGGCTTACGAAGCGCCGAACCGAGGCCTCTATGAGAGCACAGGCAGATTCGACGACTTCGGTCGGTTCCGCGCTCCATCCTTGCGGAACATTGCGCTGACCGATCCCTACATGCACGACGGCAGTATTCCGTCTCTGGAAGCGGTGATTGAGCACTACGAGGCGGGCGGGATGTTCGGGCAGGCCAACAAAACTCGCATCCTGCGTCCACTGACGCTGTCGGACGGCGACAAAAGCGACTTGATCGAGTTCCTGAAAACACTAACCGACCAAGAACTGCTCCACGATCCGCGCTGGAGCGATCCTTGGCCGGCAAACTACGGGAACTAGACTCTTCGACTACGGCTGCGCGTGGAAGCGGCCAACATACGCCGCTTTACCGATCACGTGTCCGTCCATCGCCTTCATCAAGTCTTCGCGGCTGGTGGTCGCCGGCAGATCCAGCTTGGTGTCCAGCGCATAGAACTCGAATACGTAGTGGTGGAACGGTCCTGCACCGGCGCCCGGTCCAAAGTAGGACGGGTTGCCGCCGCGGGAATTGATGCCCGGGCCGTTACGTGTTCCGTCGGCCAGATCGCCAGCGCCCAGACCTTCCGGTAGGCCCTTGGCGGTGCCGGGAATGTTGAACGCGGCCCAATGCAGAGTGTCGACAGTGGTCTTGTTGCTGGAATTTTCAATGTCGTGGAAAACCACGGCATAGGTCTGGAGTTCCGGCGGAGCGGTGGTCGGATTCACACCCAGGTTCCAATGGAACTCAAACGCGGGCGACTTGTTTTCGCCTCGGCCGGCATGCTTCATCGGAACTTCTCCACCATCCGCCCATGCCGACGACGAAACCGAGAGAGCCGGTCGCGGGGCTGCTTTGGCCGGGCCACCCGGAGCTCCCTTGCCCGCAGCAGGCGGCTGGGCCATCAAGAACGCGCCGGACGATAGCGCAAGCACTGCAGCAAGCAGGCTTTGTTGCATCAATTTCATGTAAGTATTTCTCCTCGTAAATAGAGATCTGGTTCCAGATCTCCTCTTTGCAGTCTATACGACATGCGGGTCCAAAAATGAAAAGCCCCCGCGATGAGCAGGGGCTTCTATCAAAATGGTGCGGAGAGGGGGACTTGAAC
>CALQCC020000002.1 GCA_943328975.2 Bordetella parapertussis | reverse complement strand
CGCCAACTCCGCCGCTGTGCGGCCCGCTTCCATCTGCTTCACCACTGTCAGGATCTGCTCATCGCTGAGCCTCTGCTTGGGCATCTGTTTTCCTCTTTCTTCGTCCGAAATCGTATCTAACTTCGGACGGAAAATGGGGATCAGGTCAACCCAACTCTGGACCGGAACATAATTCTGCCGCAACTCGACTTGGTGGCCATCGCCCGCTCTCAACAGGAACGAGAACTCGCCCAACGCGATGCGCAGAAGCAGATTGATGCAGCGGTGGAGAAGATGCGGCGTCTTCCGGTAACAGCATTCACCGAACTGCCTGCCACCGTCGCAACCGTTCTCCGCGCCCGCGGCTGCACCATTCGACAGCCGGCGGAGGAGCAGACTCCCCGCAACGTAATTCGTGGTCAGTTCTTCCAGAATGGAGAATCCGGCTGGGCCGTGCTGTGTTCCGTGAAGAACTCCTCCGCGCTGCTGGTGTTTCGCAATGACCGGGACGCAAACCCAGACACAATCAGCACTAGCAAGGACCAGGACTACGTGCAAGGTATGGGCGATGGCAAGCTCGGCTACTCGCGCGGGATCACATCCGTAGAACCGGAATACATCCGACGTAACTACCGCGCCTATGGCGGTCCCGAGCCCCCACCGATGGACCACCAAGGGATCGATGAGGCCTTCCTGGGGAAGGCCTCGATCACTTGGTATTTCTACCGAGGCCAGTGGCTGAGGCTTTCGGGTTCGGACTAGACGCGGCGAACCGTAACCGACCGGCCTCTGGCAACATTCGGCATTTCCGTCGCGTATAATCAACGCTAGCCATGAAAGCTACCACTATCGCTTCTCTCGCCGTCGCCGGAATGCTGACAGCCGTGTTTGTGCCAGTCGTGTATCTACACGCTCAGGGCCGGACGTTCGCCAACGTTACGGAGGACATGCTGAAGAATCCCAGTCCGAATGACTGGCTGATGTACAACCGCACCTACGATTCGCAGCGCTTCTCGCCACTGAAGCAGATCAATAAGACCAACGTGGGCGACCTGCGCATGGCGTGGTCGCGGCAGCAAGGCGCAGGATCGCAGGAAACCATCCCACTGGTGCACGACGGCATCATGTATCTCCAGGTTCCCGGCGCGGCCGTTCAGGCACTCGATGCCACCAACGGCAACCAGATCTGGGAGTACACACGCAACGTCCCCGCCGCGCAGAAAGCCGCCGCGAAGGCCAAGACGATCGCGATGAGCGAGGACATGATTTACTGGACCGCTCCGGATGCCGTGGTCGCGCTGGATGCGAAGACCGGCGAGATCCGCTGGGAAGCCAAGACCGATGCACGCGGCCAATCGCAGGGCGCTGTGATCGCGGGCAACAAAGTGATCTCCGGTGGTACCTGCACCACCCGGTCGAGCTGCTACATCTCCGCGCATGACGCCAAGACGGGCAAGCTGTTGTGGAAGTTTTATAACTCGGCCGCGACCGGCGAACCGGGCGGCGATACCTGGGGCGATACGCCCGACGAAAAGCGCACCACCGCCACCTGGGGCCTCGGCGGCACGTACGATCCCTCCACCAACTCCATCATTTGGGGCGTCGCCAATCCTACTCCGAACAGCCGCGCGGAGCGCCACGGCGGGCAATACCAGAACCTGCCCAATCACGGGCCAATGGACCTCTACAGCGATTCCACCATCTCCATCAACGCCGAAACCGGCAAACTCAACTGGTATTACCAGCACCTGCCCGGCGACGACTGGGACTCCGACTGGACCAATGACCGCACGCTGGTCAGCACCACGATGAGTCCCACCGCAGCCACCGCGAAATGGTTCAACAAAAAACTGAAAGCTGGAGAGCGCCGCGACATCGTGCTGGTGACCGGCGAACCGGGCGGCGTCTTCGCCCTCGACAAACACACCGGTGAGTTTCTGTGGGCCAACCCGTGGCCCTATGACGTTCCGAACTTCTTCATCAAGAACATCGACGAGAATGGGGCGGTGTACCTGAACGAGAGCCTGCTCTTCACCGGTCCCAACCAAGACCGCATTGTCTGCTTCTTCAATACGCGCAGCTATTGGTCGCAAGGCTACAGCCCGACCACCAACTCTCTCTACGTCCCCTTCGTCGACACCTGCAACAGCGTGCACACCAAGGACGTGGGAGTGCGCTCCGCACACGACGGCGTCGTGCGCCCCGGCTCGAACCCGAACGAGTTTTCCGGCATTTCGAAGATCAACGCCTCCACGGGCAAGGTCGAGCACATTTTCAAAGGACCGGCACCCATCAATTCCGCTATGCTGCTCACCGCCGGCGACCTGCTCTTCTTCGGCGATCTGGATCGCAACTTCCGCGCGCTGGATGCGGCGAGCGGCAAGATCCTGTGGGAACAGAAAGTAGGCGGTCCGGTCGCCAACAGCACCATCACCTACTCTGTGAACGGACAGCAGTATGTCGCCATCCTGACGGGCGACGGCCTCTTGACGGGGAGCGTAGTCCGTTACGCGCCGGGCGTCAATCCGCCCAAGGGAGCGAATTCGGTCTACGTGTTCGCGTTGCCTAAAAAGTAGTCATGAGGCGGCTTCTATTCCTGCTGTGTGCGGCAGTCACGCTCTTCGCGCAGTCCGCGGCGGAGCGTGTCTATGTGGTCACGCATGTGGACCTGATGCCCACGTTCGGCGCTGACGGAGCGAAGCTGCTCACGGCGTTCGCAGCGGAAGCGCGGCGCGATCCGGGAGCGGTGCGCTACGAAGTCATTGTGGAACCGGATCGGCGCAATCACGTCACCGTCGTTTCTGTGTGGGAATCCCGCGCTGCGTTTGAAAAGCACTTGGCGATCCCGCATACTCGTGCGTTTCGGGAGAAGTTGCAACCCATGCTCGGCGGGCCTCTGGATGAGCGACTGCATGTTGGGATGGAACCCTAATATGCGCTCTTTATCTCTAGTCATCGCTTTGCTGGCGCTGGCAACATCTTGTGCCTCGCCACAGAAACAAGGCATCGACTCCGCCAAACTGGTCGACCTCAGCTACTCCTTCGACGACAAGACAGTCTATTGGCCCAACGCCGAAGGCTTCCGCCATCGCAAGGATTCGTGGACCGTGGGCGCGGGCGGTTTCTGGTACGCCGCGGGCGAGTTCACTTCGGCCGAGCACGGCGGCACGCACATCGACAGCCCCATCCACTTTGGCGAAGGCAAGCAGACGCTGGATCAGATCCCGGTCTCGAAGCTGGTGGCTCCCGTAGTGGTGATCGACATCTCGATGAAGGCAGCGCAGGACCGCGACTATCGAGCCTCGCGCGAAGACATCGCTCAGTTTGAGCAGCAGCACGGGCCCATCGCGGCAGGGACCATCGTGATCTTCCGCACCGGCTGGGGTAAATTCTGGCCGGATCGCAAGCAATATCTTGGTAGCGACGTGAAAGGCGATATCAGCAATCTGCACTTCCCCGGTATCGGACGCGACGCCGCGGAGTTGCTAGTGGAGCGTAAGGTGAACGGCGTCGGCATCGACACCGCCAGCATGGACCACGGCCCATCGACCGACTTCATCGTCCATCAGGTGCTGAACCGAGCCAACATCTACGGCATCGAAAACGTAGCCCATGCCGAACTCCTGCCGGCGACCGGCGCGACGCTGATCGCGCTGCCGATGAAGATAGGTGAAGGCTCCGGCGGTCCGGCACGAGTTGTGGCGCTCTTGCCGTAGGTCCTCCGCGCGCGTTAGCCTGAGTCTTGCCCAAACTACGCATCACCAACAAAACCCGCGGCCGCGTGTTGGCGGATCGCGCGGATATCGCCGACACCAGCGCCAAGCGCCGCACGGGGTTGCTGAAACATACTGGGCTCGCACCGGGCGAAGGCTTGTGGATCGTGCCGAGCGAAGGTGTCCACACGTTCGCGATGAAGTTCACCATCGACGTCTTGTTCATCAACAAGAAACGCGTGGTCCTGAAGACGCGACCGCATATGGTGAAGCGCCGCATTTCGCTGTGCCTGCGCGCGCATTCGGTGGTGGAACTGCCGGCTGGAACCTTGGATGACACGGGGACGCAGAAGGGCGATCAGTTGGAGTTCGAGAAGTACGACTAGCGGCACCTCCAGGCGAGCCCCTGCTGGGATACAATGCAGCTGATGAAACGGAACTGGATCGCAGTTTGCGCGCTCAGCACGGCCGCCTTCGCCCAAGTGCAGAATTTCAAACCCGTCACTGAGGAGATGCTGAAGAACCCCAGTCCGAATGACTGGCTATCGTTCAGCCGTACTCAGGACGCCCAGCGGTTTAGTCCGCTGACGCAGATCGATCGTGGCAACGTGAGCAAGCTCGGACTCGCATGGTCGCGGGGAATTGGCACCGGCAACACGGAATCGATTCCGATTGTGCATGACGGCGTGATGTATGTGATTATCCCCGGCGGCAACGTGCAGGCACTGAACGCCACCAACGGCGACCTCTTGTGGGAGTACAACCGCAAGGCTCCGGCGAATGTGGCGAGCACGGCCCGGTCGAAGACCATCGCCATCTACCAGGACATCGTGGCGTACACGTCACCGGACGGATTCGTGGTCGGACTGGATGCTCGGACGGGCGAGAAGCGTTGGGAGACTTACGCGGGCGAAGCGAATCAGACTTCGGGTCCGGTAATGGCGAACGGTAAGGTGATCACGGGCCGGGCCTGCGCCAGGACCCGAGAGAGTTGCTTCATCGCGGCTCACGATGCACTGACGGGCAAGGAACTGTGGAAGTTCTACACGGTACCAGGGCCGGGCGAACCGGGGTACGAAAGTTGGGGCAGTCCGTCCCCGGAAACGCACGCGAAGAATATGGCCTCGGCGTGGGGCTTGCCGGGCTCCTACGATCCCGTGCGCAATCTGATCTATTGGGGCGTCGCCAATCCGATGCCGAACACGCGCGCGGACCGGCACGATGGGAATCCGGATGCAACGTCACGCAGCTCGCCATCGGACCTCTACAGCAATTCCACCTTGGCGATCAATCCGGATACAGGCAAGCTTGTTTGGTACTACCAACATCTGCCGGGCGACGACTGGGATGAAGACTTCACCAATGAGCGCATCCTGACACGCGTCAAGTTCAATCCCGATCCGAAGTGGGTGAAGTGGATCAATCCGAATGTGAAGCGCGGCGAAGAGCGCGACGTCACCGTGATGTTTGGCGAAGGTGGTGGGATCTTCGTGAACGACCGCGGGACGGGTGAGTTCTTGTGGGCCACGCAATTCCCGTTTCCAACCGACCGCTTTCTGATTGCGGACATCGATGGAGCAACGGGCAAGACGTCCATCAATTGGGACCTGGTGATGAAGACTCCCGGCGAGAACCATTTGATCTGCTACTTCAATACGACCAGCTACTGGCCCTCTTCGTATCACCCTGGGCAGAAATCCGTCTACATTCCGTACGTAGACAATTGCCTGGACATGACGCGCAAAGGTCCCCAGGGCAATGAGCGCCGGGTGGGAAAGCAACGTCCCGAGGGCAAGCCGGAGGAGTTCGCCGGCATCGCGAAGGTGAACTTGGAGACCGGCGAGATGCTGCACTTCGGCAAAGGTCCGATTCCGAGCAACGGAGCGACGCTCGCGACCGCAGGCGACCTAGTGTTCCACGGCGATCTGAACCGGCGCTTCCGCGCCTACGATGCGGCGACGGGCAAGCAGTTGTGGGAGACCATCCTGGGCGGTCCGATCGCGGTCAACACGATTACTTACGCGGTCAACGGCAAGCAGTATGTGGCGGTAACGACGGGCGATACGCTGATGTCAGGATTGGGAGCGGCAGCGAAGGCTCCACGCGGGCACTCGGCGGTGTACGTCTTCGCGCTGCCTCAGTAGCGGACTACGCTGGTGGCGAGTGCAGTTAATCGAGCGAGTAGCCGATGCGCGAGAACGGTTAACTACTGAAACCACGACGAATGTTTTTCTTTAAGTTTGCGGATAGTATCCTCCCGCGCGTCAGTGATACTACTCCATGCGAGATCGCTGCCGCTGAATCGCTTTAGCAGGATTGAGCCTATCAGTTTACGCACCGACGCCCATTCCCGGATGCTTTCTTCGTCAACCGGCACTCGCCTTACTGAGAGGAATCGTCGAACGAGCCTGGGCTCCGTCCAAATGCAGGCATGCGCCTTGCCAGCCTTCCGGGACTCGACAAATACGCCGAGATTAAGGGTCGTGTTCGCGACCGTAAGTTTCGCCGTTGCCATAAGGCATTTGCCTTGCGGAGGAATGGCATCACCGACGGTGTAACCGTTCTCTCGCAGGGTTGACACGATTTGACCCATGAGCTGCAAGTTCGCTGGGCTCTCATAGGGAAATGACGAAATCGGCGCAAGCAGATGACCTTCATCAAGCGTGCAATATCCCACCGACTTTACGACTTCCCAAGCTTCAATTCTCTTTGCAAACATATCAGCCAGTGCTAGACACGATCCCAGCACCCAATGTCTTCCGATCAACGATTTGAGGTTCTCCAGGGAAGAATATCAAACGGGCATCCCGAAAGAGGATAGTTAGGTCAACCACTCCACAGTAACGCCGACCAGCAGCGGCCCTAGCAATGCCGCCGCCTCGTGCTCCGCGGCTTGCAGGACCTTTTCCGCATAAGCGCGATCCGCGGACACCGTAACAGCCGCAATGAGGCCGCGTTGCCAGGTCTCCTGATAGTCGATCTCAGCGACCGCCACGTTGCAGCGCGAGCGCAGACGATCCTTCAGGCCTTTGACCCAGTGACGTTTATCTTTGAGGGAATGAGAATCGTTCAGGGCCAGCTCGAACCTAATAACGCCGATAACTGGCCCTGACACGGTTTAGGCTACGGCTGCGGAATCGTCGCGTTCGGTGACGAACGCTTCGATAATGTCGCCAGGTTTGATGTCGCTGTAATTCGCGATCGAGATGCCGCATTCAAAGCCGGCTTTGACTTCGCTCGCGTCATTCTTGAAGCGGCGCAGGCCTTCGACCTTGCCGGTGTGGACCACGATGTTGTCACGCAGCAGGCGAACCTGCGAGTTACGCGTGATGACGCCGTCGTTGACCATACAGCCGGCGACAACGCCGACCTTGGTGATACGGAAGACGTCGCGGACTTCGGCGCGGCCCTTGTAGACTTCCTTGAAGACCGGATCGAGCATCCCCGTCATCGCCTTCTTCATTTCGTCGGCAAGTTCGTAGATGATCGTGTGCAGGCGGATGTCCACCTTTTCACGCTCGGCGATCACTTGCGCGTTGCGTTCCGGACGCACGTTGAAGCCGATGATAATGGCGTTGGACGTGGTCGCAAGCAATACGTCGCTCTCAGTGATGGCACCGACGCCGGCTCGCAGAACACGGATCTTCACCTTGTCGGTGGAGAGCTTCTGCAGCGTATCGGCCAACACCTCGGCGGTGCCGCCTACGTCGGTCTTGAGGATGATGTTGAGTTCCTTAACCTCGCCCTCTTTCATCTGCGCGTGCAGCTGGTCGAGCGTCATGCGATTGTTCTTCGACATGGCGACCTCGCGGGCTTTCGCTTCGCGATAGATTACGATTTGTTTGGCCTTAGCGGTATCGGTCACCGCCTGGAACGTGTCGCCCACTTCGGGGACCGAGTCCAGACCCAGAACTTCGACGGGCATGGAAGGTCCAACTTCGCGGACGCTCTCGCCTTGGTCATCGAACAGCGCGCGGACCTTTCCGAACACCGAACCGCAAATGAAGTGGTCGCCCACGTGGAGCGAACCGTTGCGGACCAGGACGGTGGCCACGGGACCACGAGAACGGTCGAGTTTCGCTTCGAGCACGTTGCCCATACCGGGACGGGAAGCGTTAGCGCGGAGGTTCTGCATTTCCGCGACTAGGAGAATCATTTCGAGCAGGCCGTCAAGATTTAATTTGGCCTTGGCGGAAACCGGCACCATGACGGTGTCGCCGCCCCAATCTTCGGCTAGGAGTCCACGATCAGCAAGTTGTTGCTTGATACGCTCCGGCTGTGCGTCCGGTTTATCGATCTTGTTGATCGCAACAATGATCGGGACACCAGCGGCCTTGGCGTGATCAATGGCTTCGATGGTTTGCGGCATGACGCCGTCGTCGGCCGCGACCACAAGAATCACGATGTCGGTAACCTTGGCTCCGCGAGAACGCATGCGGGTGAAGGCTTCGTGACCAGGTGTATCGATAAACGTTATCATCTGGCCGTTCTTTTCGACGTGATACGCGCCGATGTGTTGGGTGATGCCGCCGGCTTCGCGGCCCGCAACGTTGGCGGAACGGATGGCGTCCAGCAGCGACGTTTTACCGTGATCGACGTGGCCCATAATGGTAACAACGGGCGGCCGCTTTTCACGATCCACTTCTACTTCGGTCTGCTGAATTTCGTGCGTGGTTTCTTCTTCGTAGCTGAGCCGGTTGGTGGACGCGCCGAAATCGCGCGCCAATTCTTCGGCCAACTTCACGTCCATCGTTTGGTTGATGGTGGCGTAGATCTTGCGATCCACCAGGCGCTTCACCAATAGGTTCGCCTTGATCCCGAGTTTCTCGGAAAGCTCCTTGACGGTGACACCTTCGGCAATCGTAATTTCACGGTCGACGTCGGGCGGAACGAATTCCTGTGTGCGACGTGCCTGTGGGCGGAGACGCCCTTCGTTACTGTCGACATCACGCCGGCGAGCACCATGCTGGCTGGTACCGGGTTTGGTCGCATGACGACGGCCTGGATCGGCGGGCAACATCGGAGCCGGTTCCGAAGTGGGGTGCATCGGACGACCGCGCATGCCACCAGGACCACCGGGCCCACCAGGTCCACGCATACCGGGACCACCGGGGCGCGGGTAACCACCAGGACCACTCGGGCTGCCGGGACGCATGATCGGCTGTCCGGGACGGACAGTACCACGATAAATCGGTTGACCGGGCACCGGGCTGGCCGGTCGCGCTGGCGCACCAGGACGCGGAAGTCCAGGCGTAGCGGGAGCGGGCATCGGAGGACGGGTCAGTTTTGCGACGAGGTCCGGCCGCGGCGGCACAATGGGGCGCGCGGCGGGTTGTCCGGCCAAATACTGCCCAGAGGGGGTCGGCCTGGAGGGCGGACGCAACGGGCTGCCGGGTCCTGGCGCACCCGGACCGCTGGGTCCAGGGGCGATCGTTGCCTGCGGCGGCCGTAGCACAGGAGGACGCGGTGGCGCGGGCATGCTGGGAGCCATCGACCTGACGGGAGGCGCCATGGGCCTGCTGGGCACCGCAGGCCTACTAGGAACAGAGATACTGGGCGGGGGCGTCGGGTGAACAACAGCGCGCGGCGCGCCGGGAGTGGGCGCTTCGGGCGCGGCGGTTACCGCAGGCGCAGGTGCGGCGACCGGAGGAGCAGGCGCGGGCGACGGAGCCGAAGGAACCGGAGCCAAGTTAACCGGCGCGGGCAGCGGCTGACGCGGACCAGATAGAATCTGACCAGGCTTGGGCGGCGGCGGCGACGGACGCGCAGGGATCGGAATGCCACGCGGAGCAACCGGGGGCACCAGCGGAGATCCGCTCAATAAAGGTGGACGTAACGGTTGCGCAGCCCGAGGCGCGGGGGCAGGTTCGTCACCCGCTTCCTTCCCGGCTGCATCTTTTTTCTCGGGTTCGGATTTCGGCGAGGTGACCTCGACAGCCGGATGCGGTGCCGACACTGGCGCTTCCACGCGAGCGGTGACATGCGGCTTGGAGGAATCTTCGGCAGCCTCACGCTGCTTGGGAAGAGCTGCACCCGTCGCGAAGTGCCGGCGAACAGTCAGCGCGTGATCTTCGTCGAGCGAGCTCGAGTGGGTCTTTTTTTCGTTTATGCCCAACTCGGGTAATAGTTCGAGAATGAAAGATGTCTTCACCTCGAGCTCCCTTGCCAGCTCATTGATTCGGATCTTACTCATAACGGAAATCGCTGCTCAACAACCGGCTCCAACAGCCGGAACGACAAGCGAATTTTTGTTATTCTCCCTTTTCCGCTTCGGGCGCTTCCGCGCCTTGCGAAGAATCCTGAGTTTCTATCGTAACAGATTGCTGTTCCAGCGCTTCTTCGGTAGCCGCAACCGGCTCTTCGGAGGACGCGGGGGCCGAGGCGACCTCGGCTTGTTCGGTTTCAAACTGGCCGTAATAGGCCACTACCGCGTTTTGGATGGTTTCTACTTTGCTGGGTTCCGTACCATCGGGCTCAATCCCAGGGACTTCCTGCAATTGCTCCGGCGTCATCGCGCCAAGTTGCTCCACGGTGGTAATACCGGCGGCCATCAATACTTCGATGAGCGGTTCAGGAATGCCGTTGTCGATTAAGACGGAAACAGGCGCACCGGGGACAACCATCGCGGACATCTGCGATTCCACTTCCTGCCGCTTCTCTTCTTCGCTCTTAATATCGATGCGCCATCCGAGTAACTTCGCCGCGAGGCGAACGTTCTGGCCCTTCTTGCCGATGGCGAGCGAAAGCTGGGTGTCATCCACGATGACTTCCATGTGGTGGCCCAGTGGATCGACGACCGTGACGCGCGAGATCTTCGCGGGGCTCAACGCGTGCGTCGCGAAAACGACCGGATCGTCGCTGTATTCGATGATGTCGATCTTCTCACCGCGCAATTCGCGAATGATCGACTGCACGCGCATGCCCTTCATGCCCACACAAGCGCCGACGCTATCCACGTCGCGATCGCGGCTGCTTACAGCGATCTTGGTACGCTCACCAGCCTCGCGAGCACAACCTTTGATGATGATGGTGCTGTCGTAGATTTCGGGGACTTCCTGTTCAAACAGGCGCATCACCAACTCCGGCGCAGCGCGGGAAAGAATTACGCCGGCGTTCTTGCCGGTCTTCTCTACAGCTTTGATGACGCAGCGAACGCGATCGCCCACGCTGAAGCTTTCCAGCTTGGACTGCTCCTTGCGCAGAATGCGAGCTTCCGTCTTGCCCATGTCCGCGACCAGGTCGGGACCTTCGATGCGCTTGATCACGCAGGTGACCATTTCGCCGACGCGGTTGGAAAATTCCGAGAACACGTTTTCGCGCTCAGCCTCGCGGACCTTTTGCAGGATCACTTGCTTGGCTGTCTGCGCCGAGATGCGACCCAACACGTCAGTCGGCTTGGGGAAACGGACCTCGCTACCGATTTCGGCTTCAGCGCTGTACTTGCGTGCTTCGTCGAGCGAGATCTGCGTCTTCGGTTCTTCGACGTTCTCGACCACCGTCTTCACGCCGTAGATCACGATGGCGCCGCTGGTGGCATCGATATCCGCAGCGAGGTTCTCTTCGGTATGGAAATGTTTGCGCGCCGCGACCAGCATCGCGTCTTTAACGGCTTCCAGAATGATCTTCGGATCGATGCCCTTTTCCTTGGACAAGATCTCAATAGACTGATATATCGGTGCCAGGCTGCTCATATTATTTTTCCTGTTAGCGAGAGTTCGGTGTTACCACTCGAACTTGAGGTTGGCCTTTTCTACTTGTTCCAACGGGAACTGGATCGTCTTGCCGGGTGTCGGTTCCAGCGTGATGATGCCGTCGGAGAAATTGTTGATCGTGCCCACCCAATGACTCTTTTGTTCCACCGGCTCGCGAAGGGTTACTTTGACCTTCTGACCAGTGAAACGTTCAAAATCGCGGGGACGGCTGAGCTTGCGCTCCACGCCAGGGGAACTGACTTCCAGCGTGTACTTGCCCCCGGGAATAATGTCTTCGATGTCGAGAATCGTGCCCAATTGATGGGACATCGTTTCGCAATCGGCATGGCTGACGCCGATTCCATCGGCTTGTTCGCCGGCGCCTTCGACCGTTTCGTCGAGGACCACAGGTTTCTGGATTGCCCCCGGAGCCTTATCAATAAAGACGCGGAGCACACGAGTTCCGCCGCCGCCCAGCAACTGGACGTCCACGATCTCGAGACCTTCGCTAGCCGCTACGCGCTCGGCTATGGCCTGTATTTGTTCGACAACTGCGGTTCGATCCGCCATGATCTGCTCTCTCTAGAAACAAAAAAGTGGGCTTTCGCCCACTCTGCGTTTCGACTCAACTATTCCTAGTATACACCCCGCGGCCCCCGCCGAGTGAACCGTTTGATATACTTCCGGAAGCTCATCATTAAGGAGAGACCTAAAATTATGTCGCGACGTATTGCCACGATTTTGACTTTGAACATTTTGATCGCCATTGGAGCGGTAACCTCGCTGGTGGCCCAGGCCCCGGCAGGAGCAGAAAAGGGCGCGCCGAAAGCCAAGGGTGGCGGTGGCGGTACCGCGAAGCAAACCCCGACCCGGCCCGGTTTGTTCTTCAAAGAAGGCTGGAAACAGAACGCTAACGGCGCCGAAGGGAAACTGACGCAAGCCAACGTCGAGAACCCGGACCTGGAACTCCATGTTTACGGATGCGGCGGCCCGGAAGGTCTCTTGATGACCGGCTTCGATAACAACGACGCCAACCCCACGCACACTTGGACTGGTGTCTGCGAAAACGCGTCCATGTTTACGCTGAGCCACAAGACAAAGTTCGGCGACTTCAGCCCCGCCACTGCCCGCGTCCGCGTCAACGCGAAAACCAGCGGCTTCCACAAGCTGCGGCCCGTCGTGAAAACGTCTGAAGGCGTGTGGATGATCGGCAATGTCGAAATCGGCACCAACGCGGACTTCCTGGTCAGCGAAGTGAACTTCAGCGAAGTCCGCTGGTGGCGTCTGAACGCCGCGAAGGTCGCCCCGAGCGGCAACGCGCTGCCGACGGCGGACCTATCCTCCATCGACGAATTCGGCTTCGCCGACATGCTGGCCGGCAGCGGCCACGGCCCTGGCGGCTGGGGCGACGTCGCGCAGATCGAAGTCTACGCGAACTCCAAGCCGCGCCAGTAGTTCACGCAGCACAAAAGTAGTTCACGCCAAGCCGCCAGGAACGAGAAGTCGTTCCTGGCGGCTTTTGCGTCTCTAACTAACGATGCCCCGGCGGGGCATACAATGGAAGTAGCCGTGACGCCGCTCATCGACACCTTCGGACGCCTGCACAATAACCTGCGCATCAGCGTGACCGATCGCTGCAACATCCGCTGCTTTTACTGCATGCCGGAAGAGGGAGTGAAGTTTGAGGCTCGCGAGAACATCCTGAGCTTTGAAGAAATTGAGCGCGTGGCGCGCGTGGCGGTCACTTTGGGGATTCGGAAGCTGCGGATCACCGGTGGCGAACCGTTGGTCCGCAAGGATCTCCCGAAGTTGATCGGCAAGCTGGCCGCGATTCCGGGGATTGAAGACATCGCCATGACCACCAATGGCGTGTTGTTGGCCCAGCATGCGCAGGCACTTTACGACGCCGGGCTGCGGCGATTGAACGTCCATCTGGATACGCTGGACCGGGCTCGGTTCCTGCACATCACGCGCCGGGACGATTTCGACAAAGTGATGGAAGGCATCGACGTCGCCCAGAAGATTGGATTCGGTCCGATCAAGATCAATGCGGTCGCGGTGAAGAATCTGGTCGAAGCGGACATCGTGCCGCTGGCGCGCTTCGGACGCGAACGTGGGATTGAGATCCGCTACATCGAGTTCATGCCGCTCGATTCGCAGGGCATTTGGGAAAAGGACAAGGTCCTGCTCACCGACACGATGCTCGAAATGCTGACGCGCGAAATTGGTCCGCTGGAAGCGATTCCGGATGCGGACGTGCGCGCTCCGGCCACCGAGTTTCGCTTCAAGGACGGCATCGGGCAGGTCGGCTTCATCGCCAGCGTGAGCAAACCGTTCTGCTTGAACTGCAACCGTATCCGCCTCACGTCCGATGGCAAACTGCGCTACTGCTTGTTCGCCGTGGATGAGACCGACGTGCGCGGATTGCTGCGCGACGGCGGCTCGGACGAATCGATAGCCGAAGCGATCCGCGAGAACGTGCGCCAGAAATGGCTGGGGCACCAGATCAATACGCAAAAGTTCGTGCCACCCCCGCGACCGATGTATTCCATCGGCGGCTAACCTCTCCGTTGTTATCATGAGAGGAAATGGCTGAGCCTCGCATTGACCCATACGTAGAGCAAGATCACCACCCCCACCCGCTAGAATTCACCATGCCCGAAGGCGCGATCGACGCGCACATGCATGTGATTGGACCCTTCGATAAATTCCCGTTGTCAGCGAAAGCGCAGTATCAACCGTTCCCTGCGACGTGGCAGGAACAGAAGAGCATCCTGTGCGACAAGCTCGGATTCTACGGCTACGTCGTAGTGCAAGCGACTTGCCATGGCACAGACAATCGCGTCGTCGTGGATGCGTGCGAACACATGGAAGGCCGCGCGGCGGGCGTTGCGAGCGTTACCGAAGATGTCTCCATGGACGAATTGAAGCGCATGCACGATGTCGGCATCCGTGGCGTACGGTTCGCGTTCCTGCCGCACATCGCCAGCGAGACGACGCCTCCGGAAGTGATCCAACGCGTCGCGGCGAAGATTCAACCGCTCGGCTGGCACACCGACCTCTACTTCCTGCCGCAGAACTTCGACATTATGGAGCCGCTGATCCGTACGCTCCCCACGCCGGTCATCATCGACCACATGGGGCGTCCGGACGTGAATATCCCCGTCGAGAAAAACGAATACTTCCAGAAGCTGCTGGCGATGGGCTCGAGCCGCAACGACATTTTCTGGAAGGTCACGTCGCCGGATCGCTACACGCGTTCCGCACGCCCGGAAGACTGGGGCATCGTGCTGCCGTTCGCGCACGCGCTAATCGCGGCGTTCCCGGGCAACATCATCAGCGGGACGGATCGTCCGCGCCCGAACATGAACACCGTGATCGTCACGGGCCGCGGCAATCCGCCCAACAAGATGCCCAACGATGGCGACATCGCGAACCACTGGATTTGGCCCGCCGCACATAAAGATCCAGCCGTGCTGAAGAGCATTCTGGTCGAGAACCCACGCAAGCTGTACCACTTCAAGGAAGTTTAAATGCCGCACCTGCGAATGGAAGTACCCGAAGAATGGCTGCGCGAGGATTTTAAGCAGTCGACCGGTTTTGACGTCAAGAAGCTGCTGGACCACTTAGTGGAAACCGTGGCCGCGATGCGCATGGGCGACCCTCCGGTCCCGCTGATCAATAAGATCAACCTGAAACACGCGATCATCCCGGTCCACTACGCGCACGTCGCGGGCGACCCGAACAAGCGTTTCATCCACGTTACTCTGGCGGCGGGCAACGATACTCCCGGCCGGACGGCGGAGGTTCGCAGCGGAGCGGCGGTGAAGCTCGGGAACGAGATCGACGCCTTTATCGCAAACTTCCCCACTGTCGCCCCCGGCGTCGCGTCGGTGACCGTGTGGGTCCAGGACATTGATCGGGATCGCGGCTACACCACCACGGCGGAACGCAAGAAAGCTCGGGAGTTAAGGAGTTAATGTGTCTGACCCTAAACTCCTGCTAAAATATTAGTTTGTCCGAATTTCCACAACGGCGACAGGGGGTGTCGTCCGCAGTGGCCTCTCGCAAGTGCGAGGCCCTGCTGGTCAGTTCCCTCGCAAGCATCCGGTACCTCACGGGCTACACGGGATCGAACGGCCTCCTACTGGTCACCCCGTCGGAGAGCCATTTCTTCACCGACCCCCGCTACGCAACCGACGCGCAGCAGAACATCGACTGCAAGGTCCACATCTGCACGAAGGGCCTGTTCGAAGAAGCAGCCGCCGTCGTAAAGCGCAAACATCTCAAAAAGCTGGGCTTCGAGGCCTCCTGGATGAACGTCGACGCCTTCGACCGGCTCAAGAGCAAGCTGGGCACGGGCGTCAAGCTGGAACCGGTGTCGGGCATCGTCGAAGAATTACGAGCCGTCAAGTCGCCCTCTGAAATTGCTCGGATCCGCGCCAGCGTCCTGGCCAACTCCGAGGCGTATTCCAAGACGCTGCGGCGCGTTAAAGTGGGCATCCGCGAGATGGACATTGCGGCTGAGCTCGACTTTCAGATGCGCATGCTAGGCGCGGAAAAGCCGGCGTTCGAGACGATTGTTGCCTCCGGCGCCCGGACGGCCCTGCCCCACGCGCATCCCACGACCAAGAAGATCGTACTCAACGAGTTGCTGCTGATCGACATGGGCGCAACCCTCGACGGGTACGATAGCGACATGACCCGCATGTCGTTCCTGGGCATTCCGAGCAAGCGGGTCAACAACTTGTACAAGGCCGTGCTGGAAGCGCAGTTGGCCGGAATTGCTGCTGTAAAGGCCGGAATCCCGGCTGGCCGGGTAGACGCCGCAGCCCGGGAAGTGCTAAAACGGCATGAGTTAGACAAGGCGTTTGTGCATTCCACCGGGCATGGCCTAGGCTTGGAAATTCACGAAGGTCCACGGATCGCGAAGAAGGAGAAAACCAAACTCCAAGCAGGCATGGTGATCACAATCGAACCGGGAGCCTACATCGAAGGCTTCGGGGGAGTGCGGATCGAAGATACGGTGTTGGTGACCGAAACAGGTTGCGAGGTCCTTACGCCGACGCCGAAGGAACTGGTTCATCTTTAATGACAATCAAAGAAATCAAAGAATTGCTGGAATTATTCAACTCGACCGACTTGGCCGAGATGGAAGTCCAGCGTGGGGAAAATCGAGTACGGCTGCAGCGGGCCGCCACGGAAGTGACGCATGTAGTTTCCGCCCCGGCGGCACCCGTCGCAGCACCCGCACCCCTACCTGTAGCAGCGACCCTGGCTCCTGCCCCGGCTCCCCCGGCACCCGACGATACTTCGACACTGGTTCGTTCGCCCATCGTAGGCACCTACTATGACGCTCCTTCGCCCGACGCAGCGCCCTTCATCAAGGTAGGCGATGTCGTGCAAAAGGGCCAAGTGCTCTGCATCATCGAGTCCATGAAACTGATGAATGAAATTGAAGCAGAGGTGGCCGGAACCGTGGTCGCCAAGCTGATGGAGAATGGCCGTCCGGTGGAGTACGGAGAGGCGCTCTTCTCCGTGAAACCCCGTTAAAGATGTTCGAGAAAATCCTTATCGCCAACCGCGGCGAAATCGCCCTACGCGTCATTTGCGCGTGCAAGGAACTGGGCATCCGCACAGTCGCCGTATACTCCGAGGCCGACCGCCACAGCCTGCATGCTCGCTTTGCCGACGAAGCCATCTGCATCGGCCCCGCGAAAAGCGCTCGCAGCTATCTGGACATTCCGTCCGTCATCAGCGCGGCGGAAATCACCAACGCACAGGCCATTCATCCTGGCTACGGGTTCCTTTCTGAAAACGCGGACTTCGCCGAAGTCTGCGAGACTAGTGGGCTAACATTCATCGGACCCACGCCGGAAATCATCCGCAAGATGGGCCAGAAGCAGTTGGCCCGCACCGCCATGCAAGAGGGCGGCGTGCCCATTCTGCCGGGCTCCGAAGGGATTCTCCAAAGCTCAGAAGAAGCCCTGGAACTAGCGGAAACGATCGGCTACCCAGTGATGATCAAGGCCTCGGCTGGCGGCGGCGGGCGCGGAATGCGCGTCGTGCGGTCAGCCGAAGAGCTCCCGGTATTGATGGCACAGGCGCAGACCGAAGCGGCTGCAGCGTTCTCCTGCGGCGATCTCTACATGGAGAAGCTAGTCGAGAATCCACGCCACATTGAGTTTCAGATTCTCGCTGACCAACACGGCAACGTCGAAGTTCTAGGCGAGCGCGAGTGTTCCATTCAGCGCCGCCATCAAAAACTGATCGAAGAGTCGCCTTCGACAGCGGTCAGCCAGGAACTGCGTGAGCGCATCTCCGCGAGCCTCAAGCAGGCGCTGGGCAAGATCGGCTATACCAACGCCGGCACTGTCGAGTTCCTGATGGGCGCCGACGGAAACCTGCACTTCATCGAAGTCAACGCTCGCATCCAAGTGGAGCATCCGGTAACCGAAATGGTGACCGGCGTGGATCTGGTGAAGGCGCAAATCCGCATCGCAAATGGCGAGCGCTTGGACGAAATCCTCAACTGCCGCAAGGGATTCAAACTACGCGGCCATGCGATCGAGTGCCGCATCAACGCCGAACATCCAGATACGTTCACCCCTTCGCCCGGCACCATCACCGGCCTGAATCTACCAGGCGGCGCGGGCATTCGCGTGGACACCGCCGCGTATCAAGGCGGAGTGATTCCTCCCTATTACGATTCGCTGGTGGCGAAGTTGATCGCCCACGGCTCGAATCGCACCGAAGCCATCGCGCGCATGAAACGGGCGCTCGACATGTTCGTGGTGGAAGGGATCTATACTTCGATCCCACTGCACCAACGCATCCTGGACCACCCGGACTTTATCTCCGGCAACATCGACACCGGCTTCATCGCCCGTGCCGGCTTCATGCCCGAGAAGAAATAACCTTCACTCAATCAAGCTAGAATATGCGGAGCAGAGGTGATGCATATGAAGCTATCCGTTTGTTTGATGCTCGCGGTCGCAGGAGCCGCGTACCCGCAGGCTTCCACGACCATCGTGGAGTTCACTGCCACCCAGGCGGCCGACGGCAAGACGGCCTATGATCGTGACTGCGCCGGATGCCACGGGCGCAATCTGGACGACGGCCAATTCGCGCCACCGTTGCGCGGACAAGCGTTCAATCGCACCTGGGCAGGCAAGCCTGTAGCAGACCTGTTCACCTATGCATCCACGAAGATGCCTCCCGCCGCGCCCGGTTCGTTGGGAGCGCGTGCCTACGCATCCATCACCGCGTACTTGATGCAATCGAATGGCGTCGTCGCAGGCACGCGCGAGATGGCGACCACTCCGGACCTGCTTGCGTTGGTCCGCATCCCTGGGAACGCGGAACGGCGCGGTAGCGCGGGTGGAGGACTAACGCCGGGCATTCCGTTGCCGAATTCTCCGCCGGTCAACACGCTGCTCGACAAGCTTTCGCCGGTGACCGAAGCGATGCTCGCGAAGCCTGCTCCCGGTGAGTGGCTAACGTGGCGCCGCACTTACGACAGCCAGGGCTACAGCCCGCTCAATCAAATTACTCGCGACAACGTGAAGAACCTGCGCGTGGCGTGGAGCTGGTCCCTGCCTCCAGGTCCCAACACCGCGGCACCGCTGGTGCATGACGGCGTGATGTTCGTGCAAGGCTACGGCGATCAGGTACAGGCAATCGATGCGGCGACCGGAGATCTACTGTGGCACTACCAGCGCTTGCTCCCGGAAGATTCACGGCCAGCCGTGAAAAAGAACATCGCGATCTTCGGCAACAAGGTCTTCGCGGCCACCTCAGACACGCATATGATCGCGCTAGACGTGAAGAGCGGTCGCGTGATTTGGGACAAGGCGATCGGCACTCGCGCGAGTGGCATGCAGATCACCGGCGGACCTCTCGTCGCCAAGGGCAAGGTGATGTTCGGCACCGGCGGCCAGCAGCCGGGCGGAAATTTTATCGTCGCGCTGGATGCGGAAACCGGCAACGAGGCGTGGCGCTTCCGTACCGTCCCACTGCCCAATGAACCAGGCGGCAACACTTGGAACGGAGTGCCCGCCGACAAGCGCACCGGCGGCTCTGTATGGGTGACCGGCAGCTACGATCCGGACTTGAATCTGGTCTACTTTGGCGCGGCTCCCACGTACGATACTGGCCCGCTGCGGATTCGCTCCACGCAACCCGGCATCACGAATGACGCGCTCTACACCGACTCCACCATGGCATTGAATCCCGACACGGGCAAACTGGTGTGGTATTTCCAACACGTCCCCAACGACCAGTGGGATTACGACTGGATCTTCGAGCGCACGTTGGTCAAGCTTCCCGTGAACGGACAGACGAAGACGCTTTCGGTGACAGCGGGAAAGATAGCGCTCTATGACGCGGTCGAGGCGGACACCGGCAAGTACGCCTTCTCCTTGGACATGGGATTGCAGAACATCATCACCGCAGTCGATCCGAAAACCGGCGCGAAAACGATCAACCCCGCGATGATTCCGGGAGACGGCGAACCTAAGATCGTGTGCCCGCACGCCGGTGGCGCGCGCAGCTGGATTCCGTCGGCCTATAATCCTGAAACCAAGATCCTCTATTCGCCACTGGTGGAATCCTGCATGGATCTGACGCCGGTCGGTCCGAATGAGCGCGGATTTCTGACAACTGGAGTTCGGCCCAGCTTGCGGCCTCGCTTAGATAGCGACGGCAACTACGGGCGCATTCAGGCGACCAGCCTCGAAACCCAGAAGACCGTGTGGATGCAGCGCGAGCGAGCGCCAGAAACCTCGGGCATCCTGGCAACAGCGGGCGGTTTGATTTTCAGCGGCTCCATCGATCGCTTCTTCAGCGCGCACAACGATCAAACCGGACAGGAACTGTGGCGCATCCGCTTGAACGACGTGCCAGGCTCGGCTCCCATCAGTTTTTCAGTGAACGGCAAGCAGTACATCGCACTCACGGTGGGCAATGGAAGCGCGCATGCAGCGACGTGGCCAACTCTGACTCCGGAAATTCAAAATCCTCCCGGACGCGGCGGATCGGTCTGGGTGTTTGAGCTACCTTAAGCCGCGGTGAACAGCGCGCCGATGACGCTGTTGCGATATTCAAAGATCTGTTCGACATCGCGACGCACCAGCAACGCGTGGACCAAATCGCCTAACGGCCCGAACGGCAACTCGTAAACAACTTCGTCGATCATGCGCGTGCCACCGTTCTCTTCGATGAACCGATGCGTGTGATCCCACTTCTTGTAGGGACCTTTGAGTTGGATATCGGCAAACACGAACGGGGGATTCCAACGGGTGATCTTCGTGAGCCACCCCCACGGCACGCCACGGATGAGGAGCTTGTATTGGATAAGCGTACCCTCGCCCATCCGAATAGGCTCCGGCGTCACCACATGGAAGCGCAGCATCGGAGGAGTGATCTGCTCCAGATTCCGAGCTTCGGAGAAGAATTCAAACACTTCCGCCCGCGGACGGGGCAACCAAATCTCGCGGCGAATCGTGTGTTCGCTCACGAACTGGCTCTTCCTGCCAGGACCCTGGTATTCCAAGGCTCGCCGTAAATGGCGCGAGGCGTGCCGAGTTTTGCAAACACCAGTTGAGCTGCACTGATATAGCGCTCGCGGAAAGCTCCTTCGCAGTAAGCAAGATAGTAGTCCCACATGCGAATGAAATTCTCATCGAACCCAAGCCCTCGAACATTTGTGAGCGATGCCTGAAACCTCGACCGCCATTCCGCCAACGTGTGCGCGTAGTGCATGCCGATGTCTTCGATATGCGCGGCGCTCAGTGCGGTGCAACGGACGAGAGAATTCTGCACCTCGCGGAGGGAGGCGAGTTCTCCACCAGGGAAGATGCGCCTCTGAATCCAGTCGCCCTGCTGCCGGTACTTCGCGAAGTGATGTTCGTTCATCGTGATGGTCTGCATCGCCATCATGCCGTCCGCCGCAAGCAATCGGTCGCACGCCGAGAAGAAAGTATCGTAGTTCTCAAAACCGACCGCTTCAAACATTTCGATGCTGGCAATCTTGTCGTATTGACCCTGCAGTTCCCGGTAGTCCTGAAACAGCAGCGTAATGCGCCGACCGTCGCTACCCGCTCGCTGGAACCGCTCCGCCGCATAGTCGTGCTGTTGACGGCTGATCGTGGTCGTCGTAACTTCGCAGCCGTAGTGCTGAACCGCATGCAACGCGAAAGCGCCCCAGCCGGTGCCAATCTCGAGCACTCGATCCCCGGGCGCCAGGTGCAACTTACGGCATAGGCGGTCCACTTTTTCGATTTGGGCCTGTTCCAGTGACGCATCGTGCGATGGGAACACGGCGGAAGAGTAGAGCAAGTTTTCGTCGAGAAACAGAGTAAAGAAATCGTTACTCAAATCGTAATGCTCCGCGATGTTCCGGCGACTGCCCTGCAGAGTGTTCGCGCGCCGAAGGTGGCTCAAGCGATTCAGCATCCGGCTGAACCAGGACTGTAGCTTGCTGCCCTGCTCCAGGTGACGGATGTTGCGCACCCCTAGGCGAATCACCGACACCAAATCCGGCGAGCTCCAGTCTCCATCGACGAACGCGTCGCCGGCACCATCGTCTCCGCCGAACACGGCTCGTGAAAAGAACCGTTCCTGATGGACCTGAATCGTCGCGCGCAAATCAGAGCGTGCATCGCCGAACTCCCGCCGTTCTCCACCGGGCATGACGATCGTGAGATGCGCATCCTTCAGCCCTTCGAGGGTACTGAACAACACCCGCTCTGCCCACTGAGCTGTCATCGCCGAGCCTCCCCCGGAATCGGCTTGCTCGCTGGATGCGGAAAAAACGGAGTGCCTTTCCACCACAAGCGAACGGCCTCCCAATGAATCGCGGCGATGATCTTGGCCGTCAGCCACGGCTGGCGCACCAGCGACGCTGTGAGATTCGCCGAGGTGAACGCCTCGCGCTGCATCGTAAGCGTCGCATCGAAGAAAGATTTGCCTCCATCGAGCGTATTGATCTGGACGACCAATCGCTCGGCCGGCTCCGTCAGCACGAAATCGTAATCGAGCGCCATGTCCATAAACGGTGAAACATGAAGATCCTTCGCGCAGCGAAAATGAAGCGAGTTCTGCGCCGGAACCGCGTTGTGTGGACCCAGCCAGTATAGTTTCGTTTCGCCAAACGTATTATGGACCTCGGCCACAACCACCGGTACGCCACCAGCGCGCGGATAGCAGAAGAAGATCGAAATCGGATTGAAGCAGTAGCCCAAGTAGCGCAGATTCGTAAGCAGGTAGATGGGGCCGTCCGGCAGCGCGGTCCCCTGCTCCGCGGCATCCTTCTCTAGCCGCGCCCGCAAAGCTTGCGTCGGATCCCCAAAGTGGTCTCGCTCATGGAAACTGGCCCAGTTGAACCGGTTGTAGCCGCCGAACCGGACCCGCCCCATCGCCTCCGGAATCGTATCGACGTTCAGCAACACCATGAACACCGGATAGGTGAACTCGTGCTGGGTGGGCTGAAAACGGCGATGCCGCAGTACGCCTCGATAGATGGCTGGCTCCAGCGTCACCCCTCTACTCCTAATGTCTCTGCAACGCGCAGCGCGGAGCGGACGCCATCCTCGTGGAACCCATAGAACCAGTACGCACCGCAATAGTGCGTCCGATTCTGCCCACTGATCTCCGCCCACCGGGATTGGGCGGTGACGGCTGCCTTATCGAAACGAGGGTGATGGTATTGGATGCGCTTCACGAGCTTGTTCTTAGCAATGATGCCGTCAACATTCAAAGAGACGCAATAATTTTCTGCCACCCCGAGTGACTGCAGCCGATTCATGTCGTAGGTGAGGCTCACCCTGCCGTCTTGGGCCAAGATATAGTTCCACGACGCCCGAGCAGCCGGTCGGCGCGGCAACCAGCGGTCGTCGGTATGCAGGATCGCGTCGTTAGGGGTAAAGCGAAAATGCTGCAGCACGTCCCGTTCTCCGTCCGTTGGGTCGCCGAGCATCGGCAGCACTTGATCGCCGTGGCAGGCGAAGACAACTTCGTCGAACGAAACCGCCGGGCGGCCCTCCAGTTGGATTTCGACGCCGCTCGCCCTCCGCCGCACCGCCCGGATATTCACGCCCGTATGGATCCGCTGCGCAAAAGGCTTGATCAGCGGGGCAATATACGAGTGGCTGCCCCCGCGAATCGTTCGCCACTGCGGGTGCGTATTGATCCCGAGCATGCCGTGATTGTCGAAGAACCGCACCAGCGTCAGTGCCGGGAAAACGTCCATTTCCGCCATCGGCATGGACCACACAGCGGACGCCATGGGATAGAGGTACCGATCCCTAAAAACATCGCTGTAGCCGCCTTGCGCGAGGAACTCTGCGATCGTAAGCGCCTCAGCGTTCGCCTGATCTAGCAGCTTCACCGCCTCCCGGTTAAAGCGAAGAATGTCCGCGAGCAGCCGGTAGTGCTTTGGATTTAGCAGGTTCGAGCGTTGCGCAAAAAAGCCAGCCAACCCGTGACTAGAATATTCGTAGGCCCCATCCGCCGAAGTCACGGCAAACGACATGTCACTGGCCTGAGTGGCAACCCCGAGCTCCGCCATCAACTGGCAAAAGTGCGGATACGTCTTCTCGTTGTGGACGATAAACCCCGTGTCGACCGGCAACGGCCCCCTGCTCGAGGGCACGATCACCGTGTGCGTATGACCGCCCAACCGTTGATCCCGCTCGAAGACCGTCACTTCGTACTTGCGGCTCAAATAGTACGCGGCCGCGAGCCCCGAAATGCCCGCCCCGACAATAGCAATGCGCCGACTGTCCTCTTGCATGAATCTACCTAGAATAAGAGATGCCGAACGAAAGAGGTGCGACTTGCGATTACCGCTTGTAATTGTGTTTTCGGGAATTTTCCTGATGATGATCTATGTGACGGTCCAAGCGAGCCTCGCGATCAGCATCTGGGACGTGTGGGATTCCTACGCCGCCAATCCATGGGCCGTCGCAACTTTATACGACGCGTACTCCGGTTTCAGCATCTTCTGGGTATGGGTAGTGTGGCGTGAACGCACTTGGGGCGCGCGGCTACTGTGGTTTTTGCTGATTATGGGCCTGGGAAACATCGCGACGTCTTTCTATCTGTTGGTGCAACTGCTGCGCCTGCATCCCGATCAGCCTGCGTCGGCCATCTTAGGCAAGAGGACGGCTTGAGCTGGAGCGACCTACTGCTATGGGGAGCCACGCTCGCGGCCCTGTGCATGTTTGTCCTGTGGCTGCTCCATTTCCCGTTGCGTAACGCGTCCATCGTGGATCCCGCTTGGGCCTTTGTGCTGGCTTCGCTGGGAGTCGGCTATGCGTGGTTCGGCAATGGCTACGGACCCAGGTCGACCTTGATCGGCATAATGAGCGGCGTTTGGGGCCTGCGCCTCGCACTTCACCTGGTGGTGCGGGTGGCCGGACATGAGGAAGAAGGCCGCTATCAAGAGCTGCGCCGCCAGTGGAAAACCAATGTCGGCGCCAAATTCTTAGCTTTCTTTGAGCTGCAAGCTTTCACGTGCATCCTGCTATCGATCCCCTTCCTCGCGGCTGCGGTCAACGGGTCGGCGGGCATTGCCCCTCTGGAATGGCTTGCCGTGGGGCTATGGATCGTCGCGGTGGCGGGCGAAGCCACGGCGGACGCGCAGCTTGCCGCGTTCAAATCGGATCCAACCTCGCGCGGCCGAACCTGCAGGCGAGGCTTGTGGCGCTACTCGCGCCATCCAAACTATTTCTTCGAGTGGCTGATCTGGGTTTCTTTCGCCATCTTCGCAACATCTTCTCCCTTTGGATGGCTTGGTTGGATCTCGCCCGCCCTGATACTCTACTTCCTGCTGCGCGTCACCGGAATCCCGGCGACTGAAGAGCAGGCGATCCGCAGCCGAGGCGATGAGTACCGCGAATATCAGCGCACCACGAGTGCCTTTGTTCCTTGGTTCCCTAGGACGAACCCATGAGCGCCTGGTATGACTCGATCCTCGAACGCGACTGGGTGCCCGATAGCCTGCTCCGGATCGCGATCCGCGCGCTGATCCGGGAACGTCTGCGCGAGGAGGCCGCCAAGGGCGCAGACCTCGACCGTTTCGTCGAGGACCTGAAGACCAGCCCCATCGCGATTCATGCGCTGGACGCAAACCGGCAACATTACGAAGTTCCGCCCGCGTTCTTCGAGTTGGTCTTAGGGCCAGCCCTCAAATACAGTTGCTGCCACTGGCCCTCCGGAGTCGAAAGGCTCGCGGCTGCGGAACAAAGCATGTTGGCTCTGGCCACCGAGCGCGCTCGCATCGACGACGGACACACCGTGCTTGATCTCGGCTGCGGCTGGGGATCGATGTCTCTCTACTTAGCTCAGCGATTCCCGCGCTGCCGGATCACCGCCGTTTCCAACTCCCGGCCGCAACGGGAACATATTGAAGCGAAGGCCCGCTCTCTGGGACTCGAAAACATCCACGTAATCACCGCGGACATGAATGTGTTCTCCACAGAGGCGAAGTTCGATCGCGTTGTCTCAGTGGAAATGTTCGAACACATGCGCAATTATCAGGAACTGTTGCGACGCATCCGTACGTGGCTCAAACCCGACGGAGCACTCTTCGTCCACGTATTCGCCCACACCCGTTTCGCCTATCCATTTGAGACGCGCGGCCCGGGAGATTGGATGGCAGAGCACTTCTTCACCGGCGGCATCATGCCCAGCGACGATCTACTTCCTCGGTTCCACGATGACCTGCACGTGGCAGGACACTGGCGCTTCGACGGGACCCACTATCAGAAGACCGCGCGGGCTTGGCTGCAGAATCTGGATCGGAATCGTGCCCAAGTTCTGGCCGTATTTGAGCAGACTTACGGCTCCGCTGAAGCGCTGCGCTGGCTGGTTCGCTGGCGCGTTTTTTTCCTCGCCGTAGAAGAACTGTGGGGCTATCGCGGAGGCCGCGAATGGATCGTCTCGCACTACTTGTTCCGCCCCGTTTGACCGACGCCCCGAACGAAGGATAATAGCTGGGGAGGCGCGTCATGAAAATCTCACGGCGGTTATTTGTAGAGGGGACCGGCGCCGGTCTCGTTGCGGCCACGGTGCCCTTAAGCGCGCAGCAAACTGCGACAGCACCGGCGGCTCCAGCAGCGGCACCGAGGACTGCGATCCGGCTGACCGTCAACGGAGAGGCACGCAGCCTCGACGTAGAAGACCGCTGGACCTTGGTCGAAGTTTTGCGCGACCACCTGCAGTTGACCGGCACCAAGATCGGTTGCGATCGCGGTGAATGCGGCGCATGCACGGTGCTGGTGAACGGCAAGCCCGTCTATGCGTGCAGCCAACTCGCCGTCTGGATGGACGGCCGCACGGTGCAGACCATCGAAGGACTCGCGCAAGGCACCAAGCTCGATCCACTGCAGGAAGCCTTCATCGAACACGACGCGCCGCAGTGCGGCTACTGCACCTCGGGCCAATTGATGGCGGCCAAGGCTCTGCTGAACGAGAATCCCAAACCGACGCGCGATCAAGTGCGCGCCGGGCTGACCGGCAATCTGTGCCGCTGCTCGAATTACAACCACTATGTGGAAGCCGTGATGGCCGCCGCCGGCACACTGAGTAACGGAGGTGCCGCATGACGCCACTCAATTCCGTTGGACATCGTCAACCTCGCATCGACGCATTACTACGCGTCACCGGTCGCGCCGAATATACCGGCGACGTGAAGCTTCCGGGCATGCTCTATGCTCGCCTGCTGCGCAGCCCACATCCACACGCGCGGATTCGCTCCATCGACATATCCAAAGCTGCGGCGCTACCGGGCGTCCGCGCGATTCTGACCAAGGACAACTGCGACACCGTCTGGTCAAGCGGCGATACGCTGGGTCAACGCAAGCTGTTCAACAATCCTCTGCGCTTCACCGGCGAAGCGGTTGCAGCCATCGCGGCGAGCGATCGCCACGTGGCCGAAGAAGCCATGGCCCTGATCCAAGTGGATTATGAAGTGCTGCCGTTTGTCCTCGACGTGGACAAAGCGCTGGAAGAAGGCGCTCCGGAGATTCACCCGGGCGGGAACATTTCGCCCAACAATCAACGCCGCCGCGAACCTCAGACCTACAAGCGCGGAGATGCCGCGAAGGGTCTCGCGGAAGCCGATCGCGTGTTCGAATCGAACTTCACATCGTCCCACCACAACAACGCACAGTTGGAACTCCGCACCTCGCTCGCGTATTGGGAAGGCGACAAGCTGACCGTGTACGCGTCAACCCAGGGCATCGCGAATTGCCAGCGCGACATCGCGAAAGACCTCAACATCGCCGAGCCCAACGTGCGCGTCATCTGCCATTACATGGGCGGGGGCTTCGGCAACAAGAACCAATCGCACGATTTCGACCTGTTCGCGGCATTGTTGGCCAAGGAAGCCAAGGCTCCGGTGAAAGTGGAGTTCACCCGCAAGGAAGATTTCGTCGCCGTGCACGGCCGTTGGTCCAGCAAGCAGAGCTACAAAATCGGCGTGAAGAATGACGGCACGCTGACCGCGATCCAAATGACGGCGAAGACGGGCTCCGGCGCATACCGCAAGAGTTCTTGCGATTTGTCGGGCACCGAAGTCTACCAAGTCCCCAATCTGGAAACATCTACGACACCGATCTACACAAATACCGCGGTGGCCGCGAATTATCGAGCTCCCGCGTATCCGCAGGGTGTGTTCGGCATCGAGTCTGCAATCGACGAAGTCGCCTACGCGCTGAAAATGGACCCACTGGAGTTCCGGCTTAAGAATATGACGCGCAAGTTCCGCGATCAGACACCGTACACCAGCTTCGGCCTGGAAGACTGCTTGCGCAAAGGCGCCGACGCGTTCGGATGGAAGCAACGCTGGAAGCCCGTGGCCGGTTCCGGCACCGGTCCAGTGAAACGCGGCGCGGGTCTGGCGATGGGAATGTTCGGATCGGCGCTAGGCCGCAGCAGCGCGGTCGCGAAAGTAGACTCGAAGGGTAACTACTCGATCCACGTCGGCGTGACCGATTGCGGGACTGCGGCGAAAACCACGATGGGCCTAATCGCTGCGGAGGAACTGGGTGTGCCGCTCAGCAAGGTCAACGTAGTGTGGGGCGATACGGATACGTGCCCGTACTCTGTGGGCGAATCCGGCAGCCGCACGACGGTGCAAACCGGCGACGCCGTCATCGCGGCGATCAAAGATTTGAAGAAACTCATCGTCGAAAAAGGCATGCCCTCTGGCAACAACGACCTTATGGCGATGATCACCACCAACCCAGCGCAGATTCAGGGCGCCTCGCGGCAATCCTTCGTGGCCCACTTCGCGGAAGTCGAAGTGAACGTCGAGACCGGACATGTGCGCGTAGTGAAGTTCACCGCAGCCCATGACAGCGGACGCATCGTCAACCCGCTCACGGCAGAGAGCCAAGTGCAAGGCGGCGCGATCCAAGGTATCGGCATGGCGCTGCATGAAGAGCTCCGCTATGACCCGCGCTCAGGCCAGCCGCTGAATGCCGGTTACTACGGCGCGCGCATCATGACACATATGGACGCTCCACCGGTGGACGTTCTCTGGATCGAGACCGAGGACCCCTACGGTCCGTTCGGTGCGAAAACACTAGGCGAACCGACCATCATCCCGACAGTCGGCGCCATCGGAAACGCAATCTACAACGCGATCGGAAAACGCATGAAAGCCTTGCCTATGACGCGTGAGCGGGTGTTGGAGGTGCTGGCATGAAGAGCTTCCGCAACCTCAACCCTAAAAGCCTGACCGAGGCCGCGCGCGCCTTGCAGGACCCAAAAGCCATGGCGATCGGCGGCGGCAGTGACCTGCTCGGCATGATCAAGGAGCGCATCGTCACACCTGACACGCTGGTCAACTTGAAAGCCATCGCGGGACAAGACACCATCACCCGCCGAGGCGACACGCTGCACATCGGCGGGCTGGCCACGCTCGATTCGATCAGCCGCAACGCCGATATTCGTCAGCGCTACACCGTGCTCGCCGAAGCGACGGGACAAGTGGCAACTCCGCAAATTCGCAACGCCGGGACCATCGCGGGCAACGTTACGCAGCGCCCGTGGTGCTGGTATTTCCGCAACAACTTCCCGTGCTACAAGAACGGTGGCAACACCTGCTTCAGCATCACCGGCGAGAACGAATTCCATGCGATCTTCGGCGGTGGACCGAGCTTTATCGTCCATCCTTCCGACACCGCGCCCGCGTTGGTCGCGTTAAACGCGCGCTTCCGCATCGTCGGCCCGCAGCGGGAACGCGAGGTCGCCGCAGCGGACTTCTTCCAGTTACCCACCGTGAACCCGTCCCGTGAAAACGCACTAGCTCCCGGCGAGATACTGGCCGAAATCATTCTGCCTGCCCCAGCCGCGGGAACGCGCAGCACCTACAGCAAGGTCCTCGACCGCGACGCCTGGACCCACGCAGTCGTCAGCGTCGCCGCAGTCCTCGAAATGAATGGAGCCGTCTGCCGCTCCGCCCGCATCGTACTCGGAGGCGTCGCGCCCATCCCGTGGCGCGTCCCCGCCGCGGAAGCGATGCTCAACGGCCAGCGCATCAACGAAACGTTGCTCACCCAAGTATCCGAAAAGGCTCTGGAAGGTGCGCGCCCATTGACGAAGAACGCCTACAAGATCCCGCTCACCAAAGCGACCGTAAGACAGGCGCTTCGAGCAGCAAGCGGTGTAACAGCCTAGTGGCCCAGACACAACGAACCCAAGTCGGCATCATCGGAGCCGGTCCCGCGGGACTCATCCTCTCTCATCTGCTGCACCTCGAAGGCATCGACAACGTCGTGCTGGAAATGCACACGCGCGCCTACATCGAAGACCGCGTCCGCGCAGGCGTGCTCGAACAAGGCACTGTCGACCTATTGACCAACGCCGGCGTCGGCGATCGCCTGAAACGCGAGGGCCTCATCCACAAAGGCATCTACTTCCGTTGGGGCGACCGCGAACATCGCTTCGACTTCGAGGACCTCTGCGGCAAGACGATCACGGTCTACGCGCAGCACGAAGTGGTCAAGGATCTGGTCGCCGCGCGTTTGGCCGCGCAGGGACAGATCGTATTCGAAGCCTCGGACGTCAGCATCCACAATGTGGACACTGACAAGCCGAGTATTCGTTACCTCCGCAACGGCGAAGAGTGCGAACTCGTGTGCGATTTTGTCGCCGGCTGCGATGGCTTCCACGGCCCGTCGCGCCACACCATCCCGGAATCCGTGCTGGTCGAATACGAGAAGGTCTACCCCTTCGGCTGGCTCGGCATCCTCGCGCAAGCGCCTCCGTCCTCCGAAGAATTGATCTACGCCAACCACGCCGATGGCTTCGCTCTGCTGAGCATGCGATCCCCTGAGGTCTCGCGCCTCTACATTCAAGTGGACCCCAGCGAAGTCATCGACGATTGGTCCGATGCGCGCATCTGGGAACATCTCCATCGCCGCCTGGGAACGCCCCACGGATGGAAGCTCACCGAAGGCCCTGTGTTCCAAAAGAACATCGCAGCCATGCGCAGCTTCGTGGCCGAGCCGATGCAATACGGCCGCCTGTTCCTCGCCGGCGACGCCGCGCACATCGTTCCCGCCACCGGAGCCAAAGGACTAAATCTGGCCGCCGCCGACGTGCAAGTGATGACCCGAGCCATCACGCGCTTCTACAAGTCCAGAAAAGACGACCGGCTCGCGCGCTACTCCGAAACCTGCCTCCGCCGAGGATGGAAGGTCCAGCATTTCTCCTGGTGGATGACGTCGATGCTGCACCGTTTCACCGGCGAAAGTGGCTACGACGTCCGGCGGCAATGGGCGGAACTGGACTACGTGACCGGCTCGCGCGCGGCCGCGACGGCCTTAGCTGAGAACTACACAGGCCTCCCGTTTGACGCACCAGCTACCATAGAGTGATGTCGTCTCGAGATGCCGGTGTCCTCATCATCGGCGGGGGTTTGATCGGAAGTTCTATCGCGTGGCGGCTGGCGCAGAAAGGCGCGCCTGTGACCATCGTTGATGCTGGGAACCTGGGCGGCGAAGCCAGCACTGCGGGCGCGGGAATGTTGGCCCCTGGCTCGGAGGCCTCGAAGCCGTCCCCATGGCTCGACATGGGAGTCGAAAGCCTTCGGCTCTATCCTTCCTTCATCGAAGAACTGCGGTCGGAGACGGGTCTAGACGTTGAATTCCGTAGCTGTGGTTGTCTGGTAATGGACCCCGGCGATAGCGCGGATCGATTGGAAGCATTGCACCGCTCCGCCGGCATCCGCGTGGAGCAGCGGCCCGATGGCCTGTTCTATCCCAACGACGCCTTGACCGATCCTTCGGCGCTGTTACGCACCATACGCCAAGCCGCGAAGAAACGTGGCGTCGCCATGGAACATGGGAGTCTCACCGAGCTCGAGGCAACCGATCACACCGCGGTAGTAGTCTCCGCCGGCGCATGGTCCGGCGACCTACAGATCACCCATAACGGTGAACCGCTGAAGCTTCCGAAGTCGACACCGGTAAAGGGACACCTCATCGGATTTCAGATGCGCCAAGGATTGCTAGGACCGTTCCTGCGCAAAAATCACACCTACGTGCTACAACGCGCCGACGGTCTAGTGATCGCGGGCACCACCGAGGAGCATGTGGGCTTCGATACCAGCGTCCAATTTTCTGCCTGTGACGCGATTCACCGCCGCGCAGCCGATGTAGTGCCGGAACTAGCCGCAGCGGAACCCGTACGCCGCTGGATTGGCTTTCGCCCCGGGCCTGAACTCGAAGATGGTCCCGTCCTACGCCGCGTAGCGGACACAAATGTGTGGCTGGCGTACGGTCACTACCGTAACGGAATTCTGCTGACCCCGATCACAGCACAACGCGTGGCTGCGGAAATTGCGCAGGCCTGTAGTTATTGAAGGACGAGCCCGCCGATCCGCATCACGTCGTCCATTTCCTGGTACAAACTTTCCGCCCGAATGGGTTTGGTTACGTAACCGTCCATTTCTGCGGCCAGGCATTTCTCTCGATCGCCGGTCAACGCGTGTGCCGTCAAAGCAATAATCGGCGTGCGAGTTCCCGCAGCAGCTTGTATCTCTCGGATGGCGGCCGTAGCCTCGAAGCCATCCATCTCCGGCATCTGAATGTCCATCAGGATCAAATCGAATTCCTGCCGTGCGAACAACTCCACCGCCTCGCGACCGTTCACCGCGGTGCTGACCTTGTGTCCGCGTTTCTCGAGCAGTCGAACCGCTAGCATGCGATTCACACCGCTGTCTTCCGCCAGCAAGATACGCCAGTGCGGCGAACCTTCCCGCAGAGAGTGCCGCGTGATCACCGGCGCCACAGTTGGCACTACTTGCTCGGCCGTTCCCAGCGTCTGACAGATCGCGTGCAAGAGTTCTGCCTGCGGCACGGGCTTTGTCAGATAAGCCGCGATTCCAGCCTCCCGGCAGCGCGCCGCGTCGCCCAGTTGTCCACTCGAGGTGAGCATCATCAGGGCGGTCGTATGGTTGCGATCTTCCTTGCGGATTTGTTCGGCCAACTTAAAACCGTCCATATCCCTCAGTCGGCAATCCAACACGATCAGCCGGAATGGGGTCGCTGCATCGCGTGCCGCGGCGAGGGCAGCCAAAGCCTCTTGGCCGCTATCGGTCACGACTGGATTCATCCCCCACCGCGCCATCGATCGCTCCAGCAGTCGCCGACTGGTAGAATTCCCATCCACCACCAACACCAGCGATCCGCGCAGATGATCGACGTGGATCGGCAGTATGCGCGGTCCCACCTGCGCGGGAATGATTAGAGGCAGTGAAAAAGAGAATGTGCTTCCCCTCCCGGGCGCACTCTCCACCCACATATCGCCGCCCATCATCGTGGCCAGCTTCTTGCAGATGGTCAGACCCAATCCCGTTCCGCCGTATTTCCGCGTCGTCGACCCATCCGCCTGCGAAAATGGGTCGAAGATTAATCGCTGCTTCTCCAGAGGGATCCCGATTCCTGTATCGCGAACGCTCCACTGCAGCATCGATTCACCACTACGAGTCTGCAGCGGCGCTACCGTCACCACGATTTCACCTCGCTCCGTAAACTTGATCGCGTTGCCCACCAGGTTCACGCAGATCTGCCGGATCCGCCCCGGATCACCCTCAATCAATTGCGGAATTTCAGGCGAGATATCGCAAATGAGATCCAGCCCCTTCTGCTGCCCGCGAAACGCCAACGCCTTCATCGTTTCGCCCAGACTTTCCGCCAAATCGAAGGGAATCGTCTCTATCTCCAGTTTGCCGGCTTCGATCTTCGAAAAATCCAAAATGTCATTGATGACAGTCAGTAGACAATCTGCCGAAGACTTCACTAACCCCAAGTAGTCCCGCTGTTCCGGATTCAGTTCCGTATCCAGAACCAGATCGGTCATCCCCAGGATGCCGTTCATCGGTGTTCGGATCTCATGACTCATTGCCGCCAGAAAAGTACTCTTGGCAAGACTCGCCGCCTCCGCTGCTTCCTTGGCGTGGACCAAGGCAGCCTCGGCACGCTCCCGCGCGATGAACTGCCCGATCTCCCAGCCCAGCGACTTCAGCTTGGCGGCAACTTTGGATTCTTGCTTGGGCAGGCAATCGATGCTGAGAAATTCCACTACCCCAGTCACGATACCCTGATAGAAAATCGGAAACGCCGCCGCTCCACGAAACCCGGCTAGCAGCCCAGCGGCCCGACGTGGAGAAGCCGGACTCGCCTCCAAATCACGGCACCAAACCGTCTCGCCAGATCCCCATGCCTCGCCGGGAATATCGATCCCTCTGGCAATACTCAATCGCAAATCCATGGCTGCTACGGCAAGATCCGCCCGACGCCAGGAATTGGAACAACGCAGTTGATTCGTCTCGGCATCGACCAACCAGAGGTTTCCCGCAGCCCCCTGGAACGCCGCGCACACCGTTTCGAGGATACCCGAGATGCCTTCCTCCAAATATGCCGACTCCGCTAGAATCCGACTAATGCGGTGCTGCATGATCCTGAGCGACTCGGCGCACTTATCCTGCGTGAGATCCCGGAACACCCAGACAAACGTTGGTTTTCGCACATGCCCGATTGTCCGGACCACTACTTCCGCAGGAAACTCGCACCCATCCGCTCGCCGAGCTACGATTTCCCCTTTGAAAAAAGGACTGGATCCATACGGGAGACTAGGAGCGACCAGCAACCCCTGCATCGATCTTCCTACTGCCGCTTGCGAAGTGCATCCAAAAAGCACCTCCGCGGCTGGATTCCATTCAAGGATTCGGCCCTGGCCATCCACGATCGCGATGGCGTCTAGAGACGCCTCCAAGAGCGCCCGGGATTTAGCCTCCATCCAGGAATACTGCTGCGCGCGTTCACTAAGCAAATCGCGGGCGGAACCTCCTACCGGAGGCCCGCCCGCGATGTTGTCATTAAGTATTTGGAGGTCCCGCATCAACGCATTCAACAACCCTAGGTTGCTAAATGCCGTATCGGCCCGGACCCGCGCGTCTTGAACGCAATCCGTTTATTGCTTCACTGCGAATGTGAACAGAGCCGCACCCGCCTGAATGCTCAGGTACTGCTTGCCCTTCACTTCAAACGTCATCGGACCCGCCGAAACCGAAGGACCCAGATTCGTCTCCCACAGCTTCTTGCCGTCCCGCGCGTCCAAAGCGAAGAACTGTCCGTCGCGGCCGCCGCTGAACAACACGTTGCCGGCTGTGGTCAGAACACCGCCTTCGGTCGACGGAGCCGACATACGGAACGTCCACTTGCGCTCGCCCGTCTTCGGATCAATCGCCGCAATCGAGCTGAACACGTCATCCGTGGTCGCCCCACCGCGCGGGAACGTGCCGGTAAAGCTCTGGCCATCGTGGAACTCAGGGGGCTCTTCACCCTTCACATAAGTGCTGGAGGTGTTCTCCCATGCCGGAATGTAGAACAGTCCGGTGCCCGGGCTGTAAGAGGGGTTGTACCAGTTGGTGCCACCCTGGTTGCCGGGATATACCAGCGTTCCTGCCTTGGTCGGCACGATGCCCGGAGCAGCCATTGGACGCCCCTTCTCATCGAAACCGGTAAACCAATTCGTCTTGGTGAATGGCTTGCCCAGGAGGAACTGGCCGTTGGTACGATCCAGAACGTAGAACACACCGTTCCGATTCGCCCACAACATCGTCTTCCGCTGCTTGCCCTGGAATTCAAAATCGGCCAACACAGGAACCTGCGTCGCGTCCCAATCGAATTCATTGTGCGGCGAGAACTGATAGTGCCAGGAAAGCTTGCCCGTATCCGCATCCAGCGCGATTACACTGCAGCTATACAGGTTGTCTCCCAATCGCGCGTCGCCATCCCAATCCGGACCCGGATTGCCCGTGCCCCAATAGGTCAGGTTCGTCGTCGGATCGTACGACCCGGTCACCCAGATCGGCGCGCCGCCGTGCAGGTAAGAATCGTTAGGCTTGCCGTCTTTGCCCAGCCAGGTTTCAAAGCCCTTTTCGCCCGGACCCGGAACCGTGTTAAACTTCCACACCTGCTTGCCGGTATTGGCGTCGTACGCCGCAATGAACCCGCGGATGCCATGCTCGCCGCCAGCCACACCCACAATCACCTTGTCCTTGATCACTAGCGGCGCGTGCGTGATGGAATACTGTTGCTTGAAGTCGGCAACCTCGGTATTCCAAACTTCCTTGCCGGTCTTCGCATTGATCGCGATGAGCCGCGCGTCCAAGGAACCCAGGAACAACTTGTCGCCCAAAATCGCGACGCCACGCGTCAAATTGCCGCAGCACGGATTCACAGTTCCCGGCGCGGGCTTATGCAAATAGGTCCAGATCGTCTTCCCCGTGGCTGCATCCAGCGCGATCACGTCGTTCGGGCTCTGGATCGCGTACATCACGCCATCCACCACCAGCGGCGTCGCCTCGTGTTTGTCAAGTGAGCGCGACTGGAACACCCACTTCAGTTCCAGATCTTTGGCGTTGCCGGTATTGATCTGCTTCAGCATGCTATGGCGCTGGGCCATATTGTTGCCGCCAAACGTCAACCAGTTCTGGGGCTGTTGTTCCGCCGCCTGAATCCGGGAAAACGGGACATCCGTTACCGGAGCTTCGCGGGCAGGACCAGCCGCGCCACGCCCACCCTGCGCCAGCGCAAGGCCCGCCATCGACATCAACAAGAAAGCTTTAGTTTTCATCGTATTTTTAAGAACCACCGACGTTATCATATATCCCAGAGGTCAGTCCGTCAACCTGTGAACACCCCCGTCCTGATCATCACCGGAGGCAGCCGCGGCATCGGTGCCGCCACTGTAAAGTTAGCCTCGCAACGCGGCTGGAACGTCCTATTTAGTTACCGGAACCGCGCCGACCAGGCCAATGCCCTGGCGCTGGCCACCGGAGCCACCGCCACCCAGGCCGATATCTCCATCGAAGCCGACATCGTCCGTCTCTTCGACACCGCCGCAACCCTGGGACCCATCCGAGGCTTCGTCAACAACGCAGCCATTCTGCAACCCCAGCTCCGCCTGGACCAAATGGATGCCGCGCGCATTCAGCGCATCTTTGCGACCAATGCCGTCGGAGCGATCCTCTGCGCTCGCGAAGCCGTTCGCCGCATGTCCACCAGACACGGCGGGTCCGGCGGCTCGATCGTGAACGTCTCGTCTCTCGCCGCAAAGCTCGGCTCACCGAACGAATATATCGATTACGCCGCCAGCAAAGGAGCCATCGACACCATGACCCTGGGCCTGGCGAAAGAAGTGGCCACCGAAGGCATTCGCGTCAACGCGGTCCGTCCAGGCCTGATCTACACCGACATGCACGGCGATGGTGGTGAACCCGGCCGCGTGGATCGCCGGAAGTCATCCGTCCCTATGCAACGCGGTGGAGCGCCAGAAGAGGTCGCGGCGGCCATCGTTTGGCTGCTCTCGGACGAAGCATCCTACGTAACCGGAACGCTACTCGACATCGCGGGCGGGCGCTAACGTTTTTCCGCCAAAAACCACGCCATGCCGGGAACTTCCTGAAAGTACCCCTTCGCCGGCAGCCTCCGAGCTTTGAATCCGCACCGCCGCAGCATCGTGAGGATGTCCGCTACAGGATACAGACTCAGATCGTGGGTCTCTGTACCTCGGTGGTACATCTCGCCGTAGCGGCGGAAGAACACCATACTACGCCGCAGCCCTCCGGGGATCTTGCTGGTCACTGAAACAATTGCCCAGTCATGCCCATCGCGCCGCTGCACAACCGGCTTGCCTTTCGGCGCACGAGCAGGCGTAGCGATGTCGAACACAAACACTCCCCCCGGCTGCAAAGCTTCATGCACCCGCCGGAACAGACCAAGCAACGCCGTCTTGCTACTGCGCGCTCCGCCGAATCGATAGTTGAGGCATTCGCCCATCGACGTCACAGCATTACAGGACGGCAACGGCGTATCGAATATCGACGCTACGCGAAAGAGCACTTTCGGAGCCACCGCCTTCGCATGCTCCACCATCGCCAGCGATTGATCGATGCCCTGGCATTCGTAGCCGGCCTTGGTAAGCTCCTGCACCCAGCGTCCCGTGCCGCTGCCCAGATCGACTACCAGCCCCTTGTGAATGCCGTGTTCGCGCAGGATCGTCAGCAGCGCCGGCGCTGCATCCATGGCATAGCTATGAAAGCCATCGTCGTGAATGTAGACTAGATCGCCGCTGGCGTAGCCTTCACTTGTTGCCATCGATCATGTGCTCAATGTCTTTATTGTTTTCATTGCACACGTACTCGATGATCTCCCAGTCGTGATGCCCCAGCAAGGTATAACTCCAGCCCCAAGGCTTCGTATACGCTTCCGGATCATCAATAGTGAATTCGTAGCGCAGTCCATTCTCCGTCAAGCGAGTGAACCGCTCCACGATGTGCATCTTATCGGAATGCACATGCCCACCCGGATCCAGCCACGTCTTATCGTTCATCCCGACCGTGTCAATCACCAGCGTGTCGCCTTCCCACTTGCCCACCGAATGCCCCATCCACGTGGGGTTCACATCCTTGGGATGTTCTTTGCCCATCAGGATCAAGCGATACGAATGGACGTTGCCTTCCAGCAAGATCGCGATCAACCCTGGCGACTGCATGAAGCGCAGCGGATACGGCAACCCCGTCGAACGCGGCACCCCCGCCGGCAAACACGCCGACTCGGGATCCCCCGCCTGTCCCTTGCCCGTCTGATTGAAGTCGTACTTCGCCTTCGACCACGGCTGATACGGAATGTCCACGAAATCCGCGAGGTCCAAGCCCACCACCGGACGCCCGTTCTTATCGGTGAACCGCTGCTGCCACACCCCGCTAAAATCCGGATCGCCCCACAGCGTCTTCTTCGTCCACGGAGCTTCGGTCACCGGCTTCGCCTTCGCCGGTGCCGCGGGAGCCTGCGCCATCGCCATCACCGCTCCCGCCATCCCGATTGCAACTAGTTTCGTAAAGTTCACTTGCGCTTATACTCCGGATACATCGTCTCAGGCCCACCCAGAACATCCTGCTGCGTCAGCCCGTGTTTGTCTGCGTACTCTTTCAAGAACGGATTCGTCCCGGGCAGGAAACTCTGCACACGGTCGCGAGCCTGTCCAGGCAACTCATTCACATATTCGCACGGCCACAGCCAATTGCCCGCGGGATTGTCGTCCACCGTATAGTCTTCGCTCTTGACCAGCGGCTCGGAAAGATACACCGGATCGGTAACCACGCTGACGTGCGTAAAGCCTGCCCCGTGCCGGATGAAGTGCTCCGACAGCGTGATCAAGTCACTGGAAGGCAGTCCGTTTCGCCGGTGCCACCCTTGCTTCACATGCGTAGTGTAGATAGTCAGAACGTTGCCATCCCACTGCCCCGTCGAAAAACCCATCCACGTGTGCGCTGCATACTCCGGCGGATGCGACCTCCCGTCCATCCAGATCACACGATTCTGTTCGTAAGTGCTCGAATACATGTGCACCGCTACGATATTCTGAGTCTGCGGATCACGCTCTTCCCAAATGCGCAGCCGCAGCGGACCCCTATGGATGTAGGCCGCCGTGTGTACCTGGCATTGATGTTCCTGCAGCCCCAAGCGATCCGGATCCCACGACAACGCCCACTGCCGCGCAAAGTCATTGATCGGGAGCCCTGAAAAATCCACCAAATCCGGCCCCGCTCCACGCTCGGTAGCGTCTTCGTGCCGCACCGATGCCCACACTCCAGTGAGGTCCACCTGCGCAAATACGGGCGCGGACAACATCGCCAGAGCAATCGCACTTCGCAAATTCATCCGAATGCCTCTGGTACATTCTATGGCATGGACGCTTCTCTGTGGCAGGCCCCCCTAGCCGACTTCCAATCCTCGGTCGCCGCCGCGCAACCCGCGCCTGCAGGAGTCGCGGTCGCGTGTGTCACCGGAGCGCTCGGACTCAGTCTGCTAGTCAAGGTCCTGCGCATCACCGGCAAGCGCCCCGACCTGCTCGACCCCGCGCTGCAATTGATCGACGAGCTCCGCGCCGCCGCCGATGCCGACGTCGCCGCCGTCCACGCCTACATCCAGACCCGCGAAAAGCAAGCCCTGCACGACGTTCCCGCAGGCGCTGCCCACGCCGTTGCGCAAGCACTCATCCTCTGCGCAGCAGCCTCCGAATCGGTAACCGGACTAATCGCCGCCGACGTCGCCTCCGCCACCGCAATTCTACAAGGCTCCGCCACCGCCATCGAGAGTTGTGTTTCTGCAAACGGGAGCTAGAACACCCGACCACAAACGTTGCTGTGCTAAGGTCACGAAGTATGGGCAAGCCCCCTCAAGCGCTAGAAGGAACGCACTTTCTCAACGTCGACCTCGACGTCCGCTCCGCCTCGAGTCTGGCCCCCCTAGTCGCCGCTCTTGGGAAGAGAGTATTCGTGCTGTATGAAGGTCGAGACAACCGAACTTACTCCGCCCACCTTGAGTTAGCCCGTATGACCAAGACAGCTGACGCTACTATTCGCGGGTTCTGTGGCTTGATCATCAAACTCCCACCGTCACAACGCCGACTGTGGAATGCCGCCAAGGTGCGGGACTTTAGCATCGGGATTCAGGCCCGAGCTCATCCTCGCTCTTACGACGTAGTCGTTGAAGCTGAAACCGTGAGAGCTGTTTCTGAACTCAATGCACGAATTGTCATCACGACCTACGCTCCAGAGACCGATCTGGATAAAATCTCAAACCACTTTTAGAAGAGTCGCCGTCAAGCAGCCCGATTCAACGGCTTGGCCCGTTCTATCCGCCTGCGCTCCTTCGGCGCATTCATCACCTTCCACAAATCGCTCCGCCGCTGCACATTCAGCCAATAGTCCGGAGTATTACCAAAGACCCGAGCAAGGATCAGCGCGGTTGATGCTGTCACCGCTCTGCGCTCATTGCAAAGTTCGTTGACATGCTTGCGCTGGACACCCATCGCCTCGGCCAACGCGCTCTGCGTCAGTCCTATGGACACCACAAATTCCTCGGCCAATATCTCGCCGACACTCACGGGCTTGCGTTTTGTCATCAACATAGGCACCTCAATATCCCATGGGGCGGAACAAACTCCACCCCCACAGTATAATGACGGCATACTGCGAACCTTCCTTGCTCTCACGCTCGTGACCGCGGCCTACGGCCAACTCGCCGACGACTTCAGCCCCCCTCGCGGCGCCTGCTGCCTCGCGAGCGCCGCCCAGAACCTGGCGAACCAACTCCTCGACTGGAACTTCTTAAGCCGCTATCACCCCGACAACCTCGCCCTCCGCGCGCAACCCGTCCCCCCAGGCCGAGTCGTCTTCATGGGCGACTCCATCACCGACGGCTGGAAGCTCTCCGACCAGTTCCCGGGCAAGCCCTACGTCAACCGCGGCATCAGCGGCCAGACCACGCCGCAAATGCTGGCGCGCATGTTCCAGGACGTCATCAACCTGAAGCCCGCCGCCATGATCGTGCTCGCCGGGACCAACGACATCGCTCGGAACACCGGCCCCAGCACGCTCGAAATGATCGAGGAGAATTTCCAAGCCATCACCGAGCTAGCCAAACTCCACGGCATCAAAGTGATCCTGTGTTCGGTCACGCCCATCAGCGACTACGTCCCCAACCGCGCCCAGAGCCGCAGCCGCCCGCCCGCCGACATCCTTAAACTGAACGCCTGGATCAAGGACTACGCCGCCAAATCCGGATCCTTCTTCGCCGATTACTACGCCGCCACCGTCGACGACAAGGGAATGTTCAAAGATGGCTTCTCCATCGACGGCCTGCATCCCAACGAAAAAGGCTACGCGCTGATGGCCCCGGTCGCCAATGCCGCCATCGAGCAGGCGATGAAGTAGGCAATGCCGCGGGAGTGTCCAGTTTGCGCAACAGTATGCGTGCCTTCGTCCGCAAGGTGCGACTGCGGCCATATCTTCAACCCCGTCCAGGACAACCTCTCCCTCGGCCGCAAATCATCCGCACTCATCCGATCCGGCCTTGAGTTGATCGGAATCGTGGTAGGGGTGAGCTTGCTCTTTCGCCTAGCCGGATGGGAAGCACGCAACGGAGGCCGGTGGGGACTATTGATAGGGATCTACAGAATTGCGAGCGGTCTCAAGCTCCGCAAGCGCATGAACCGCTAAATCGACTTCCGTCCCCAGGTCCTTGCACCAGTTCAATCGGTATTTCGATATACTTCTCTGGACAAGGGGGGATTCGTGAAGCTAGTTCTCAACACCATTCTGATTTGCGCCGCCGGGGCCTCGTTCCTCGCCGCACAGGCTCCGCAACGTGAGCCGCTCCCGAACATGCAGACCCTCGCCGAAGGACTCGGCGTCACCTGCGAGTATTGCCACGCCCCGCGCGGAGCCGCCGAAGCACCCACTGGACCCAGCAAAATCAGCGTCGCCAAGCAAATGATCGCGATGACCAAGGAGCTGAACGCTCGCGTCGAGAACGCCACCTCGAAAGCCGCCGGAGCAGCAACCAAGGTCGACTGCATCACCTGCCACCACGGTGTGCCCATCCCGCGCCAGCTCGGCGACATCATGTGGGAAACCGCCACCAAGCAAGGAGCCCCCGCCGCCGTCGCCCAATATCGCGACCTGCGCACGCGCTTCTACGGCAAAGCGGCCTACGATTTCAGCGAGCAGACGTTGCTCACCCTCTCCCAGCGCGTCGCCAACGTCCGTCCCGATGACGCCATCACCTTCGCCAAGCTCAACATCGAGTTCTATCCCACTTCATCGGCCAGCTACCAGGCCCTCGCCTTCGCCCACACCCGTAAAGTGGACGACGCCAGCGCCATCACCGCGCTCGAGAAAGCTGTCGAACTCGACCCCGCCAACAACGTCGCTCGCGGCCAACTGGAACAACTCAAGAGTTACCAGCGCCGGAGATAGCCTGAACCACTAAGCCGCCGTCCGCGCCACCGTCTCCCGAGCAAACGCGTTCACCGCATCAATCACGCGCCCGACTTCTTCGTCCGTTAAGTAAGGATGAATCGGCAGACTAATCTCCGACGCGCAAATTTGCCGAGCCAGCGCACACGCATCGGCCATCTCGAACGCGACCTTGCCCATCGCCGGTTGATCCGGAATCGCCGTGGGATAGTGAATACCCGTCGCAACCCCGCGCGCTTTCAAGTGCTCGACCAATTCCGCCCGGCGCGCCGGAGCCACATGCAACGGGAACAAGTGCCAACTGGAATCCGAACCCTCCGGCTGGCCCGGCAAGCCGACTTCCCGATTCCGAATGCCCGCATTGTAAGCCGCCGCAATCGCCCGGCGCCGCCCCACCCACTGGTGCATACGCGGCAAACACGCATCGCGAAGCAACGCCGCTTGCACCTCATCCAGCCGACTGTTGTAGCCAATCTGTTCGTGCCGGTAGCGCGAAGTCTCTCCGTAAAATCGCAGCACCCGGGCCTGCGCATCCAGCGCCGGATCGTTCGTCAGGATCGCCCCGCCATCTCCCATCGCGCCCAAATTCTTCGTCGGATAGAAACTAGTAGCCGCGATCTGCCCCACCGTGCCCGTGGCCGTGCCGCCCCATCGCGCTCCCGCCGACTGCGCGCAGTCTTCCACGATCTTCAATCCAAACTCATCCCGCAGCCATTCGAGACCACCCCGGTCCAGCGCATGACCGTAAAGATGCACCGGCACCATATAAGCGATGTCGCGCCGTTCGCGCAGCAGGTCGTAGCAACGAGCGAGATCGATCAACCCGTGTTCATCGGTATCGATGAACACCGGCACCGCGCGCAGCTTCACGATCGCCAGTGTGGTCGCAAAGGCCGACAGAGGGGTTGTCAACACCCGATCGCCCGGACCGCAGCCCAACATGCGCAGCCCGATCTCGATGGCGTCCATGCCGTTCGCGACCCCGGTGGCGTGCTTGACGCCCCAGTATCCGGCCAGCTGGGCCTCGAACTGCTGGATCTCATTGCCCAACACGTACCAACCGCTCTGGCCCACGCGCTCCACCGCGCCGACCACGTCTTCACCGATATCCGCCCACTGCCGCTGGAAATCGTTCGCTAAAATCATACGGCCACCTTGAGCGCCTGTTGGCGCAGCGATAAATATTCGTAGTAATCACGGATGTATTCCGAGGCGTCGTAATACTCCGACGCCAACACCAGCAGCACCGCATCGCGCGAAAACTTGTACTGCGTCGCCCACACCATAGGAGGAATGTGAACGCCCTTCGACGCCGCATCCAGCACCACTTCGTGCCGCGTAACGCCATCGTCCGTGACCACATTGCACCGACCCGCCACGCACACCAGGAACTGATGCAGCCGCCGATGCGCATGTTCGCCCCGGATATGTTCGCTCTGAACGTCGAACACCAGGAAGTAGCGCTTCACCTCGAACGGCACATGCCGTGAGGCTTCGCCGAAGATCAGACTGCCGCGCAAATCGACCACTTTCGGCAGATGATGAATCGTCGCCTCGCCCAGCGGAGTCGGCGTGTCCCCGGGCTTCACCAGCTCGGGCCCGGGAGCCTCTGGAACAACATCAACGTACCCGACAATACGCGCCGGACTCCCGACCACCTTCGCGTGCGGAGGAACATGGTGCGTCACCACAGCCCCCGCGCCCACCATCGCGTTATCGCCAATAGTGAGCCCCGGCAGGATCGTCGCATTCGCCCCGATCGACGCCCCCCGCTTGATCACCGTCCGAGGGTACTTCGCCAAGTGCTGCTTACTCCTCGGCCACCTGTCGTTTGTGAACGTAGCGTTCGGCCCGATGAAGACGTCGTCTTCCACCCGCAGCCCATCCCACAACTGGACCCCGCACTTAACCGTGACCCGATCTCCCAGCACCACGTCGTTCTCGATGAACGTGTGGTCGCAAATGTTGCAGTCTTCGCCGATCTCCGCGCCTTCCAGCACGTGCGCATAGGCCCACACCCGGGTGCCTTCGCCGATGTGGGAGGACTCCACTAGGGCGGTGTCATGTTTGAAGTAGGCCATAAGCGAGTCCACTTGGAACCCGTCTATAGAGTGGTCCCGACCCGCAAATACTTCTCACAAATTCGTTCCTCGACGCCTTGGTCAACCTGACAGAGTGTGGCTTACCCCAGCTCAACTGGTATTCTGCGAGGGGCGTGCGTTGAGGGCAATGCCGCATAAATGTATATGCTCCGCATCTTCCGATCCGTTTGGATTTGGACCGCTAGTGCGGCTCTTATCGTTCTTTGGGTGCCCCTGCTCGGCGTTATTTGGATTTTCGACCGAGAGCCGAACCGGCTGAAAACCGGGCGCTGGTTCCGCCATCTTGGCCGTCTGCTTGCGAAACTGAACCCCTGGCGAATCTATATTTCCGGCTTGGAGCACATTGTCCGCGATCAAGTTTACGTCATCGTTAGCAACCATCAGTCCTTGGCCGACATCCCGCTAATCGCCCACCTGGAGTTGGATGCAAAATGGCTGGCCAAGGCCGAGCTGTTTCGACTTCCGTTATTGGGCTGGATGCTCCGTATGGCAGGAGACATACCCGTGGAACGATCCGTCCCAAGGCAAAGCGCGAGGGCATTGTTGCGCTGCGCCAAGTGCCTGCGACAGGGCTGCTCGGTGGTCTTCTTTCCGGAAGGCGGACGATCGGTCGATGGCAAGGTGCAACAATTCAATCCAGGTGCCTTTCAGTTGGCGATCCGTGAGCGCGTAGCGATACTCCCTCTGGTCGTTGACGGAACTGCTACAGCCCTTCCGCGGAAGACGTGGCTCTTCGGGGCGAATCAGGATGTTTGCCTTCGCGTGCTTGAGCCGGTTCCCACCGAAGGCTGGGACGGTGCGGCGCTGAGGGATACCGGGACAGCTCATAGTGGACGAATTGGACCAGCTTCGTCGTTTGGATGACCAATAAGCGAAACCCATTTGGGCACCCTGCACAACTTTTTGCCGCCTCCCGCGTTTATATAGGTGAGGTCTGGAAATGAAGCAATGGAGCACCGCGGCGGCCGCCTTGATCCTGGTGGGCGCACTCGTGGCCGCCACGGATAAAAAGTCTTTCGACAAGAGACTTTCCCCTGACGAAAAGGTCCTACACGCCCTCAGCCGCCTGACCTTCGGATCCCGCCCGGGCGACGTGGAGGCGGTCAAGCGGATGGGGCTCGATAAATGGATCGACGCCCAGCTGCATCCCGAGCGCATCGTCGAAAATCTCGAACTCGCCGGGCGTCTGGCCGCCTTGACCACGCTCCGCCTCACCTCCCGCCAAGCCGCCGAGCAGTTCCAGGCCCCCCTAGCCGAAGCGGTCCAGGCTGCCCAGGGCAAGGCCAAACAGCGGGCCAAGCAAAAGGGCCAGCAGAACGGTCCGCAACTTCTCGTCCGGGATCTGACCGAGGCCAAACTCTACCGAGCCATCTACAGCGAGCGCCAACTCGAAGAACAACTGGTCGATTTCTGGTTCAACCACTTCAACGTCAACATCGCAAAAGGTGCGGACCGCTTTCTGACCCCGTCCTATGAGCGCGACGCGATCCGGCCCCACGTTTTGGGCAAGTTCCGCGACCTGCTGGGAGCAACCGCCGCTCACCCCGCAATGCTGTTCTATCTGGACAACTGGCAAAACTCCTCGCCCGACGCGCAGCGCCCGTTTGCCAAGGCGAAAGCCAAACAAGCCCGCGGCATCAATGAGAATTACGCTCGCGAATTGATGGAACTGCACACCCTCGGCGTCGACAACGGCTACACCCAGGACGACATCGTCGCAGTCGCCCGAGCCTTCACCGGCTGGACCATCCTGCAACCTCGCATGGGCGGCGACTTCACTTATAACGATCGCGTGCATGACAAGGGCGAGAAGATCGTGCTCGGCGTGAAGATCCCCGCAGGCGGCGGTCAGAGCGATGGCGAACGCGTGCTCGACATCCTGGCGAAACGCCCCGAGACTGCGCACTTCGTCTCGCTCAAACTAACCCAGCGCTTCGTGGCCGACGACCCTCCCTCCGCATTAGTCGACCGCATGGCCAAGAAATTCCGTGACACCGATGGCGACATCCGAGCGGTGGTCGCCGCCATGATCGACTCGCCCGAGTGTTTCTCCGAAGGCGCCCGTAACGCCAAAGTGAAGACGCCGCTAGAATTCGTTGTCAGCGCCGTCCGTGCCACTGACGAACCCCTCCGCAGCGCCCTGCCGCTGGCCCAGAAGCTGGTCGAACTCGGTCAGCCGCTCTACCGCAAAGTGGAGCCCACCGGATACTCCACCATGGCTGAAGAGTGGATCAACTCCAGCAGCCTGCTCGCCCGCATGAATTTCGCCGTGGAATTGAAGAGTCCGCAGCTCGGCTCGCCCGAATTTCAGAGGAGATAACATGCCCACCCGACGCCTTTTCCTGAAAAGTTCCGGGCTGGCGATGTTCGGCATCGGAGCCACCCCTCTGTGGCTGCAGCGAGCCGCCTACGCCGCCGAGTCCCCGCGCAAGAAAGTGCTCGTCGCCATCTTTCAGCGCGGCGCAGTGGACGGCTTGAACGTCGTAGTCCCGTACGGCGACCAAAACTACTCGGCCCTGCGCCCGAACATCGCAGTCAAGGATGCCATCGACCTAGACGGCTTCTTCGGCCTCCACCCCGCGCTGGCTCCGCTGAAACCGATCTACGACGCCAAGCAACTGGCCATTATCCAAGCCGTGGGATCTCCCGACCCCACCCGGTCGCACTTCGACGCGCAGGACTACATGGAATCCGGCACGCCGGGTCGCAAATCGACCTCCGACGGCTGGCTGAACCGAGCGCTACCGTCACAGAAAGATCCGTCCCCCGTGCGTGCGATCAGCCTGGGAACCTCGCTGGCCCGCACGCTCCGAGGCTCCAATGCCGCCGTAGCGCTCAAGGATGTGAACGGTTTTGAAGTCCTCGACCCAGCCTTTGAAGCCATGTACGCGAACACCCCGGACCAGGTGATGGTCGGTGCCGGCCGCGAGGCCTTTGAGGCTCTCAAATTGATGGAATCGATCCGCAAGCAGCCCTACACGCCCGAGAACGGGGCGGAGTATCCGAACAACCCACTGGGCCAGAGCCTACTCCAGATCGCTCGCTTGATCAAGGCGGGGGTGGGCCTGGAAGTAGCCTTCGCCGACATGGGCGGCTGGGATACCCACGCCAACGAACCGGCCCAGTTGCAGAACCTCCTGACCCAATTCGGCACCGCGCTGGCCGCATTTCATCGCGACCTGGGCGACCGCATGGCAGACGTCTCCGTGGTGACCATGAGCGAGTTCGGACGCACCGCCAAGGAAAACGGCGCTCGCGGCACCGATCACGGCCATGCCAACGTCATGTTCGCCTTCGGCGGCGACGTGCAAGGAGGCAAGATCTACGGTGACTGGCCGGGCCTGCAACCAGAGCAGCTTTACCAGGAGCGCGACCTCGCCATGACCACCGATTTCCGCGACGTCCTAGGCGAACTAGTGACTCGCCATTTGGGCGGCGCTCCGGTATCGAAAGTGTTCCCCGGTTACACCGCACCCAAGTTCCGGGGGATCATGACAGCCTGAGGCTAGGCCCTACGCCATCCCTCCGCATATAACCCTAATACGCCGGCCCGATTCCGCCGATAAGATGCCTGTAGGTTTATATGCTCTGGCTTTATCTTCTTGCCGCCGTGACCGTCTTGGTCATCTCGCTGCGCCGTGTGGTGCAGCGTCAAAAACCGTTGAACGACGAGCTGTATTCCAGCAAAGTCGCGGTGGAACACGTCCATAGTGGGGTGGGCTGGGTCCGCGGGGACGGCGTATTAGGCTCGGTGAATCAGTCCCTTGCGGACTCCATCGGGGCAAAACCCGGCGAACTGCTGGACCACGAATGGTACTTGATGTTCCCCCGCCAGGAACGCGCGCGGGTCAAAGAGGCGTACACCTCGATGTTGTTATCCGGCATCGCGACGCTCGAAACCCTGATTGAGCGCGGGGATGGGGCCCAGCGGCCAGTGAATCTCCGTTTGGTCGCCGTCCACGATCACAAGATGCGTCTGGTAGGCCACCATTGCATGATTCAAGACGAATCGCGAGCCCGGTCTTTGGAACAGCAAGTGCTGGATCTCTCGCAGGCGTTGTCGCAGGCTGGCTTCGAACTGGAGCCGACGGCGGATCAAAAGCCCGGTGTAGCTACCGGGGCCTAACGTTCTGGAGTTCCCAATAGAACAGGGCACCCCCGACAGCCACCAGAATTAACACCGCCAAAATCAATAACATAGCGATCTGCCAAGGGCTTAGGTGCGCGATGATGCGGGCCCGCAATGGTAGCTTGGGCTCAGTCATTGTGAAGTACGGCATGCGGACCGGGGCAGGATCTGACGTGGTGGCTTGGCCGTTGGCGTGAAACATCTCGGCCAGCAGGACTCGGTCGGCGCATTCCGGGCAGTCCACTAAGTGGGCCTGGAAGGCATCCCGATCCGGTCCAGCCAGTTCTTTTCGAAGGTATTGGCCGGCAATGTCGTGCTGGTCGATATACTGGTGGTTCATTCGGCGCGGCGGTCCGCAGAACCGATTATGCCACCGTGGCGAAGTCTATGGTAGACTGAATCTTACAAATCGTACTAGGAGTGTCTCTTTAGTCATGGCGAAGGTATGTGATGTTTGCAAGCGCGGCCCCATGTTTGGCAACAGGGTGAGCCATGCGCACAATGTAACGAAGCGGCGTTGGAATATCAACCTGCAAAGCGTGAAAGCGCTAGTGAATGGCGCCTCCAAGCGCGTCCGTGTATGCACTTCGTGCATCCGTGACGGCAAGGTTCTGAAAGCCGCATAAGTCATCGGGATTCGTCCCGATCCCTCCTTAATGCCCCATCTGGCGCCTTGGCAATGGATGCTGGGCGCATTCTCTGCGTTCATGATCGGCGTGGCCAAGACAGGTGCGCCTGGAATCGGCACGCTGATCGCTCCTTTGATGGTCATCGTCGTGGGAGACGCGCGCCAATCCACAGCTTGGGCTCTGCCTGTTCTTGTAACTGCAGACGTCTTCGCAGTCTGGTACTGGCGTAGACAAGCCGAGACGCGCCAACTCTTCTCTCTAGCTCCCTGGGTCCTCGCTGGCATTGTCGGCGGCGCGTTTGCGCTGAGCCTGCCAGAGATCGCGATTCGGCGAATGCTCGGCGCGATCGTGCTGTCCATGATGTTCATCTACCTGCGCCGGCGAATGCGGCCCGCCACCGTAGTACACGGCAACCCCGCATTTTACGGACTAGCCACAGGATTCTCTTCAACGGTGGCGAACGCTGCGGGTCCAGTGATGAACCTCTACCTGTTGAGCCGCAAGCTACCCAAAGAAGAGTTCGTCGCCACCGGCGCGTGGTTCTTCTTCGCGTTGAACCTGGTCAAGGCTCCAGTCTACGCGTATCACGGGCTGTATAGCCGCGACTCGCTCACCTTCGATGCCATGATGATCCCGGTGGTTCTCATGGGAGCGTTCGCCGGACGCTGGGTGATCCGCGCCATGCCGCAGAAGTTATTTGAGGTGTGCGTGATCGTACTGACCGGCGTTTCGTGTCTGCTGCTGTTTCGCTAAACAGGCCGCGATCCAACCAGTGCGTAACGCTCCTTCAAACTTAAAAATGGTGTTTCCAGAAACCGGTAGGATAATGCAGCGGTCGCGATGGCGAGCGGCAGCCCGGCGATGGGGCCTGCAAGTTGGATCGCGGCTACGTGGAAGACGTAGAGCCCGAAGCTGATCTTCCCCAGATATGCCAGCAGGCGGAAGCGCCTGCCCCATCCCAACACTCCATAGAGAATCCCGACTGCCGACGCGGCCGCCAGTGGATACGTCAAGACGGTCCCCCAACCGGCATGGTCGGCGAACCCGCCAATCACCAGCAATCCAGACAGCCCTAATGCTGAGATCCAAAAACGCGGCCCCGGCTCCTTCGTCCACACCGCGAGCAGCGCCCCACCCGCAATCGGGTCCAGCCGCGCGAGCGTGTTGCACCAGACTCCGGGGTGGACTGTTCCATGAACCGCGAGCACAATCCTCGTGATTGAGGCGATTCCCAACATCGCAATCGCATAGACTCCAATGCGACGGACGTTGCCGCGCACCAGCCACGGCCACGCTAGATAGAACTGTTCTTCGATCGACACCGACCACAGCAGCGAAAAGGAACTGCCGGGGTAGCCTGCGAAGGCGCACACCCAATTGCCGCTCAGGAGCGCGAAACCGGCTACGTAATTCGCGGGCAGCGTGTCCCTGGGATCGACCAGGCTCATCGCAGGAGCCAGAATAAACAGCGCGAAGTAGTAGAGCGGCCAAATGCGCAGGATGCGGCGAGAGTAGAAGGCTCGGATGTTGAGCGTGCCGGTGGAGCGGTGCTCGCGCACCAGTAATTCGGTGATGAGGTAGGAACTGAGAGCAAAGAAGAGATCCACCCCGAGGGCTCCCGCTCGAGCGATAGCCGCGAGGATTTGCGCGAGCGCTCCACCGATGGAATATTCCGCCGAAGAGTGCGGCAACGCGTGGTTTAGGAAGACCAGGAAAAACGCGCAGAACCGCAGCGCGTCGAGCTCTGGCCGATAAAATCGGGTGGACACAACAAAGTAGTGCGTTTCACCTGAGGATTCTTCTCAGAGGAGGGCGAGACTGGTGCTATACTACGAAGGAACGGCCCCGAAGGTTGGGGCCGATTTCTTTCGTCGGGGCGTGGCTCAGCCTGGTAGAGCGCCTGGTTCGGGACCAGGAGGCCGGAGGTTCGAATCCTCTCGCCCCGACCATATTCCTTCCTATCTGTCTCTTCACATAAATCTCCTGTTTCCCTGCGCTACTGCGGTACCGTAGACAGTGATGAGCACGACCGCTGATTTCCTCACTGAAGAACAGTTGCCCGGGGGCATCACCAAGGTTTCGCTGCAGGGCCGCATTGATGCGATCGGCGCGGGAGCCATTGACCTTCGCATGAACCTGATTGGCGGGACATCGAAGCGGGTTTTGCTGGACCTGGAAAACGTCAGCTACATGTCGTCGCTGGGATTGCGGTGCATTATCGTCCCGGCGCGGACCATCCATAGCCGCGGCGGCAAAATGATACTGCTGCGACCGCAGAAGTTCGTGGAAGACGTCCTGACCCTCACCGGCATCCACACGATCATCCCAATCCACCACGAACTCGAAGCCGCGCTGGCTGAACTGCAAGCGACCTAGGTTTCCAAGGTGCTCACTCGGAGGGCGCCCCTCGGAAGCAGCGGCAAGTTATAGTCGAAACAGCCCCTCAGACTTTTTTCCCACGAGCGGCGTCTTTATGAACGGAGCCACAACGAGTGATCTTCCGGGAAGTTGAAGATCGCGACCTGATCGCGAAGGCGCGGCGGGGGGACGTGGAGGCGTACAACCTCCTTGTCTCTCGATGGGAGAAACGTGTTTTCAATTACTTACTGCGCTTGGTCCGGCATCGGGAAGATGCCATGGATGTCAGCCAGGACGTATTTTTGAAAGCCTACCAAAACCTGCCGAAGCTGGACGATGCCGCGAAGTTTGCGGGCTGGCTGTTCCGAATCGCGCACAACGAGGCGTTTTCGTTGTTGCGGCGGCGGAAACCGGAAGGCGAGTTGGGACCGGAAACCCACGCCGCTTCGGGCAAGGGCAGTCTGTTACCGATGGAGCTTTCGGTGGCGGTAGAGACAGCGCTGGGAGCTTTAACAGCCGACCAGCGGGAGGCCGTGCTGCTCAAGGTGTATCAAGGGTTCAAGTTTGAAGAGATGGCGGAGATTTTAGAATGTCCGGTCTCGACGGTGAAGTCGCGGTTGTATACGGCGCTGGATTTATTGAAAGTTTCGTTGGCTCCGGAGGTTGCAAGATGACACATATTGATGTGAAAGCGTACGCGGTGGGCGAGATGAGTGAGAGCGACAAACGCTCGGCTGCGGCTCATGTGGCTAGCTGCGAAGCGTGCCGCGAGGAGTTGGCGGGCGTGCAGGTGACGCTGAGCTCGCTGTCGACGTTGCGGGACGAGGAAGCGCCTCGGCGGATTGCGTTCGTGTCGGATAAGGTGTTTGAGCCGCGCTGGTGGCAGCGGATCTTCAGTCCAACCTTCGCGTCGGCGTGCGTGCTGTCGGCTGCGATTGTATTCCATGCTTTTGCGAACCAGGGGCCGAGCGAGGCTGTGATTCAGGCTCGGGTCCAACAAGAAGTGCAGCAGGCGGTCTCCAAAGAGATGCAGGATCGCATGGTGTTGTTTGAGCAGAAAGACCGTCAGTTCGCCCAAGCCTACATGCAGGCTGTGAATTTGGTGCATTAATCATGACTAAAAAACTACTCCCCCTCTTTTCATTTCTCCTTGCCGCTGTTTTCGCCATTTCGGCGGCGGATGCGCCGCGCGTGAGCCGGACCTTGATGACCACTGTGGAGAAGCGCCTCGACGAACGCATTCAGCGTATGTGGAGCGATAATCCCTTGGCCTTGGTCGGGCCCTCGCGCGGCGTATATCTTCCCGGCTACGGGATTGTGTTCACGGCCGAGATGAATTTGGCGACGGCGAATATTTCGCTGATGAATCCGACGCTTTCGGATGCGGACAAGATCGCGCTCCATAAGAAAAAGGCCGAACGCGTCCCGCAATTGAAGACGGCGCTGAAGGAAGCCTTGATTGCCGCTGCGGCGTCGCTGGATCCGGTGCCGGCGACGGACAAAGTTGCCATCGCACTGATTCTGCCGCGTTACTCGTGGGAAGATCCCACGGGTGTGCCGTCGCAGGTTGTCGTGGAAGGAACCAAGCAGCAGTTACTCGCGGCCCAAAAGTCTGGTGGTGCAGCCATCGATCAAGCCGTGAAAGTTTCGGAGACCAACTAACTCCGCATGCGCCTGGGTGAGATTCTTTTAGAACGTCGACTGATCACTCAGGAGGACCTGTCGCGCGCGCTGGAATTGCAGCGCGAACGGTCAGGGGAAAAGCTCGGCAAGATTCTGGTGGACCTGGGGTTCGTTGCCACTCGAGACGTGTTGGCGGCGCTGGGGCATCAGTTGCAAGTGCCGGTGGTCACCATTGACGGTGCTCCGCCAGCTTCGCCTGAACTCGAAGTTCTTTCGGCGAAGTTCTTGCGCCAATTCCGCTGCATCCCGATCGCGCTGCAAGGGAGTGCGGTCACGCTGGCGATGGCGGACCCGCTCGACTTCGAGACACGCGCCACAGTGTCGGCATCCACGGGCTTGACGGTGCTGCCAGCGATCGCGAATGAGCAAGAGATCCTGGACGCGATTGACCGTTACTACGGGCAATCCGCGAAGGCTGAAACTGAACTCGCGACGCAGCAAGGCGACTCGGACGATCTTGAGCACTTGCGCGACATGGCGAGCGAAGCTCCCGTGATCCGACTGGTGAACGCGATGATCGCGCAGGCAGTGGAGCAGCGCGCCAGCGATATTCACATCGAGCCGTTTGAAAAAGAATTCCGAGTAAGGTTCCGCATTGACGGCGTGCTGGCGAATCAGGATTCGCCGCCGCGCGAGTTGAAGGCCGCTATCATTTCGCGTGTTAAGTTGATGGCGAAGCTGAATATTGCGGAACGTCGCTTGCCGCAGGACGGTCGTATCAAAGTGAAGACGATGGGGCGCGAGGTCGACTTGCGCGTTTCGACGTTGCCAACTCTGTACGGCGAGAGCGTCGTCATGCGATTGCTGGACCGTTCGGCGGGTGACTTCTACGACTTGGAACGGCTGGGGTTCGACGAACATATGCTGGAACGGATGACGTATTACACGTCGTTACCGCACGGCATTTTTCTCGTGACAGGACCGACCGGCAGCGGCAAATCGACCACGCTGTACTCGGCGTTAAAGCGCATCAATCAATCCGATAAAAAGATCATCACCATCGAAGACCCGGTGGAGTATCAGATGGACGGGATCAACCAGATCCACGTGAACGCGCAGATTGGACTCACCTTCTCTGAAGGACTGCGGCACATCGTGCGTCAAGATCCCGACGTCATCATGGTGGGCGAAATTCGTGACCGGGACACGGCGGATGTTGCGATTCGTTCGGCACTCACCGGTCACTTCGTGTATTCGACACTGCACACCAATGACGCGCCTAGCGCGATTACTCGATTGACGGACATGGGCGTAGAGAACTACTTGCTCACGTCGTCACTAGTGGCGGTGTTGGCGCAGCGATTGGTCCGCTTGATTTGCCCGAACTGCAAGAAAGAAGTGAAGCCGGTGATGAGGCCGGATGGGTCGATGTCGCCCGCGTTTCGTGGGGCCGGATGCGACAACTGTTTCGGCAGCGGATATCGTGGTCGCGTGGGCATCTTCGAACTGATGGAATTGAACGAAGAGATGCGCGCGGCGATTATTCGCAACGAAGATGCCAGCAAACTGACCACGATGGCTCGGCGACATGGCATGCGAAACCTGCGCGAAGATGGCTGGATGAAGGTGGCGCAGGGAGTGACGACGCCGGACGAAGTCATCCGGGTCACGCAAGAATTCTAAATGGCGACAACCTTTTTCTTCCGGGCGGTGGCATCCGATGGGAAACCTCGGACTGGCACACTCACGGCGGAAAGCGACAAGCTGGTGGCGACGGAACTACGGCGGCAGGGACTGATTCCGGTCTACATCGGGCTTGAAAAGAGCTCGCAGGGATTTGAGTTCAAGCTACCTTCGTTCCGCAGGAGCCGGCGCGGGGACGTTCTGTTCTTCACGCAGGAACTCTCGACGCTGCTGAATGCGGGGATCCCGCTGGATCGCGCTTTGACCATCACGGGAGAACTGACGACGCACGCGGAGTTTCGCTCCTTGATCCTGGATGTGACTCGGCTGCTCAAAGGCGGCAAGTCGCTGGCGGATAGTTTGGCCGTGCATCCTTCGCACTTTTCCGAACTGTACACGAACATGGTGCGCGCGGGGGAAGCCTCGGGCTCGCTAGCGCAGATTTTTGACCGGCTCGCTGAGTTTGAAAAGACTCGCGACGAATTGCGCGGCTTCATCATTGGGTCGCTGATCTATCCGGCACTGTTGACCGTGGTGGGCTTGGGGTCGATCCTGGTGCTGCTGAACTTTGTCGTGCCACAGTTCGCGCAGATTTTTTCCGATCCACGCATGAAGATTCCTACGGCAACCCTGATGATGCTGAAAGCCAGCGAAATTCTGAACAAGTATGGCCTGTGGGCTGCCGGAGCACTGGCGGCTGCGATCATCGGGCTGCGCACGTACATCAACACCGATGCTGGTCGTAACTGGTGGGACGGGTTCCGACTGAAGATGCCGTTGCTGGGCGATGCCTTGCGCAAAGCCGAAACAGCGCGGTTCGCGCGGGCGATGGGGACGCTGGTGAGTTCGAGTGTGCCGCTGGTGCAGGCCATCGGAATTTCTAAGGGCATCCTGAATAACCGGCGCATTGCAGCTACGCTGGACATGGTGGCCCAGGGCGTGAAGCGCGGCGAGGGGATCGCGGGTCCACTGACGCGCACTGGTGAATTTCCGCCGCTTGCGGGACACTTGTTAACGGTTGGCGAAGAGACCGGGCATATCGATGCGATGTTCCATCGGATGGCGGATATCTACGAAGGCGAGACGCGCACAGCGATCCGCCGCTTCACCACAATTTTCGAGCCGGTCATCATCCTGGTGATGGGCCTGATGGTGGGGACACTGATTTTGAGCTTGATGTTGGCGATTACCAGCATCAATGACGTAGCTATTTAGGACGGGCACCATGAAACATATGAATCGCAGACGCAAATCCCAAGCGGGTATCACGCTGATCGAAATGCTGGTGGTGGTAACGATCATCGCGTTGTTCATCGGACTGGTGGGGGTGAACGTTCTGAAACAGGGCGATAAGGCCCGCGTGGTGGCCGTGAAGACCGAGCTGGATAGTTTGACGAACGCGCTGACGCTGTACAAGTTGGATACGGGGACGTTCCCGCCGACGGCAATCGGACTGCAGGCGCTGCGCGTGAAGCCGGACGACAACGTCGCGAATTGGGCTGGGCCGTATCTAGCGAAGGACGTTCCGATGGATGCGTGGGGCCGGCCGTATCTATACAAGTATCCGGGAGAGCATGGCGAGAGCCCGGACATCGTCTCGTTGGGCGCGGATGGACAGCCGGGCGGGGAAGGATACGATGCTGACATCGTCAGCTGGAGCAATAAATAGGCACCGGCGCGGCATCACCTTGCTGGAGATGCTGATCGTAGTGTCTCTGATCGCGCTGCTGACGGGGCTGAGTTACTCGCCCTTGGCGGCGGGGATTGACACGTTGCGGCTGCGCGCGGCATCGGATGTTGTATTGAGCTTCTTTTCGTCCGCGCTGGATCGAGCGGAGCGCAAGCAAGCCGTGGTGGAAGTACAGATCCTGCCCATGGACAACGTCTTGTTGGCTCGCACGGCGGACTTGTCGTTCGTGAAGCGGGTGGATCTTCCGGAAGGGATGCGAATCGCCAGTATCAGGCCGGAAGTGCCGGGAGCGGACCCTCGGACTGTGCGACGATTCCTGTTTTATCCGGGAGGCTCGGTGCCGCGCATTGCGGTGGAGCTAGTGAATCCCAAGGGCCGGCGCCGGATCGTTAGCCTGGATCCGCTTACGGGAACAGCCCAAGCAGTAGAGGTGATGCAGTGAGAGGACAACGCGGCTTCACGCTGCTGGAGATCCTGGTGGCGACGGCCATCATGGGGATCGCCGTGGCAGGCGTGATGAATGGCCTGGCAAATTCTGTGCAGAATGCGTCGCGGATCACACAGTATGATCGAGCGGCGATTTTGGCGCGTCTGAAGATGGATGCACTGCTCACGGATGACGGCGTGCCCCGCAACGAAATCTTCAGCGGGAACTATCGTCCGATTGAGACGGGCGGCGTGGTGGCTGGGTGGCAAGCAAAGGTGGTTCCGTTTGAGAGCTTGGGACCGGAACCAACTCCGGGGGCAACCGTGGTGGAGCGGATTGAGTTGCAAATCTGGTGGATGGATGGGCCCACGCGCCGCACCTTTGCTCTGGACGGAATCCGGCGCGGGGAGATACCCGTAAAGGCGCTGCCATGAGCCACGACAGAAGACAGGCCGGCTTCACGCTGATCGAGTTGATGATCGCGATCACCTTGGTGGCTGCGATATCGGCGGGGCTGCTGACGACGATGCGCAACGCGTTGCTCACGATGGAGCGCACGCAAACTCGCCTGGAAGAGAATCGCAAAGCTCTGGGAATTCAGGATCTGATTCGCCGGCAGATCGGCGGAGTGATGCCCGTGAGAGGAATGTGCGGCACAGGGGAACAGCCCGTCCTCACCGATATTTTCCGAGGGAATCGAACGTCTCTCTTGCTGGTGACGAACGAATCGATGACGGAGGGCTCGCGCGGTTCGCCACGCGTTGTGTTCTATCAGGTGCTGCCGAACGCGGATGGCACAGTCCGGCTGGAAGTATCCGAGCAACTGTTTTCGGGACAAGCAAGCACGGCTCCGTTTTGCGAAGGAGATCCCAGGGTGCTGCACGCGTCCGGAAGCGCACCGCCCTTCGTGCTGCTGAACAAGCTCGCTTTCTGCCGCTTCGTTTACCGCAACGTGAATCAAAACACGCTGTTTGGTCGCGAGTGGATGGAGGCCTGGGTGTTGCCGTATCCTCCGTACTCCATGCGCATCGAAATGGAAGCGGCTGCGAACAGCGACGTTCGCATGCCTGTGGGCGCGATCACGATTCCGTTCCGCATTTCGCGGACCCCAGGGGAGCGCTACTTTGATGAGTAGGAATCGCGAACGCGGCGGCGCTCTGTTGATCGTGCTGTGGCTCTCAGCGGCCTTGGCTGCAATTGCGCTTTCCGTATCCACAACAGTGCGGACCGAGACGGAACACACCTCCACGGTTGCGGATGGTCTGCGCGCGCACTATCTCGCTACTGGCTCGCTGGATCGTGCGGTGCAATGGATGCTGTGGGGCGGGGGGCCGAGGAATCCGGACGGTACGGCGCGCTTTTGGGACCGGCAGAAGCCGCGGATGAATATGTCTTATCCGAGCGGCGACGTGGTGGTGGAGATGATCTCGGAAACGGCCAAGTTGAACGTGAACAAGGCCACCGAGGCCGAACTCATCGCGGTGGTTACGGCACTCACGGGCAACCCTGGTCAAGCGAGGGACGTGGCTGCGGCGATCCTGGATTGGCGCAGCCCGGTGCAAGGAGCAAGCTCCTTTGACAGCTATTATTTAGCGCTGGGTCCGACTTTCCGCCCGCAGCATACGTCCTTAGAAGAGATTGAGGAATTATTGTCTGTGCGCGGCGTGACTCCAGAGCTGTTTTATGGCAACTATGTGTCCGATGGCCAGGGACGCCTGTATGCGCGCGGCGGTCTGCGGGATTGCCTGTCGGTATGGGGCACGCTCGGAGCCCTCGATGTGAACGGAGCGAGTCCGGCGGTGCTGGAAGCCATCGGCATGACGCCCCCCAATGCAGCGACGCTGGTACAGCGGCGCGCGATGAAGCCGTTCGAGAATATTGGAGAGGTACAGGCTCTGGGAATTCCCACAACACGCTTGCGAGTGGGCGGCAATACGATGTGGACCATGCGCGCGACGGCGCGGCTGCGGCGTCCGGACGGCACGCCTTCGGAAACGGTGCGATCGGCTGCGGCGGTGGTGAAGTATTGGGACGATCCGCAATATCACCCGAGTTCGGTGCAGGTGGTGCGTTACTACGGGGACGCATGGTCGGAATTTGCGGTGGCTCCTCCGTTGAACGGGCCCAGGGTGTTCGCACGATGATCGCTCCCGTATTCAAGAAGTTTCTAGCATTCGGCAGCGGCATCGGCATTTCGATGGAAGGCCCGCGCGGAGCGGAATCCCTGCATGTGATGGCCGTGCGGGTGCGTCCGAACGGAGTGAAGGTCCAGAGTGGGTTCACCATTGAGGACTATCGCAACACGCCGGCGGCAGAGTGGGGCTCGGCTTATGCGGCCATGGTGGCGAAGCTCGGGTTGCAGCATGTGGCGGCGACAGTTTTGTTGCCCCGGCACGAAGTGATCTTGCGGCAGGTCGCGTTGCCTGGAGTTGCGGACAAAGATTTGGGAGCAGCGGTCGCGTTTCAATTGGACGGACTGCATCCCTATGACGAGGCCGACGTCGTAAGTTCGTGGGCACGGCTGGAAGGCTCGGATGCCGTGGCGGTGGCGATCGCACGGCGCGAGTTGATGGACGGCTACACCACGCTGTTCGCCGAAGCGGGAGTGAAGCTGGCCGGGTTCAGTTGCACGGGTGTGGCGGTACACTCTGCGCTGCGGTTGTTCGGGAAGAAACCGGCGGGTGACGTATTCGCGATTGCTCCGCTGGAAAATGGCATCGAGATTTACGGCGAGAGCAGTTCAAAACCGCTGCTATCGGCGGCGTTTGAATTGGCACCGGACGGCAGCGCGGATCGCGCGGTTGCTCTGGCCGCGGCGGAATTGCGACTGGAGAATGTGCCGTCGCCTGTAGCGCTTTCCGAGTTACTGGGGGCGGAACCGGCTCGACCGTATGCGGCCGCGCTGAGTTCCGCTTGCCCGCTATTGTCGGCCTCGTTGAATCTGTTGCCGGAAGCACTGCGGCAAGGTCGATCGGCGTGGCAGTGGGCTCCCACGATGGCGTTGGGTGCGGCCGTGCTGTTGAGCGCGATCGGACTGGCGCTGCTACCGGGCTATCGGAACGGCAGCTACATGGAAACGCTGACGCAGGAGATGGCCAAGATCCAGCCGCTGGCGATGCGCGCAAGCGCGATGGACAAAGAGATTCAGACGACGCGCGCGCGTACGTTCCTACTGGACGGTTTGCGGCGCAAGGCGAAAGCTGACATGGACGTGTTGGCCGCCATGACCAGCCTGTTGCAACCGCCCACCTGGCTGCAATCGATGGACGTGAATGCAACGCAGGTGAGCGTGACGGGTGAGACGAATCAAGCGGAACCGCTGTTGAAAGTGATCGATGAATCTCCACTGTTTGAGGCGACCGAGTTCGCTTCACCACCGTCACGCGCCCAGGGTGTAGAACGTTTCAGTCTGCGCACCAAGCGCACGGAGGGTCCGAAATGACCCTTTCCGCGCGGGATCAGAAGCTATTGGGATTGTGGGTCGCGATGGTGACGTTGGGCATTGGCTATTGGTTCTTCTGGCCGGAGAACTCGACGTCCGTGGTCCCTGCCGTAGCAACGCAGGAATCCGTAGACATGGCCGAGCAGCGCTTGGAACGGCTACGCAACATCGCGGCAACGGCTCCCGGCAAGCAGGAAGTATTGAAGAAGGTAGCGGCAGAACTGGCTACTCGGGAAACGGGTTTGATTCGAGCGGCGACGGTGCCGCAAGCGCAGGCGCAGATGATCGCGATCTTGCGGGAACTGTTGGGCGTCGAGACCATCGAGATCCGTTCCCAGGAGATGGCCCCGGTGGAAGCATTGGGCGACGGCTACGGGCTGGCTCCAGTGCGCATTCAGTTTGAGTGCCGCATGGCGCAATTGGTGAATGTTTTGGCGGGCCTGGCGGCGAGGCCGGAGTTGATGGCCACTCGGGATTTCCAGATCCTAGCTAGTAACCCGAAAGAGAAAACGGTTCGCGTCACGCTGACTATAGCGGGCGTGGTGCCGAAGGAATTGGTTCCAGATAAAAGCAAGAAGGGGGTAGCCGGACTTTGAATCGTAAAATCGTGTTGCTAAATGTTCTGCTGCTGTCCTTGCTGATCTGGCTGGGAATACAGTTGCGAGCCAACTGGATGGAATCGAAGGCTCGTGAGGAAGCGGCGCTGGCTCGAACCGCCACCCCGGGCCAACAGGTGGCTCCACCGAGTGTACCCAACGTGGATCCTGCGTCTCCCTCGGAATATATCGACGTTGCGCAGCGGATGCTGTTCTCCAAAGATCGCGATCCAAACGTGATTATCGATGTGGTTCCGCCGGCTCCTCCACCGCCGGAAAAGCCCGTGCCGTCGCTGCCCAAATACTACGGGCAGATGTCCTTCGGCGAACCGGTCATCTTGCTGAGCACGGAGAGAACTCCGCAGAAGAGCTACAGGGTTGGCGAAAAGGTAGGCGAGTTCAAGATAGTGGCGTTTGATCGTGACAGCGTAACGCTGGAGTGGAACGACAAGACGCTAAAGAACGACCTGAAAGATCTCACGCCGAAAGAAGCAGAGCGTCCGGTGCAGGCGGTGGCAGCACCAGCGCCCGCGGTGGCGCAGAGTGCATCGGTTACTAAAATGGGTGGCGCACCGCCCAAATCGGACCCCGCCTTAGGGGCACCAAACGGAATGTATCGCACATGCCTAGCGAGTGATACCAGCCCCGACGGGACCGTCAAAGACGGATTCCGCAAGGTGATTGTAGCGGGACTGATGGGGGCAACGTGCCAATGGGAGCCAATACGCTGATGAAATCGAAACTACTACTGATCGCGACGCTGCTGCTGTTGTCGGCAGGGCAGATCGTACCGCAGGATGCGCAGCCCGCCGCCCCGATTACGGTGGGCAATCTGAACTTGCAGAACGCCTCCCTACGTGAAGTGATCGATCAATTGGCGCGGCAGTTGAGGATCAACGTGATTGTCGACGACAAAGTCGTTGGCTCCGTCACGCTGAATACTTACGGGACGCCGGGCGGACTCGATGCACGTAACCTTCTGGAACTGCTATTGCGCATCAATGGCGCGGGCATGATTCAGGAAGGTGAGATTTATCGCATCGTTCCCATCAACCAACTTGTGCGGCAGCCGATTTCGCAGGTGGCGGATTCCAGCACCATTCCGGAAGACGACCGGACGATGTTGAACTTAGTTTTTCTGAAGTACGTAACCGTTGACGAAGTCAGCAAGGTACTGACAGAGTTCACCGACGATCGAACGATCATTCGTTCCTATGGGCCGGCGAATCTTTTGTTCATCATGGATAGCCGCCGCAACATGCGACGCCTGATGGAACTGATCGCGATGTTCGATAGCGACGCGTTCAACGGCGAACGCATCCGTCTGTTCGATGTGAAGAACACCCTGCCTTCGGAATTACTGAAGGATCTGGACCGCGTGCTGAAGTCCATTTCGCTGGACAACAATACTTCGACGGTGCGCTTCCTACCTGTGGATCGGATCGGCAAGTTGATCGCGGTGGCCCCGAATCCTGGGGTGTTTGAGCGAGTGGAAACATGGATTCGTACCCTGGATGTTCCGATTACGCAGACAAGCAGTTTGATCGACACCTACATTTACCGGGTGAACTACGGCCGGGCGGATTGTTTATCGCAAGCGTTGAACCAGCTCTACAATCCGGGCATGCAGTACGGCAGCGGTTACGGCAACCCGTATGGCGGCAATCAAAACTACGGCGGCATCAGCGGGGGGAACTACGGCGGCGGGCAACAGAACTACGGCAACACCGGCGCGGGGAACAACTCTTCCGGACTGGGTGGTGGTGGGAACTCGAACTACGGCAGCCAGAACTCCTTCAATAGCGGATTCGGCGGAGCGGGTGCGTGCGGACCTTACAGTCAGGGCGGAGGTAGCGGAGGCTACGGGAACAACCAGAATTATGGCGTGCCAGCGTTCGGAGGTTTCGCGGCACAAACAGTTCCGGCACAGCCGGGTGGTTTGATGGCACCGGGGGCCCCTGCGGGACAGCAGCCAGCCGCTGCACAAGCGCAGACTGCAACCGCCGAAACGGTGGCACCACCACGCATCGTCGCGATGCAGTTGGACAACAGCCTGATGATTCAGGCGAACGCGCAGCAATATCAAAGCATCCTGAAGCTGCTGCGGGAGTTGGACAAGCCCCCCCGCCAGATCCTGCTGGAAGCCAAGACGTACCAAGTTATTATGTCGGGCAGTTTCGCGGCGGGCGTCTCGGCGAGTTTTGAAAAGCGCACGGGGGCGGAGCGACGTCCGCTGGGGAGCTTGGCCGGGGCAGTCACGCAACTGCAGGCTGGTTTCCTTGTCGGGCAAGCGCGCCAATTGCTGGCGTTCTTGCAACTGCAGGAAAACTCTTCCAACGTTCGGACGATTTCTCAGCCGAGCTTGATTGCTACCGATAGCATCCCGGCGTCCATCAACGTGGGCGCGCAGGTTCCCGTATTGACCGGCACCATCGCAAACTTGAGCGGCGCGAACACCGTAACGCAGCAAGGTATCGGCGCGCGCAACACGGGTGTGACGCTGCAGGTGAACGCTCGCGTGAATCCGAGCGGCGTGGTCACGCTGATCATCAATCAAGAAGTGAGCAAACAGTCGGGAAGTGGATCATCCGCGATTCCGACTCCGAGCTTCGATCAACAGGTGGTGCAGACGCAAGTCACGCTGCAAGATGGAGACACCATCGCGATCGGTGGCATTATCAGCGAAGACAACTCCTCCACCTCGCAGGGAATTCCGGGCCTCAACAAGATCCCCAAGGTTGGGTTCCTTTTCGGGAGCCAGAGCCGGTCGCATTCGCGCACGGAGTTGGTGCTATTCATGACTCCGCACGTGATCTATGACACCAACGACTTGCTGGAAGCCAGCGAGCAGTTGAAAAGTCACATGCGGAAACTGCGCAAGTACATCGTCGAGTAACGTTACTTGAAGATCGACAGGTCGATGGAATCCGCCATCGCCTGGTAGCCGGTGTCATTGGGATGCAGGTTGTCGCGGATATTGAACTCTGAGCGGAAGTGCTTGGGGTTGGCCGGATCGCGGATGACCGCGTCGAAATCGAAATAGGCGTCGAAGACACCACTGGTGCGGATCCAGTCATTGATGGTGCTGCGCATGACTTCCCCGGCCGGGCTGTAATAAGCGGCTCCTTCGTAGGGCGTGAGCGTGGCACCGATCACTTTGATGCCGCGTTCGTGGGCTCGGGCCGCCATCTGTTTGTAGGCGATGATAAGTTCCTCGGCCGTGATGGCGGCATCGGCGGGCGCGCCGGCGCGGGCTCCCTGCCCTATGTCGTTAATGCCCTCCATGATGACGACGTACTTCACTCCAGGCTGCGCGAGCACGTCGCGGTCGAAGCGGGCTAGCGCGTTCGCGCCCGTGCCGTCGCGGACCACGCGGTTACCGGAGATGCCGTGATTGATGACGGCGACATTCTTCATCCCTGCGGCGTTGAGACGACGAGCCAGCACGCTGGGCCAGCTGGCGTTTGCGTCGTTGGTGGACGTGGCTCCGTCAGTGATGGAATCGCCAAAGGCTACGATGGCTCCGGTGTCAGCAGGCGCGATGACGTGGACGCCGGAGATAAAGAACCAGGAGTTGCTAGTGCGTTCGGCTGTGAAGGTCGGCTGCGCGGTGAAGTTGCCGGCTGCGGAGATGTAAGTGGTGTGGAGGCCGGTGCCGTGTTGGGTGGGCGGACCGGAATCCTCAGGCAGGAACACACTGATGACAAGGTCGCCCACGGCGGGCACGGCGAGGTCCACTGGATCGCTGAGGAGCACGGCTCCGGCGGGGATGACAGCGGTCGGGCTGCCACCGAAGGTCAGGGTCCGATCGGAGACGGGCACGATGGCGGCGTCCTTATCATGCAGAGCGACGTGCGCCGCGCCAATCTTAAGGCGGCCTTTGCCGAAGGTGTTCGAGAGTTCCACGCGCAGGGTGCGGCCGGGGATGCTGGTATTCACGACCATGCGCAGCGTCTGATTGTTGAAACTGCGGATGGGTCCGGGCTTGGCGGCCTGGGCGGCGGGGGCTCCCTGAGCGACGGGGGCGGCGTTGGCGGGCGCGGGGGCGGGAACGGCAGTCTCCAGCATGGAGGCAGCCCAGGTGGCCACCCAGTGTTCATTGGCACTCTGGGCGAGAGCGGAACAGGCCAGTGCGGCAGAGATTATGGATAGGTGAAGTTTTCTCGTCATTGCTCTAGTTGCCTCTGAGGCAGTATATCCGAATAATCTGGGGCACTGTGGGCGCGAGGCGTGCCGATAAGAGGACTGTGTGGATCTTGATTCTGGTGTTGTTGGTGGGATTGCCGGGTTGGGCGCAAAGTTCGGTGGCCCGACGGGCGCAACGGGCGTCCATTGAGAGGCAGAGGGCTGCAGTGTTGCGGCAAAAGGGGCAGGCCCGGATTGTTGCTGTTTCCGTTCGTGAAATACCGGTGGCCTCGCGGGTAACCTTGCCGATAACGAGGCCGGGCTGCGGGACGGTGAACGCCCCGGAACTGGCTCGGATGATCGATCTGGCTGCGGAGGCGAATCGAGTGCCCCCGGAGGTGGTAAGGGAGGTGGCTCGGCAGGAATCCGCGTTCCAGCCCTGTGCCGTCTCGTCTAAAGGCGCGGAGGGGCTGATGCAGTTGATGCCCGCCACGCAGACGGCCTTGGGTGTCGACAATCCCTTCGATCCGGGGGAGAGCCTGATGGCGGGCGCTCGGTTATTGAGGGAACTACTGTCGCGCTATAACGGGAGCCTTCCGCTGGCGTTGAGCGCCTACAACGCGGGTCCGACACAGGTCGACCGGGCGGAGGGAATCCCGCCCATCGCTGAAACACGGAACTACGTGGCTCAGATTCTGAGTCGCCTTACAGACTGAGTTTTTTGACGGGCCAGACGGCCTCCACGTTTTCGCCGCGACAGGCGTAAATGCGGTCGTAGAGGTTCACGGTCGGGTCGCAGTGCGGTGGCAGGAAGCGGACGCGTTCGCCTAGAGCGAGCTTCGCGCCGTCGACGTACCCGAACTCGTCCCCGCCCCAGCGATAGGTGGCTCCGGGATGACCGAGGACTTCGGGTCCGTAGCCGCGGTCGGTGGAAAAGGCCTTGAAGCCGGCGTCGACGCTGACGAACGCTTCGTGATTGGCGCTGACTACTGTTCCGAGGACGTTTAGAGCATTCGCGAAATCCAGTCCTTCGCTGCGGTATGCCATGTCCATCACGACGTAGGAGCCGGCCTGCAGTTCTGTCAGGTCGGCGACCTGCGTATCGATCTCCCAGGTCCCGGTGCTGCCGCCGGTGACGATGTCGCAGCAGAGGCCGCGGCGGAGCATGGTCCCAAGCAGTTGGTAGACTTGGGCGAAAACTTCCTTCGAGACGCGCTGGCGTTCTTCGAATCCTCCGGCGTGGGAGCCAACCACCGAATACGCCTGGATGCCGCGCAGTTCGAGGTTGTCCGCGATATCCACTTGTTCGGCGATGGCGAGCGCTTGTTCTTTGGATCGAGCGCCCGTGCGATGATCCCCGACGTCAAGATCCACCAAGACGTCGAGCTTGCGGCCTGCTGCTCGCGCGGCTTCGTCGTACCAAGTCGCTTGCTGCGCGTTGTCCACCACGACCATGGCTCCGGTCGCGATCACGCGCGCCATTTTGAGCGGGTCCGCTAACGGGGAGGTGAGCAGCAGACCCGTGATCCCGGCGGACGCCATCAATTCCGCTTCGACCACGGTGGCGACACAGACACCGATGGCTCCGGCGGCGATCTGGCGCTTCGCGATCTCCGGACATTTGTGCGCTTTCGAGTGGGGCCGCAACGATTTGCCGGAGGCTTTCACGTGAGCGGCCATGCGCGTGAGGTTCGTTTCAAAGGCATCCAGGTCTAGGACAAGGGCGGGCGTCGGGATCTGATGAATCACGGTGTCTCCAAACACAACTGTACTTTGTTATTCTCCTCGATAGTGCCTTCTCCCATCATGCCCGCTAGCCGGATCGCGAATCTGCGACCTACCGCCGTCAACCAAATTACGCAGCAGATGCGCGCCTTGCAGGCGCAGGGGCGCGACATCGTTTCGCTCATGCGTGGCGAGCCGGACTTAGCTACACCAGCGCACATCGTGGAAGCGTGTTCAAAGGCGATGCGCGATGGGCGCACGGGATATCCGGATAACTTTGGTGAGCAGGGATTCCGCGAGGCGATCGCGTTGAAGTTGGAGCGAGACAACGGGCTCCGCTACGATCCGGCGACGGAGATTTTGGCGACGTCGGGGGCAACGCTCGGGATTGAAGCGGCGCTGGCTGCGTTGATCAACGAAGGCGACGAAGTGTTGTTGCCGGATCCCGTGTACGACGCGTATCATTCGCCGATCCGATTATATGGCGGTCGGGTGAAGATGGTGCCGTCGCCGATCGTGAACGGTCGCTTCGTGCTCACGGCTGAGGCCTTGGAAGAAGCGTGGACACCCTTGACCAAGGTTCTGATTTTGAACACGCCGTGGAATCCGGTGGGTACGGTGATGACCCGTTCCGAACTCACTGCGATCGCCGAGTTCTGCGTGCAGCGTAACGTCGTCTTATTGAGCGACGAGATTTACGAAACCATTGTGTATGAGGGGCGCGAGCATGTCTCGCCGTTGGCCGTAAGCGCCGAACTGCGGGAACGGGCCATCCTGATCAACAGTCTCTCCAAAACCTACGCCATGCCGGGGTGGCGCGTGGGATATTGCGCGGGTCCTACGGCGATCCTGCGGGCGATGTTCATGGTGTTGGCGCAATCGAGCCGGGGTCCGGCGACGTTCATCCAAGACGCGGCGGCGGTAGCGTTGAGCGGCTCGCAAGATTGCACGGCGGTGATGGGTGAGGAGTATGCTCGGCGGCGGGCGCAGGTTTCTGCGGCGATGGCGGGCGTGCCGAAGGTGAAGATTCTGGAACCGGAAGGCGGCTTCTTTTCGATGGCCGATGTGCGAGGGATAGGGCTGACGTCGGATGACATCCGCGTGCGCTTACTGAACGATCACGGCGTTTGCGTCGCGCACGGAGCGGCCTATGGACCGACCGGTGAGGGGACGCTACGCGTTTCGTTTGCGAGCGGCGGGGCGGCCTTAGCGAAGGGGCTGGAACGCCTGCGGGCGGGGCTTACGGCGATCGGGCAGTCATGAGTTTGATTCAACTGCTGAAGCCCGCGCTGGACGCTGCCGCCTTCGAGGCCGCTTTCAAAAACATAGATGCCGAAGTGCGCTTTGACGTCGTCAGCCGGGCGCTGTATTCGACGGACGCCAGCGTGTATAAGATCAAGCCCTTGGGCGTCGTGATTCCTCGCACACGCGCCGCGCTGATTGAGATTGTCACGCTATGTTCGAAGCATGGCTGTTCCATCACCATGCGCGGGGGAGGAACGTCACAGGCCGGGCAGGCGATCGGCGAAGGCGTTATCGTGGACGCGTCGAAGTATCTACATCGCATTATTGAGGTGAACGCCGAGGAACGCTGGGCCCGCGTGGAGCCTGGGGTTGTCCTGGACGAATTGAACGCGCAACTCGCGCCGCTGGGGCTGCGCTTTGCTCCGGATATTTCCACCGCCAGCCGGGCCACGATTGGCGGCATGATGGCCAACAACTCGGCGGGTGCGCGCAGCGTGCTCTACGGGACCACGATCCACCATGTGTTGGAGCAAACCGTGATGCTCTCCGACGGGAGCATTGTGGAGTTTCGCGAGATGTCGCGCGATCAGGTTCCCACGGGCGACACCTTGGAGGCCGCTTGCTATCGAACGGTGCTGGGGCTCGCGGAGCAGCATGAAGCGGAGATCGACAAACGCTATCCGAAGATCCTGCGGCGGGTGGGCGGCTACAACCTGAACGACTTTGTCGGCCGGGGGCCGGTGAATCTGGCAAAGATGATGGTTGGCTCCGAGGGCACGTTATGTGTGGTGCTGGAAGCGAAGATCAAGTTGGTGCCGCTGCCGAAGGCCAAGGCCGTGATGGTGATCGGGTTCGCAGATCTTCTCGAAGCACTTTCCGCCGCGCCGGTGATTTTGACACACCAGCCCTCTGCGATCGAGATCATGGACCGGGCCATCCTGAGCGGCGCTGGTCAAAATGCGGGGCTTGAGAAAACACGCCGCGAGTTTATCGCTGGCGATCCTGCAGCGACTCTATGTGTTGAGTTCTACGGTGACCACAAAGATGAGTTGACTCCGCGACTGGCCGCACTGGAAGCGGATCTACGCGCACGCAAGTTAGGTGAGTCGTACCGCCCGGAGACCGATCCGGCGCAGCAGCAACGCGTGTGGCACTTGCGCGAAGCCGCGCTTGGACTATCGATGGCAGTCAAAGATGACGCCAAGTCGATCTCGTTCGTGGAAGACACCGCCGTGGAACCGGAGAAGCTGAGCAAATTCATTGGCCGCTTCCTGGAAATCATTCGCGCCCACGAAACTACTGCGGGCATCTACGCGCACGCCTCCGTGGGATGCCTCCATGTGCGCCCTGTGATCAACATGAAGACGGCGGAAGGCGTGGCGAAGTTTGAATCCATCGCCAACGCAGTCGCTGACTTGGTTCTGGAATTCGGCGGATCGCTCTCCGGCGAACATGGCGACGGTCTGGTCCGCAGCCCGTTCATGCGGCAGATGTTCGGGGACGCCCTGTACCAAGCCTTCCGCGAGATCAAGCGCACGTTCGATCCGTACGGCATTTTCAACCCGGGAAAGATTGTCGACTCGCCTCCGCTCACGTCGAACCTGCGCTTCGGCGCGGGCTACCAGTCGCCCAATCCGAAAACGTTTTTCGACTACTCCGATTTCGGCGGCATGGGCGGAGCGGTCGAAATGTGCAGCGGCGTGGGCGCGTGTCGCAAGAAGTTGTCGGGCACGATGTGTCCTTCGTACATGGCGACGCGCGACGAGGCGGATTCGACGCGCGGTCGCGCGAATGTTCTGCGACTCGCAATGACGGGGCAGTTAGGCGAAGCGGGGCTCGGCGACGAAGGCGTATTCAAGGTTCTTGACCTCTGCTTGGAATGCCGCGCGTGCAAAGCGGAGTGCCCGGTGGGCGTGGACATGGCTCGCTACAAGAGCGAGTTCCTGTCCGATTACTACTCGCGCCACGGCACACCACTGCAAGCCAAAGCTCTCGGTGGCATCGCGCAAGCGTCCGTGTGGGGCAGTCGTTTTGCTCCGATCTCGAATTGGGTAGCGTCAGCGACCGCGGGATTCATGGGGATCGACTCGCGGCGCAAGCTCCCGGAATGGCGGCGAGACACATTCGTGAAATGGGCTGCGGGGCGCAAGGCGACGACGCAAGTCACGTTGTTCGCCGACACATTTACCAACCACTACGATCGCGAAATCGGCGTGGCTGCAGTCGAAATCCTGGAGCGCGGGGGCGTGACGCCCAACATCTTCCGGCCCGGTTGCTGCGGACGGCCCTTGATCTCCAAAGGCCTGCTAGCCGAGGCGCGCACGCAGTTGGAGCAGACCATCGAAGGGCTGTACCCAATCGCTCAGCGCGGCGAAAAGATTCTGTTCCTGGAGCCGAGTTGCTTGTCCTCGATCAAAGAAGATGCGACTTCCCTGCTGCGCGGCGAGCACCAGAAAAAGGCTCGCGTGGTCGCGCAAGCGGCGCTACTCTTTGACGAATTCGTCGCAACACTCGATCTGCCATTCAAGCCGGGACCGAAGCGCATCCTGCTGCACGGGCACTGTCATCAGAAGTCGATGGGGCTCTTGGACGCAACGAAGAAGTTGCTGGCACGGGTTCCGGGCGCAACGGTTGTGGACCTCGATGCGGGCTGCTGCGGCATGGCCGGGTCATTTGGGTACTCCGCGGAACACTACGATGTCTCCGTCGCAATCGCTAACAGAAAGTTATTGCCAGCAGTCAAATCCATGCAGCCTGGCGACGTATTGGTGGCTCCCGGCACCTCATGCCGCCATCAAGTAGCCGATCTAGGGGACACAGAAGCGATGCATCCTGCCGTGTTTCTGCGCAGCCTTTTGGACTAACTTCTTACCCACAGGCAACATACGTATTTCGGCCTCCCCTGGTGGGGTGTAAAATTGTGATACTCTGATAGAGCTTTCGGGAGAGTTCGTTCCGGATGCAATCCCGCCATGGAGTAAATAACAACCGCTGAATGAGTTTTACTGTCTTTTTGGGCAACTTGCCCACCTGGGTAACCGCGGACGATATCATGGGCTGGCTGAATGCCGAAGCTCTGGTCGCGGACGCAATTAAAGTCATCCGCAATCCGGAAACGCAGGAGTCGAAAGGCTTCGCGTTTATCGAGGCGCCGAACACGGAGGAGATGAATTCGATCATCCGCCGTTTCGACCGCGCCCCCCTCGAAGACCGTCTGCTGCGCGCTAACCCCGCCCAGCCGCCGCGTCCCAAGGGAGCAGGCCCGGCCTCCGGTCCGCCGCAAGGCGCTGATCGCCGTCCGTACGGCCCGCCAAGAACAGCGCCCCCGAGTGGTGGTGGGCAGTATACGCCGCCCGCTAGCACCGCTGCACCGGCTGCAGAACAGCGTCCACCTCGTCGTGGCAAGAAGAGCGTCAGCGGCGGTCGCCGTAATGACGGTCCTGTTAGCCCGTTCGCTGAGGAATTGACGAACGCTCTCAACTAGGTTTGATCGCGCACAGCGCTCTAAAACTGCCGTGCGCGCCCCGAGTCTTTAGAGAACACTCGTTTCCGTGTAGGCGCCGAACACCTCTTTGAGGACGGCGCACATCTCGCCTACTGTCGCATATGCTCGAACTGCGTCTAGTAGGTGAGGCATTGTATTTTCGGCACCTTCCGCCGCGCGCTTCAGCTTCTGAAGCGCTTGCCCCACTTCGTATTGGCTCCGTTTTTGTTTGATACCCGCTAGGCGATCTCGCTGCCGCTGTTCCACTGAGGCGTCAATCTGCAAGATATCGATGGGTTTGACATCCGCCTGCTGGAATCGATTCACTCCCACGATCACGCTAGTTCCTGACTCAACCGACTTCTGATAATCGTAGCTTGCTTGCGCAATCTCGGCCTGTGGAAAGCCACGCTCGATCGCCGGAATCATGCCGCCCATTTCGTCGATGCGCCGGATGTAGTCCATGGCCGCGGCCTCGAGCTCTAGGGTCAACCGCTCCACGTGGTCGCTGCCCGCGAATGGATCGGGTTCGGCGGTGATGCCGGTCTCGTAGGCGAGCACTTGCTGCGTGCGCAGGGCGACCGTGACGGCGTGTTCGGACGGTAGGGCGTAAGCCTCGTCGAGCGAGTTGGTGTGGAGCGACTGGCATCCACCCAGCACTGCTGCCATCGCCTGGATCGCTGTTCGGACGATATTGTTCTCGGGCTGCTGCCAGGTGAGCGAACAACCTGCTGTCTGGGCATGAAAGCGGAGCTTCTGACTTCGCTCATCGGTGGAGCCATAGCGATCCCGCATCACCTGCGCCCAAATCTTGCGGGCGGCCCGGTACTTGGCGATTTCTTCGAAGAAATCATTGTGAGCGTTGAAGAAGAAACTGAGCCGCGGAGCGAAAGCGTCCACGGGCAAGCCTCGCGCGATCGCGTGGTCGACGTATTCGATGCCATCGCGCAACGTGAAGGCCAGTTCCTGTACCGCCGTGGAACCCGCTTCGCGGATGTGATAGCCGGAGATCGAGATGGAATTGAAGCGCGGCGTATGTTGCGTCGCGAACTCGATGGAATCGGTCACCAGCCGCATCGAAGGCCGGGGTGGAAAGATGAACTCCTTCTGCGCGATGTATTCCTTCAGGATGTCGTTCTGCAGCGTGCCGGAGAGGCGTGACCAATCGACGCCTTGTTTCTCCGCTACAACGAGATACATGGCCCACAGGATCGAGGCAGGCGAATTGATGGTCATCGACACCGTGACGTCGCCCAGCGGGATGCCTTCCAACAACGTTTCCATGTCGGCCAACGTCGAGATCGCGACGCCACATTTCCCGACTTCGCCGAGCGCCATGGGATCATCCGCATCCAGACCCATCAAGGTCGGCAGGTCGAAGGCGACGGAGAGCCCGGTCTGGCCCTGACTCAGCAGGTAGCGATAGCGCGCGTTCGTTTCTTCCGCGGTAGCGAAGCCCGAGAACTGGCGCATGGTCCACAGCCGATCTCGATACATCGACTTATGGATGCCGCGTGTGTAGGGAAATTCACCTGGCTGGAGCACTGGAGACTATTTTAGCGGCCGGATCTCAGCGCACCAACAGCCAGACGCTAATCACCCAGGCGAAGACCAACACGGCCCGGCGAGCCGCCTCGGCGCTCATCCTTCGGACAAGGTGAGCTCCGAGGTAGCCACCGGTCACGGCGGCCAGCGCCATGGGGATCGAAAGGCGCCACTCCACAACTCCTCGCATGGCGAAGATGGAGACAGCCAGTCCGTTGATGCCAAGAGTGCAATAGAAGCGCAACGCGGCGGATTGATGAACGTTCAGATTCGCCGTGAGCAGGAACAGCACGATCATCAAGACGCCCATCCCGGCTCCGAAGTAGCCGCCGTACACGGAAATCAAATAGTGTCCGGTGATCAGCGGGACCCATTTGGTGCGGTCCGAGATGTGGGATGCGGCAGCTTGCGCGATTTGTTTCGAGAACGTGAAGACCAAGGCAGCGCTCAGCATGAGGTAGGGGACCAAGCGTGCGAAGCGAGCACTGGGAGTCAACAAGACCAACACGCTGCCGGTGATGCCGCCCGCGATGCTGGCGGCCATCAGTGCGCGTAGCATCCTCTGGTCATAGACGGATCCTTTGCGGTAGACCCACGCGGACGCCGCTCCTCCAGGCAACATGGTGGCGGCCGAAGTGGCATTGGCCACGATCGGGTCCAATCCCGTGAACACGAGCGCTGGGAAAACCAGAAACGTTCCGCCTCCGGCGAGCGCGTTGGCGAGCCCGCCGATCAGTGCTGTTGAGAGCAGCAGCAAGAACGATGAGATAGAAATGTCCGGCAGAGCCTTCATCGTAGCAGCGGTACGATGAGAATGTGAGCGAACCAACTTTCAGCGATCCGCGCGTTGCATTGAACCGCATTTACACGAAGCTCGGCGATTCGGGCGAGACCAGTTTGGCTGGCGGGCAGCGCTTGCCGAAGGACGCGCCGCGCATTGAGGCATACGGCACCGTGGATGAATTGGGCGCGTTCGTAGGACTGGCGCGAGTGAGCAGCGAAGACGCGATTTCGGCATCGCCACGGCTAGCGGAGTTATCGAAGATCTTGCGCCGCGTGCAGCACGAACTCTTCAACCTGGGCTCCATCTTGGCGACGCTTCCTGCGGACGTGCATCCGAAGCAGGCTCGGATTACTGCGATCGAGATCGAGCAACTGGAACATGAGATGGACGCAATGAATCTGGAACTGACTCCGCTACGCAGTTTCGTACTGCCGGGAGGAACGCGCATCAATGCGGAGTTGCATGCTGCTCGCACGATCTGCCGACGGGCGGAGCGGTTATTGGTGGCAGCGGCCCGCTACGAAGAGATTCCAGCCGAAGCGATTCGGTATCTCAACCGACTGAGCGACGCGCTGTTCGTGTGGAGCCGCTGGGTAAATCATGTTCTGGGCGCACCGGAAGTTTTGTGGGAACCGAATCAAGCGGCTTCCGGCCAGCAGTCTTAGCGCACACACTGCGCGAGGGCTCCGAACACATCTGGGTAATCAAAGATGAAGCCTGCGCGTAGGGCCGCATCGGGAATGGCTCGTTGGCTGGCGAGAATGACTTGCGCCATCTCCCCGAATAACAGTTTCAATGCGAATGCTGGCACGGGGAAGATCGCAGGCCGGTGGACGGCCTCCGCCAGCGCTTTGGTGAACTCGGCGTTCGTCACCGGGTGCGGCGAGACCGCATTGAAAACGCCACGCACGGTCGATTCAACTAGCAGGAATTGGATCAGCGCGATCAGATCCGCGAGATGAATCCACGACATCCACTGTTGACCGCCGCCAATCGGACCGCCTAAGCCTAGCTTGAAGGGCAGCAACATCTTCTGTAGTGCGCCCCCATTGGGCCCCAGCACTACACCAATGCGAATGCGAGCCACGCGCACGCCGAGGGATTCCGCAACCATTGCCTCGCGCTCCCAAGCCGCTGCGACGTTCCCCAGGAAATCATTCGCCGCAGGCTCGGCCTCTGTCAGTACAGTATCGCCCCGCGAACCGTAGTAGCCGACTGCGGAAGCACTCACCAAGACATGCACTCGATGGGTGCGCATCGCGTTGACCAATGTGCGGGTTCCATCCACACGACTGCTGGTGATTCGCTCACGAGCCGCATCGGTCCAGCGTTGCGCTACAGGCTCACCCGCTAAGTGGACCACGGCGTCGCAACCGGCCAACGCGTCCGGAGCCAACGTGCCGCGGAGCGAAATCGGACGAACCTGGTGGCCCGCCTTGCGGAGTTGCTCCGCCAGCGCGCGACCGACGAATCCCGATGCTCCTGTAATGCCAACTGTCATTGCATCTCCCTCACGTAAGCATCGACGTTCGTCTTGCGCCGCATGCCCGCAAGGTTCATGTATCGAATCATGCCAAAGATCGGACGCTCCGTCCATGGGCGATCATGCAGACCGAAGCACCACAGAATGCTCGCGTAAGTATTCGGGTCGCGCCCATCGAGCGCATAGCGGTCATGCAGATAAATCATCGTATCGAGCGCATCCTGATGCGTAGCCGACCATTCGATGATCTTCTTGCCCCAGTACATGCGGTAGTAGCCGTGGATCACTCCGTCGCGCAGAAGTTCTCTCTGGGTCGCGTTCCACAAGGCGTCGTGCGTGGCGGCCTGCTCGAATTGACGGCGCGTGTAGGCCCACTCGCGCGGATCGGTATCGTGTTTGGCGAGCGTCTTCTGCGCCCAGTCGGGTAACGCGGTCAATGTTCGAGGGTCAGGACCGTAGCGGGCGAAGTTGAAGGAGAGCTCTCGGCGTACGATGAGTTGCTCCAGAAACTCCGGCACGATCAATTTGTGTTCGTTCGCGTGTTTTCGAACGGCCAGCGCGATTTCCAGCGACGAGATATGGCCGAAATGCAGATAGGAGCTGAGGCGGGAGGTCGCGTGCTGCGATGGCTCGCGGTTGTATTTCGCGTAGCGTGCCAAGTCATGTTCTAAGAAGTCATGAAGTCGACGGAGCGCCGCTTTGCGGCCCCCGCCAGTAGCCGGCGTTGCGGAAATCTGCTGGCGTGGTTCGCGCCACTGGTATTTTACGGACTCCACTTCTACTGGATGCAGGTGCTCGTCCAGAAGACGGAGAATCTTTGGCCGGATCGTGTACGCGGCGTATTCCTGCTTCGGCAGGCACGCCATGGGGACGATACAACTTGAATCCACGACGTAGTAGGGAATGCCGATTTTCGCCGGCACGCTGGCATTATAGTCTCGCGCGAGATACCCAGGGAAGTCATCCGTTACTAGGACTGCGGCATCTTTCGCCCAACGATATAGCGCGTCGTTGGCATCGCTTAGCCGGGCGCGATGATAGAACACATAACCAAACCCCAGTTCAGCGGCACGCGCTGCGTTGTCGGGAACACCGTCGAGAATGAAGGCTTGAAACCGATCCTCCGCGTAAGGATGCGAACACGTCAGCCCTTCGTATACCAACACGGGCAGCCCCAACCGGTTCGCGGTCTCCACCGCGAACGCCAACCCGTGATTGGAGTCCAGACGACGGTTGATGAGCGCCCAGTACAAGACATACTTCGCCCCAGCGCGCGCGGGCACATCGTTCAGCAAGCGAATGCGCTCGGGCGTCACCATCTCTCTTAGCATCGCAAATGCGAAGATGAAAGAGCATTCCATGCGCCTTCTGAATCGGGCAAAAATACTCTGGAGCTATCTTCGCGGTGCGGACCGCGTGCCGGCGCTGCCAGTGGAGTACATCGTCGAAACGACGGCGAAGTGCAACATCTATTGCCCGATGTGTCCGCGCGAAACCCACAAGCAGCCCAAAGAGGACATGACGGACGAAGTCTTTGAGCGTCTGGTGCAAGGGGCAGCCCAGACGGGCGAACACATGATGCTCATTGGTCTGGGTGAGCCATTGCTCGACCGCAAGATCTTCGACCGCATCGAATATTGTGAGCAGCATGACATCTCAACGTTGCTTTCGACCAACGGGACTTTGCTTGATGAGGAAGCCGCTGGCAGATTGCTGGACTCACGCTTACAGCACATCACGCTGAGTTTCGATGGGGCATCCAAGGAAACCTTTGAACACTATCGCAAGGGTGCAAAGTTCGAGAGGGTGCGGGATAATTTCGTTCGCTTCTGCCGCATGAAACACGAGCGTGGATCGAAGTTGCAGATCGTGGTCCAGATGGTGCGCATGTCGGGCAACGCGCACGAAGTCGACGCGTTCCGGAAGTTCTGGTCGGGCATTCCGGGCGTGGATCAGGTTCGTGTGAAAGAAGACGAGACCAACCTGGTGACTCCGGAGGCCCACGCGGAAGTCGGCGGCGGTCGACGTTGCCACTATCTGTGGCGCGGAGCGATGTACGTCAAACACGATGGCCGTGTGTTCCCTTGCTGCCAAAGCTACATGCTGGATGGCGCCCCCGTTGGCGACCTGCGGAAACAGTCTCTGCCCGAAATCTTCAATTCAGACTCTATGCGGGAACTGCGCAGGCTCCACGCCGCAGGCCGTTCCGCGGAGATCGATATGTGTGCGCGCTGCTGCACCGTGATTCCGCATCCGGCGCTGGTCGCGGGAAGTTTACTGCTCCACGGGAAATGGGTTCGGAGGGCGATGCCAATTGTGGAGCGGTTGGTTTACGGACGCAAGCTACCCAAAGCTCTACTCGCTCCAGCGCGTGAGGAACTCGTCCAGATCGACCGAAAATGAGTCCAAACCTACAGCGGTTACAGTATGATGAAAGTAGTGCGCTACGCGGCCCGGAAGGACCCTCAATGGAAAAACAGGCTCAAAACATACAAGAAGCCTTTCTCAACAACGCTCGCAAAGATAAAACCTTCCTCACGATTTATTTGATGAGTGGAGTCAAGCTCTCGGGCAAAATCAAGAGCTTTGACAAGTATTCTGTCGTGCTGGAGACCAACAATCAAGAGCAGCTGATTTTCAAACACGCGATCTCCACGGTGGTTGTTTCTCGGCCCTATCATGCTCCGCATTCCAGCAGCCATTCCCCGTTAGCGCCCGGAACGCACGCAACGCCCGGCGCGCCGATAGCCGAAGGGGAATAGTCCGACGGCATGGCCTCGGAAGAAATCGCGATTCTGGTTGGACTGAAGCTCACGGGACGCAGCGCGAAGCGAGCTCCCGCAGGCGTCGCTGAATCCTCAATTACTGCAGAAGAATCCCTAGATGAGTTGGCGGCGCTCGCAGAGTCCGCTGGGGCAAGAGTTGCGGAGCGTTGGATTCAAACCCGCCCCCGCTCGGACGCAGCCACCTTTATCGGGTCCGGCAAAGTGGAAGAGCTCAAGACGCAGCTTGCGTTCCACGAAGCCTCCACTGCGATATTCGATCAGGAATTAACCCCCACCCAGCAGCGCAATTTGGAAAGCGCGCTGGAGGTGAAAGTTCTCGACCGCACGCAGCTCATCCTGGATATTTTTGCGCGACGCGCGCGGACCAGCGAAGGCAAGCTGCAGGTAGAGTTAGCCCAGCTGAATTACATGCTGCCGCGCCTGACCGGAAAAGGCGCAGCGATGTCACGCTTGGGCGGCGGCATCGGCACACGCGGTCCTGGCGAGACCAAACTCGAAACGGATCGCCGCCGCATTCATCAGCGCATTCAGGCCATCGAGAAAGATCTCGACCGTGTACGCGGTGGACGCACCACGCAGCGCCGTCAGCGCCAAGCGGTTCCGCTTGCGACGCTAGCGTTGGTCGGCTACACGAACGCGGGCAAGTCGACATTGTTCAACCGGCTCACAGGTGCAGGGGTACTGGCGGACTCCAAGATGTTCGCAACCCTCGACCCAACCGTCCGCCAGATCCGCTTGCCGTCGAAGCGGCAGGTGTTGGTCAGCGATACGGTGGGCTTCATCCGCAGCCTGCCGACGACGCTGGTCCGAGCTTTCCGCGCGACGCTCGAAGAAGTCGTGGAAGCGGAGTTGCTGCTGCACGTGGTGGACGCGAGTTCTCCAGAAGCCGCCGAGCATACTGCCCACGTACTGGCAACGCTGAATGAAATCGGCGCAGCTGAGACGAAGCAGATCCTGGTGCTCAACAAAGCGGACCTGATTGCCGATGAGCCCGATTCGCAAGCTCTGGCACGGCGCATTTTGGGCGATCCCGAACACAAGCCTGCCGGAGCCGTCGCGATCTCCGCCAGCACCGGCCAAGGCTTTGACCTGCTGTTGGCCAAGATCGATGAAGCGCTGGCGCTGGATCCAGTCTCGGCCTGCGTCTTCCGCTTCCCGATCAGTGAAGGTGGCCCCCTGCATCTGCTGCATGAGTACGCGAAGGTGACCTCGAAGACATACGAAGACGACGTTTGCCAAGTGGAAGCGGAAACGCCGGCTTCGATTCGTCGGCGCTTGGCCGCTTACTTGGTCTCCCCAAGCAACTGAATCGGCGGGGTATCATTTTTAAAGCCGGATGAATCTCCCGAATCTACTCACGCTGCTGCGCATTTTCTTTGTGCCGCTGGTTGTCTCCGCATTGCTCGCGGAAGACATGGGTATCGATTGGGCTGGACTCGTCTCATTTACGGGCATCGCCATACCGCGTGAACTTTTCGCGTTGGCCGTGTTCTTGGCCGCCGCCGCGACCGACATGCTGGATGGATACCTGGCACGCCGCTGGAGCCAGATCACCACTGTAGGAACGTTGCTCGATCCCATTGCCGACAAGCTGTTGGTCTCGGCCGCACTGGTATCGTTAGTCAAGATCGACCGCATCAGCGCCTGGTTGGTCATCCTGATTATCAGCCGCGAATTCGCGGTGAGCGGTCTGCGCCAGATTGCCGCCGCTTCCGGCTACACAATCGAGGCGAGCGACCTGGGCAAGACGAAGATGACCGCGCAGGTGATCGCCATTGCCCTCGTCATCGGAGGCATCCGCTGGCCCGCGCTGGCGCAACTTGGATCGATGGCAATGTGGGCCGTCGTCGCGTTCACACTGATCTCCGCAGCGGACTATTTCCGTAAGTTCTGGCACACCGTGGATGCGGAGGTGAAAGTTCGCCGCCGCAAAGAACTGCTCCAACTGGAGCGGCAAAAGAAACGGGCATCCAGAGCGGTTGCGAAAAACGCCAGAAATGCCGCTCGTAGCGCGCAGGTCAGCCGCTAGCCGATTTCGTCGAACGCCGTCTGCATCTGCGCGAGGATTTCTTCCGCCGCGGCACGCAGGTCTTTCGCCCCAGTGATCGGACGGCCCACCACTAAGTAATCTGCTCCGGCGGACACCGCGTCATGCGGAGTGGTCTTGCGCTTCTGATCGTCTTCTGGGTAGCCGTCGGGCCGAATGCCCGGCGTGATGAGCAGGAGCTTGCCCTGCGATAGAGCCTTGATCTGCTTGGCCTCTCGTCCCGAGGCGATCACACCGTCGCAACCAGCTTCCAGCGCCTTCTTCGCGCGAAACAGCACCAACTCTTCCGGCGTGTGATTCGTGTAGCCCATCTCCGCGATGTCGCCCGCGTCCAGGCTGGTCAGCACCGTGACGGTGAACAACTTCAGATTTGAAGTGCCCCGGCCTTCGACAGCCGCGCGAATCAGAACGCTAGGTCCGTGGATGGTGAGGAAGGACACGCCCAGTTCGGACGCCCGAGCGACGGTCTTCTTTAGCGTTTCGGAGATGTCGTAATACTTGTAGTCGAGAAAAACCCGCTTGCCTTCTTTGATCAGCGAGCGAATGAATTCTTCCACGCCTGCCGCCAGTTGCAGCGTGAGCCCGACTTTGAAAAAGTCCGCAACCCCATCGAGTTGGTCCACTACCGCGCGTGCTGCCGCGATGTCTTTCACGTCCAACGCAACGATCAATCTGTCTTTTGCTTGAATCGCACCCATTCCGCTCAGTCTAACATTGGACGCTTTTTCAACCCAGCGTTGAGCATGTCCAAAACTGGCGCAGCGGCACGGAATCGCTTCACTAGTTCGCTCAACAGCTTCGGCGAAGTGGCGAGCTTTATGTCTAGCTCGACCCAGAAAAGCCACTGTTTCATACGGATCAAGTCTGCGGCGGGTGAACCCGGATCGAATCCTTTGGGCATCCGCGTCACGCTATCGCCGGTCAGTTTACCCAAGACTTTTTCTGCGCCTTTCACGACGGCACGGAACTTCTCGTGATTCTCAGCAAGAAACGTGCGTGCCGCGCGCAATTCGTCCGGACCGGGAGCGTACATGCCCGCCGCAATGCCCACTCCTTTGGGTGACAACTGAAAGTAGAACCCGGCGGACGCATGTTTCTCCAACCCTTGGCGCGGAAAGATCGCCGCGAGGTGCGTCTTGTAGGGCGTTTTGTCCGCGCTGAAGCGCGTGTCGCGATAGATCCGATACAGAGCCTTCTTCGGATCCGTCACATGCTCCGGAGCGAACTTCATTAGCTCCCCGTTGATTGCCTCGATCACCGCGATCATTGGAGCCTTCAGCTTGGTGTCGAAAGTCTCCTTGCGCGGATGGAACCATTCGCGATCGTTGTGGCGCGCGAGTCCGCGCAGGAAGGTGAGTGCTTCGGCCGGGAACATGATTGTTGATTTTCTCACACGTATCTGAAAGAATTTGAAACAGTTCCGGGGCTAGTACGTAAAATGATCCTACTGCGCGCGTTCGCTGCCTCGGCACTGTTTCTGTCCACGCCTTCGTGGGCCCAACAAGCCGCGCCTGAGATAGGCACAACCGAGACTCCCATCACTTTCTCCACAGGCGTGAACCTGGTGCCGGTGAAAGTTGTCGTGCGCGACAAGCAAGGCCGCGCCGTCGGGGACTTGAAACAGTCTGACTTCATCTTGACCGATCGAGGCAAAGAACAAACAGTCTCTCGATATTCAATGGAGCGGACGGAGCCGATCGAGACACAAGTGGTCGCGGAGCGCGTCGATGAGGCAGGACGGCCCATCCTGCAACCACGCTCCAATCGTCCGGCTGTGATTCCGGAGCGCTTCATCGCTTACATCTTCGACGACGTGCACACGGATATCTCGGACCTGATTCGCTCCCGCGAGGCAGCGGTGAAACAACTGGGCGAAGTATTGGACCCATCTACACGCGTCGCTGTCTACACCACATCCGGCCAGACCCAGCTCGATTTCACCGACGATCTGGAGGCCGTGGGCGAAAAGATCCGTAGCATCCGCCGGTGGAGCGCGGACCAAGCCGAAAATGACTGCCCTCCGCTCAACTACTTCTGGGCGAACTTGATCCTGAACAACGACACAGAGGCCTTCAATGCGGGCGTGGAGAACCTGCTTGCCTGTCAGGGCCCTATGCCGCTGGACGCTGCCCGGCAGTTGGTCCGCAGCATGTCGATCGCGAAGCTTGCGCAGGGGCAACGCGAGAGCCGCATGGGCTTGAGTATCGTGCAGGACGTGGTGGGGCGCATGACGGCGATGCCCGGGACTCGCAGCATCGTGTATGTATCGTCCGGTTTCATCCTGGACCAGACGCTGCGATTCGATCAGCAACGGGTTTTCGACGCTGCGATCAAAGCCAAGGTGGTCGTGAATACATTGGACGCGCGCGGTCTTTATACGTCGATGCCCTCCATGGCCATGGGCTCCCCCAGCCCCACGCTGACGCAGTTCAACCAGCGCATGCAGAAGGATCTCGCGTTCGCGACCACGAACGTAATGGGCGAGTTTGCGAATGCCACGGGCGGCACGTTCGTCTGGAACAGCAACGCGTACGACGAAGGCTTCCGGCGGGTGGCCGCTACACCGGAGTTCACTCACGTGCTGGGGTTCTCGCCCAACGCGTTGAAGAACGACGGCAGCTTCCACGAGTTAAAGATCAAGCTACGTGAAAGACAGGGACTTAATCCGAAAGATCTGGAAATATTCGCGCGGTCGGGCTACTATGCGCCCAGCGCATCAGCGGACGCCGAGGAAACGGTTCGCGAGGAACTCCGCGATGCTGTGTTCGCTCGTGAGGAACTGGTTGACGTTCCGGTGGAGCTAAGCTTGCAATACTTCAAGTCGAGCCCTCTGGAGGCGCACTTAACGGTGCTGGCCAAGGTCAACCTGGACGGAGTTCAATTCCGCAAGAAGGAAGATCGCAACGCCGACATCTTGACGGTCATTTCCGTGGTATTCGATCGCAATGGCAACTTCGTCAAGGGCGTGCAGCGCGTTCTCGACATGCGACTGCGCGATGAGACGCTCGACAAACTGCTCGACCAGGGCGGCATCAGCGTCCGCAGTAATCTGGATTTGCCGCCAGGGAACTACCTGGTGCGACTGGTGGTTCGCGACACGGAAGGCAAGGCCATGGCGATGCGTAACGGTAGCGTGGAGATCCCGTTTTGAGGCCACTGGCGGCGCTAGTATTATTGGCCGGCGCGGTGAGCGCGCAGGTTACGCGCACCGAGGCGCAATCCGTGTTGGTCGACGTTTTGGTGACGGACAAAAAGGGGAGCTACGTCCCCAATCTGACGGCCAAAGATTTTCAAGTTTTTGAAGATGGCAAGGAACAGACCGTCGATGGCATCTTCACGGAGAAGGGCGCCGCCTCTGCTCCTCGGCATTCGGTATTACTGCTGTTCGACAACTCCGCCATGACACAGCGCGAACAGGGAATCGCGCGGCAAATCGCGATGCAGGTGCTGGACCAAGTCTCAGTGGGAGACCCCAATATTGCGGTATTAGACTTCAGCGGTTCTCTGCGAGTGACGCAAACATTCACCAGCGACGTCACCCGCGCGAAGCAGGCCGTAGCGCAACCCAAAGGCGGAACGCTCTCAGGCGTAGACCCGAATGCACCCACCAACGCGGGCTCGGCGAACGACTTCGCGGTACGGGATCTCTTGCGCTCATTGGACGGACTGGTAAAGAATCTGCAAGCAGCGCCTGGACGCAAGTCGCTCATCTTTTTCTCGCCCGGCTACGCGATGAACAGCGATTACACCTCCAGGCTGGACCAAGTTGTGGGCGCCGCGAACCGTTCAAATGTTTCCATCTATCCAATCAACACGCGGGTCAACACTTCGTTCGGAGGGCAGCTTGTGGATGTCAGCGCGCCAGCCCCCGTTGCGGCAGGACGAGGGAGAGTCGGCGGCACCACGACTCTGAGCGGTACACCGACGGGGATGAACGCAGCAGATCCTGTGGCTGCGACGCTGGCCAATGGTCCCGCACTATTGAGCGTTCTGCTGAAACTAGCGGAAGGTACCGGCGGATTCGTAGTGCGGCAACCCGACGATCAAGCCACCCTCGCACGCATCAGTAAGGAGCAGAGCGAGTTCTACATTCTGAGCTACACGCCTCCAGATTCACCGGATGGAAGCTGCCATAAGTTGCGCGTCAAGGTGAAGGGCAACGGAATGAATCTCCGTTCGCGCGAGGGATACTGCAAACGCACGCCCGGGGACCTGTTGAGTGGCAACGCAGCAGCTCGCACGCTCGAACAGCGCGCCCTGGCTCAGGCCAGTGGAAATATCCCCGCGACGATGCAAGCTCCGTATTTCTACAAGTCGGCGAACGTCGCCCGCGTTGCTGCCGTGATGGAGATCGCTCCCGCAAACGTAGCGTTCAAGAAAGAGAAGAACAAGTTTATTGGGCAGCTCGACATCCTTGGCATCGCGAACAAGGAAGATGGCTCGGCCGGGGCGCGGTTCAGCGACGTGGTGAAGTTTGAGTTCGACTCGCAGGCGGAAGTGGACCAATTCAAGCGCACCCCCTACCGGTATGAGAATCAATTCGACATCGCCTCGGGACAATACAAGCTCGCCGTAGTGCTGGGAGCAGGCGGAGAGAGCTTTGGACGCCTGCAGACAACGCTACAGATTGAGCCGTATAACGGGAATGAGTTTAGCTTGAGTGGACTGGTACTGAGCAAGGAATTCCGCCCGGCCAGCCAGGGCATCGCGGGTTTAGATGAGTTCCTCATCGACGACCGCAAGAAGCTAGTCTCTGACGGCGCGGAGATCGTGGCTACGGGATCCAGTAAGTTGTCCGCCTCGGGTCCGGCGGTGCTGTTTATCGAAATCTATGAACCACTGCTCGTGAAGCCCGATCCGGAAACTCCACTGATCGTAGCCTTCCAGATCCGAGTCCTGGACCGCGCGTCCAGCGAGGCGAAAGCGGACACCGGGATGATGCAGCTCGATCTGCGCGGCAAGCAAGGCGCGACGTCGATCCCTCTGGCCTTGAATCTTCCCTTGAAGGGATTGGCCCCGGGCGCGTATGTCCTGGAATTCCAAGCGCTCGATTCCGCAGGCAAAAGCGCGAAACGGACGGCTCCATTTGAGATAGAGTAGTCGGGTGATGCGCTACTTCATCCTTCTGACTCTCACCCTCTCCGCCTGGGCTCAAACGCCCGCCGCTCCGAATGGACAGGATCTGTATACGATGCGCTGTGCAACGTGTCACGCGCAACCGGTGAACGATCGTATTCCCTCGCGTGCGGACTTGGCAAAATTGCAGCCGCAGCAGGTTGTGGACGCTCTGGAAAAGGGCGCGATGACGGCGCAAGCACAAGGACTTTCAGCCGCGCAGATCCGTGCGCTCGCGGCCTTCGTGGGCTCGGCTCCCGCTACGGTTCCTACCACGGGCCCCGCGAATCAATGCTCGGCCAGCGCGACGAAACCGTTCAACCCCGGCCCGAACGACTGGTCCGGTTGGGGCCTCAACAATCAGAACACGCGTTACCAGCCGAACCCTGGCCTCGCTGCGGCAGACATACCGAAGCTGAAGCTCAAGTGGGCCTTTGGATTCCCTGATGACACTCGCGCAGTAGCTCAACCCGCCATCGTCGGCGGACGCATCTTCGTTGGCAGTCACGGCGGCAAGGTGTATTCGCTCGACCTCGCGACCGGCTGCACGCATTGGTCGTTCAATGCCGGAGCGATCGTACGCGACGGCATCACCATCGCGCAAGTCGGCACGCGCTGGACCGCATTCTTCGGAGACGCAGCTGCGTTTGGGTACGCCGTGGATGCCGTCACCGGACAGCAGTTGTGGAAAGTGAAGCTCGACGATTACCCGGTCGCGCGCATCACAGGCACATCGGTCTTCCACAACGGACGTATCTACTTTCCGGTATCTTCAGGCGAAGAGTTAGGTTCGGGAACACCGAACTACGTGTGCTGCAAGTTCCGTGGCAGCCTGATGTCGCTGGATGCGGCCACCGGGCGTGTGATTTGGAAGACCTACACCATCCCCGAAGCGGCAAAAGTCTACAAGACGATCACGCAGAACGGTCAGCCGCGCGAGTTATGGGGACCCGCAGGTGCCTCTATCTGGTCCGCACCGACCATTGATGTAAAGCGCGGGCGCATCTACGCTTCGACCGGCAACTCCTACACCGGCGTCGACGTTCCCACCAGCGACGCGGTTGTCGCGTTCGATCTGGAAAGCGGCCGCATGGTGTGGACCAAGCAAGCAACCGCTGGCGACAACTGGTTGCCCGGATGCCCGAATGGCCCGCTGTGCCCGGAGAATGACGGCGACGATTACGACTTGGCCAGTTCCCCAGCGTTGGTCACCGTGGGCGGCAAGGATCTCATCGTGGTCGGGCAGAAGTCCGGCACGTTGTGGGGGCTCGATCCAGACAACAACGGCAACGTCGTGTGGCAGCAGAAGCTAGGCCAAGGCGGCGGATTGATGGGCGGCATCATGTGGGGTCCCGCGATGGACGGGCAGACTGCATACGCAGGCGTCGCCGATGGTGCGCGTGCGGATGCAACGCCGGGGCTGTACGCGGTGAATATCGCCGATGGCACGCGCAAGTGGAAGTCCGAGCCGCCTCCCGGCCCGGGCAGCACGCGCTCCCAACCGACCGCGCCAACCCTGATGCCCGGAATCGTATTCTCCGCGACGTTCGGCGGTCGCTTACGCGCGCACCAAGCGTCCACAGGCGAAGTCGTGTGGGAGTTCGACACGGCTCGCACCTTTGAGACCGTCAACGGCGTGACCGCCAAAGGCGGCGCGATGGATGGCGCAGGTCCTGCGATTGCGAACGGCATGGTCGTGATGACCAGCGGCATGGGGTTCGCCGGCGGCGCTGCGGGCAACGTGTTAATGGCGTTCTCGGTCGACGGGAAGTAGCCTCCCATCAACTGCGGCACACCCAAATGGCTGTGGGTGATTTGACGCAGTTCCGCATGAAAAACGCTGGTTGCACGTTGGTGCTGAGATTGCTCTACTGTGAACATGCACCGCTTTCTCCTCACTCTGCTGCTAGCCTCAACCGCTTTCGCCATGGACCCGCAACACGGAGCCCAGGTGATGCGCGAGCAGAACTGCCTCACCTGCCACAACGTCCGCGGCGATGGCGGAATGAAGGCGCCGGACCTTTCCGCCCGGCTGATCGATCACTACACGCCGTCGGCTTTAGCGAGCTTGCTGTGGAACCACTTGCCGGAAATGTGGACCGCAATGGGCAAGGATCTGGTGGGACGTCCTCGGCCGACTGAGCGCGATGGAGAAGACATCTTCGCCTATCTCTACTCGGAGCACTTCGTGAATCCGGCAGGCGTCATGGCGCGCGGAGAACGGGCGTTTGAACAGCGCGGGTGCGCGGCATGTCATACAGCGGGGCCCGGCAATCCGGTGGAGAACTGGCGCGGCATCCGTGATCCATTCGCGCTGGTGCAGCAGATGTGGAATCATTCGGCGCTGATGAAAGACTCGCGGGAAAAACAGGGCGTGGTTTTCCAGAAACTGAGTTCGCGGGATCTAGCCGACCTAACCACCTACGTCAGCAAGGGTGCAGCCAAGGGACCGATTCCGGGCACCATGCCGGAGACCGCGCAGGGCGAAGCGTTATTCAAATCCAACTGCGGCGCGTGCCATCCGGGAATCGTGAACCTGCAGCGGCGTTTGCAAGACCGGACGCCGACAGAGGTAGCCGCAGGACTTTGGAACCACGCCAACTCCATGCAGACGGTGCCTTTGATGGCGGCCAACGACATGCGTTCCATCGTGGGCTATGTGTGGAACTTGCAGTTCCAGGAAACCGGCGATGCGGTGCGCGGAGCGAAGACGTTTGTCGATAAACGCTGCGCGGGTTGCCACGCCCAGATGGCTCGCGGCGAGCGGGTATTTACCGCCTACTCAATGATTTCGCTGTGGTGGGTGCATGGTCCGCTGATGCAGGCGGATCTCGCAAAGAAAAAGCCACGGTGGCCCGTTCTCGCTCCCGAGGATGTCGCCAATCTGGTGGCCTATATGAACAAGAAGCCCTAGTAACCAACCGTAAAGCGGTGACCCGTGTACTGCGGGTTCTCAAGTTCGTTGACGAACGCGACAGCGTAGTCTTCCACCGAAATCTTGCTGGTCCCGTCCGGCATCACGATAAGATCGTCGAAGTCCAGGCGGAACTTGCCGGTGCGTTCGCCTGGCACGATCATCGTGGAGGGACTGAGCACGGTCCAATCGAAATCGTGTTCTTCCTCCAGCAGTTCCTTGATCACAGCGGTGGCTTTCGCGCCGCCTTCAAACTGCTTCGGGAATTCGGGCCGGTCCATGCTCGGCACGCCATCAATGAGTAGCGTCCCCGCTCCACCGACCGCAAGAATGCGCGGAATCCCGCGAGACTTCATTGCTTCAATGATCGCCTTGGTGATGGCTGTTTGCGCGGCGATCTTAGCTTCCATCTCCATTTCGCGCGGCGGCGCGCAGGCATGGACGATGACGTCGTGACTGCGGAACGCATCCGCCAGCGCTGCCGCATCGTTTACGTCAACAGCCACTGCCCGAACGCCTTCTTGCGCTGGAACCTTTTCCGGATGGCGGCACAGCGCGGTTACCGTATGTCCGCGGCTGACGGCCTCTACCAGAATCTTCGATCCAATAAAACCTGTTGCTCCGACGAGCGCGATCCTCATGCAATGATTTTAGCGTGCCGCCTTAGCGCGGAGGTAGTGTTTGGTCGTATTCGCCTGTTTTTCCGGTCGCGGCCAGACGGTTCTGGATGTGTTCGACGATGTCGTACATCTGGTCGCGCGACTTTCGCGATTCCGCAACGATCACCAGCGACGGCTTGTTCGAAGACGCGCGCAACAAGCCCCAGCTATCATCGCTGAGCACGAAGCGCACGCCATTCACGGTGATGATCTCCTTGATCAATTCGCCGCCTACGCGCACACCATTCGACTTATCCTGCTGGTACTGGGCGGCGATGCCATCCACCACAGCGTACTTGGCATCATCCGCGCAATACGGTCCAAGCGTGGGCGAATTCCACGTTTTCGGCAACGCATCGTTCAGCGCTGAAAGCGGCTGGCCCATAGCCGACAACATGCGCAGGAATTGAACTGTTGAGAGCACCGCGTCGTCGTAACCACGTCCGATCGGATGGTTCAGGAACCAATGCCCGCTCTTTTCAAAGCCCGCCAGCGCGTCGGTTTCCGCAACTTTGGCCTTGATGTAGGAATGGCCGGTTTTCCAGGTGACAATCTCCGTCTTGCCCTGTTTCAGGATCGGATCGTCATAGAAAAGGCCCGTGCTCTTCACGTCGATCACCACCGCGCGACCTGGATGCTTGGGGCAGATCCAGCGCGCCAGCAGCAGCCCCAGGATGTCGGAGAAAATCTCGCGGCCCTTGTCGTCCACAATGCCGATGCGGTCGCCGTCGCCGTCGATGCCGATCCCTAGATCCGCGCCATTCGACTTGGTGGCATCGCTGATATTGTGCAGGAACGCGACGTCTTCGGGGTTCGGGTTGTAACGCTTGAAGTCCCAGTCAGGGGTGCAATCAAGCTCGATCACTTCGCAGCCCAATGCGCGCAGAATGCCGGGAGCGAAGCGACCCGCGGTGCCGTTACCGGCCGCCACCACGATCTTCAGCGGCTTCGCCAGCGGTCCATCTTTGAGCGCGTCCTTCGTGTATTCCTCATACACGTTGCCGACGGATTCATACGATCCCTTGCCTGTTTCGTAATCGCCGCCTTCGACAATGTTGCGGAACGCGATGATGTCGTCCGGTTCCAACGTTGAAGAAAGACCCTTGGCGATCTTGATGCCGGTCCAGCCGTTTTCGTTGTGGCTGGCCGTGAGCATCGCTCCCGCGGGGCAGTTGTAGAGGTGCTGCGCGAAGTAGAGCATCGGCGAAAGGGCCAAGCCGATGTCGATCACTTCCACGCCTGTGGAGAGAAGGCCCAGGATGAACGCGTTGCACAGGTCCTGACTATACTTGCGGAAGTCGTGCCCCACCACGACGCGGTTCTGCTTCAGCACTCGTTTCGCGTAGGTGCCGTAGCTCTTGCCCAGCACGATGAAGCCGTTCGGGTTGACTTCTTTGCCCAACAGCCAGCGGACGTCATATTCCCGGAACCCGTTGCCCGTAATCAGCGTACGTTCAAAGTAGTCGTAGGAATTCTGTGGAACTTCTTTTTGGATCTCCCAGCGCATTCCTTTCATCATAAGATGGCGGAGGGTACGCTCGTTCGAGAAACTCAACATGCCTGACTGGATTCCAACTCTTGGTTTCGCGATGGGCTCGGCTTGTCTGTCGGGCGTGAACCTCTATGCCACCGTCGCTACGCTCGGATTGCTGCAGCGGGTCCACTTGGCGGCGTTGCCCGGACAACTCGATTTCTTGAGCAACGGATGGATCATTGGCGTCGCGCTCGGGCTCTACGTCGTAGAATTTGTCGCGGACAAAGTCCCGATGGTGGACACCGCGTGGGATATGGTCCACACCTTCATCCGCGTTCCTGCTGGCGCGGCGCTCGCGTTCGCCGCGTTCTCGAACGCCGACCCTGCCGTCAGGACCATCGCCCTCCTCCTCGGCGGCGGGGTGGCCCTGAGCTCCCACGGTGCGAAAGCGGCAACGCGGGTCGCCGCCAATCTAAGCCCGGAACCGTTTTCCAACATCGCCCTCAGCTTGATGGAGGATGCCTTCACCGTTGGCTCCAGCGTGGTGCTGGCGTGGTTTCCGGTCGTCTTACTGGCAGTTGTTCTCATCTTCCTGGTTTTCGCGATTTGGTTGGCGCCTAAGATCTTCCGCGCGCTGCGGGGACTCTTCACCTCCAAGCCACTTGCCAAACCCGTCCCCCTGGCGCACAATCGTTAGATCGCAAAAATCCGAATTGCCCCGTCCGCAATTCCATCCCAGGAGACCCTGCTTGTCGCCGCTACTACTCGGTGTATTCGTCTTTTTTGCTGCTACCGCTGGCGCTCAAACGCCGGCCGATGACATTGCCTCGCTCAAAGCCGCCGTGCAGGCCGCCCAATCCGCTGGGGACAACGCGTGGATGCTGGTCAGCTCCGCTTTGGTCCTGATGATGACGGGTCCAGGGCTTGCGCTGTTCTACGGAGGCCTGGTCCGCCACAAGAACGTGCTGGGCACCATGATGCAGAGCTTCGCGATGATGGCCATCGTCACGCTCATCTGGGCCGTATGCGGATACAGCCTAGTGTTTGGCGAAGGCAACCCATTCATCGGCGACCTCCGCTACTTATTCCTAAAAGGCGTCGGCAGCGCTCCCAACGCGGATTACGCCGCGACCATTCCGCACCTCACGTTCATGGCCTACCAGATGATGTTTGCCATCATCACGCCGGCGTTGATCGCAGGTGCGTTTGCGGAGCGCGTCAAGTTTGGCGCCATGGTCCTTTTCTCCACGCTCTGGCTCTTCCTGGTTTATTTCCCGGTCGCGCACATGGTGTGGGGCAAGGGCGGTTACCTGAATCCGTTCCTGGGCGGTCAGATTCCCGTGTTCGATTTCGCCGGTGGAACAGTGGTGCACATCACCTCGGGCTTCTCGGCGCTGGTCATGGCGATCATGTTGGGCAAGCGGCGCGGGTATCCATCGGAGCCCATGAAGCCGCACAGCCTGGTGCTCAGCTTCATCGGAGCTTGCATGCTGTGGGTCGGCTGGTTCGGATTCAATGCCGGTAGCGCCCTGGCCGCATCGGCCCTCGCGACCAGCGCATTCGTGGCGACACACTTCGCCTCGGCCGCCGGAGCTGTAGCGTGGATGATCGCGGAACGAGTTCGCAACGGCAAGGCCAGCGCGCTCGGCGGAATTTCGGGCGCCGTAGCTGGCTTGGCAACCGTTACGCAAGGCGCAGGTTTCGTCGAGCCGTTTAGCGCGGTTCTGATCGGATTCGTAGCGGGGTTTGTGTGCTTCGCCATGGTCACCATCGTGAAGATCAAGTTGAGCTACGACGATTCGCTCGACGCTTTCGGCGTCCATGGTGTCGGCGGCCTGATGGGTTGCCTGCTCACCGGCGTCTTCGCGACAAACTCCATCAACACCGCACTCAAGCTACCGAATGGAGCCTTGGCTCCGCTGGGCTGGGTGGATGGCAACGGAATACAGGTGCTGAATCAAGGCATCGGGGCAGCGATCGGAATCGCGTTTGCGGTGATCGGGACCATCGTCGCGTTGAAGGTGACCGGCTTGTTCACCACGGTCCGCATGGAACAGCAAGAAGAGGCGCAAGGCATGGACGTCAGTCTGCACGGCGAAGAAGGCTACGTTTTTGAAGACTAGTTATGATCTACAAGATTGAAGCCGTCATTCAACCCCACAAGCTTGAAGTAGTCCGGCGGGCGTTGGCCGAAATTGGCGTGGATGGGATGACGGTGACCGAAGTCCGCGGTCACGGTCGCCAGAAGGGCCACAAAGAGATCTATCGCGGTCGCGAGTATCAAGTGGACTTACTGCCGAAGACGATCATCGAGATGGTGGCCAGCGACACGCGCAAGGACGAAATCGTCCAAACCTTGGTCAATTCCGCGCGCTCAGGCGAAATCGGCGACGGGAAAATCTTCGTCGAGCGCGTGCTCACAGCTATTCGTATTCGCAACGACGATCGCGACGAAGCGGCGCTCTAGCGTCCGCAGTAGGGAACTTCTTTCAGCAGCGCAGTGTCCAATTCCTCAGACGGAGGATACTGCGATGGCGATGTCCGTGGGCGGTCGACACCAGGCGGAAATCAATGTTACGCCGATGATCGATGTGTTGCTGGTGTTGCTCATCATCTTCATGGTGGTGATCAACTCGGACTCAGTAGGCCTGGATGCACAGGTACCCAGGCCGTCGAACGGCGCTGGAGAAGCGAACCCGCAAGACATCGTCCTGATGGTCCACGCCGATCGCACAGTGTCCCTCAATCAGGAACTTGTGACGGAGCCCGCTCTAGAACCGCGCTTGGCGCAAATCTTCCGGACGCGCGGCAATCACGTCATCTTCGTTGGGGCCGAGCCCGACTTAGACTTTGAGCACGTGATGCGAGTGTTGGATGTGGCGCGCGGCGTGGGGCTGGATCGCGTGGCGCTGCTTCCGAAAGCTCACCCCTCGAACTTGTAGCCCATCCCGCGCACGGTCAAGAAATACTCTGGAACGCGAGGATTCTCTTCCAACTTTCGTCGCAGCCACGCCATGTGAACGTCCACAGTGCGCGTCTCCGGCAGTGCGTTGTAACCCCATACGTCGTGCAGCAATTGCTCGCGGGAAATAATTTCACCTTTGTGGTCGATCAAGTAGCGCACCAGCTGAAACTCGCGTGCCGATAGAGTGACGCGCTTGCCTGCTTTGAAGGCCTCGCCGCGACGGAAGTCTACTTTGATCGCGCCGAATTCATACGAGTCCGTGTCTGACGCCATTCTTGGCTCCGCGCGCCGCAGCAATGCGCCCACGCGAGCCAGTAGTTCCATCATGTCGAACGGCTTGGTGAGATAGTCGTCTGCTCCCAATTGCAACCCGACCACTTTGTCCACGACTTGCCCACGCGCGGTCAGCATCAGAATGGGCATGTGTTTACCGCTTTCGCGAATGCCGCGACAGACATCCAGGCCATTCTTGCGCGGCAGGCCGATGTCGAGAATCACCAAGTCGTAAGCGCCGCTGATGGCTTTTTCCAGCCCCGTGACCCCGTCGTTCGCTTCATCGACTTCGTAATCTTCGGCACGCAAGCGATCGGTCAACGTCATGACCAGCCCGGGCTCGTCTTCCACTAATAAGATCCGATTACTCATGCCTGCGATGCCTTCACGGCCGGCAGCAGTAGCCGGAATTGCGCTCCGTGATTATTCTTGACGTCCACTTTGCCCCCGTGCGCCTCGACGATCTTCTTCACCAGGCTCAATCCCAGACCCGAGCCTTGCACTTGGTCTTCTTTCGCGCGCGTGCCCCGATAAAACGGTTCAAAGACATGCGGCAGATCGGCAGCGTCGATTCCAGGACCGCCATCCTCGACGACGATTTCAACTATGGAAGCACCCGCGGCGCGAGCCGTGATCCGCACCGCCGAACCTGCGCCATGTTTTGCCGCGTTACTGAGCAAGTTCCGCAGGCAGTGGAGCAACGCACCTCTATCGCCATTGATCGCCGGCAGTGCCGCGTCGAACTCCCGCGTGACTTCTGATCCTGCCGCGGTCAGTTCAAACTGGCAATCGGCAACGGCTTCGTCGATCAACGCAGATACTTCAACCGATCCACGTTGCAATTCTCCATGTTGCGAAGACAAGCCCGCAAAACGAAGCACTTGCTCCACCATATTGCCCAGTCGCTTCGATTGATCGTGAATTACGCCACCATAGCGACGCGCTTGCGCTTCCCCTGAAGCGACACCGTCCGCGAGATTCTGGCTCGCCGATTGAATCACGGCGAGGGGCGTCCGTAGCTCATGCGTCACTCCCGCCACGAACTCCATCTGCTGCAAGGCAAGCGCATTGGCGCGCCGAGTGGAGAGCATCAACATCGCCACGCTCACACCCATCAACAACAGGATTCCGAAGCTGACCGCGAGATTACGTAGCCGCAGACCTTCCACCAACTCGCTCATCGTACCCATGCGATAGGAGGCCACCACGCGCCACGGCCCCTCTTCGCCCGGACCCTGCCCGCCGCCGAACGGTGGACGTTTCCCCTGCTTTTGTTTCTGCTTTCCGACAAGGTCCGGAGGGCCGCCCCGTCCTCGTCCAAACGGACCCTGCCGTAGTAGGAACAGCGGAGCTACGCCTTGCTCGCGATCGATCCGACCCGGCTGCGAGGTCACTTCCACTTGATACTCAGGACCGAAATGTTTCTCGATCAACTGCGGCACCCACGTGTCTAAGATGTACGCCCGGTCCAACTCAATGATGAGCCAGCTCAAGGGTGCGCCTTCATCAACCTGATTCAGCCGCACCCGTGGCACGGCGAGCGCGGGAATCGAACCATCCACCGTCAGCGGCGAGCGCCCACCGCGGCCCCCACGAAATCCCACCGCGTTATCCGGAAGCCGCGCAACCAGTGCGCGCAGCGAATCGGGTAGGGCCGCATCGTCGGCAGCCCAAACATGTTTCAAGATTTGCGGATGCTGCGCAACGTCACTCCACAGCGCGATACGACTCTCCACGTCGTTCGGACCGCCGGTGACCACTTGTACCAGCCGTTCGATCTCTCCGTTGAAATCGTCGCTGAAGCGCGCGAGCGCCGAACCCATGCCTTCCTGCAACCGATCGCGATCTGCCTCGCTTACCTGACCGATCCAGCGATACTGCAACACTGCCAGCACCAGCAGCGCCGCAAACAGCAGGACGCCGATGGCAGCATCGCGAAACCTCGAGTGTGGCGTGGAAGTCATTCCGATTTCGAGTATAACGGGAAGCCCATACTTCGAGAACCCTTCTGTTAAGAATGTAAAGCCTGTTTTTTCAAACTCTTAATCAACAAACGCAGGGTTCCCAGTACATACTGAACCCGTTGAGAGCCAACGAGGCTCCGGCACATGGACAAGAAAGAAGGAGACAAACATGAAACTGAAACTCGTAGGATTCGCAGTAACGGCCGTCGTGGCAGTGGGTATGCTCGCATTCGCTCAGGGTCCGGGGGGCCGCGGGTTCCGGGGAGCCACCGCCACGGGTACCGCTCCGGTGCCTCCGGTGGACGCAGTGAAGACGTACCTCAGTCTGAGCGATTCGCAGATCACCGGTTTCGACGCGATCCGCAAAACTGCGATGACGGCGGCTGAGCCGATCGCGCAGCAACTCCAGACCAAGATGCAGGCACTGCGTGCGGCGATGAATGCCACGCCGGTAAACGCGGCTACGATCACCAGCCTACAAGCGGAGATAACGGCGTTGCGCACGCAGTTGGAAAAATTCCAATCCGACGCAAGGGCGCAGATGGCCGCGACCTTGAGTGCCGATCAAAAGGCCAAGCTGGCGACACTTGCTGCCGCTGCCGCGCTGCGTGAGCAAGTGCAGGGAGCCAGCGTCATCGGCTTGCTGGAGGGCGGACCGGGTGGCGGTCCTGGTGGACGCGGTCCCGGTGGCCCTGGTGGACGTGGGTTTGGCAAGGGAAAGGGCGGCCCGAAGGGTTTCTAACACCGCCCGTGTAGTTCATTTCGGCCGCTGGACCCCGACCCCGGGTCCAGCGGCCTTTTCGTTTCCAATGGCCCGGTTCGCCAGTTTTACGGGTGGTATACTTTATCGTTGTTCCGGGGCCCTGTGGGCGAAAATGTCGGTGTGGAGGCGAGTATGTTTAAGAAGTTGTGGGTTTCCGCCGCAGTTGCAACGGTGGCAATGGTCTGGGTTTTATCGGCGCAAAGTCCGGCTCAGAAGGTGATCGACGATTCCATGAAGGCCCTGGGCGTCACCGATGCCAAGACGCTCACCCTCTGGGGTGAAGGCGGCGACGGAGCCGTGGGCCAGCAGCGCGTGCCGACCGCAAAATACTGGCGCTGGTATTCCAACAAAGAAGTCGTCCGTGGGTATGATTTCGACGCCAAGGGCTTCCGCACCAAGCGCATTCGGGGAGAAGGCAACAATCCTCCGGGCGGCGGCAATGGCACCACGACCCCGGCTCCCACGCAGACGCAGGATCAGCCGACCATGGCGAACAACTTCAACGCGCAGGTGGAAATGGCGATGACCCCCATCGGCTTCCTGAAAGCCGCGCAGGCCAATAACGCGACCGTTTCGCAACGGACCGAGAAGGGCAAGAAGTACACCGTGCTCAGCTACCCGATGACTTCCGGCACCGGCCCTGGTTCCTATCAGACCTCGGTCAGCGGCTTTATCGATGACAAGGGACTGGTCCAGAAAGTGGAAGTCATGATCAACCACGACTTCCTGGGCGACATTAAATGGGACGCGCAGTTCTCCGATTGGAAGGATTTCGGCGGCGTGAAGTTCCCCTCGAAGATCGTGCAGCATCAGTGGGACCCGATCATTTTTGAACTAGCAGTTTCCGACGTCAAGCTCAACCAACCGGTCGATCTGACGGTTCCCCAGGCCAAGGGAGGCGCGAAAGGTGGCGCTCCGGCTGGTCCTGGGGGCGCTGGTGGGGCGAAGGCCGCCCCTGGTGGCCCTGGCGGTCCTGGCGCCGCGAAGGGCGCTCCTGCGGCCGCAGCTGGAGTGGAGACTGAAGACCTCGGTGGCGGCTTCTGGCTGGTCAAGGGCGGCTATGCCGCGGTCGTTTGTGACTTCAAAGACTACGTGATGCTGATTGAAGGACCGTCCAACGATCAGCGCATGGACCAAATCATCGCCGAGGCGCATCGTCTGGTCCCGAACAAGCCGATCAAGTACGTCGTCAACACGCACTTCCACTTCGACCACACCGGCGGTCTCCGCGCGGCCGTGGCCAACGGCATCACCATCATCACGAATCAGGCGAACAAGGGCCTGTATGAGAAGGTCATGGCCAATTCCCACGCTCTGGTCCCAGACGAACTGCAGAAGAAGACGCCTCGACCCAAAGCCAAGGTGGAATACGTCGGCGAGAAGAAAGTCTACACCGACGGCACCCATACCGTCGAACTGCATCACCTCCTGGGCGGCACCCATGACGAAGGCATGCTCGTGATCTACCTGCCCAAACAGAAGATCCTGATCAACGCCGACGAGTTCAACGTGGGACAACCGCTTTCCGCCCCCCTCCCGAACCCGAACGGGTACCAGGTGAACTTCCTCAAGGAAGTGGAGCGCCTGAAGCTGGATGTCGAACGCCACATTCCCATCCACCTGCCGAATGACAATCGCAAGGTCACGCAGCAGGAACTCAGGTTCATGGCGGGCAAGCAGTAGTCCGATAGGCACGTAGAATGGAAGGGCGGGGCGCAGAAGCTCCGCCCTTTTGTCTTTTATGGCCACCGAAACCGAGATCAAGCTGCGAATCCGTGACGGTGTCGATTCTGCGTACACCCGGATACAAGCGCTCGGCTACCAGATCCGCACTCCACGCCAACTCGAAGCCGACCAACTGTATGACCGCGCAACCGGGGAACTACGCCAGGCCGATCAAGTGCTCCGCCTCCGCACTAGAGGCCAGCGTTCGACGCTCACCTATAAAGGACCAGCCCAGCGCGCCCCGCACAAGAGCCGCGAGGAGATTGAACTCGATGTCAGCGATGGCTCTGCCTTTGCAGTAGTGCTGGCGAAGCTCGGGTACCAGCCAGCGTTCCGATATGAGAAGTATCGGACCACGTTCGCAGCGGCGGACCAACCCGGCATCATTACTATGGATGAAACGCCCGCAGGCGACTTCCTGGAATTAGAGGGGCCGGCAGCGTGGATTGATAGCACCGCCCTAAACTTGGGCTATTCCCTGGCCGACTATATTACTGAGTCATATGCGAGCCTATGGTGCGCATACTGCGAAAAGGACTCATCGGCAGTACCCTCCGCGATGGTGTTCTAGTAAGTCCTATGAAAACCTTAGGCGAAAACACCTTACTACCCTACAGATCTATTGTTCCCTGATAACTCCGATGCTAAGCTGCCTGTAGATTAATTGGCTTGCAGCTTCCCACGAGGCTGTGAGATCGGAAACTGAATGTTCGAGACAGCAACAACAATACTCATCATCATAGGCTCGGTGCTGCTGTTTGGGTATTGGTTCCGCTATACCTGCCTGTTGATCCTGAGCGCGAAGACGACTCGGGACTACGCCGGCGAGGTCGCTGCGGCGAACCAAATGAGCTTCCTGGAAGTACAGGCGCTACTGCGCGAGGCTGGTCCAGCAGATTTGGACCAACTGAGTGCAACACTGGAACGCGATTTTACGCTGGTATCCAATTTGATTCAAAACGCAGGTGGCGGCAACGCGGAGTTCCGCGTCGAAGACCGCATGTTGCAGATGAACTACAACTTCTCGCGGTTCTTGTTCAAGACCGTTGGACGCTTATCGCCGGATGTGGCGAAGCACGCGCTGGACGAAATGTCCGTGGTCATTTCGCACTTCGCGAACGCGATGGGCGAACGGGCCTCGGCCGGTGCGGCAGCCTAACCTCTTCTCACAACTTCGGCGTCTAGCCGAGAGTGAAATTTTCCCCTAAATACACACGCCGGGCCTCTGGGTCGTGACCCAGTTCGTCCGGCGTTCCGTTTCTGAAGATCTTCCCGTCGTTAATGATATACGCCCGATCCGTCACCGCTAACGTCTTCTCCACGCTGTGATCCGTCACTAGAATCCCGATGCCGGATTGTTTCAAGTCCAGGATGATACGCTGCAGTTCCATCACCTGGATGGGATCGATACCCGAAAACGGTTCATCGAGTAACAGGAAGCTCGGCTCAATCACCAGGCTGCGCGCGATCTCTGTGCGACGGCGCTCGCCACCGGAAAGCACATAACCTTTGCTGTGACGGACTTGTTCCAGGCCCAACTGCGCGATCAGCCGGTTCATCCGATCTTGCCGGTCGCGCCGCGAGATGGGCAGCGTTTCCAGAATCGCCATGAGGTTGTCTTCCACGGTGAGTTTCCGGAAGACCGACGCCTCTTGCGGCAGGTAGCTGATGCCGCGCCGCGCGCGCTGATACATAGGCAGGGCAGTGATGTCTTCGTCGTCCAGCATGACGCGCCCGGAGTCAGGCAGGATCAATCCGACAATCATGTAAAACGAAGTTGTCTTGCCCGCGCCGTTCGGCCCTAGTAGCCCGACGACTTCGCCCTGCTCCACACGGATGGAGACGTTGTCGACGACCTTGCGTCCACGATACGCTTTGGCGATTTCCGCCGTTTGAAGAGTGCTCACAAAGTGTTATTTCTTGGGAAGAATCGTCCGGGCGGGTCGGGATTCTTCGCCATTCACCAGCAGCCTATCATTGTTGGCCCACCAGGTCAATTCACGCCCGATTGTCTGGCCCTTTTCGCTATCCACTAGCTTCGCTTGCCCTCCGTTGAGAACAACCTTCTGTTCGTCGACAAAGTATTCGGCATGCTCGGATGTGCCTGTGCGGGTACGTTTGGGTTTACCGGGGACCACCGTCGTGCTGACTGTCTTCACGGCTCCATCGGCGAACGCTTTGTCGAGTGACGAATCCGAAGTGGACTCCTTGAGGAAGGCGCGCAGCTCTCGCGAATCGACGGTCAAGCCGGGGCGGTCCAAGTGTACGCCGCCTGTATAGTGGGCGATGCGAGTCTCCGTGGAATATTCCAAATCCTGCGCCCGCACGGTTGTTACAGGCGCGGGGCCGGACTTCGCGCTCTTATCGAAGAACTGCGTCTCGACCTTGCCGTGCGCCTCCATGATGTGGCTTTCCTGGTTGATATCGAGGCGATCGCCGGATACACGATTCGCGCCCTGCCAAGCCTTCGCATCGCCTTCATAGTGGATGCGTTGATTCTTCTCGGTGGACGTCATGCGCTTCGCCGTCGCTTGCATGACTTCTTCATTCGACAGCATGGCCGACGAGCCGCCTTTGCGCGCCGGCTGGCGCGTGGTCGAGACGTTGCCGTCGGCCGTATAGTCTCCGGTCTTCTGGTCCAGCGTGATGCGGTCGGCGTTCACTTTGCCGGACGGATCGGAGGTGCTCGCCGCGCCATCCAAGGTCAGTAGGTCTTTCGCCTGCTCCAGCGTAGCCTTGCGAGCGTTCGCGCGACGATCCCCTTCCTCGTAACGGAAGTCCGTATTCTGTTCGAGGCGCGTGAGCGTGCTTTGAGCGTCGAAGAACGCGAGGATCTCTTTACTTTCGGTGATGCGCGGAACCTTCAACTCGGTGCGCGTCGAAGCATTGATGGAACGGAAGCGCTCGATTCGATTCTCGGTGCCGTAGTAGATCCAGATGCGCTCTCCCTTGAGGTTGCGCTTGGGCTGCTCGGGACGATTCGGAAGGAAGTCCAGCGTACCGGGGCCGTCCGTCTCCACTCGGTCAATCTCGTCCCCGCCGGGACGCATCACCATCCGGATCACTTCACTCCGTAACTCGCGCGTTTCGGGCGAAGGAACGCCGGGCCGGGCAATCGGTTCCGCACTGACCAAACTCTTGCCCGTAGCAGCCGCACCAGTCAAGACGCTCTCTTTTTCGCCGGCTGCGAAATTCAGGTCCAGACGATTCGCCGTGACTGTCGTGCGCACGGTTGCCGCAGTTGACACCAGGTGCGCTTCCGGCTCGGCCAGAATGTAGTTGACCGTCATATGATCGTCGAAGAGAATATGCAGGGCCTTCGCGCCGAACTCGACATTGCGGCCGGATCCTTCTTGCGTCCCGCGACCCGCGATGGTGTCCGCCCGCTTGATCGACCCGTTGTCGAGCAGTATCTCGGTAGCGCCGCCTTCCATCCGCAAACCGCCGCGCGTAAGCTTCGCCCACGGACTGAGCGCAACCTTCGACTGATTCTCCATGTAGAGCGCTTGTCCGGATTCGATATGCATCGGCTGCGCATCGGGCGTGCTGCCCTTCCAGTCCAACACCACCTGTTCGTCCATACGCAGTTCGCGCGTCGCCGGGTTGTAATGCGCGCCCACAGCGGAACCGCTGCCTCGGTCGAATTCAAAGCTCACCGGCCGAGTGGTCGCCGCCTCGCCGGTTTCGCTGGAGAAATCCACGCCGGAACTATGGATCTTCAGCAGCCTTCCCGGAGGAGCGCCCTCCGCAGGCACGGCCAACGTGATCTCGACATTGCCCTCGGAAAAAAGCTTCTTCTCCGTGTCATCGAACTTCGCGAAGTCGCTGGTGACCAAGTCGTACTCGGTGGCGTTTTCGTGGAACAGTTGGAGCTCTACACCCTGCAGTTCCGTGGTTGTGCCCGAACGGCTCATCGCAGCCGCGCAGATCTTGACCTTTGGATTCGCTCCCTGGGCCTGGTCGACGCAATACTTGAGGGCGCTCGCCGCCACGCCATCTTTGAGCAGCGCGGGGCGCTTGGGTGCGTTCTGCAGGAACAACTCGCGTTGCTGGACGTAGACCACGCCCACGGCTCCCAGGATGACAAGAATGGCCACTGGCAAAAGCCAGCGAAAACGGCGCATAGACGTAACTCTATAGTACCTGCTTGTTATAATGGCCGAATCGCATGCCAGTTCTAGATATCGACGCCATCCGCAAGATTCTGCCCCACCGCTACCCCATGCTCCTGGTGGACCGCATCCTGGAGCTGGACGAGAAGCACATCATTGGGATCAAGAACGTCACCGCCAATGAGCCGTTTTTCAACGGTCACTTCCCCGATTTCCCGGTGATGCCCGGAGTGTTGATCATCGAAGCCATGGCCCAGGTGGCCGGCGTGCAGGTGTTGAGCACTATTCCAGATCGGGCGACGAAGCTGGTGTTGCTCGCCTCGGTGGAAGAAGCCAAGTTCCGCAAGCCCGTTCGGCCCGGCGATCAATTGGTGATCGAGATGACGTTGCTGAAGCGCAAGTCGATGCTCGCCAAGATGTCGGGCGTCGCCAAAGTGGACGGCGAAGTCGTAGCCGAGGCCACCTGCATGTGCATCTTACAGGATCGCCCCGAGTAGTTCATGGCCATTCATCCCACCGCGATCATCAATGCCGCTGCGGTGATCGACCCCTCCGCTGAGATCGGACCCTTTTGCGTGATCGGCTCGGATGTCACCATCGGCGCGCGCACGCGTTTGATGGCGAACGTCTTCATGGAAGGTCCCATGGAGATCGGCGAGGACAACGTCTTCTTCCCGTATTCGACCCTTGGCGTCGCTCCGCAGGATTTGAAGTACAAAGGCGAGCGATCCCAAACGCGCATCGGGAATCGCAACCAGATTCGCGAGTTCGTGGCCATCCATCGTGGAACCGAGGGTGGCGGTATGTTGACGTCTCTTGGCGATGACAACTTGTTGATGGCGTACACGCACGTGGCGCACGATACACATGTCGGCAATCATACAGTGATCGGACACGGAGCAACGCTCGGCGGGCACGTCACGGTGGGCGATTGGGCCGTGGTCAGCGCCGGTAGCGCGGTCCACCAGTTCTGCCGCATCGGTCGGCATTGCATCATCGGCGGCTACAGCGTGATCACGCAGGACGTGCTTCCGTTTTCGACCACGGTAAGCCCGCGCGACGTGAGAGTATTTGCGGCGAACGCGACCGGCATGGAACGTCGCGGCTTTGCGACTGAGAACATCGAAGCGATGCACAAGGCGTTCCGCCTGATGACGCGCTCGAAACTCAATACGAGCCAAGCCATCGAACGCATTCGCGCCGAGATCCCGCCGACGCCGGAGCTCGAAGAACTGCTCGAATTCATCCGCACATCGGAACGCGGTTTCATCAAATGAAACTCGGCATGATTGCCGGGAACGGCCGTTTCCCTGTGCTCGCGCTGGAAGCTGCGCGCAAAGCAGGGATGGACGTCGTCGCCATCGGCATCAAAGAGGAAGCGTCCCCCGAAATCGAAGCGCTCGCCTCCAGTTGCTACTGGATCTCGCTAGGAGCGCTGACCAAACTCATCGACATCTGCAAAAAAGAAGGCATCTCGCAGTTGATGATGTGCGGCCAAGTGAAGCACGTCAAGATTTTTTCCTCGATCGTGCCTGATTGGCGCCTGGCGAAGTTGTTAATGTCGCTAGAGGCGAAAAACACCGACGCTCTGATCGGCGGCGTCGCGAAGGTACTGGCCGACGAAGGCATCACGTTGGCGGATTCAACGCTGCTGCTCAAGGATCTGCTCGCTCCCGAAGGCGTGCTGACCAAGCGCAAACCATCGTCCGATGAAGAGCGCGACATCACCTACGGGCGCCGCATCGCCGGAGCGCTCTCGATGCACGACGTCGGGCAAAGCGTAGCCGTCGCCGAGCGCGCCGTCGTCGCCGTGGAGGCCATGGAGGGCACCGACGCGATGCTCCGCCGCGCTGCATCGCTGGTGGAAGGGAAGTCTCTGCGCCTGATAAAAGGCTCCCGGCGGCGCGGGCATCTCTTGTTTGACGTGCCGGTAGTGGGTCCGCAGACGATCGACGTGATGCGGGAGACGGGAACAACGGCGCTCGCCGTAGATGCCGGACGAACGCTATTGCTGGATCGAGACGATTTGCTCGCGCGCGCCAATGCCGCAGGAGTGACGATTGTTGCGGCGCCGCTGAGGGACTAGTCGTCGTCGCTGGAGCTACTGACCTTGAGCACCGCCAGGAACGCTTCCTGCGGGATCTCCACTTTGCCGACGCGCTTCATGCGGCGCTTGCCCTCTTTTTGCTTTTCGAGCAGTTTGCGTTTCCGCGAGATGTCGCCGCCGTAGCACTTGGCCAGGACGTTCTTGCGCATGCCGGAGATAGTTTCGCGCGCGATCACCTTGGCTCCGATGGCGGCCTGCAGGGCCACTTCGAACTGCTGCCGCGGGATAAGTTGGCGGAGGCGCGAAATCAGCGCCTTGCCTCGCTCGTAGGCGAACTCAGTGTGGACGATCAGGGACAGCGCATCGACCGGCTCCCCGGCGACCAGGACGTCCAGCTTGACCATCTTCGATTCTCGATAACCCGACAAGTGGTAGTCGAGCGAAGCATAGCCGCGCGAGGCCGATTTCAGCCGGTCAAAGAAGTCGAGAACGATTTCGTTCAGCGGCATTTCGTAAACCAACATCACGCGATTGCCGCCGATGTATTCGAACTTCTTCTGCGTGCCGCGCTTCTCTTCCAACAGCTTGAGAATCTCGCCGATATATTCTTCCTGCGTAATCACCGTGGCTTCGATGATCGGTTCTTCGATCTTCAAAATCTCGGCAGGATCTGGAAATTTCGAAGGATTGTCGACTTCCGCCTTGGTTCCATCCAGCAGCGTGACCATGTAGCGCACACCCGGCGCGGTGGTGATCAAGTCGATCTTGAATTCGCGTTCCAGCCGCTCCTGGACGATCTCGAGATGCAGCAATCCAAGGAAGCCGCAGCGGAAGCCGAAGCCCAGCGCGAGAGAATTTTCCGGTTCAAAGCTGAAGGCGCTATCGTTGAGCCGCAACTTTTCGAGCGCATCGCGCAGCAGTCCGTGCTCGTGCGATTCGATCGGGTAGAGACCCGCGAACACCATGGGCTTCAGCGGTTCAAACCCAGGCAGCGGTTCCTTCGCCGGATTCGCATGATCCGTGATGGTGTCGCCGATCAACGCATCCGAAACAGTCTTGATGTTGGCGAAGAGGAATCCAACTTCGCCCGCGGCCAGTTCGTCACAAGGGATCGGTTTGGGCGATTGATAGCCCACCCCGTCCACTTCAAATTGCTTGCCGTTCGACCACAGCCGGATCTTCTGCCCTCTGCGGACACGCCCGTCGATAATACGCGCCAGGATGATGACGCCGCGATATGGATCGAACCAGGAATCGAAAATCAGCGCGCGCAGCGGAGCATCCGGCGATCCCTTCGGCGGCGGCACCATCTTCACGATGGCTTCCAGCACCAAGTCCACACCGATGCCCGACTTCGCGCTGCAAAGAATTGCCTCGCTCGCATCCAGGCCGATCAATTGCTCGATTTGCTCGCGAATCCGTTCCGGCTCGGCGTTGGGCAAATCGATTTTGTTGAGGACCGGAATGATCTCCAGGTTGTGGCTCAGGGCCAAATATGTATTCGCCAGCGTCTGCGCTTCCACGCCCTGGGAAGCGTCCACCACGAGCAGGGCGCCTTCGCAAGCCTGCAGGCTGCGCGAAACTTCGTACGAAAAATCGACGTGGCCGGGGGTGTCGATCAGGTTGAGTTGATACTCGATCCCGTCTTTCGCAATGTACGTGAGCCGGACTGCGTGGGCCTTGATGGTGATGCCGCGCTCCCGCTCCAAGTCCATGGAATCGAGGACCTGCGCCATCATTTCTCGCTGGCTGAGCGCGCCCGTGACCTCCAGTAGCCGGTCCGCTAGGGTCGACTTGCCGTGGTCAATGTGGGCAATGATGCTGAAATTTCGGATTCGCTGAGGATCCATTAGGGTGTTGGGCGCGGTATGATGAAACCTCGATTATCTCACGATGTCAGCCGAAATCCCCAACTGGAATTTGAATCTTAGCGCCCGAGGCCTAAAAGTAGCCGTCGTGGTGGCCCGTTACAACGAAGCGATCACACGGAAACTGGTCGAAGGCGCCCTCAAAGCGCTTGAGGATACCGGTGCCGAATCCGCCGATGTTTTCCATGTGCCGGGTGCCTACGAGTTGCCGTTTGCCGCCCAGAAGCTCGCCGCGCGCTTCGATGCGATTGTCGCGCTGGGAGCGGTGATCCGTGGCGATACGCCCCATTTTGACTACGTTGCCGGCGAATGCGCGCGTGGTATTCAGCAGGTGATGCTGGAAACCCGCGTCCCCATCGCCTTCGGGGTGCTCACCACCGATACACTGGAACAAGCGCAGGTCCGCGCCGGTGGTTCGATGGGAAACAAGGGTTACGACGCGGCGATGACCGCAATTGAAATGGCGCAGTTCGCGAAGTAGTCACTACAGAATGCCCGCACGTCACAAATCCCGTCAGCGCGCCTTACAGGTTCTTTTCCTGTGGGATCAACGCAAACAACCGATCGAAGACGCGATCGCCGCGTTTTACGCCACACTCGGCTCCGATGAAACCGATCCGAAGCCGACGCCTCCCGACGAATTCATGGAATCGCTGGTGCGTGGAGCCTCGCGCGAATCCGCCGCGATCGACCAACGCATCACGGCAAAGTCTTCGAACTGGCGCATCGAGCGCATGGCCGCTGTAGATCGAAATATTCTGCGTCTCGCCATTTATGAGATGCAGTCGACGGAAACTCCGCCCGCCGTGGCCATCGATGAGGCGCTGGAACTGGCGCGTGAATTCGCCGGCGATGAGTCCGTGAAGTTCGTCAACGGCGTGCTGGACGCCATTCGGCGCGAATCCGCTTAAATCCGTGACCAAGGCTGCTCAGCCCGTCCCTCTCTGCGTGGTCCTGGTTTCGCCACGCAATCCACTCAACATAGGTGCCGCCGCGCGCGCCATGAGCAACTTCGGCGTCCTGGATCTCCGCCTGGTCAACGCATACGACGTTGCTTTTCGCGAAGCCAAATCCGCCGTCAACGCCGCGAAGGTTCTGGAAGACGCGCGCGAATATCCGACTCTGGCTGAAGCCGTCGCCGATTGCGCGCTTGTGGTGGGCACCACCTCCATCGGACACCGGGCGCTGGAGCACCCCATACGTCGACTGGAACTCGGTGGCCGCATGATCGCACGCAAGTTGGCAGTGGCCCCGGTCGCGCTGCTGTTCGGTTCGGAAAAGTTTGGCCTCTCGAACGAAGACATGGCGCACTGCCACTGGCTGACGCGCATTCCCACGCGCGATGAACACGCCTCCATGAACCTGGGTCAGGCCGTCGCCGTGTGTTTGTACGAAATCATGCGCAACCCCGTGGCCGCCAAGGTCCAACCGGAAGCCACCGCCGCCGCCCGCGCGGAAGACGTCGAGCGCATCAACGAAATGCTGGCCGAAATCCTGGAGCATTCCGGCTACATCAAGGAACGCACCGGCGAATCGATGCACCTGAAGCTTCGCCGCATGCTCCGCCGCATGGATCTCAACGTCCACGACGCCCGGCTGTGGCAGGGGATGTTGCGGCAAATTAAGTGGAAGTTGTTATCCTGAAGATTCTTCATGACCAAAGTCACTTTGCACTACAACCTGAGCCGCCCGCTCAACGACGAGGATTGCATCCAAATCGCCGCGCTGCATAGCGTGTTTGGTATCGCACGGGTGCAGCCGAATGCGTCGCTCGACAAGATCACCGTGGACTATGATGCATCACGCATGATGAAGCAGGACGTCGAATCCACGCTCGCCCGGTTCGGTGTACCCGTCGCCTAGTCTAGCGGCACGGCTTGTTCCAGGACGGCGAATAGCTCCATCCCCTCTCGAATTTCGATTTCGGTACCTCGCCCACCGAACACAGCGACAACGAGTGCCGCGTCAAGGACGCTGATGACGGCGCGATCTTTGGTCGTGCCGACAGCTACCGCACCGACAGTGTACAGGCCGGCGAAAACGCCAGCGAGCGCTAGGTAAGGCCGTCGTGGTGGTGGACGCATTGCGTTTGCGGGAAGTGTGTCAAATTCTAGCGCCGTGAGCGGATACACTCTTCCGTCTGGCAGAATGATCCGCGTCGCATGAAGTGTCAACCTCGCGTGGCCACCGACCCACTTGCTTCTTTGCACTGTCGCAACCTCAGCCTCTACCAAGGCCCCTGCGGGAACGACGACCCGCTCCCCCTCCGCAGCAGGAAATACTGTCCGCAATCGCACCCGATCACCTGCTTTCGCCGTTTTCGACGTAAGCGATTGCTCGGCTCGTAAAAGCAAGCGAGTTCCTGCGGGGATTTCCTCCGACAAAAGCCAATGGGGCAAGAGCAGCAAAATGGCGAGAAGAAACCTCATGCCGATAGCATAGGTTCGTGAGGCCAGCTGAAGTGCTTCGCCTAGGACACTTTCAAATCCGTCACAAGCCGCAGGAACTCGCGCAACTCTTCGATTGACGCGTCCGATAGGACGTGGAGTACCTGCGCTATGCACTTCTTTGGCAGCTTGCGCGCCGTAAGAACGTCCGTGATCACGTAGGTGCAAGCTTGCAATCCGCGGCTCCAATTGGGCTCGCGTGCGTCTCGGAATTCGAGGGCTTCTTCCTGCAATCCGACGGCGATGAGCAAAGTACGAACGCGGCGCAGGATTTCGGGCGATGAAGACGCGACTCCGATCAATGCATCTGGTGCAGGGCGTTGGTGTCCCGCGAAGTGTTCTGCCAGAGTCCGGAGCCGCAGGAAGTGTTGTGCTACTCCCGCCGGGAGAACTTCGCGCAGTGCGTTCGCGCGGTTCAGCATCGCTGTCACTGCGGCACCGGTGACGTCAGTAGCCGGGATCATCCCGTTCAATACCAAGCCGCTGACCGGGACTGGAACCTTACCTTCCAACTCCGCCGCCAGGATGCGGCACAGTTCGGGCTCGAGCTCCACAACGATCAGGCGCGCGACTGGTTCCCCGCCTAGGGCTCGCATTAGGATAGTCCGCACTTCACTTGAAGAAAATCCACAAGCTCGTGTTTCGGCAAGGAAACTCCGCGCCATTCTTTCCAGTGGCGATTCCGCAGAGGCGGGGCTTGCAGCCCGAAGATCCCTCACGTAGACTCCGCTACCCTTGCGAAATTCGAGCCATCCCTGCGCAGCTAAGTCTCGATACGCGGCGCTCACCGTATTCGAATGGACGCCGTAGCGTCGGGCAATATCACGCACGCTAGGGAGTCGATCGCAGGCTCGCAAATCCCCGCTAACCACGCCCAAACGGATCTGCGTAACCAATTGTTCCCTCAAACTGGCGGAGGAATTCTTGGACAGCCATAGGCGCGTCATCTCCGGCAATGTTAGCATCAACATTTACGGGGATTCCGCTTGCTCGACTTCCTAAAGCCGCCGATCCAAACATTTCAGGACTTCGTGGGGTTGAGCGGCAGAGCCGTGGGCAACATTGTCCGGCGGCCGCACTACAACTCTGACATTTTTCAACAGATGGACGTAATCGGTGTCGGCTCGCTGCCCATTTGCAGCATGGTCGGCCTATTCAGCGGGATCGTTATGGCCCTGCAGATGGCTCGCGCGCTGACCACCTACGGGGCTGAGAGCCGCGTGGGAGAGATCGTTTCCATCACCCTGGTGCGCGAACTCGGGCCGGTGCTCACGGCGCTGCTGGTGGCAGGGCGCAACGCGAGCGGCATGGCCAGCGAACTCGGCTCCATGAAGGTCACCGAACAAATTGACGCCATGCGCGCGCTGGGAACCGATCCTACGCAAAAACTAGTAACGCCCCGTCTGATCGCGTCCGCCACCATGCTGCCGTTACTCACTATCATTGCGGATTGCATTGGAATGATCGGCGGATATTTTATCGCCAGCACTCAGCTAGGCCTGACCTCATCTGAGTATTGGACGTCGGCTTGGCAAGTTCTGGAATACAACGATCTCGCACAAGGACTGGTCAAGCCGTTTACCTTCGCCATCATCATCGCGCTGGTCGGTTGCTTCTACGGCATGCGGACAACAGGCGGTACGCAAGGCGTGGGACGTTCCACCACTACCGCGGTGGTGGCCTCGTCATTGTGGATCATCATCGTCAACGCCGTCATCACTCAGTTTTTCGTGAACTTGTAACCGATGAGCGACGAATCCACCATCGTACGGTTTGAAGACGTTAGTCTCCATTTTGGCGACACTGCCGCGCTCGATCATGTCTCCTTTCAAATGGGACCGGGCGAAACCCGCATGGTCTTTGGCGCGGCGGGCAGCGGGAAAACCGTGCTGCTCAAAGTCGCGGTCGGGCTGTTGCGGCCGGACTCGGGTCGCGTGTTCCTGCTGGGTCAAGACATCACGAAAATGCGTGAACAGGACCTCTTTGACCTGCGCGCCCGCGTCGGGATCCTCTTCCAGGAAGGCGCCCTATTCGATTCACTCACCATCGCCGACAACGTCGCCTATCCGCTGGAAAATCAGCGAGTTTTGCAGGCCGCAGCCGCGGGCGCAGATCACCGAAGCATCGAAGACCGGGTCCGTGAGACGCTGGAATTCGTCGAGCTCGAACATACGCTGGATAAGTTCCCCAGCGAGCTTTCCGGAGGCATGCGCCGCCGCGTCGGCATCGCGCGGGCCGTCGTTACCGAACCGGCACTGGAGCTGTACGATTCCCCCACCGCCGGCCTGGACCCCATCACTGCGCACACCATCATCACCCTCATCCTCAAGGAGAGGGATACCCGCAATACCGCGACCATTATGGTGACCCACCGCTACCAGGACGGGCAATTGATGGCCAATTTTCGCTACAATCCCAACAGTGGTGAAATCGAGAAAGCTCCGCGCGGAAGTGCCGAGACGCTGGATACGAAATTCTTGATTATGCAAGAAGGCCGGCTTGTCTTTGAAGGTAGCGAGTCTGAATTCCTGGCCAACCAGGACCCATACGTGCGCAAATTTGCGCGACCAGGAGCGTCCTAGAAACCATGCCTTCCGCCGCTAAAACCCGTTGGTCTCAGCTCAAGGTGGGGATCGTAGCAGCGATTGCTTTGGCAGTCCTCGCCTTCCTGGTCATCACGATGTCCGGGAGCAATCCACTGTTCCAGAAGACCGTGGAAGTCTACACCTTCTTCGACGATTCCTTCGCTATGACCGTGGGCGCAACTCCCGTGCGTTTGAACGGGATTCTGGTCGGCAAAGTATCCAACGTGGAACTTTCAAAAGAGACCGCTCTCAATCGCACCGTTCGGGTTACGCTGGCCCTCAATCAAGAGGCACTCGCCCAGATCCCGGTGGATTCCACCGCTGGCCTGGCTCAGCAGAATCTCTTGGGCGCACGCTATATCAACGTGAAGCGCGGCAAGAGCGCGCAGACGATTCAACCCGGCGGCGAAATCCTCACGCAAGCAACCACCGAAATTCAGGACATGCTGGATGAAGGTAAGACCACGCTGACAGCGCTGCAAACGATCCTGAAGCGCGTCGAAAACCTGGTCATTGAGATCGAAGACGGTAAGGGCACCATCGGCAAGTTCCTGCGTGATGAGACGCTGTACAACAACCTTGTCGCCACCACCGACGACGTTCGCAAGCTGGTGAATACTTTCAATAATCCGAATAGCACCGTCGGACGGCTCTTCAACGAAGATGACCTCTACACCGATCTGCGCGGCACGATGTCCCGCGTAAACCGGCTCTTCGATGGATTAGAGGCGGGTGAAGGCACACTGGGCAAGCTTCTGAAGGATGATTCCCTACACGAAGAGGTACGTGGCACCATCGCCGACCTACGGGAAACGCTACGCTTGGTGAATCAGGGTGAGGGCACGGTCGGCAAGCTGATGACCAGCGATACGCTCCATCGCCGCCTGGAAGAAACCATGACGCGGCTCGATAACGTGTTGGATAAGGTGAACAGCGGCGAGGGCACGCTGGGGCAATTGCTCCTGAATCCTGCCCTATACGAGAGCATGGATGGAACGATGCGCGAAGTCCAAGGCATGATGAAGGACTTCCGTGCGAACCCCAAGAAGTTCCTGACCATCCAACTCAAGCTGTTCTAGATTCCACCCACCCAAAAGCAAAAGCCGCCAGCAGAAGCTGACGGCTTTAGACTTTCCCGAACGACCTGCGATTTCTAGTTCAGACTCAGGATGCTCACGATGTTGCTATAGTCATCCGTCCAGGCCTTGAAGCCCGAAGTCATGGCCGGCGGGTAGATGTTCGCGCCCATGAACGAAGGAGCCTGGAAGAAGTTCCCATCCGCGGTGATCAGCACCCAAGTGGTCGAATTCGAGAACTGGTCGCCTTCGTCATAAACCACCATCGCTTGGCGATTCAAACTATCCGCGCCCTTTTGACACACTGGAGCCAGATCCAGATAGCGGTTCGAGATGTGAACCGCCAGCACGCCGTTCGGCTTTAGCAGCTTGCCATACAGCTGGAAGGATTCGCGCGTCAGCAAGTGGACCGGAATCGCGTCGCTAGAAAACGCGTCGATCACCAGCACGTCGTAATCCTGCGGGAGCTGTTTCTCCATCACCAGCCGCGCGTCACCCATCAGGATGTCTTTGTCGGCCTCGGAGTGCGGGAAGAATTGGAATTCCGATTTCGCGATCACCGGCACAATCGGATTGATTTCGTAAATGCGCACGTAGTCGCCCTTGCGCGCATATCCCGACATCACGCCCGCGCCCAAGCCGACCACGCCATAGCGAATCGGACCATGGCTCTGCATCTCGGCCATGGTGCGGCCGATGCCGGAGTTCGGCCCATAATACGAACCGACCTTATACTTATCCGCCTCGGTCAAGCGTTCCGAACCGTGGTTGATGGTGCCGTGCAGCAAGTTGCGCGTGGCGAACTCGGTGCCCTTGTCGTCATCACGCACGCGCAGCGCGCCGTAGAAATTGCGGACCATCAAGTGGTAGCCTTCACGGTCCTGCGCTTCCATTCTAGCCAAGTAGCCGCCCAACAAACCGACGCCGATCGCCAGCGCGAACCGCACCGGCCACGGGCCAATCTTCGGGATATCCACCTCCCACAGCGTGATCACCGCGAGCACTCCGCAAAGCGTGAGCGCAATCGGCAACTCCAGGAACGTCGTGAAGACGTTTGGCGCGATCAGCGCGACAAAGATTCCGCCCAGCGCGCCGCCCACCGAGATCATGAGGTAGAACGAAGTCAGGTAGCGAGCCGCCGGCTTGCGCAGCGCCAATTCCCCGTGACACAACATGCAGCACAGGAACAGCCCCAGCGAGAAAATCGGAATCGAGTACTTGATATGGTAGTTGCCTTCGGACGCGTAAATTGAATACGCCATCCAGCCCAGCGCCGGAGCCACCCAGGGAACGAACAGCCAACGCTGATAGATCTTGTCGCTTTCGAACGAAAGGATGAAGCTGAGCAGGTACAACGCGAGCGGCACCACCCACAACAGCGGGATAGGAGCCACGTTCGCGCTCAGGTGGTTCGTTACCGACACCAGCAAAGCGGACGCGCAGGCCGCCAGCGCGACCCACAAACCCATTTCACCGAACGACGGCGCAGGTTTGTCGGACGCAGGCGCTACTTCCGCTACAGTGGCCACAGGGGCGGGAATAACGGCCGATTCCTGGCTCGCCCAGGCCGCATAGGCGCACAATGCCGCGAACGCCACGTACAGGCCGCTCCAGGTATACGCCTGCATCGGCGAGGCCATGCTGGGCTCCACGATGAACGGGAAGCTCAACAGGGCCAGCATCGAACCAAAGTTGGACAGAGCGAACAGGCGATACGGAACCTGATTGCCCGTCTTGCGCACGTACCAAACCTGCAATAGAGGAGTGGTCGAACTCAGGATAAAGTACGGCAATCCAATGGTCGCAGCCAACAGCAGAAGGATGCGGAAGGTCGGGTCACCGACTTCGTCCGGCTTCCACGACGCCGAAGGTAGGATCGGCAGCAGCGTCAGACTGATCAGCAGCAAGCCGCCATGCACGTACATTTGTGTCTTGGCTTTTGCGCGTCCCAGGAAGTGCGCATAGCCGTACCCGGCGAGCAGCGAGAGCTGGAAAAACATCATCGCCGCGCTCCACACAGCGGCTGAACCGCCGAACCACGGCAAAATAATCTTGGCGATCAGCGGTTGAACCTGAAACAAAAGAAACGCGCTGAGGAAAATAGTTACGGCATAGAGAAGCATGTAATTTTATGGCGCCTAGTTGAGGATTTTCAAGATGTTGCTGTAGTCGTCGGTCCAGCCGCGGAACCCAGGATCGGGCAGCAGTTCCGTCGTTTCCGGACCATAGAAGTTCGGGTGATTGAAGAAGCTCTTGTCCCGATTGAACAGTGTCCACGTATTGGACACGTAATAGGGCTGCGAATTGCCTTCGTCGTAGATCATGATGCCGGAGAAGCCCGCGGACTTCGCCGAAGCGGACACTACATTGCGCAGATCGAGATAGCGGTTGGAGATGTTGATCGCCAGCACGCCGTCCGGTTTCAGATGCCGCCCATAGATCCTGTAAGCCTCCGCCGTCAACAAATGCATCGGAACCGCATCGCTGGTGAAGGCGTCCATCGCGAGGAAGTCGAGTTGTTCATCCGGCATGCTTTCCAGGGTCAAGCGGCCATCGCCGAAGTAGATCTTCTTGTCCGCGGGGCAGGCCTTCCAGAAATCGAAATGCGTTTGTGCGATGTCGAAGATGGTCGGGTTGATTTCGTAATAGTGGATCGTATCTTCCTTGCGAGCCAACGTGGCCGTCACGCCAGCGCCCAAGCCCAGAATGCCGATCTTAATGGGACCCTTTTCGCCCTTGGCGCGGATCGCGCGGTTGATACCGGAAGTGTCGCCGAAATAGGAGGTCGGAGTGCGACCGCCTTCCTGGGAGATCAACTGTGTACCGTGATTGATGGTGCCGTGAATCAACACGCGCACGCCGTAGAGGCCGCCGTCGGCCGGATCGTCGCGAACGCGTAACACGCCATAGAAGTCGCGGGCCGTCATATCGTAGCCGGAAGAGATGTTCTTCTCAATGCGGCCCAGGTAGATAGCAAAGGACGCGACCACAATCAGCAACGCCAGGCGGATGGGCAAGGGGCGAGCATCGCCGTTTTCGTCGTGCCACACAGCCAAGGCCATCAATAGGGCCAGTGTCGCAATGGCGATCGGCATTTCCCAGTAATCGGGGAACATGCGGGGAGCAACAAAGGCTACAAATAGCCCGCCAATTGCGCCGCCCACCGAAACCATCAGGAAGAACTGCGTCAAATACTTAGGATGCGGCTTGCGCTTGGCAAGTTCGCCGTGACAAATCATGCAGGCCACGAATAACGCTCCGCATAACACCGGGATCAGCCAGTGGATCACGTCTTCGTTGTTTTCGTAGTCGTTCATGCCGCGCGTAAAGAACGCCAACGCGACCATGCCCAGCGGCAGGAAAAGCCAGCGCTGATAGATCTTGTCGCTCTCAAACGAGAGGATGAAGCTTAAGAGGTAGATACTGAGCGGCGCGATCCACAACATCGGGATCGGCGCTACGTTTTGCGTCAAGCTACTGGTGGTCGATAGCAACAGCGCTGATGCGCAGGCCGACAGTCCAATCCAATAAAGGATGGTCCCCAGTTTTGGAGGGGATGGAGGTGCCGCGTCCACTTCTCCAGTTGCCGAGGCCACTGCGGCCACATCGTTCTTGGGATCGCTGCTTTTCCACGCCGCATAAGCGCAGGCGAGGCCGAAAATCGCAAAGCCGCCAGACCAAATGTAGGCTTGCATACGCAGCGTGACGTTAGGTTCCACCAGGAACGGGTAGCTCAACAATGCCAGCATCGAACCGAAGTTCGATAACGCGAACAAACGATATGGGATCACGCCTTCATGCGTCCTCACGTACCAAGCCTGCAAGAGTGGGCTGGTTGCGGACAGGATCATGTAGGGCAATCCGATGGTCACACTCAGCAACAGCAGAATCTGGAACGTCGGATCGCCACCGCCCACTGGTTTCCAACGATCCGCGGGAATGATCGGGAGCGTTGCCAGCGCAAGAACTAAGAGCGGTAAGTGGACCTTAAGTTGTTGCTTCGGCGTGAGGTACTTGATCAAGAAATGCGCGTAGGTGTATCCGGCCAGCAGCAAAAGCTGGAAGAACAGGAGCGCGGCGCTCCAGACAGCAGCTGAGCCTCCGAACCAAGGCAAAATAAACTTGGCGATCATTGGCTGGATCTGGAAGAGCAGAAATGCGCTCAGGAAGATGGTAACGGCGTATACAAGCATGGATTCGGTCTAGGATACCGTAAACAGGCTCGGTATGGGTGGTCCGAACGGCAAACAAGGCCTGCGCTGGGCTCGGGCCCGACCGCACATAGCCCCATGGATCAAGGATTTGGTCGGGGCGGCGGGATTCGAACTCGCGACCCCCTGCGCCCAAGGCAGGTGCGCTACCAGGCTGCGCTACGCCCCGACTTGAACCAGTCTAACAGCTTCGGTGTAGTATCCTCGTTCTCAAACGAATGGCGGACTACATCGGAGCAATTGATCAAGGCACCACCAGCACCCGTTTTGTGGTGTTTGACCGAGCCGGGCGCATCGTTTCCAGCGCCCAGCAGGAGCACGAACAGATCTATCCGCAGCCTGGCTGGGTGGAGCACAACGCCGGCGAAATCTGGCGCCGGACGCAGGATGTGATCGCTCTCGGCCTCGCCCAAAAGGGTCTGCGCGCTGCGGATCTTGCGGCTGTTGGGATCGCAAATCAGCGCGAAACGACCGTCGTTTGGGATCGCCAGACCGGGGTGCCGGTCGCGAACGCGATCGTGTGGCAGGATGCCAGGGTCGCAGACGAAGTGGCGAAGTTCGCAGCGGACGGCGGCCCGGATCGCTTCCGCAGTAAGACCGGTCTTCCGCTATCCACCTATTTCAGTGGACTGAAGGTCCGTTGGATTCTGGAAAATGTTCCGGGCGTGCGCGAACGGGCGGTCGCCGGAGACCTGCTGTTCGGGAACATCGAAACCTTTCTCGCCTGGCACCTCACGAGCCTCCACATCACCGACGTGACCAACGCCAGCCGGACGCAGTTGATGAACCTGCGCACGCTGGAATGGGACGCAGAGATCCTGGACGCCTTCGACATCCCGCGTTCCATGCTTCCTCATATTGTCCCGAGCAGCGCGGTTCACGCGACCATCCGGCAAACCGAATTGGCAGGAGTTCCGCTGGCTGGCTTGCTCGGAGATCAGCAGGCGGCGCTGGTCGGGCAGACCTGTTTTTCCGCCGGCGAAGCGAAGAACACCTACGGCACGGGCTGCTTCCTGTTGATGAACACGGGTGAGCAACCGGTGGAATCCACCCACGGCTTGATCACCACCGTCGCATACCAGTTCGGCTCGGAGAAGCCACGCTACGCACTGGAGGGCAGTGTCGCGATTGCCGGAGCGCTGGTGCAATGGCTCCGCGATAGTCTCGGCTTGATCCAAAGCAGCGCCGATATCGAACCCCTCGCTCGGACGGTCGAAGACAACGGCGGAGTTTACTGCGTCCCAGCCTTCTCCGGTCTACTTGCGCCCTACTGGAAGGATTCGGCGCGGGGCGTCATCACGGGCCTCACACGCTACGCGAACAAGGCTCATTTGGCCCGCGCGGTCCTCGAAGCAACGGCGTATCAAACCCGTGAAGTGGCCGAGGCGATGGAGAAAGATTCCGGCGTCCCGCTCGCCAGCCTGCGTGTGGACGGAGGCATGGTGGCCAACGAACTCCTCATGCAATTCCAAGCAGACATACTGGACCGCCCCGTCGTTCGTCCGATGGTGCAGGAGACCACAGCGCTCGGTGCAGCCTATGCGGCTGGACTGGCAGTCCGCTTCTATCGCGATATCGACGACCTGCGCTCAAATTGGGCCGTAGACCGAACGTGGACGCCCAACATGGACACCACCAAACGCGCCCATCTGTATGCGAACTGGAAAAAGGCCGTGACTCGCTCCTTCGATTGGGCGTAAAACGCATGTTATTCTAGGAACTGATCTGGTAGAGGAGCGAGGGCCATCACTAATCCCGCTGCGTGTTTCCGAGGGAATCCGGAGCGCGGGGTGAAAGGGGCAGCTTCGCCGAAATCGTAGCATGGGTCCTTACGTGCGGCGGTTGGTGGGATTAAGGTTAAGACCTGCTCACTGTCATTCGACCTGAAGTTTGCGGGCCGGATGGAGCGCTATCGGGAAGTGGCTCGAACCCTCCTTCCTTAGTTGTCTCTCTTCAAGAGACGACGGCCTCCTGAACTCCCCGCTGGTACACGTGTATGAACGCATTTGAACTAACGCGAACACTCATCGACATTGACTCGGTTACGCCGAACGAAGAGCGGGTGGGCGACTTCCTGTTCGACCACCTCAGCGCTCTGGCCGCCCGCACCAACGGGCGCGTCGAAAAGATTGAAGTAGAGCCACATCGCAACAACATCCTTGCGATGTGGGGCGACCCTGTGGTGACGCTCTCCACACACATCGACACCGTGCCGCCATTCTTTGGCTCGCGCGAAGACGACACGCACATCTGGGGTCGTGGAGCTTGCGATACCAAAGGCATCATCGCGTCGATGATTCACGCGACGGAGGCGCTGATCACCAGCGGCGTTCGCGGAGTGGCGCTGCTCTTTGTGGTCGGCGAAGAGCGCAACAGCGCAGGCGCATTGCACGCGGCAAAGGATAATCGCGGCAGCCGTTTCATCATCAACGGCGAACCCACGGAAAATAAACTCGCTCTGGGATCCAAGGGCGCGCTGCGATACGAGATTATCGCGCAGGGCAAGATGGCGCACTCGGCGTATCCGCACTTGGGCGAGTCGGCGATTGAGAAATTGCTCGACGCGTTGGCTAAGATTCGCAAGATCGCAATGCCGAACGATCCGGTGCTCGGGCCCAGTTCGCTGAACATCGGGACCATTCGCGGCGGTCGTGCCCCGAACGTGATCCCGGACGACGCTCGCGCGGAGATCTTCTTTCGCTTGGTCGATTCCGGCGATTCGCTGCAGGCTGCCACAGCGGAAGCAGTGAAGGGCCTGGCGGAAGCGAAATTTGTTTTGAGTATTCCAGCCGTGCGGTTAGGCTCGATGGATGGTTTTGAAACCGCCGTCATGGCGTACACCACGGACATCCCGGCCTTCAACGGCGCGTGGGGACAGCCCTATTTGATCGGACCCGGCAGCATTCACGTGGCGCATACCGACCAGGAGCGCATTCCGAAAGCCGAAATCACCGAAGCCATTCAGATCTATCAGAACTTAGTGAGGCGTTTGATTCAGTCATGAGCACGAAGTATCGAGTCGCGATTGCCGGAGCCACCGGCGCTGTGGGTGTAGAGTTTCTGCGGTTGCTCGAAGAGCGCAAGTTCCCCATGTCGAGCCTGCGCTTGCTGGCGTCCGCGCGATCTGCCGGCAAGAAGATGAAGTTCGCGGGACAAGACATCGCGGTCGAAGAATTGACCGAGGGCAGCTTCAACGATATTGACATCGCGTTCTTCAGCGCGGGCGGTTCGATTTCAAAAACGTTCGGCCCCATCGCGGCGAAAGCCGGCGCAGTGGTCGTCGACAATTCGTCGGCGTTCCGCATGGCCCCCACTGTGCCCTTGGTCATCCCCGAGATCAACCCCGAAGCTTGCTCCACGCACAAAGGGATCATTGCGAATCCGAATTGCTCCACCATCATCGCGATCACTCCGCTGTGGCCGATCCACAAGGTCAATCCGATCCGTCGCCTGATCGCGTCCACGTATCAAGCGGCATCGGGTGCAGGCGCAGCGGCAATGGAGGAGCTCGAAGAATCCACGCGCGCGTATCTGGAAGGCCGGACTTACGAGAACAAGATTCTGCCCCATCCGTATGCGTTCAATCTCTTCAGCCACAACACTAAGATCGATCCGGTGACGGGCTACAACGAAGAAGAAACCAAGATGGTCAAAGAGACCAAGAAGATCTTCGCCGATTCCGACATCCGCATCAGCGCCACTTGTGTGCGCGTTCCGGTGTTGCGCGCGCATTCCGAAGCGCTGACCATCGAGTGCGAGCGCCCCATCACACCCGCCGAAGTCACCGCGCTCCTCGCGACCGCGCCCGGCGTGAAGATCGTCGACGATCCCGAGAAGAATTATTTCCCGATGCCGAAGGATGCGTCGGGCCAAGACGACATCCTGGTGGGCCGGATCCGTCAAGACGCGAGCGATCCGTCGGGCAAGTCCATCGTAATGTTCGTCGCGGGCGACCAATTATTGAAAGGCGCCGCGCTGAACGCCGTGCAGATCGCCGAGGTGTTGGTGGAGCGAGGTTGGGTACACGGCGCATGATCGTCATGAAATTCGGCGGCACCTCGGTCGAATCGGCCGAAGCGATACGCCGCGTCGCAGGCATCGTGCAGGCTCGGCTAGATCGGCATCCTGTCGTGGTTGTTTCTGCCATGGGCAAGACCACGAACAAGCTGCTGGCCATCGCCGCGGCTGCGGTCGCAGGTGAACTCGACCGAGCGCTGACGTTGTTGGGAGAGTTGCGCGCGTTCCACTTGGCCGAAGCTCAAGGGCTTGATCTGGACGCTCGGATTCAAGAACATTTCGCCGAGTTAGAAGCCCTGGTGCGCGGACTCGCGGTGATGGGCGAGCTAACTCCACGTGCGACGGACGCAGTCTCGGCGCTAGGCGAACGCCTCTCCAGTATCGTGGTAGCGGCTCAGTTTCGCCGCTGCGGCATGGACACGGCACATGTAGATTCGCGCAGCGTCGTCGTAACCGATCGGCGTCACACGCAGGCGGCGCCGCTATTTCCGCAGACCAACGAGCGCTTGCAGAAAGTAGTTCCCCCTCTGGCAGAGAAACAAGTCGTCGTGATGGGCGGCTTCATCGCATCCACTGAGGACGGCGTCACATCTACGCTGGGCCGCGGCGGCTCTGACTACACGGCGTCCATCGTCGGCGCGGGCATCGGCGCGGAAGAAATTCAAATCTGGACCGACGTGGACGGCATGCTCACCGCCGACCCCACGATCCTCCCCGGCGGACATCGCGTCAAAGTCTGTTCGTTCGCGGAAGCCGCGGAACTCGCGTATTTCGGCGCGAAAGTGCTGCATCCGGCAACCGTACTACCGGCAATAGAGAAAAATATCCCGGTGCGCATCCTCAACTCACGCCGTGCCGAATCTCCTGGCACGCTGATCGTGAAAACGCCGCCGGCTTCGACGAGTCCGATCCGTTCCATCGCGTGCAAGAAGAACATCACGCTGGTGAATATCGTTTCGACGCGCATGCTCATGGCGCACGGTTTCCTCCGTCGCATCTTCGAAGTGTTCGATCGCTTCGAAACCCCAGTGGACATGCTCGCGACCTCTGAGGTCAGTGTCTCGCTAACCATCGACAACACGGGATCGATGGAAGCAATCTGCGCCGAGCTCTCGACATTCGCCGACGTCACCGTGCAAGACGGACAGTCCATCGTGTGCTTGGTCGGTGAAAATATCCGAGAATCCGGAACCGTCGCCGCACGCGCCTTCACAGCGCTGAACGGCATCAAGATCCGTATGGTCTCGCAAGGGGCCTCGCAGCTAAATTTGAGCTTGGTCGTGGACGCGGCGGACCTGACCCGCTCTGTTGAATTGCTGCATCGGGAGTTCTTCACGAACTTTGATCCGGAGGCGTTTGAATGAAACTCGCAATTGTTGGCTACGGCAAAATGGGTCGCATGGTGGAGCAGTTCGCACCCGAGTACGGCTTCACGATCCACTCGAAGATCGATGCCAGCGACGACTTGGCGAATGCCAAGGGCGCGGACGTAGCGATCGAGTTCAGTGCGCCCGAAGCGGCACTCGCAAACATCGAAGGCTTGGCCGCATTGGGCGTCCCCACCGTCACCGGCACAACGGGATGGCTGGGCGAGATCGATCGCGTACGGGCGGCGGTCGCGAAGGCCGACGGCGCGTTGATCTGGTCTGCGAATTTTTCCATTGGCGTAAACGTGTTACTGCGCGCCGTGCACGAAGTCTCGCGCTTGCTGGCGAACGAAGAAGCCTACGAAGCGTGGGCCTGGGAGATTCACCACAGCGCGAAGAAAGACGCGCCTTCGGGTACGCTGCTCGCGTTGGTGCGGGAGATGCAGGCTGCGGGCTACACGCGCAACATCGACCAAAGTTCCAATCGCGCGGGCAAGCTCCCCGGTACACACGAAATCGGTTTTGATTCAGCCGAGGATACGATCACGTTGCGCCACACGGCGCGCACGCGTGAGGGATTCGCGCGAGGTGCGCTGCGGGCCGCGCAAATGATTCGCGACAAGAAGGGCGTATTCGAGTTCAAGGATTTGTTGGGGTGAGATAAGACCATGAAAACTTTTAGAGGATGCGGCACCGCGTTGGTGACGCCGTTCCGCCAGGATGGATCGTTAGATGAGGCTACGCTGCGCAAGCTGGTGCGGCGGCAGATCGATGGCGGCATCGACTTCCTAGTGCCGTGCGGGACCACGGGCGAAAGCCCCACGTTGACGCGGGCCGAACATCTGCGCGTATGCGAGATCACGGTGGAAGAAGCGGCGGGTAAGACTCCGGTGATGGGCGGTGCGGGTGGCTACAACACGGCCGAGGTTGTGGAGTTGGCGAAAGAGTTGAAGCACATCGGCGTCGATGGCCTGCTTTCGGTCACGCCGTATTACAACAAGCCAAACCCCGAAGGGCTGTATCAACACTACAAGGCGATCGCGGCGGCCACGCCGCTACCGATCATCGTTTACAACATTCAAGGGCGCACCGGGATCAACGTGGAGCCCGCGACGCTGAAGCGTCTCGCCGAAATCGAGACCATCGTGGGCGTGAAAGAGGCCTCGGGCAACATTTCGCAGATGGCCGCAGTCGCTCACACGCTGCCGGAAAACTTCAGCCTGCTCTGCGGTGACGATTCGATCACGATTCCGCTGATTGCCCTGGGTGGTCACGGCGTGATCTCTGTCGCATCCAACGAAATTCCGGCCGCGATGACCAAGCTCACGCAATTGGCCCTCGCCGGCGATTACGTGGGAGCCCGTGCAATTCAGCGGAAGTATTTCGACCTGATGAGCGTCAACTTCATTGAACCGAATCCCGCTCCGGCCAAGGCCGCGATGGCAATGATGGGATTGTTGGAGCCCGTGTACCGGTTACCGATGGTTCCTGTGTCGGAAGCGAGCCGCGTGCGGATCGAGACTGTATTGAAGGCGTGCGGGCTTCTGAGTGCCGCTGCGGGGAGCACACATGCAAACTGAAATTGAAGCAATATTCGATAACAAGCCGGCCGCGTACACGGAAGAACATTTTGCGTTGTTCGCGCGCTTCAAAGCAGCACTGAACGCCGGCACCATTCGCGCAGCGGAGCCGGACGCGTCCACCGCAACCGGTTGGCGCGTGAACGCTTGGGTCAAGAAGGGCATCCTCCTCGGCTTCCGTTTGGGCGGCATCGTGGACATGTCCATCGACGCCGCTCGGCAACCGTTCTTCGACAAGGCAACGTACCCGGTGAAGCAGTTCACTGCCTCCAGCGGCGTGCGGATCGTCCCCGGCGGGTCCAGCGTTCGTGACGGCTGCTACATCGGTAAGAGCGTGACCTGCATGCCTCCCATGTACATCAACGTGGGAGCGTGGGTGGACGACGGCACCATGGTCGATTCACACGCACTGGTCGGCAGCTGCGCGCAGGTGGGCAAGAATTGCCACATCTCCGCCGCGGCGCAGATCGGCGGCGTGTTGGAACCCGTAGGCGCGATGCCGGTGATCGTCGAAGACGACGTCTTGATCGGCGGCAATTGCGGTGTCTATGAAGGAACCGTGCTCAAGCGCCGAGTCGTGTTGGGCAGTGGCGTGATCCTCACGCGGTCGACGCCAGTCTACGACGTCGCGCGCAGCGTAGTCCTTTCGGCCACCGACGACGTGCCACTCGTGATTCCCGAAGGTGCCGTTGTCGTAGCCGGATCGCGTGCCATCACGAAGGGCGCCGGCAAGGATTGGGGGGTGTCCCTTTACACGCCCGTCATCGTGAAGTATCGTGATGCAAAGACGGACGCTCGCGTGCAACTCGAGGACCTCCTGCGATGAAATACAGTGCTCTTGTATTCTTCACTCTCACTGCGGCGTTGATTGCCGAACAGCCAAGCTTCACCAGCGACGGCCAGCTGCAGCGGCCCGCAAACTATCGCGAGTGGATCTACTTGAGCACGGGGTTGGGCATGACGTATTCCGGCGACAAGCCCAATCCCAACCAATTCGACAATGTGTTCGCCGAACCAACGGCGTATCGAGCATTCCTGAAGACCGGCAAGTGGCCCGAAGGCGCTATGCTGGCACTCGAGATCCGGCGCGGCGAGTCCAAGGGCTCCATCAATCAAGACGGCCACTACCAAGGTGCGTTCAACGCCCTCGAAATCACCGTCAAAGATTCCAAACGCTTTAAGGACAAAAACGGCTGGGCCTATTTCGGGTTCAATGCCACCAGCAAGACCGCGCCCGCATTCGGCGAACAGGCCGGTTGCAACGCTTGCCACAATAAGAACGCCGCAGTGGAGAACACGTTCGTGCAGTTCTACCCGACGTTACTCGAAATCGCCCGCGCCAAGGGCACGCTTAAAAAGACAGCCGCAGAGTAAAGCGGAACGCGCGCCCATCGTTGAGCGTGTTCGTGATCTGCCCGAAGTTCGGGGACGATACTGCGGTCCCAGGCTCGGCGAATTGCGGCGTGTTGAACAGGTTGATGGATTCTCCGCGTAACGTCGCCGTCCAATCTCCGCGCAGTGCAAAGGTGCGCGAAACCGACGCGTTCACATTGGCGATCTTGCCCTTGCGGAATGTCGCGCGGCCCAGGTTGCCTGCCATCTGCGTGGGCGCATTCATGAACGCAAATGCCGACACCGGGAGCAACTTTGACGAAGTGTCCGGATTGCCGATGATGCGACCCAGAATCGACGGGTCGACAATGTTCGGCCGATCCCCAAACGCGCCATCCAGGTTGCCCACACCCAGTCCATCGGAACCGGATTCCACCGTGAACGGAGTCCCGCTCTTCAATAAATACACACTTGCAACGGACCAGTTCTTCGTGATCGACCGCAACCATCCGGATCCGCTCCGGCCCGTATCGTAGGTCATCTGCAGCAACAGCGCGTGCGGTTGATCGAAGTCGCTCCGGCCCTTCAGGTCGGCGTGGGTATTGATACCGCTCTGTCCGCCCTGGCTGCGCGCTTCGCCGCCCGACGCCGTGGAAGTATAATCATTGCCCAAGTCGAGCGCCTTGCTGAACCAATACGACGCGTTCAGCGTCAGACCATGCCAGTTGGATCGCGATAGGCTCACGCGCGCTGCATCGTAGTAAGCGCGCCCGCCGTTGTGAATCAACAAGTAGTCGAAGATGCTCTGGTCCTGACGGCGATCGTTGATCGTGGCCGATCCGAACGCGATGCCCGGAACGAAGCGCGCGCGATTCAGCACCCAGGACGTGTACAGCTTGTGCGTCCGGCTCCCGACGTAGCCAAGTTGCAGATGCCAGTCGCGCACCGGATCGAGTTCCCAACTGAAGTTGTACTGATGGCTGTACGGCGTCGCGATGTCTCGGCTAATGTCGTAGACAGCTGACCGCGCGGTCGGGCTCAAGTTGGCGTTCTTCGCGGGATTCACCAGGTCCGGAGCCGGAATGCTGAGACGGACGTTATACGGCAGATTCAAACGATCCTGTCCGTAGGTAGCCGCGAAGATTTGCCCGAACATCACTCCGTACGCTCCGCGCAGCACGCCCATACGACCGGGCAAGCGGTAAGCGAAGCCGAAGCGCGGCGCGAAGTTGTTCCAATCGGAGTCGAACTTCAAATGCGTGCGGCCCGTTACGTCGGTCGGCTTTGTGGTCGGCTCCCAACTGAGGCCCGCGGTCAAGGTGAGCGAGCGGCTGACGGTCCAACGGTCCCCCACGTAAAGATTCATGTCCCAGTTGCGGAAGCCGCGATAGGTGGTCCCCACCGCTTGCACGAACGACGTGGGCGTACCCAAACGTAAATTGGTGATCGCGTCGCGGCCGAAGTCCGGGCGGAACTGTGTGATCCCCAGCCCCCCATCCGGCTCCGAGCCATTGGTCTGGGTGCGCGTAATCGCCGCGCCAGCGACCATCGTGTGGTTGCCCGCGACATGCTGCACGGACGATGCATAACGGAAGCGATTCTGCGAGCGATCCAGCGGCACGTTCGGAGAAGGTCCCAGCCGCGTCAGGCCCGTTATCAAGACTGGACCGCTCTCGCCGCCTGGAGCCGCCGTAATCAGCGACCCCTGCCGATCGAAGCCCATCGTCACGTTCATCACCGTCTGTGGGTTCCACGTATGGTCCCAGGTAATGCGCCCGCCATGGGACTTGTTGCGCGTGTTCGGATTCTGCCCGCGCACGAATTGGAACGCATCCACCTTCTGTCCAGTGAACTGGTAGCGGAACATCACGCGGTCTGCAGAGCCAATCCGCTGGGTGAGTTGTCCCGATGCCACATCCGTATCGATCAACTGCGGAGCGTTGATGTTGTGCGCGCGGTCTGCGATATCCGGACGGTTCGGCGTGACATTCGGAAATCCGTTGAGGAGGTTCTGCACAGCCAGGCGCGTGGCAGGATCGGTGGCCAACGGAGTCCGTTCGGATGGCAGCGGAATCAAAATGTTGCCGTTTACTTGGCCGCGCGATTGATCTCGGGAACCGGTCACCGAAAGGAACGCGCCCTTCCACAGCGCTCCGCCCAGCGTTGCGCCGTAATTATTCTGCCGCGCGGGCCGCACTCCTCCCACCTGAAAAAAGGATCGAGCGTTGAAGATGCTGTTGTTGTGCGCCCAAAACACATTGCCGTGCCAGGCGGTGCCATTCTGCGCCTGAGCGTGAATGGGAGCGCGCGGCGCGTTGCCATACTCAGCAGCGAAGTAGCCGCGGTCCGCTTGAAACTCAGGGATGAGAGTGGCCGTGGTGCCGACGCGCGCATTCAACTCCTGTGCCGCGCTGTTATTCACCAGACTGATGGAAACATTCTGGTTGCGATTGCTCTCGCCGCCCTGCGTGTTGGTCTGTCCCAACAGATTGAGCGCGGCGCGGCTTTGCGTGGCCGTTGCCGCAGCGTCGGCCGCGGGTGGATCTACGGCCTCAGGTTCCGCCACATCTGCCGCGGGGGCAGATGCGGGTTCGGCATCCGGATCCGGTGGTGGTTGCTGCTGAGCGAACAGAGCGGTGCAGAAAAGACAAACGATTGCGGTTAGACCCCAACGGCCCCATTTAGACATGTACTTCTTATGCTACACTGCCCCCACAATGCGGACCCTAAACCTCCTCACTACGCTCCTATTCTGTTCGCTGCTTTCGTTCGCGCAAGGCCAGGCCAAAGGCAAAGCAAACGCATTCGAAGGAATCGACTGGAACAAGCCATTCCCCGCCCACAAGATCGTCGGCAACGTGTACTTCGTCGGCTCTGAGCAGTTGGGTTCCTTCCTCATCACCACCCCGGCCGGACACATCCTCATCAATAGCGATTACGAAGAGACAATCCCCGTCATCCGCGCCTCCGTCGAAAAGCTAGGCTTCAAGTTCAGCGACATTAAGATCTTGCTCGGCAGCCACGCCCATCCCGATCACATGTCCGGCGACGCTCTGTTCAAGGAACTCACTGGCGCTCGTGTGATGGTGATGGAACAGGACGTCCCCGCGCTCAAGAACATGCGACAGGGCGGCAAGGAACATCCGATGGACCGCATCCTGAAAGATGGCAACACAGTGGAACTCGGCGGAGTCACGCTGACCGCGCATCTCACGCCCGGCCACACGCAAGGCTGCACAACCTGGACGCTAAAGACACAGGAAGGCGGCAAGACGTACGATGTCGTCGTAGTGGGCAGCCTCAGCCTGAACGCGGCCGTGCTGGTCAACAACAAGGCCTATCCGCAGATCGCCGATGACTTCCGCCGCAGCTTCGCGAAGATGCGCACGCTGCACGCCGACGTTTTCGTTGGCTCCCACAACGGCTTCTTCCAAATGACGCAGAAGTACGCCAAACTCGCCGCAGGTGGCCCGAATCCGTACATCGACCCAGCGGGCTATACGGCGCTGATTGACTCGTCCGAAAAAGCCTTCAACGATCGCATGAAGGAACTGACCCAAGCCAAGTAACAGTTGCGCTACTCCGTGCCGCTGCCCTGTAGCCCGCGCTTCCACTTACGTTCTTCGAGCTACAGCGCACTAGCCTGTGGGTTGTAAACCGCAAACGGTGTGTTGAGCCGGTGTGGGGGCGAACTTCCCGGTCATGATGAGGGGTTCGCCGACTCCATGAACGCGCACCAGTGAATCTTTAGATCTCGGGTTGGTGCGTTCAATTGGAATACACCACCAGGTTCCAACCCGCGTACAGCATTGGGGCCAGTGAAGGGCGGGTATTTCACAAAATCGACGACCGATGTTAAGTATTTCTTGCGCCGCCACCACGAGAACAAAAGCGTAAACGTATAGTATCCGTTCCCCGACTCACCGTACGCGCGTATCTCTGAAGCAAATCTGCCAGCTAGACGCGCTGGACTTTGATGAATTGAAGCTATTTCGCCGGTCGGAATCCAATCGCTCCCACCGAAAGATAGTGAGGAATAGGGAACAAGATAGACACACTCCAAGAACCTCCCGTCTTGCAGCGTCACCGCACACGGATAACGGGGCTTGCCGTTATGAAGAACCGGCTCGATTGCCATCAATTCCAAATGTAAAGCCGAGTTCAGAGCGGTCACGAGTTGCGTCAATGGAGTTCTCTCGATTTTTAAAAACGCAGCAGCCCCACTGAGGGCCAAAACAAATCACTGGAGGGAGGTCCAAGCTGCACACTTCCACCAATTTGGCCGAACTTAGGAGCAATCGTGCCGATACTGTAGGCTGTTCCGACTGGAATGGTAACGAACGGTTGGATCATGTTAGGAAGTTGTTGTAGGGCCAGTGTTGTTTAAGTTTGGCTCCTAGAAGAAATCAGACTAGCAAAGAACTCACGCAGTCCAAGTAACTGACCGAGCTACTTCGTTCCCGCGAACGGTAAGCGTAGACTCCCCGCAAGGCCCGTCGTCTTATCCAGAATGTAGATGCGGAACGCGCCCCCCGCGCCTCCCGTGTCGATGGACTCGCGCACATCCAGTCCATTGGCGACGACTTGGCGCAGAACATCGGTGGAGAAGTTTGGGTTGTAGCTCTTGATGTTGGCGCCAGTGCGGCCTTCCATGGTGATGGCGATCTCGAAGGAGCCAGTCCACTGCTCCGCCTTCGGTTCGAACCGGATATCCGACGCCGTAATACGCAGGTCGATCACTTGCGTCCCGGGCTTCGCCGGATCAGGATTGGTCACCGCCATGAGCCCGATCGCCTTCGCCAGCAGCGAGTCCGACATGATTTCCGCCATAGCGGGTTTCATCTGCACCTCCGGCGGAGACTTCGGACCCCACGCCAAATACTGCTTGCGATGTGTAGTCTTGGCTTTGTCCGTGGCCGGCTTCTTCACCAGAGAGACTTTCAGATCATGGATCTTGTTGTCCAGTAATTTCTCGTCCGGATAGAAGCCCACCGTATAGGTGTAATCGCCCAGTGACAGAACCTCATGCAAAGCCGGAGCGATGTCGTTGGCGTTCCGGTATGCCTTGCCACCCGTCGCGTCCGCCAGCATGAGCATCGTCTGGTTGCCCGTCATGGACGTACTCACGTTGGTGATGGAGGATGTGCCAGCCGAATTCCGCAAAGCTCCCGGCATCAGGCTGCCTTCATTCGCCACGGGTGCACCCTCTGACGTATTAAAGCTGGCACCTGTGCCACCCGGATCCACTGGATAGATGGAAATGTTCGCCTCAGTCAAATTGTTCTTAAACGCCGCCACTTCGGCTTCATCATTTTTGCGGCGCTCCACCGAGTTTCCGTAGGTCAGAGGGAACACGCTGGTGATCCACAGCAGGTTCTTGCGCCCAGGCACGCCGTTCAGGTGCCGTGCGATTGTCTCGAAAGCTGGGTAAGTGATGTTTACGCGAGCCTGGGGCTGCAGTTGCTGCACCGGTGAGAGAGCGTCTACTAGGCGCTTGAACAATGCCTTGTCTTCGGGCGCAAAAGCATCGGGTACGGTGTTACTTTGCAGCAGCGCTTTGGCCGCGCGTGCCAGGGGCGCGGCGTCTTCATCGTAATCGCGCACCACTTGTAAGTCGAACGCCAGCGAATAGAACCCAACATGGTCCGTATCGCTCAATCCGGCGAGCAGCTTCACGATTTGAGTCCGAACGAACGCCTGGTCGCCCGCACCGCTGTTGATCCGGTCGTAAAGAATCACAGTGGCACTACGTGGCGTCTCGCCTTTGCTGTTGAATCGATTTGTAGCAACCCCCGTAGGTATCGGCTCAACCTTGGGACCAACTTTCCCGGTGTCGGTAATATCAAAGATCGCGATCGTCTGCTTCTTGCCCTTGTCTTCCAGAACGAAATCTTCTTTGGCCAACCCGCGAACGGTGCCCTTGTCGTTAGCGACGATAACGTCCAGCAGAACCAATCGGGTGTTGCTTCGCAGCACGGCGTCCGCGGCGGGCGGCGCCTGAGCGAGAGCCAATCCAGTCAGCGCGGTCGATACGAGAAAGAAGTGTTTGAGCATGTGAGTCCTCCGCGAAAAGGTCCCTCTGATTATGGTGGAGGGTACCCCGTGGCGCAAGGCGCGCAGCAGGCGCGGTAAACTCGAAGATTAAACACATGGGTGAATTCGTAGCGGTAACTCAACTGGACGGCGTGGCGGTAATCACGGTCCAAAATCCTCCGGTGAATGCGTTAGGACCAGGCGTCCCGGACGGGATCATGAATGCTGTCGCTGCCGCGGAGCAGGATGCGGCGGTGCGTGCGATCGTCATCATCGGCGGCGGCAAGACTTTCATCGCTGGAGCCGACATCAAGGAATTGGAAGCCGCGGCCCGCAATCCGGAAGCCGGCGGGCCGGACATCCACCCGCTGTTGACGCGTGTCGAAAACTGCACCAAGCCTGTTGTCATGGCGATTCACGGCACAGCGCTCGGCGGCGGACTGGAGCTCGCCATGGCCGGACAATATCGCGTGGCCAGCCCCGATGCGCTGCTCGGCGCGCCGGAGGCAAACCTCGGAATCATTCCCGGAGCCGAAGGAACGCAGCGTCTGCCGCGTTTGGTCGGCGTGGCCAACGCAGTGGAATTGTGCGTATCGGGCCGGTTGGTGAAGGCCGCTGAATCGCTCACGTTGGGCTTGATCGACCGGGTGGTCGAAGGCGACCTACTTCAGAGTGCGTGCGCGTACGCCCGCGAAATCGCAAACTCCCCTGTCAGCAAGACCTGTGATCGCAATGACAAACTCGGCAACCCCGCGGAGAACGAAGCGGCATTCGCTGCGGGACGCGACTTGGCTCGCAAGATCCGCCCGCATCAAACCGCGCCGCTGTTCGCCATTGACGCGATCGAGGCCGCGACGAAACTTCCGTTCGAGGCCGGATGCAAGCGCGAGCGCGAGATCTCCAATTTGTCACTTGCTTCCCCGCAAGCCCAAGCCATGATCCACGTCTTCTTCGCCGAACGCGGAGTGGGCAAGGTTCCGGGATTGCCGAAAGACACCCCCACATATCCGATTCGCAAGGTCGGGATCATTGGCGCAGGCACCATGGGCGGCGGTATCGCGATGGCCTGTGTAAACGCGGGCATCCCCGTGTTACTCAAGGACACCACGCAGGAAGCCCTGGATCGCGGCGTCGCGACCATCGCCAAGAATTACAACCGTAGCGTGCAGCGCGGACGCACACCCCAGGCCGTGATGGATCAGCGCATGGCGATGATCCACACCCAACTCACCTATGACGGTTTCGACGAAGCGGACCTGATTATCGAAGCTGCATTTGAAAGCATGGAAGTGAAGAAGCAGCTCTTCACCGACATCGACAAGGTTGCGAAGGCCGATTGTGTGCTCGCGACCAACACCTCCACGTTGGACATCGACGCTATCGCGGCCATGACCTCTCGGCCGCAGATGGTCGTCGGGCTGCACTTCTTCAGTCCCGCGAACGTGATGCGCCTGGTTGAGATCGTGCGTGGCAAGGCCACCTCACCCCAGACGCTGGCCACCGCTGTAGCCGTAGCGAAAACACTAAAGAAGATCGGCGTCGTCGTCGGCAATGGCCGCGGCTTCGTCGGCAACCGCATGATGTTCGCTTACATGCGCGAGGCGCAGTTCTTAGTCGAAGAAGGCGCTCTGCCGGAACAAGTCGACAAAGTGCTCACCGACTTCGGCATGGCCATGGGTATCTTCGCCGTGGACGACCTGGGCGGCATCGACCTTCTATGGCGCGTGCGTCAGGAGTACAAGCATCTCGACAAGCCGGGTGTTCGCAAACCTGTGGTGCACGATCGTCTGTACGAAGCCGGGCGCTGGGGACAGAAGCGCAGCGCCGGCTGGTACAAGTACGACGACAAGATGAAAGCGTCGCCCGATCCCGCCGTGCGCGAAATCGTAGAAAAGACCTCCGCCGAACTCGGCTTCACCCGCCGCGCGATCACCAACGAAGAAATCATCGAGCGTTGCTTCTATGCCATGGTCAACGAAGGCGCAAAGATCCTGGAAGAAGGCCACGCAGGCCGCGCCGCGGATATCGACGTGATCTACACCACCGGCTATGGCTTCCCCGCCTGGCGCGGCGGACCGATGTGGTTCGGCGATACGGTCGGCTTGAAAAAAGTCTACGACCGCATCTGCGAGTTCGAACGCCAATTCGGCTCCGACCTCTGGGCTCCCGCACCGCTGCTGAAAAAGCTCGCCGAAAGCGGAAGTACCTTCGCCGCATGGGATGAGGCCAGTTCCGTACAATAAAGGTTCTTCCCCATGAACATCGAAAAACTCATCGCGATCGATACACACGTCCACATCGAATCCGAACCAACCGGCAATGAGGCCGACGAAGCCGCGCGCAAATATTTCGGCAACGCCGGAGTCTCCTACAAACGCGCCGACTTGGCCGAGTACTACCGCAGCCGCAACATCGGATGCGTGGTCTTCAGCGTCGACGAACGCATCACCGGCCGGCCGCAGGTTCCCAACGAGGATGTGGCCGCGTTCGCGCAAGAGAACAGCGACATCATGATCGCCTTCGCCAGCGTGAACCCCATGCGCGGTCAGGACGCGGTCAACGAAGCTCGTAATTTGATCCGCAACAACGGCGTTCGCGGCTTCAAGCTGCATCCGCCGCTACAGGAATTCTTCCCCAGCGATCGCCGCGCCTATCCGTTCTACGAAGTCATGGCGGAACACAAGATGCCCGTCATCTTCCACACCGGCCACAGCGGCATCGGAACCGGCATGCCCGGCGGTGGCGGTGTACGGCTGAAGTACGGCAACCCCATGGATATCGATGACGTCGCCGTCGACTTCCCCGACATGCCGATCATCATGGCCCACCCGTCGTTCCCCTGGCAGGACGAAGCCATCTCCGTTTGTTTACACAAGCCCCAGGTGTATATCGATCTCTCCGGTTGGTCGCCCAAGTATTTCTCGCCCACCTTGATCCAGTACGCGAACAACATGCTCAAGAACAAGATGCTGTTCGGCTCCGACTATCCGATGCTCACACCCGACCGTTGGATGGCCGAATTCGCGAAGATCGCCATCAAAGATGAAGTGCGCCCGCTCATCCTCAGGGAAAACGCGATTCGCCTCTTCGGTTTCGGCGCCTAGGCGCCGCGCCACAAGCTACAATACAACGTAATCACATCTATGGCCATAGGAACTCCGCTCGTTCGTAATCCGAAACTCGATCCGCGTTTCGTCTTCTATAAAATGGAGATCCGCCGCTCCAAGATTCACCGCTTCGGCGTCTACGCGCTGGAGCCGATTCCCGCGAATCGCAAAGTGATGGAGTACACCGGTGAACGCTGCAATCGCTTGGAGACCAAGCGTCGCGGCGAAGGTGAGTACACCTATCTCTACACGCTCGACAGCTACTGGACCCTCGACGGCGCAGTCGGCGGCAGCGGCGCGGAGATCATCAATCACAGTTGCGAGCCCAATCTCGTCGGCCGGATCATGAAAGGTCACATCCTTTACATGAGCCTGCGCCCCATCAAACGCGGCGAAGAACTGACCATCGACTACAACTTCGAGAAGAATACCGGCAGCAATAAATGCGGTTGTGGAACCGCTTCCTGCCGCGGCACCTTGCAGAAGAAGTAATTCGGCGCGACGATGAAGGTACATGCGCCCTTGGATTCCTAGCCTCGTCGCTTTTTCCCTGATCGCCACCCTCGGTGGACTTCTCGCCCAAGCTCCTAGCGGGCGCACCGACGCAGTCGCCAAACTCGCGAACCGACTGGAGACCGGCGAGACCAAACTCGAATACGACCCCAAGTGGGGTTACTTCCCCAGCCTGCTCAAGGAACTCGACGTCCCCATCGACTCCCAGATCCTCGTTTTCTCCCGCACTAGCCTGCAGCAGGACAAGATCGGGCCCAAGACCCCGCGCGCCCTCTACTTTAACGACACCGTCTCGGTGGGCCGGGTCCAGAACGGGCAACTTTTCGAGATCACCGTAGCGGATCCCGTGGATGGAACGGAGTTCTACGCAATCGAGACCAAGAAAGTCGACAAGCCTCAGATTCTAACCGACCGCTCCCTTTGTTTGGCCTGCCACGGCTATACCTGGGTCCCGCACACCTTCGTAGCGACCGTCTATCCCGGCGTCGACGGCTCTCCCTTCTTTATGGGCGGCGATCTGTTCCACGTGACCGACCACCGCACTCCCTTCGAAGACCGCTGGGGCGGCTGGTACGTCACCGGCACGCACGGCACGATGAAGCATCTGGGCAACGCCGTGGCGCGCAATCCGTACCGTCCCGTTGAACTCGACACCAAGGGCACGCAAAACGTGACCAGCCTGGCGAACAAGATCGACGTGACCAAGTACCTGGCTCCCACCAGCGATTTGATCGCGCTGATGACGTTTGAACACCAGACGCGCGCCGTCTACTACATGTCGGCCTTGAGCGCGCAGTTCCGCGCCATGGGCAGCACCGATATGGCGGACAAGAAGCGCCCCACCGAAGCGTCGCTGAACGCCGCAGTCGACAACTTGGTCTCGTACCTCACCTTCGCCGACGAAGCGAAACTCACCAGTCCCGTCAAGGGCGTTTCCACGTTCACCCAGACGTTCCCCCAGCGCGGCCCGCGCGATTCGAAGGGTCGGTCCCTGCGCGACTTCAACTTGAAGACCCGCCTGTTTGAATACCCGCTCTCCTACATGGTCTACACTGAGATCTTCGATAAGATGTACCCGCAAGCACAGGAACGCGTCTACCGTCGGCTGTTCCAGGAGCTCTCGCAGCCCCAGAACCGAGCCGCGCTGGAGATCCTGCGCGAAACCAAACCCAACCTGCCAGCCTACTGGCGCTAGGAGCCCCATGAAGCGCTTTGTTCTTTTCCTGGTGAGTATCGCCGCATTCGGTCAGCCCGTCACCGACAAGATGCTGGCCGACCCCGATCCCGCTGACTGGCTGATGTGGCGTCGCACGCTCAACAGCTGGGGCTACAGCCCGCTGAACCAGATCACGAAAGCCAACGTCGGCAAGCTGAAACTGGTCTGGACGCGCGGCATGGGTCCGGGCGTGCAGGAAGCGACGCCGCTGGTCCACAACGGCGTGATGTATCTGCCCAACCCCAGCGACTACATCCAAGCGATGGACGCGGCCACCGGCGAAGTCAAGTGGGAGTACAAACGCACGGTGCCCGCCGACCTGGGCAAGTTCATCCCCGTCCCCAGCATCAATCGCAACCTCGCCATCTACGGCGACAACATCATCGACACCAGCGCCGACGATTTCGTCTTCGCTCTGAATGCCGTCACCGGCAAACTGGCCTGGCAAAATCGCATCGTGGATTATCGTGAGGACCCCGCGCAGGAAACCTCCGGCCCCATCATCGCCAACGGCAAGATCTTCTCCACCCGCGGCTGCGAGGTCAAGTTCACCCCCAACGGCTGCATCATCACCGCGCACGACGCCACCACCGGCAAGGAACTGTGGCGCACCCGCACCATCCCGCGCCCCGACGAACCCGGCGATGAATCCTGGGGCAACGTCACCGACGCCAACCGGCGTCACGTGGGAGCCTGGATGGTCCCCAGCTTCGACGCCGAAACCAACCTCTTGATCGTGGGAACCTCCGTCACCTCCCCGGCCCCGAAGTACCGCCTGGCCGGCAATGACAAGGAGTACCTGTATCACAACTCCACGCTCGCGCTGAACGCCGACACCGGCAAGATGGTGTGGTACTACCAACATGTTGTCGACCACTGGGATTTCGACCATCCCTTTGAACGCCTGATCGTAGAAACCGCCCTCGCCCCCGACCCGAGCCAGGTGACGTGGATCAACCCCCGCATCCGACCCGGCGAGCGCCGCAAGGTGATCACCGGCGTCCCCGGCAAGACCGGCATCGTCTACACGCTCGACCTCAAGACCGGCGAGTTCCTGTGGGCCCGTCCCACCGTGCTGCAGAACGTAGTGCAGCGCATCGATGGCGCGACTGGCAAGGTGACAGTGAACCCTGCGACCATCTTCGACAAAGCCGGCGACGTCCGCTTCGTCTGCCCCACAGTAAACGGCGGCAAGGGCTTCCAAGCAGGCGCGTACAGCCCGCGCACGAACATCATGTACTACGGCCTGCAGAATACCTGCAGCACCTCCACCGCAGTGGACGACAATTCCGCCTACGGTGTGAACGCCCGTCCGCAGATCGCCACCGGTACGGATAAGGTCGGCACTCTGTTCGCGATCTCTGTCGAAACAGGCAAGACCGTGTGGCGCTACGACCAACGCGCCGGCATGATGTCGAGCGTAGCCACCGGCGGCGGCCTCATCTTCACCGGCGACACCAACGGCCACTTCCGCGCCTTCGACGACCAGACCGGAGCCGTCCTCTGGGACATCAACCTAGGCTCGCCCGTAACCGGCTACCCAATCTCGTATGCAGTCAACGGCAAGCAGTACGTAGCAGTGAGCGTCGGCAACTCGCTAGTGAGCAGCGGCCTGAATCGCCTGACCCCTGAGTTGCTCCCCAGCAACTCCAGCAACATCTTTGTATTCGCACTGCCGGAGTAGTGTAGGCAAGGTTCAAGCTTTTGCTAGTGAATACTCTTGTTAGGGCATTGATATACTTGACACACGCAGCCACAACGAACAGAAACGAATGCAACGGTTCGAGATCAGTTTCCTTGATGACTACACCGACGAATCCCTACTGGACGAGATTCGCCGGGTTGCCGCACTGATTCCCGCTGGCGAACCTCTTACAAAGACACTCTATCAGCGCCATTCTCCGAAAGTAGCGCATACAACGGTTCGGAGACGATTCGGCGGGTGGAAAGAAGCATTAGAACAAGCAGGAATAGGGCATTTGTACCACGGACAACCAGTCTCGGACAAAATGCGTTCTCAACCCGCAAGGGAATTTTCTAACCGTGACATCATTGCAGAATTGAAGCGGGTTCACGCAGTCGTCGGCAAAGAATGGCTAACGTCTGACGATTTCAACGCCCACTCAGTCACGAGTGAAGAGTCCGTTCGTAGCCGCTTCGATACTTTCCGGAAAGGGCTTGAAGCAGCTGGCATTCCCCACCATCCCTTCAAAGAGAAGCAATTCACGGATCAAGAGTGCTTTGAAAACATCGTAGAGCTGTGGACGCACTATGGGCGTCCACCGGCATACCGAGAGATGTTTCAAGCACCGTCGAAAATTCAAGGCAAGACATACATCGTCCGATGGGGAACGTGGCGCAAGGCCCTAAAAGCCTTCGTCGAATGGTCAAACGCAGACGATCAGCCGCAGGAGTCAGACGAGCCGGAATCGAGTGTGCGTACCTTTCAGGAGCCGACGAAAAGCGCAAGGCGCACTGAAGCTGATTGTCGCGAAGTTCGCCCTGGACTTCGATTCAAGGTATTCATGCGAGACCGCTTCCGTTGTCTAGCTTGCGGTCGGAGCCCTGCCACGGCCTTGAATATCGAACTTCACGCGGATCACATTCTCGCAGTTGCCAACGGCGGCAAGACGACCTTGGACAACCTTCAGACACTCTGCCAAGGTTGCAATCTAGGGAAGGGCCGAACGGTCGTCGCCTAGGGCGTCAAACAAATGCAAGTCCGCCTTTGGGGCCTGCCAGGTGTGCCGAGTCCAGTGGCAGCAGATTCGATAGAGATCGGGCCTCGGTGTCTTACTTCATCTCCTTCATCAACCCGTCGAGCCCGAACATCACATGCACGTCCGCGTAGTGGAAATCCTTGCGCAGCATCGCCTCGATCTCGGCCTTGCTCTTCTTCGCGACCAACATGTCGTGGACCTTCGTCTGCAAGCTCATCGTCGACGTACGGAAATTCGCCATCTCCGCCTTCGTCGTCACCACTCCGTGCCCCGGCACCACCGCGTTGAAGTCGAGCTTCAAAGCCCCATCCAAAGTCGTGGTCCATTCCTTCGCGCTGCCGCCGCCCGCATAGTCGATCAACTCCGGAGTCGCATCCCCGAACGCAAAAATGTCGCCCGACGCCAGCACGCGCTGCGCCGGAAAATGCGCCACGATGTCGCCATCGGTATGCGCGCGGCCGAAGTAGTAAAGGTCCACCGTCTGCCCGCCCAGATAAATGTGGCCCTTCTGCTCAATCGTGACGTTCGATTGCCCCGGTTGCTTGCCGTCCACCATCCGCTTGCGCGCCGCCTGGGAGCTGACCACTTGCGCTCCCAGCTTCTGCATCAGCGCATTGCTGCCGCTGTGATCGCCGTGATAGTGCGTGTTGACCACGAACTTGATCGGTTGCGCGGTCAGCTTCTTGACCTCGGCCACGATATTCGGCCCGTCCACTTCGAACTTATCGTCCACCAGCAACACGCCCGCGCTCGTGATCAGCGCGGTCGTGTTCCCCGGCACGAAATCGTTGTGGATGGCGTAGAGATTGTCCGCCAGCTTCACCGTGCTCAGCTTCGACGGAGCCTGCGTCTGCGTGTAAGCGATCGCCGCGCATCCAATGAACGCCGCAGCGGCCAACATCCGAACCCCGGTGGTTTTCTGCATAGGCGCAACTGTATCAAACCTGCAACCGCCCCATCAACCACGCCCGAGCCACCTTCCAATCCCGCTTCACCGTGATCTCGGAAATCCCCAACACCTCCGCGACCTCGCCCTCTTGCAAGCCCCCGAAGAACCGCAGTTCCACCACCCGAGCCGCCCGCGCGTCCGCCTTCTCCAGCATCCCCAACGCCTGATCCAGCAGCAGCATGTCGTCGTAATGCTGCACCGGATTCCACCCATCCACCGCCGTTAAGCTGACCTGCTCCCGCTCGCCCCCGCGCTTCTCGGCCAACCTTGCCCGAGCATGATCAATCAGGATCCGCCGCATCGTGTTCGCTGAGATCGCGAAGAAGTGCGCCCGGTTCTCGAACGCTGCCGCGCCCCCCACCAGCCGCAGCCACAATTCATGCACCAGCGCGTTCGGCTCCAGCGTATGCTGCGCCCGCTCGCCACCCAGAAACCGACCCGCGATCCGCTGCAGTTCCGGGTAGACGGCATCCAGCAAGCGCTCCCCCGCCTCGATATCCCCCTCGCGCCACCCCGCGAGCCAAGTTGTGATCTGTTGCGACTCCACAGTACCGTTCATCGTACCCCGAACTCTTATCCGTTCAATCACTTTCCGAAACAGTCTTCGGGAGCGCTCGTTTCGCCGTGCCATGCTCTATCGAATGCGCGCTACAAGAAGCGCCAATTCAGGGGAGAAGACTTCGCAAAACATGTTTTACGCCAAACGAACCCAAATGTTATTGAAAAGAATCAGGAATCCAGAAAAAACGAACCCAAACGAACCCAAATAAGCCTGCTATGATACCCGAACCGCTCAGTTCCCGCTTTCATCAGTGAGAGGCCTTATGCCCGAACACGACGACACCCAGACCCAAGCCCACGCCCTCACCCCCGAGCGCTTCGCTCGCATCCGAGCCGTCTTCGAAGCCGCGCTCGAACGCAAGCCCTCGGCCCGCGAAGGCTACGTCGACGGAGCTTGCGGCACAGACGACCTCCTCCGCAAAGAAGTCCTCCGCATGCTCGCCGCCGAAGCCCAACCCGACCGGCTCCTCGACGCGCCCCCCTCACACCCGCCATCCACCGCCCCAGAAGAAGGCCGCTTCCCCGCCGGAACCACTCTCGCGGGCCGCTACCGCGTGCTCGGCATGCTCGGCCGCGGAGGCATGGGCGAAGTCTACAAAGCCCACGACCTCATCCTCAATCAAGCCGTAGCCCTCAAGTTCCTCAACCCCGTCCACGTAAGCGAAGCCGCCCTCATCCGCTTCAGAAACGAAGTCCGCATCGCCCGCCAAGTCAGCCACCCCAACGTGTGCCGAGTCTACGACCTCGGCATGGTCGAAGGCCTCCACTTCCTCTCCATGGAATACATCGACGGCGAGGACCTCGCATCCCTCCTCCGCCGCATCGGCCGCCTCCCCCAAGACAAAGCCATCGAATTCACCCGCAAAATCTGTGCCGGCCTCGGAGCCGCCCACGAACGCGGCGTCCTCCATCGCGACCTCAAGCCCGCCAACATCATGATCGATGCCCGAGGCCAGGTCCGCATCACCGACTTCGGCCTCGCCGCCCTCGCCGCCGAAATCCCGTTGAGCGACATCCGCAGCGGCACCCCCGCCTACATGTCCCCCGAGCAGAAGTCCGGCAAAGAAGTCACCACCCGCAGCGACATCTACTCCCTCGGCCTCGTCCTGTACGAAATGTTCACCGGTAAGCAGCGCAAGCCCGGCACCGACACCAACCCCACCGAAATCGTAAAAGACCTCGACCCCGCCATCGAGCGCCTCATCCTCCGCTGCCTCGACGAAGAGCCCAAGCGCCGCCCCGCCGCCTCCATCAACGTCGCCATGGGACTCCCCGGTGCCGACCCCATCGCTGCCGCGCTGGCCGCGGGAGAGACTCCGTCGCCCGAGATGGTGGCGGCCTCTCAAGAGAAAGAAGGTCTCACGCCGCGCGTCGCCATCGCATGCTTCATCGCAACCGTTCTGTTGAGCTTCCTTTATCCTGCCCTCGGCCAGCGCATCGACCCATTGGCTGCCACTCTGGAACTCCCGCCTGAGGCTCTCGCGTTCAAAGCACAAACGATCCTGAAGGACTTAGGCTACGCGCAGAAGCCTGCCGACACAGCCTACGGTTTCGAAAAGATCAACGCCGACTACGAGCAATCCGCCATGGACCGGTTGCCGCGCGAGCAGAGCATCGCGTTGCTCGCCACGCAGCAACCCGCCGTGGCATCCTTCTGGTATCGGCAGCACCAGGCCCCGCTGGCGACCTTGCAGTTTCCGTTCGGCCAAGTGGGCTACGCAGACCCGGCTAACGACGAAGCCGGCATGGTCCGCCTGCGCCTGGACGCCACGGGCCGCCTGATTCAATTTGAAGCTCGCCCACAATCCGCCACCGAACCGGCCAAGCCTGCCGATTGGAATGCGCTCTTCACCGCCGCAGGCCTGGACCCGACACGTTTCACTCCAGCCACGGCGGAAGACTTGCCCCCCATGCCGTTCGATACCCGAGCCGCCTTCACCGGCACCTTTACCCCGGGCCACGCCGGAGATGTCCGCACCGAAAAAGTCCGCCTGGAATTCGCCTCCTGGCAGGGCAAACCCGTCTACTTCAACGTCACCGGAGATTGGGTGCCCCGCGCAACCGGCGGGCCTTCTCGATTTACCCTACCATTGGGGCTGGTAGCGATATTCACGATATTCTTCCTGGCGGCGATGGGGCTAGGCTGGCACAACCTTCGTACCGGCCGTGGCGATCGACGCGGCGCGCTAAGGACAGCCGCCCTGGTATTTCTCGCGGAGGCTACTAGCCTGTTTCTATCGGTATCTTTCGTCCCTGGAATTGCCTCTCTCGTCTTGACCGTAATGGTGCTTAGTGTCGCCGCCTTCGCCGCTGCGTTTGCTGGAGCGCTCTATCTAGGCATTGAGCCGCTGGTGCGCCGCAACTGGCCGGATGCCTTGATCTCGCTGACGCGTTTACAGTCCGGCCGTCTACGCGACAGCTTGGTGGCCTCCCACCTCTTGCTCGGCGTCATGTCGATTGGTGTCCTAAGAATGCTCACCCTCATCCTCTGGATCGGCGTGACGCCAAGGCTACTATTGAATGTTGAGAACCTGGGGAGCCTGCCCCAGTTCTTTGCCAGCAGCTTGCGCATTTCGGTGGGTATAATCGCGATCGTTTTTGGGACCTGTTTGCTCGGTGCCCTGTGCCGCATGGCGTTGTCCCGGCTGGGCAAGATCCCGCTCTGGATCGCGGATTTTCTTACCGCGTTTGCGATTGCATTGATCACTAGTAGCTCTTGGGTCGCAGTCATAGGGAACCTGTTCCCTTTCACTGCCTCGCTATGGCTAGTGCGCCGTTTCGGCATCCTGCCCTTCGCCGTAGGGATTCTCTGCGGCTACTTGACGAATCAGGTGCCCTGGATTTTCGGCTCCTTCTGGACCGGCCGCGTGGTATTCGTATACGCCATCCCCGTCGCCATCGGCCTGTGGTCCCTGTGGGTGATTCTCTCCGCGCAACGGCGCGCGGGTGACACGGAGACTGCATCATGACTCCCGCTGAAGAATACGTCGATGCCGCATAAACCGGGCAACCCCTATCTGTTCAATCACTTTCCGAAACAGCCTAGGGGCGCGCCTGTTCCGCCGTGCCATCCTCTATCGAAGACGTTCGCGGAGAGCACCCATGCCTTGAGGAAAATGAATTATGACAAAACGAACCCAGCATCTTGTTGAAAACACAACATCGGAGCCATTGAGGGCTAGCCTTGGCGCCGCGCTCAAGCCGCGCTAGCACCCCTCAGAATCATCCGACCCCGAGCACCGCCTAGCTGGCCCCGCACCTGCACTTAGGGACAGCGATTCATGGCTGCTCCGTCCCAAATTGGTCCCATCTCCGCCGCCGGTATCGGTGCGCCGCCCTTGCCCCTAGGCCCGTCAGGCCCGAAACACGCCCCGCGCAAGAACCCCGGTTCCATTTTGGTTTCCTCCGCCGGAACCATTTCCGAATTGGGAGTCCCCCTCGCCGTCCTGGGCATCGTGCTCGCCATGATCATGCCGATGCCGAGCTTCCTGCTCGACATCCTCATCAGCGCCAACATCACTGTGAGCGTGATCGTGCTGATGGTCTCGATGTACATCACGCGACCCGTCGAGTTCAGCATCTTTCCCACGACGCTCCTGATCCTCACCCTCTTCCGCCTCGCGCTCAACATCTCCAGTTCGCGTCTCATTCTGATCCAAGGCAAGACCGGCACCAAAGCAGCGGGCGACGTGATCGAGGCGTTCGGCAACTTCGTAGTCGGCGGCAACTACATCATCGGCGTCGTCATCTTCCTGGTCCTGATCTCGATTCAGTACGTCGTCATCAACCACGGCGCGGTCCGCATCTCGGAAGTCACCGCGCGTTTCACTTTGGACGCGTTACCCGGCAAACAAATGTCGATCGATTCCGATTTGAACGCGGGCCTGATCGACGAAGCCGAAGCTCGCGATCGCCGTAAGAAGCTCGCAGCGGAAGCCGAGTTCTTCGGTGCGATGGACGGAGCCAGTCGCTTTACCCAGCGCGATGCGGTCGCCAGCATCATGATCACCACCATCAACATCGTGGCCGGATTCCTGATTGGCGTGTTGCAGAACGGCATGGAATGGTCGCGCGCGTTGTCCACTTATACCGTTCTCACCATTGGCGACGGCCTTGTCACGGTGATCCCCGCCCTGATGGTGTCCGTCTCCGGCGCGTTGATCGTGACCCGTGCCAGCTCCGACAAACAGCTCGGCACGGATGTCGAGACCCAAATCCTCAGTAACCCCCAGCCCCTGCTGCTTTCGGGCGGTGTTTTGATGACGATGGCGCTTTTCCCCGGTCTGCCCACGCTGCCGTTCCTTAGTATGGGTGCGGGTGTGGCGTACGTAGGTTGGCGCTTGCGGCAAAAAATGGACGCCGCCGAAGACACTGTTTCGTCGGCAAAGTCGGTGGCTGCGCAGGCTCCGGCAAAAGACAACCTGGAATCGCTGCTCAAAGTGGAGCCGCTCTCTGTCGAAGTCGGCTTGGGGCTGGTGAAGTTAGTCGAGGGTGGAATCAACTCTCCGCTACTGCGCCGCATCGCCGGAATCCGCCGCCAGATGGCCGCCGACCTTGGCTACATGGTTCCACCGGTCCGCGTCACCGACAATCTGCAACTCAAAGTCGGCGAGTACGTGGTCTTGCTAAAAGGCGCGGAAATCGCCCGTTTCGAGATGATGCAGAATCGCGACCTCGCGATCCATCCCGGAGGCGGTGCCGGTGGCGCAGCGATCGCACTCGAAGGCCTGCCCGGCAAGGATCCCGCGTTCGGTATCCCCGCGCTGTGGATTGCACCCGAGAAATCCGAAGAAGCCCGCAGTCTGGGATACACCATCGTCGACGCTGCCGGCGTGCTCGGAACGCATCTAGCGGAACTGATCCGGCGTCACGCCCACGAGCTCCTCTCCCGCCAGGACACTAAGACAATTCTGGACCGTGTAGCCGAAGAAAACGCCCGCCTCATCGAGGACTTGGTGCCGAAACTGCTTCCTATGTCCACCGTGCAGAAGGTTTTCCAGAACTTACTCCGCGAACGCGTTTCAATCCGGGATTCGGTAACCATTTTGGAAGCCCTCGGCGAAGCAGCCACCATGACCAAGAACCCGGTGCTCTTAACCGAGTACGTGCGCCAGGGAATCCGGCGCATGCTGGTCAAGCCGTACCTAAACGCCTCCGGCGAGTTGCCCGCCTTCTTCCTCGACCCGCAAATCGAGCAGTCGATCGAGAGCGCCGTCGAGTACAACGAGCATTCCAGCCACTTGAATCTGCCTCCGCAGAAGGTTCGCGACATCATGGACCGCGTCGCGCGCGCCGTGGGCACTTCAGACACCCCGGTCGCGGCCGTCACCAGTTCTGCAGCCCGCTACTACCTTCGCCAATTGGTGGAGGGCACCGCCCCCAATCTGTCCGTCTTGTCGCACAACGAAATCCCGGCCGGCGTTCGCGTCGTGTCCCTCGGAGTGATCGCCCAGTGAGCCACATTTCATGAAGCTTAAGAGTTATTTTTCAGCAACGGTGGAGGCGGCCATGGAATTGGCGCGCAAGGAACTCGGCGAGGACGCTCTGTTAGTCAACGCCCGCCCAGCCACTCCGGAAACCCGTTATCTAGGTGCCTACGAGGTTGTCTTCGGTGTCATGCCCGCGCAGCCGGATCCGGCTGTGATTCCTCCCGCCCCCGACGACACTTTTCGAGCGGAACTGGCCGAGATGCGGCGGCAGATCGATCGGTTGACGATGTCCACCGGCGACCAACCGAGACCGCAGCAGCGACCGCAATCGGCTCAATCAGACGAGCTGCACCCATCCATTGCCGAGCAGCTTGCCCAGGGTTCCAGGCTCGACGAATTGTTCCGCGTAGATCCGCGTCTTGGCCATCCCGGAGCGCCCCGCCGAGTCGTCGCCCTGGTTGGCCCGCCGGGCGTAGGGAAGACGACGACTCTGATCAAGCTCGCCGCCCGCTACGGCCTCGCCAGCCGTAAGTCCACCCAACTTCTCACTGCCGACGTTTTTCGGATCGCCGCCGCGGATCAACTGCGAACGTTGGCCGCGATCCTGGGCCTCCCCTGCGAAGTTGCCGATACTCCGCTCGCCCTCGCTCAGTTGCTCGACGAGCAGCGATCCAAGGACCTCGTGCTCATCGACACACCAGGCTTCTCCTTTCGCGAGATGGATGACGCGGCGGAGCTGGCCACACTCCTTGCCTCGCATCCCGAGGTCGCCACGCAGCTCGTGTTGTCCGCTTCGATGAAACCGTCCGACATGAGCCGCGTATTTGACAGCTACTCAGTGTTTCGACCTTCCAAATTGATCTTCACGCGCATCGACGAGACAGCGCAGTACGGAGCCTTAGTGAGTGAAGCGGCCCGGCGTAACCTGCCCGTGTCGTTCCTCAGCACAGGACAACAAATCCCGGACGATCTAGAAGAAGCCACCGTTCGGCGACTAACAGATCTGGTCCTCGGGGACGTTGCACGAGATCGATGTTTGCAGCCCGCACTCCGCATGGGAGCCGCCGCATGAAACAGGCGACTCGTCCGACACGACAAGCTGAGACGGCCGTAGCCGAAGTGCCGACGCGGGCCTACGGCGCCTATCAACAGCAATCGACCGAGATCAGCGCCGCCGAGCGCGATCGTTTGATTCTTGAACATCTCCCACAAGTCCGGCTCATCGCGCGTCGCATTCACGACCGCCTGCCCGAAAGTGTCAGCCTGGACGATTTGATTTCGACCGGCACTGTAGGACTGATCAGTGCGATTGACCGCTTCGACACGGGGCAGAACGTCAAACTCAAGACCTACGCGGAGTACAAAATACGCGGAGCCATTCTCGATAGCTTGCGCGGCCTCGACTGGGCTCCCCGGCAACAGCGTAAGCGGGCCAAAATGATCGAGGCCGCCATCTCCACAGCCGAGCAGCGTCTCCATCGCACGCCCTCCGAAGACGAAATCGCGCGTGAGCTCGGATTGGGAGTTGCGGAATACCACGAGTGGCTAGTAGAGATCCGAGGCCTCAACGTGGGCAGCCTCGAAAGCGCAACCCCCGACGAGGAAAACGGCGGCGACCTGTTGCGCTTCATCTCCGACGACGAAAAAGATTGGCCGTCGCGGCAACTCGAGCGCAGCGAGTTGCAACGGCTTCTAGTAGAATCCATCGCCAAGATGCCGGAGATCGAGAAGACCGTCCTGAGCCTCTATTACTACGAAGAAATGACCTTGCGCGAGACCTCGAAGATCGTTCGCTTGCACGAATCGCGCATCTCGCAACTGAAGTCCCAAGCGGTCCTGCGCCTGCGTTCCGCAATGGAACGGCAGTGGCCCACACAAAGAGGAATCTAACCAGTGGCTACCGGCTCGGACAAAAACAGCGTCGCCCAATGGGCTCTGGGGGAATTCGGGAACGGCTTTGCCGCGTCAATCGAAGGCATGGCGGGAGTCCGCCCGGAACTCTCCAGTGAGTTCCTGTCCTCCGAGCCCCCGGAAGGTTCCGTACCCACGTTTCGATGGAAGCAGCCGATGTCCGGGCTGTCCGGCGATGCGTTCGCATTCACTTCTGAACCAGACACGCTCGTCATCGGCCAATACGTCATGGTTGCTGCCGGAGTGGAGGACTGTTCCCCGGAAGAGCTGAAATCCACGTTTCAAGAATGCCTGGGCCAAGCCTTTTCGTTGTTGACCCGCGCCATGACGACGCGCTTGCAGCGCGAAGTCACGCCCGCCGCTGGGCAGGAAGCGGCGGCGACTGCTCCTCTGGGGGAATATATATGGGGCAAAGTGCGATTGGTGCTGGGCGACCAGCCGGTCACTGTTTTTCTCGGGCTGCCTCCACAGATGCTTGAGCCCTTCGTTGTCGAAGTGAAAGCCGTCGCTCAAGCTGCCGGAGCGGGCAACACTGCAGCCTCCACCACCCAGCCGGCCGAAACCGTACCCGCCGCACGCAGCGTCGCCGATGACTCAAAAACCTTCGACCTTCTGCTCGACGTCGAGCTCCCGGTGAGTGTCTCCTTTGGGCACGCGCTGGTGCCGCTGAAAGATGTGCTCAAGCTGACCACCGGCTCAATCGTGGAGTTGAGCCGCGCGATTATCGAACCCGTCGACATCGTGGTCAATAACTGCGTCATCGCCAAAGGAGAAGTTGTAGTCGTCGAAGGAAACTTCGGCGTCCGCATTCAACACGTGATTAGCCGCAGTGAACGTCTTCGGAGCTTACAGTAAACGCCATGCCCCCAACTCTAATCCCGTACCTTGCCTTGCTCCCTTACGCCGCTGTCGCGTTGGGGTTGACCGTCACGCTGGCTCTGTTCTTGAGCGTGAAAATCGAAGTCCAGAGAAACGCTCGTCGCGAACGCAAGCGCGTCGATGACATGCTCGGTCGCCTCAAAGAGGCTGCTCCCGCTCCCGCCGAGACCGTCTTCGTCCCCGTGGCGCTGCAACCCGGCTTCAACATCAACCGTCGGGTTCATGCGGCTCGTTTGCTGCGCAAGGGCGAGGATGCCGCGCACATAGCGGCCGTATTGGGAGTCCCACGAGCGGAAGTAGAACTGCTCGCCAGGGTCCATGGGATGGTCGCGGGTAGACAGGCCCAACCTGAGCCACTGACGACGGCTGCGGCCGCGTCCAGCGGAGATTGACCGCCAGAGCTATTCGAGGGTGACCGTAACCGTGAGCTCTTTCCGTTCACGGATGACTCCGACTTGTACCGTCGGAGTGGTGACCATGCGGAGACGTGCGGAAATTTCAGCTGGGGTCGTCACTGTCTGCTTGCCGATCTTGGTGATGACGTCTCCTGCTTTCAAGCCTGCCTTCTCTGCTGGAGATCCGGCGGCGACGGCTCGAACCAGCACAGCTTCACCGACTCCGAAGTATGCAGCCAACTGCCCGAACAATGGTTCCGCGTCAACGCCCAGGACGGGGCTCCGCCACGTCATCAAGCTGCGAGGTACGTCCTGCCTCTCGCCCTGAGGCCCAGAACTGCGTCCCGGCGACATGGGTCCTGGTCGCTCCGCCGGCGAGATGGCTCCGATTTTGGCCGTCAGAACCTGCGACGTTCCATTGCGCACGATCCGCAACTTCACGTCGCGCCCCGCCGGAGTCTCGCGTACCAGCCGCGAAAAGTGCTCGATGCCGACCACCTTCTGGCTGTTATACTCCGCGATCACATCGCCCGTTTTCACTCCGGCAATGTCCGCAGGACTGCCCGAGCGGACCATCGTCACTTCGACGCCTCCGCCATCCGGTAGACGCAACTCCTTGGCGCGTGCCGCGTCGATCTCCCAAATCCAAATTCCCAAGTAGCTGCCCGACGCAGGCGCAACGGCGTTTATGGGCCGTACTTGTGCCCAAGCCGAGGGCACGACCAATCCAACTGCCATCGCAATCGTCAACGCAACTCGCATCCACAACATCGCTGAACCGTCTCCCTATTTCGCCCTGCGCAAGTAGATCGCGCCACCATTCGTAGTTAAATCGAGCACTGGACCACCGCCGTTAATCGCGCCCTGTCCCTGCGGCGAGCGGAATCCAACGGACCGCACTTCAATCTCTGGAAAGTCAGAAACGATGCGCGGCGAAACGCCAGAGTCGTTCCTCGCTCGTACCGCTAAACCCATTCCAGCAGGAATCATTACCGTAATGTCACCCGACCCGGCTGCTAGCGACGAATCCGCGAACCGGCCTCCCGACATCAGCTCCGCTAGAATGTTGCCGATCATCGTCGAAACCGTCATGGGACCCGAGCCGCCCTTCACGCGAATGGTTCCAGCCGCCGACTCCGCTCGAACACCGTTGGCCGAGCCTACTTGAATCGACCCGCCACCCGTATCCGCGAACACAGCGCCGCGCGCTTGCACGACGTCGATCAAGCCAGCTACCGAACGGGCTCGCACTGTACTGCCGCCCTGTTCCACACGAACATTCCCGCCTTCGGTCGAGACCGCAATCGCTCCGCCCGCAAACTTGATGGCGATATCGCCGCCACCGGTGACGCAATTCATTTCCCCCGCAGCGTTCTCGAGCGCGATCGATCCGCCACCCGAACTGCATTGCACCGAGCCGCCGATCATACCCAAGCGGATCTCGCCAAACCCAGTATGCCCACGCACGTTGCCGCGAATGTGATCCATCACCAGTGGTCCACCACCGGTATCGGCAAGCACGCTGCCATCTAGATCGTAGGCCTCCACGCTGCCCGCCTGGTTGTTGACCCACACCACGGGCAGTTGCTTCGGCAGGCTGATTTCCAGCTCCGTGATCACGCGCGAAGAACCCGGCGGAAACAGTTCCAGCCGCATCAGGTTTCCGGCCGCTACGAACGGGCCCAACTGACTGACCGGTCCCCATGCGCGATTAGCTTCTTCGGCGGTGGATGCACGCACTCGCTGCCGCAGCTTGATCTGGACCAGACCATCCGCGCTGCCGCGCACAGTCACATTCGCGCGTGTGAGGATCTCCAACCGCTTCACTTGCGTGGACAGCCGGGCCGGTTCCGTATGCCCGCTGCGAACCCAATACTGGCCGTCGCGCTGGACAGTCTGATCCTGCCCCACTGCAAACACGGCCGCGGCCATTGTGAATAATACGAGCTTGCGCATCCGCCTAATAGACCTCGCTCGAAGCCTTCACTAGCTCCAATGCCCGCTGGCAGAGTTGCCGCATGTACGGATTCTCGCCCTCGCGATTAATGAGTTCCTGCAGCACGCCGATCATGCGGCGGTCGACCGTTGGCTCCGCTGAATCATCCAGGCTCTGCACTAAGAGATCGATGGCGCGGATCCGCATGGCGGGATTCGAGTCTGCCGACAATACGTCCGCCAGCGCACTCCGCACATCGGATTCTCCGACGAAGGCCTTCAATCCTTCCAGCGCTTTGAGTCGCACGCCGGCGTTCTGATCGTTGCGGACCGTATACACCAGAGCATTTCGCACATCAGCGGTCTGGGTTCGGGTGGTCAACAATGCTACGGTTTCGGCACGCAGCCCATCCGAAGGATCTTTGGTCGCAGCCAGCAGCAACTCACGGATCGCCGCATCGTCCATGCGGCCTTCTACGGAACGCTGCCGGGTTTCGTCCAGCACAATGTGAATCCGACCGTCGGAACCAGGCTCCACCGATCGCACGCGCGAAGAGCCCACGTCCGCCAGCGACATCTCGCCAAATGAACTACCACCCCCGAAGCCCGGCACAACGCGCGCTCCTAAGAATCCGACCGCAATCAACGCCACGGCACCGGCCGGCCGCATCATGTTGGCCGGCATCGTGATCAAGTCAATGAAGCGATCCCACCAACCGACCTTCGGTTCCACCGCCATCGGAGCCGCTTCATTCTTCAACCGCTCCGCCAAACTCTCCCTGCAGGCCCGCAACAACGCAGGCGACGGCTCCACTGCCACTTGATCGAAGGCTGCCGATAGTTCCCGTTCCTGCGCCAATGCGGCGCGGCAATCCGAACAGCCGTCCAAATGCGATTCGACGGACTCTTCCTCGTCGAAAGAGAGTTCGCCGTACAGCAACATTGGTAACTGCTCGCGTATGGATTCACAACTCATACAAATTCTCCTAGCGCGGCCCGCATTTTCTGATTCGCCCGGAACAGACAATTCTTCGCGGCCTCTTCACTGGTTCCTAAAATTTCGCCGATGTTGCGCAGCCGCAGCCCCTGGTAATGGCGCATCTCGAACACCATCCGTTCCCTGGGAGTCAGCCCGCCGAGGACTTCCTTGATCTTGCGCCGCAGTTGCCCGCTGAACAGGCTGCGCTGCGGATCCCCGTCGGCTCGCTGCTCGGTCATGGTGTCTGCCCGGTCCAGCACTCCTTCGGCTGTCGTGATCACTGTTGGTTCCTCCCGCCGGACCTTGCGCTTGCGCATTTGGTCCAGGCAAAGATTGGTCACGATCCGATACAGCCAGGTATGAAAACTGCAGTCGAATCGGAACTGATGCAGGTTCTTGTAGACCCTCAGAAACGCTTCCTGGTAAACATCTTGCGCGTCTTCGGGCGACCGCAAAAGATTCATGGCCAGTCGGAGCACACTTTGGTCATAGGCGCGCACCAACTGTCCGAAGGCGTCCTGATCACCCGCCTGGGCAGCCTTGATGAGCGCCGTCTCGTCCGTTGCTAAGCCCGTTTTTTGGGCCAAAGAGGCGGCTCCACGAATCACGATTTTTCTTACAACCTGCTCACTCTACTATAAGGGACGCAGACCCAGGGGAAAGGTAACGAAGGCGGCCTAAACACTAGAAAGAAAAAGAAAAACCGGAACGGGGACCGATGCTGACTGGTCCCCGTTCCGGGTTGTGGGTTACAAGATTCCCCGGCGATCGCGCCGGAGCGGAATTACTTCAACACGATCCGAGTGGCGCTGCCGCCAACGCGGATAGCAGTGATCTTGCCGGAGGTCGACTCATACGTGGTGTCGGTGTACTTCTTCGCTACCGTTTCGGCGGTTGCCGGAGCTTCGGCAACGGTCGTTTTGCCTTCTTTGAACACGACTTTGTCGCCCTGCATCTCGAACTTGTACTCGCCGGGCTTCAGATCCTTGCCGCCAGCGGAAACGGGGCTGGTAACGGTAAGGCCAGCGCCGAAAGCGCTGAGGGCCAGGGTGCTAAAACCGATCGCAATGGTTAGTAACTTCTTCATAGTAAAGGTCCTTGGATAAAAGAATCGAATAAAGGACGCGCGCAGCAGGTCTCAATGACTTGAGCACGCGCTTATATACACAAGTTTAGACGCTCGGGCCGGTGGAATCGATAGGTCAAACGGCGTAAGGACAACACCCTACGAAAACATCGATTCGTAACAATCAAGTGACCAGGTTGTAATGTGACTGTAATGGCAACTCCGTAACATAAGACATCTTGATTACAAAAGTCATCCGCTCCACTCATTCGGGCCGTGCGTTCACGGCATTGTGTTCCAGTATTTGTGTTTTGTTCATGTTAGCGCCAACTGCCTGGGGTCAGGCACCCGCCACGGCGGATGTCGAACGGGTTCGAGCGCAGATTACAGAACAACAGAAGACGCTCGAGTCCCTGCAGGCGGCATTGGCGGAGCAGAAGAAGAAGCTAGAGGAGATGCAAGCTCCTGCGGCAGCCGAGGTGAAGCCTGCTCCTGCTGCAGCTAAGCCCGCTCCTGCCCCCGCCCCGCCGAAAGTGGCAGTGGCCAAGTCGATCCCTGCTCCGCTGAAGTGGTATGAAAAATACAGTTTCCGCGGCTACACGCAGATCCGGCATAACCGGCTCTATTCGGACAATCCGTTGTTGACCTGCGACCAGTGTGATCGCAACTTGGGGAACAACACAAACATCAGTGTTCGCCGGGCCCGCTTCATCCTGAGTGGCGACATTAATGAGCGGATCTATATATACTTCCAACCCGACTTCGCTTCATCCGCGACTAGTCAGCATTTCGCCCAAGTCCGCGACTTGTACTTCGATATTGCGCTTGATAAGAAGAAAGAGTTTCGTATCCGCGCCGGCCAATCCAAAGTGCCGTTCGGATTTGAAAACATGCAATCGAGCCAGAACCGCTTGGCGCTAGACCGGAATGACGCGCTCAACAGCGCGGTGTCCAATGAACGCGACATGGCGGCATTCTTTTACTGGGCTCCGGCGAAGATCCGGACGCGCTTCACTACGTTGAATGCGGTGGGACCGGCTGGACTCAAGGGTTCTGGTGACTACGGAGTCATAGGCATGGGCGTCTACAACGGCCAGACCGCGAACCGCGCAGAAGCGAATAACAACCTGCACTACGTCGCCCGCGTCACCTACCCGTGGCAGTTGAAGAGCGGCCAGTACATTGAAGCCAGCTTGCAGGGTTTCACGGGCCGCTCCACTATTACCAGCGACATCCGTTCGGCCGGGACACGCGGCACGCCCGACTTCACCTACACCGACCGTCGCGTGGCTGGCAGCTTGATCATTTACCCGCAGCCGTGGGGCTTCCAAACCGAATGGAACGTCGGTAAAGGTCCTGAGTATGACACCGCCTCGCGCACGATCTTGAACAAGACGTTGCGTGGCGGCTATGCCCAAACGATGTACATGAAGAAGTTCAAAGGCCAGGTGATTACGCCGTTTTATCGTTTCCAATACTACAAGGGCGGCAAGAAGTTTGAACTCGACGCGCGGCGTTATTTGGTCCGCGATCATGAATTGGGCGTGGAATGGCAGGCCAGCAGCAATCTTGAACTAGTCGGCATGTACGCCCACGCGGACCGGACTTACGAAGATGGCGGCAGGCCGAACAATCGGCAAAAGGGCAGCCTGTTCCGGTTGCAGCTGCAGATCAATTACTAACGCTTCAACATGTCGACAATTTGGGCGCGCGTCAAGGTGGTAATCTCGGCGCGCGCCTGTGCTGTTAGTCCCGCTGTAGGAATTGGTTTGCCGAAGCGGAGTTTCACGGTCCCGGACTTCACGTCGTTGGTGTTCATGGGCAGAATGTCGCGAATGCCGAGCATCGCAACGGGGACCACCGGAACCTGCGCTTTGATGGCGATGTAAGCGGCTCCGTCCTTGAACTCCTGCAGTTCGCCGGACTCAGAACGGCCGCCTTCCGGAAAGAACAGCAGCGATACCTTCCGCTGATTCATCAGTTTTGCCGCATTCGCCAGGGTGCGCAAGCTGGCCTTCGGGTCTTCCAGTGGAACCGACACGTGCCCCGCGCTTCGCAGGTGCCAGCCGATGAAGGGCCACGCGAACAATTCACTCTTAGCCAGGAAAAAGAACTGCACGGGGACGTGCGCCAGCATCACAGGGATATCCATGAAGCTGACGTGGTTCGATGCCCACACTGCCTGATCAATGCCGCGGGCATTCTCGAGGCCTTCTACCTCGATCTTCACCCCGATAATCCACAGCAGGGACCGCGCCCACACCCGAGCAATCCGGATTTGCGCGATGGTCGACGAAGAGTCGAAGAAGGCGAAGGTCATGCTGATGGAGCCGAAGAAGGTCGTCGAAATCGCGACCCCCGGCACCACCCACAGGTACTTCCACAACGCGTGCAACGGGCTAGTGCGCAATGGTGTAATGCCCGCCCAATAGGTCTTGACCGAAGTCTCCGTTGAAATCGCGCCACACGGAGTGAATGTGGTTGTTGCCGTCCTGCGTGTTGTCGTATTCGATGATGAAGGCCGGGGTGCGCAGCAGGTAGTAGTGGCCTTCGCCCTTGGCGATGCCGCCCATCCATGCGAAGTAGGCTTCGCCCTGATTCTTGCGGAACTGGTCCATGCGGAAATCGGCGATCATGGGCGGGAAGTTGGTGGCGTATTCGGCGACCAGCGCGTCCATAATTTCTTTCTGCGCGGCGGTCAGCGCAGAGTACTTGATTCCGGCGGGTGCGCCTTCAATCATCACCTTGCGGACGTTACTGGTGGTGATTTCGCGCGGAGCCACCGGATTGGCGATGGCGACCTTGCGCTGGTCGGCGGTGAGCGCATTCATGAGGTCGCGGGCGATGTCTTCTTCACGCTTCAGTGCGCGGAGACCGGTGCGGGGTCCTTCACGAACTTCCGCCGGATTGGCTCCGAAGAAATTCGGGCTGGAGGCGATCTTGCCGTTCACCATGGTGAAGTTGGTGGCGACGTGGTGGCCCTCGAAACGGAAGCCCCAGGTGCCTGTTTCAGAGGGGTCGCCGAAAATGGTCACGTAGTCCTTTTCAGGATCGCGCTCGAAGATCTGCTTGGCTTGTTTCGATTCCTTCTCTTTCAAGACTTGATCCAGGCTCATGATGGTGTGCGCCTTGATGATGCCTTGGTTGGAGAGCGCGGCGGAGAGCAACGCCTCGGCCAGATGCTTCTGTGCGGAGTTCATTTCACGCAGCGGCACGCCCTTGCGGTCTTCCACGGGAATGAAGCGCCAATTGAGCCGTTCCGCGTCGTCGAACGGGAATTGTGTCTTCACTCGCTGTTCCGGCGAGAGCGAGTTCAAATACGCCTTAGCGGCATCCGACATGAGCGCGGGGGTATTGATTCGCTCATAGGCGGCCGTGAGTAATCCGAGGGCGCAGAGGACCAGCAGCAAGCGTTTCAGGTAAGTCATGACTTAGGTAAAGTGTATCAAACAGTGCACGCACGTCCCGCCTGCTATGTGGTAGTCTGACCTAGTTCATGCAAGAGCCGCGCCCCATTTCCAACTTCATCAAATGGACCATTTGCGCTGTCGCCGCACTTGGCTTCCTGTTCGATATTTACGAGATCCTAGTCGCTCCGCTGGTGGTCCAACCCGCTTTGCTGGAACTGGGCGGGTTGAAGCTGGGCACGCCAGAATATCGGTCCTGGGCCGGCATGTTCCTGTATATCCCGCCACTGATCGGCGGGTTCTGCGGCCTGTGGGGCGGCTACTTCACGGACGTCCTGGGACGGCGGCGGGTTTTGACGTGGAGCATTCTGCTTTATACGGCGTCAGCCGTGGGGGCGGGTTTTTCATCCACCTTGATGGAGCTGTTGGTGTTTCGCACGCTCTGTTACGCGGGCGTCTGCGTGGAGTTTGTCGCGGCCGTGGCATGGCTCGCGGAACTTTTCCCGGACAACAAGACACGCGAAGGGGTGCTGGGATTCACGCAGATCTTTTCTTCGCTGGGCGGCGTGATCGTGAGCGCAGTCTTTTATATCGGTAGCCGCTATGGTGCCGACCTTCCGGCCATCCACGGAGCGCATGCGGCTTGGCGCTACACGCTGATCGGCGGCGTTTTCCCCGCGCTGCCATTGATGATCATTCGGCCATTTTTGCCGGAGTCGCCGGAGTGGTCCATGAAGAAGGCCGCGGGCACGCTGAAGCGGCCTAGCGTTCGCGAGTTGTTCAGTCCGAAATTCCTCCGCGTGACGGTGGTCACGACTTTGATGTTCGCGTGCGCGTATGGTGGAGCGATCGGGATGCTGCAGCAGTCGCCGCAAATTGCTGGGGGCATGCCGGAAGTCTCGTCGTTGCCCACGGCGGAGCGGGGCCAAATTACTTCCTCAGTATCAGGCGCGCAGGAGTTCGGTGGACTTGCCGGGCGCGTGATTATGGCTGTGTTGGCGATGGTCATTGTGAGCCGCCGGGCGCTGCTCCGTATGGTCCTGGTTCCCGGCTTGATCCTGATCCCCTTCGTATTTCTCTACACCAGCACACGCAGTCTGGAGATGTTCCGTATAGGGATCTTCATTGCCGGAATCACGACTGTTTCGCAGTTGAACTTCTTAGGCAACTACCTGCCGCGTGTCTTCCCTGTGTATTTGCGGGGGACCGGCGAGGGTTTCGCGGCCAACGTCGGCGGGCGAATGCTGGGTGCGGGAGCGTCATTCATCGTGACGCATCTGGCGGGTGTGATGCCGGGAGCGAACCCGGGCGTGCAACTCGCGTACGCGGCCTGCATTATCGGGATGGTGGTTTACAGCACTGCGCTGGTGGCCACTTGGTGGCTGCCGGAGCCAGCTGAAAAGCTGGAGGATTAACGATCTTTCCGCCGCAACTGCTACCCTTAAGTTTCCATGCCACGTAAGCGTTTTGAGTGGAAACTCCGCGATAAAGTTCTGCAAGTCGGCGACCGCACCTTGCTGGTCGGCGTCTTGAACGTTACGCCTGATTCATTTTCCGACGGGGGCAAGTACCTCGATCCTGACAGTGCGTATGCCCACGCGCTGGAGCTGGAAGACGCTGGAGCGGACATCATCGACATCGGTGCCGAGTCCACTCGGCCCGGTTCCGTACGTATTTCCGAAGCCGAAGAGCTGCGCCGCTTGATCCCTGTGCTGAAGCGCTTGCGTGGGAAGGTCAATGTTCCGATTTCGGTTGACACCTACAAAGCTGCGGTTGCGGAGAAGGCTCTGGACTTGGGCGTGGATATCATCAACGATCCCAGCGGGCTCACGTTTGATCCAGAACTGGCGCGGGTGGTCTGCAACTTCAACGCGGGTTTGATCCTGAACCACATGCGCGGGACTCCGGACATGTGGCTGAAGTTGCCTCCGCTGAAAGACGTGATTCAGACGATTGCGATTGAACTGGACGCGGCTGTTCATCGTGCCGTGGGTACGGGGATGGATCGCAAACGCATTGTTGTCGATCCGGGTTTGGGCTTCGGCAAACGCAAAGAGCAGAACGCGGAGATTGTGGCGTTCCTCGAAACGCTGATGCGCCTGGAACTGCCGATCATGGTGGGCGCTTCGCGCAAACATTTCCTGGCGAAAGAAACTATCGATCACACCGAGTTCGCTACAGCGGCGGCTGTGGCCGCGAGCATCCTGCACGGCGCGCACATGGTTCGCGTGCATGATGTGGCTGCAATGAAAGTGGTTGCGGAAGTTGCGGACGATATCCTGCGGGCAGCGATTGTGCGTGTGGTTCCGGATAGCGAAGACAATAACGTATTCCGTGCGAATCGGCCTGCGCCTGTGGAACCGGAACGTCGAGCGGTTCGGCCGCCCAGGCCGGGTGGCGATCGTTCAGAGGGGCCGCCGCGGCCTCGCTCGGGACCGCCTAGCTCCGGGCCTCCTCGGTCCGGTCCGCCACGTTCAGGGCCACCTCGCTCAGGACCGCCTCGGGGCGACCGTCCCTATAACAAGTAGCCGCTAGCGTTTCTGACAGTGGGGGCAGTAGTGCGTCCCTCGCTGGGCGACCAGCGTCTTTTTAATGGGACCACCGCATTGCTTGCAGGCTTCGCCTTCGCGACCGTACACGCAATGCTCTACTTGGAACCAGCCTTTCTGTCCTTCCGCGTCCACGTAGTCTGAGATCGACGAACCGCCCAACTCGATGGCATGGGCGAGAATCCCACGGATGGCGTCGTACAACTTTTCGACGCGCGCTTTGCTGAGTTTCTCCGCGCTGGCTAGCGGATGGATGCCGGCGGCGAACAAACTCTCGTCGGCGTAGATGTTGCCGACGCCGGCTAGGAACGCCTGGTTCAGCAGCAGTGACTTCATGCGTGTCTTGCGTTTCATTCGCGAGCGGAAATCTTCCAGAGTGATTTCGAGCGGCTCCGGTCCCAGGCGCGCGACGCGTGGGGAGACGTCGGGGCTCCACTCGATGCTGCCGAATTGGCGAGGGTCATGGTAGAGCAGCACGCCATCGTCCAGCGTGAAGATGGCGTAGGTGTGCTCGCGAACGGGACCGCTGACCAGGAGCTTGCCGGTCATACCCAGATGAACCGTGAGGAAGCCTTCATCGAGCGCGATCTGAATAAACTTCCCATAGCGGGTGACGGACTGAATTCTACGCCCTGCGAGGCGCGCGGAGAGTTCGTCGCGATTGCCCGGCGTGACGTGGGGCGAGGTGAACTCCGTTGCGAGGATACGCTTCCCTACCAAGTGCCCGCGTACGGATCGGACTACGGTTTCTACTTCAGGCAGTTCCGGCATCTATGAAAATATCATCCCCTTCCACCTTGACGTCGAACTTCCGCAACCGGACAGCGGGGTTGCGATCGTATTCTCCGGTGACGCAATCGAATTCCCAGGCATGGTACGGGCACACGAGCGTGGTGCCATGCAGCGCGCCGTGGCCCAGCGGACCGCCCGCGTGAGGGCAGATGCCGTCCACTGCGTGTAGTGCGTTCCCCACGCGGCACAGCGCAATCGTTTGCTCGCCCGCCTTGACCTGCCGGACCGAACCCTTCGGCAGCGCCGATAGGGACCCCACTTTCACAAAACCCATATAGATACTATAGAGGCATGCCGTTGCGGACCATCTTCGCTGCCCTCGCCGCCTTCGCCGCGATACTGGTGGCGCAGGCCCCGCCCAGGGTCGCGATCGATTCCCGTCAGAAGGCGAAGGCCGACGATCTGCAGCGCCCCGATGTTCGCATCGACGCCAGCTTGGTGTTGATCCCCGTGAGCGTGAGCGATCCGCTGGGCCGGCCGGTCGCGGGTTTGGAGAAGAAACACTTCCGCGTGATCGACAATAAAGAGCCGCAGACCATCGCTACATTTTCGATGGACGACGGGCCAGTGGCTCTGGGCCTGGTGTTCGATACCAGTTCCAGCATGAGCCGTAATCTGGCTGCTGCGCGCCGTGCCGCGGCGTTGTTCGTGGGTATGGCGAATCCGGGCGATCAGTTTCTGCTAGTGGAGTTCGACAGCACGCCTCGGCTGACGGTGCCGCTGACGGAAGACTTGGCGCACATCAAGTACGAGCTGACGTTCAATCAATCGCGCGGTTCCACGGCGATGATCGACGGCGTGTACATGGCGATGAATGAGATTAAGAAGTCGAAGGCGGAGCGCAAGGCGCTGATCCTGGTCTCCGATGGCGATGACAACAGCAGCCGCTATACACCCGGTGAGTTGAAAACGGTCCTGCAGGAAAGCGAAGTTTTGATCTACTCCGTGGGCATGTTCGGCGGCGTCGACCCTACTGCTACCAACCCCGGCCTGATGCGCGGCATCTCTGAAGACACTGGCGGGCGCATGTTCGTGGCCAACAGTGGACTACCGGACATTGCGGCCAAGATCAGCATCGACCTGCGGAATCGCTACTTGATCGGCTACGCCCCGACGAATCCATCGCGCGACGGTTTGTATCACAAGGTGGAGATCGAGATGGCACCCCCGCGCGGACTGCCGAAACTGAAGTGGTATTGGCGGCGCGGATATTACGCGCCTACCGAATAGCGACTTAGTCTGTCAGCCGATTGTCCGTGGATGAGCGGAGAATGTAGCGTTCGATCCAATCGCGCACCAGTGTCGGCGTGCTTTCGGTTGCGGGCACCGTGCTCCCGGTCAGCTTGATGGGGAGGTAGACGGTTCTGGTGGCGGTCTCCAGGTATTGGCTCAATAGAGTTGCCAGCAACCGCTGCAGATCGTTTTCGACGTGTGCGGCCGCGTCCTCCCGTTCCAGGAGGGCCACGAACGACGGTCCTTTCCACCGGAACAACGAATCGTCCGGACGAATTAATGTTGTGGCCAGATGCTGGCTGCATAACAGCAGCACTTTGTCGCCAATCGTGCTTCCAAATCGAGCGTTGATGTAATTCATGCGGTGAACATAGAAGACCGCAATGGACACCGATCGTTGGCTGGACAGTGCTGCTTCGATCGCCTTTTCCGCTTCGTGCCAGTCGGGGAGGCCCGTGCAGGGATCCACGGTCGCCGTCGCCGGGTCACTTACGCGAAGGGCAGCTGGCGGGGGTGGCAATGTCGATACGTAACTTTCAAGAACCGTGATGCGGTCCTGCAGTTTTTCGGTGAGTTCCGCGTTGCGCTGGTGCCGCTCCTCGGATTTCTTACGCACGCCATCCAAGCGGTCCGCGATCTCCTGGCGCAAGAGTTGCAGATCGGCGGGATCGTCGGCTGACAGCACTTTGGCACGCAGGTCTTCGATAGCAGGATCCGGGACGCTTTCGTCCTCATGCGCGTGAGTGAGCAACAAACTCGCGATATCCCGCAAGTTGCTGGTCATGCCGCCCAAAGAGGTCTCGGAAAACTTGCTATAGCGGGCCAGTGCCTCTTGGACGTCGACGCCCGTAATCATAGCCTGACGCGCCGTCGGGTCGGCGGCAAGCGTGGCGCGGATCGCCCGGATTTCACCTTGGAATTCCCGATTCGCTGTCTCGATCGGAAACGCCGGGTGGGCGGCTATCACTTCCAATAGCTCGGAGCTCAACTCAATCCACGGCCGGATCGGCTGATCCTGCTGCACGTCCTGTGGCGTCGTCATGGTTCTGATTTGGCGCAGCGTAAAACTGGAATGTTACGCGCAATTGGTGGTCCAAAGCCGAAGGGCTGAGTTCGCGGAAGAAATACGTGGGGAGCTGGAAGGATTATGGTCCAGCGAGAAAAACAGCGGGGAAGGAGGGATGGCGGGGCTGATGTGGGGCACCCAGGTTGGGCTGCTACGCCCAACCTGGGTGTGAAGCGAAAGAGACTACTGAGCGGGTTCCAGACGAAGCAGCGTGCCGTTGTCTTCGTCCGTCAAGACGTAGACCAGTCCATCGGGACCCTGGCGCACGTCACGGACGCGCTGCTTGAGATCCACCAGCATGGTCTCGCGAGCCGTCTCGTCTTGGTACTGGTCGAGGGTGATGCGTTCCAAATGGGGATTGCCCGCCACCGTGCCGCCGAGTTGCGCGCCGACAAACAGGTTGCCCTTCCATTGCGGGAACTTATCTCCGGTGTAGAACATCATGCCGGAAGGCGCGATCGACGGAGCCCAGAAGATCACCGGAGAAACGGTGCCTTCTTTGAAACCCACGATGCGTTGGCCTTCATAGGTACGGCCGAAGCTGACGTCGGGCCAGCCGTAGTTGCCGCCCGGAACGATGACGTTCACTTCGTCGCCGCCCGCCGGACCGTTCTCGTTGTTCCACAGATCGCCGGTGGTGGGGTTAAACGCCAGTCCTAGCGAGTTGCGATGACCCAACGAATAAATCTCGGGGCGTGCGTAGGGGCGTCCGATGAAGGGGTTGCCGGGAGCCGGCTTGCCTTCGTCGGTGAGGCGCAGGATCTTGCCGCGCAGGCTGGTTAGCTCCTGCCCGGTGGGTCCGTTGGATGCGCCGGTGGTCATGTAGAGCATGCCGTCTTTGCCCCACGCGAGGCGCGAGCCGGAGCCGCCGTCGCCTAGCCAGACGTCGCAGACCAAGATGTCCTTGACGTCGACCAGCGCTTTACCTACCAAGCGTCCGCGAGCAAGCGTCGTCGCCACTTCGCCCTTGGCCAGATCGGTGTCCTTCGTGTAGGTGAGGTACACGAATTGGTTCTGGGCGAAGTTCGGATGCGGCAGCACTTCCATCAAGCCGGACAGGCGCACGGCGTGAACCGCGGGCACACCGGAGATGGGGGTGGGGTCCAGCACGCCGTCATGGATCAAGCGCACGCGGCCCGGGCGCTCGGTCACCAGCATGTCACCGTTCGGCAACCACGCGACGCTCCACGGGTGGTTCAAGCCCGTTGCAATCGTCACCGTTTTATAGCGCGGTGCAGGTGCGCCTTTACCCTTTGCTGCCGCCTTGGCTTTCTCCTTGGCCTTTTCTTGGAAGGCTTGCGCCTTCTCTACCGGTCCTGCAATCACGAACGCCAGGGCGACCACGGCGGCCGCCACTGGAACAAATTTCAAACGCGAAGAGAATGTCATCTTCAACTCCTTCATCCTTCAGTCAGATCTAAACTAGGCCTTCAAGAATGCCAGGATTTCGTCCGTGGTTTCCTTGGGCGTGGTTTCCTGCAGCGAGTGTCCGCCCGGTAAACCCTTGCCGATTACGTTGACGCCCTCGCCCTTCCAGATCCCGAGCACGTCGTACTGCCTGCCCATGGCACCGGTCGCGGCCCACAGCACCTGCATGGGGCACTTCACCTTCACGCCGGCCTTGGCATCCGCTTCGTCCAGCTTCAAGTCGATGGATGCCGAGGCGCGGTAATCCTCGCACATGGCGTGGATCGAACCAGGGTTCAACATGACGCGCATGTATTCCGCGTTCAGGCCGGTGGCACGCAGCGCTTGCTGCTCGTACTGCGCCTTCAGTTCGTTTTCCGGAGCCGGGGACGGGCGCAGATAGTTGAACCAGTGGAAGTACGCCTGCACGAACTCGATGGTCACGTGTGTATAGAGATACAACGCGGGGACGATGTCGATCATCGTGAGCTTGGTGACTTTGTCGGCATGATCGCGAGCCATACGATGTCCTACGCGTCCGCCGCGATCGTGGCCGACGACTGCGAACTTGTCGTAGCCGAAGTGCTTCATGACTTCCACGCCGTCGAGCGCCATGGGCCGCTTGGACTGGCTGGAGTGATCCGGCAGGTCGGCAGGCTTGGACGAATCGCCGTAGCCGCGATGGTCCATCATGATCAGGCGATAGTGTTTCGCCAGCTCGGGCGCGATCAGATGCCAGGTGCACAGCGATTGCGGAGCTCCGTGCATCAGTAGCAAGGGAGGACCTTCGCCTCCCGACACCACGTTGATCTCCGCACCGGAGGTCTTCACGCGTTCATTCTTGAAGCCGGCCGGGAACAGCGTGGGCCAGGCTGGTTCTTTGTTGGCTTGCGCTTTTAGCTCGCTTGAGAGCAGCGCGGCGGCTCCGGCGGCCAGAGCGGTCTGTTGCAGGATGTTTCGTCGAGTAGTTTCAGACATGTAAGATCTCCAGTGGGAAGGTCGCCTGTAATTGTATCGCGGTATACAGCCAAACGGGATATAATCCCCCAGGACAGGGAGAAGCCTTTATGCGACTCGCGTTTCTGATCGTTTTGACCGCGGCTCTTTTGCCCGCGCAATGGAAGATCCCTCCGGGTACGGCGGATCTCAAGGGGCCGGTGCCGAAGGCCGCCGATGGCAAGCCCGACCTCTCGGGTATCTGGGAGCAGGACAATCTCACCCACTTCCGTAACCTCACCGCCGATATGAAGCAGGAGGACGTGCCGTATCGTCCCGAGGCCAGGGCGCTGATGAAGTCTCGGGCGGACGGGGCCAGGGGCACGGAAGAGCCCGACGCGAATTGTTTGCCGCAGGGAGTTCCGAAGATCGAATCCGCTCCGGTGCCGTTTAAGATCGTGCAGACTCGCGATCTGGTGGTGTTTGTTTACGAAGCGTTTAACCTATGGCGGCAAGTCCATTTGGATGGGCGGCAATTGGCGGCGGATCCGAATCCCACGTGGCTTGGGTATTCGTCGGGGCGCTGGGATGGGGATACGTTGGTGATCGAAGCTCGTGGCTTCAATGGGAAGGCGTGGTTGGATACTTCGGGCAATCCCGGAAGCGATGGACTGAAGGTTACGGAGAAGCTGCATCGTACCAGCTTGGGTCACATGGATCTGGAGATCACGATCGACGATCCGAAAATGTATACGCGTCCGTGGACGGCGAAGGAGTCGCTGCATTTAGTCCAGGGTACGGAGCTACTGGAATTCATCTGCCTCGAAAATGAAAAAGATCTGAAGCACATGGGGAAATAACGATGCGTACGCTGATGCTGATCGCTTTTTCGCTTCCGCTGGCGGCCCAGTGGCTGAATCATCCTACGGCGGCTATTCCGCGTAACGCGGATGGTACGCCGAACCTGACGGCTCCTGCTCCGAAGACTGCCGACGGGAAGCCCGATCTTTCCGGGATTTGGCGGCAGCCGAACGGCGTGAAATACACGATCAACTTGGCTGCGGACATGAAGCCTGAAGATGTTCCGCTGCTGCCGTGGGCCGCAACGGAGTACAAGCGCCGCCAGGACACTCTGTCGAAAGACGATCCGGTCGGGCACTGCAATTTACCAGGGGTGCCGCAGGTGAACGCTGTGCCGTATCCGTACAAGATCTTGCAGAGTCCTACACAGATCACGTTTCTCTTTGAGGCGATTCGCGGGTTTCGCGAGATCTTTACCGATGGCCGTGAGCTGCCGGCGGACATGCAGCCTACTTGGCTCGGGTATTCGATCGGCCACTGGGAGGGCGACACTTTGGTGGTGGAAACGGCTGGTCAGAACGATAAGAGCTGGCTCGATTCCGGGGGGCATCCGCATAGCGAGCAGTTGCGGGTGACGGAGAAGTTCCGGCGGCGCAACTTCGGGACGATTGATCTGGAGACGACGATCGATGATCCGGGTGCTTATTCCAAGCCGTGGACAGTGAAGTATGAGCTCCGTTACGTGCCGGACACAGAGTTATTGGAATACGTTTGCACAGAGAACAACAAGGACGTCGAGCATCTAGTGGGCAAGTAGTCAGGCCGGGTCAGCCACGAAGCGATAGCCCACTCCGCGCACGGTCAGCATGTGGCGGGGTTTTGTTGGGTCGTCCTCGACGTAACGGCGCAGGCGCACGATGAAGTTGTCGATGGCTCGGGTGTCGGTGTCCTCGTGGAGGCCCCACACGTCTTCCAATAGTTTCTTGCGCGAGACGGGTTGGCCCTGGTGCTGGATGAGGTAGCGAAGGACGTTCGCCTCCATCAGTGTGAGCGGCAGGACTTCTTTGCGGACGCGTAGCTCCAGGCGATTGAAGTCGACCGATTTTTCGCCAAAGGTGAAGATGTCGGGCGACGGCGGAGGTGTTTGCGGCGCGCCGAGCCATTCGCGTCGACGCAGCAGGCCGCGGATGCGGGCGAAGAGGATGGACAGGTCGAACGGCTTGGTCAAATAGTCGTCGACGCCTGCGGCGAAGCCTTGCAGGATATCGTCAGGATGGCCGCGCGCGGTGAGCATAAGCGTGGGCACGAACTGGCCGCCCATACGGAGTTCGGAGATCACTTCGAAGCCGGACTTGCCGGGCAACATAACGTCGAGCACCATGACGTCGAAAGCGTCGGGTTCCGCGGCAAGGATGTCGAGCGCGGCTTCGCCAGTATCGACCACGCGGACTTCGTAGCCTTCCGCTTCGAGATTAAAACGCAGGCCATCGGCCAAGTGCTTCTCGTCTTCAACGATCAGAATCCGATTCATTTTGCCAACGGCAACTGGAGCACAAACGTGCTGCCATGCCCCAATCCTTCACTTTCGGCCCAGGCCCGACCGCCGTGGCGCTTGGCAACGGAGCGGACGATGTAGAGTCCCAATCCAGTGCCGGGAATGCGGGCGGTGGCTCCGGGGACGCGGTGGAAGCGCTTGAAGATGTCTTTCAACTCTGTTTTGGGGATGCCGGGCCCTTGATCGCGCACGCGAACTACGGCGTTATCTTCGCCGGAGCCTGCGGTTTCCACGACTACCTTTACGTTTTTGCCGGAGTACTTGATGGCGTTGTCGATCAGGTTGGAGACGGCCGCCCGGATTTCTTCGTGATCCGCCAGCACCGATGCGCCCAGGCCGGCTTTGAAGGTCAGGGCTTGGTCAGACAATTGATTCACGGTGCGGGCTCGCTGGACGCATTCGTCGACTAAGACGTCGAGATCGAATGCGGATAGATGGGGTTTGCGGCTCGCGGAACCGACGCGGCCCGTTCGCAGAATTTGCTCGATGGTGGCGAGCAAGCGGTCGCTGTCTTCCAGCATCGTCCCGTAAAATTCTTTACGTGTGGCTGGGTCCACATCTCGCGATTGCAACGTTTCTAGATACAGGCGGATGGAGGCGACCGGCGTTTTCAGTTCGTGCGTGACGGCGTTGATGAACGCGTCCTGCTGTTCATTCCGGCGGATTTGACGCACCAGAAAGAACGTATTCAGCACCATTCCGGTGATGAGTCCTGCGAGCAGTAACCCTCCCAGGAGGAGCAACGCTACCGATCGCAGGTTGAAGACGACCCAACCGACGTAGAGGACAAGACTGACAGAAATGAGGACGACGCCAAATGCGACGTACAGGCCAACCGATTCGCGCCGTCCTACGACAACCATGCCTCTAGCTTACGCTAGGCGGCGCGCTGCTTCGCGGCCTTCTCAGGCAACTGAGCTACGGTGATCGCGGTGGCGATGCCCAGAGCTTTCAGAACCTTGAGTTGGATCCACGAGAAATCGATTTCATACCAAGCCAAGCCGTGCCGAGCCGAGGTCGGATGCGCGTGGTGGTTGTTATGCCAGCCTTCGCCGAAGGTCAGCAGGGCGACCCACCAGCTGTTGCGGGAATCGTCGCGGGTTTCGAAGTTCCGGTAGCCCCACAAGTGGGTCGCCGAATTGACCAGCCAAGTGGCATGCAGGCCGAGGGTGACACGGAGGAAGATGCCCCACATGAAGACCGAGGGTCCACCGAAGGCGTAGAGGATCGCGCCCAGGATGATCATGGGGACCCAATGCCAGTTGTTCAGCCAGACATAGAAGGGGTCGCGGGCCAAATCGGGCGCGTACTTCGACATCATCTTGGTGTTGTTGTGGTTGGCTTCCCCGAACAGGATCCAGCCCATGTGCGCCCAAAAAGCGCCGTCGCGCGGGGAGTGCGGGTCGCCCGGCTGGTCGGATTTCTGATGATGAATGCGATGGGTGGCCACCCAGAAAATGGGTCCGCCTTCCAGGGTCAAAGCTCCGCAGAGCGCGAAGAAATACTCAATCGCCTTCGGCACCTTGAACGACCGGTGGGTGTGCAACCGGTGGTAGCCCAGGCTAATACCGAAGCAGATGGTCATCCAGTACAAGGCCAGGGAAATCCACAATGCCTGCCAGCTGAACATAAAAAGAGCGGCAACGGCTCCGATGTGAAATATGCCAAATGCTATGGCCGTAACCCAGTTAGGCTTGTCATGTCTCTGTAATTCAATGACTTCGTGGCTCAAGAAGATCTCCCTTGGATCTCCAGAATAACCGGAGTTGGAGATTGTGTTTGTAAGAGTTGTGTAATTCCACTCACTTAGCGGGCGGAGGGGCCACGTCGAGATAAGCCACGAAGGCAGAAATGAGCCGAAATGTCTCGTAGTACGACGCGGGATCGTGGATCGCGACCACGTCTTTGGGGGTATGGAGGATCGGGAGGGTAGCACTGGTGAGGGAATGGAAGTCTATGACAGGGACGTGTTTATCGGCGAAGGGGTGCGAATCGCTGTCTCCAACCTGGTCGACGTTCACGCCCTTCATCGGGATCTTGAGCGCACCGGCGACCAGGACGGCGGCGTTGAAAAGCGCTGGATCCGCTCGCCGGTGCCAGACGTTGGTTGCCCCGGGGAAACCGACAGAATCGATATTCACGTCGGCTACGATGGCGCGGAGTTGCTCTTTCGAGAGGCTACGGACGAATCCGGTAGATCCGATCAATCCCTTTTCTTCATCGGTGGTGAGCAGAAAGACGTAGGTGAGGGTACGGGGCACGTTGCTCAGGCTCTGATAGAGCGAGGGGAGCAGGGCAGCACCACTCCAATTGTCGATGGCGCCTTCCCCCTCATCCACCTTGTCGTAGTGGGCAGAGACAATCACACTGCGCTCCGAAGTCCCTGGCAGCGTGCAAATGAGGTTCGAAAGTTTGGACCGCTTGATTTTCTGCTCTGTCCAACTGTCGCTATTGCACCCTGCTTCCGCAAAAATACGGCGCAGCGATTCGGCTCGCTGGTCGTTCTTTGGGCGCAGACGCAAAAAACGCTGCTCCACAACCGTCGGCTCCACCGTGCAGAACTGGATGTCTTGCGCAGAGAGGACAGATGTTGCGAGCAGAGCCGCGATGGAAGCGCCACGTAGAGTTATCATTATTGCTTTTGGTAGGACATCTCGTTCTTCGGATCAAAGTACCGCAGAATCAGAGCTTTGCCGCGCACGGTCAGGCGTTCGTTCTTGAAGGGGACCTGGGTGATAGCCGCGCCGTTGATCTCAAAGGTGAAGTCGTTGTGGGCCGAATTCACCTTGATGGGCTCGGTCTCCAACTGGTAGACCCGGACGCTGAACGCCACGGTTCGAGCCGGATCGTCCTTGGGGAACTCGGCTTCGCCGGTCGAATCGGTGCGGGCCTTCAGAGGGCCTTTGTCGGTGCCCAGCACAATATCGATATTTGGGACCCCACGGCCGTTGGGCGCGACGATCCGCATCAGAATGGCAGGTTCGTTGGTGGCCGAACTGCCGGTAAGCTGGAACGGGGGCGCGTCCTTCCCCGAAGCGCTGTTCAGGATCACGGCATCCTTCTCCGCTCGCCAGGTTCCCTTGGCCGTGAAATCCGCCGCCCCTGCCGCCAGCATGAATTCAAAGCTGCCGTCGGGTCGCAGGAGCAACTCCGATCCGACTTCGCGGACATTCTGCAGGTAGTAGTGGCCTGAAAGGTCAGCCTTCTGCGCCACCACGGTTCCCAAAGCCAGCAAGAATAAAACTAGTTTGCGCATAACGGCCTCCTCTTGTAGCCCGTTTTGTTGTCCTGAATTATACTCTGGGGAAGGCAGCGTATGATCCAACTTTTTCGCACTGTCCGGTCTTCCATGGTTTTGATGGGGTTGCTGCTGGGCACGCTGAGTCCGATTACTTCGGCGGCAGATCCTTTCTATCTGGGCAAGTGGAAGATCGTGTCGGCGGTGGTCGCTCCCTGGTGGGAGGATCGGGCTCACAAGCCGGATGATGCGGAGATGCGATCCCTGGTGGGCAAGACGGTCACGATCACTTCGAAAGCGATCCAAGGGCCGAAGATCCTGGCCTGCACAGGCACTCGCTATCAAGTCAAGGATTATCCAGCCGACTTCCTATTTCAGGGCGCATTCGGCGAGATGCAGCGGCGCGACAAGTCCGTCGATCCGGTCAAGGTCGCCGCAACCGTGGGATTTGACGGCTCCAGTTGGAAGACGCTGGAAACCGGATGCGACGCGGAAATCGACTACCACTTTATCGATCCGGCGACGGCCGCAATCGGACTCGACAATTACGTCTACACACTGAAGAAGCAGTGAGGGGAAGCTACTTCTGAGCCGCGTCGCCGATGGCTAGTCCACCGGTGATCCCGTCCACTTGGTATCCGGTCTGAATCGTCCGGATCTTGGCGATCTCGGCGGGCGTCGCCGTCTTCGGATCGACGTTCGACAAGGCGCAGGTGAAGCCGCGCAGCGTGCATTCCGAGGTCGTATGCTTGATGCCGCGCTTCTTCATCTCCTCCGCCATGAGGTTCATCGCTTCGTGGTGAATGATTACTGCGTTGTTTGGCACAAACGTGCCGACGCCGATCGCGTAGTCGATGGGCATCAGCGGTTCCACACTGGAGCCGAATGAGCCGTCATTCTTCTTGCCCAAATCGTGCGCGCCCAGATCGGCGCCCTTGGAGATCAGGTACTTCACGATCTCAGCATCACCCAGGTTCGCGGCCACCATCAACGGCGTAATTCCATAGTTGTCGGCCGCGTTCACATCCAGGCCCATATCCACCAGCAGCTTCACCAATTCCAGACGTTCTGCAGGCGAGCGTTGGCGATGATACCCATTAATGAAACCCGTGCCGGAAGCGGCCATCAGCGTGGTCTCCCGATCTTTCGAAGCGATGCGCGGGTCGGCTCCATGGGCCAGCAGCAGTTTCGCAAGCTCCAGGTCACCGGCGAGCGCGGCGCGCATCAACGCCGTGGCGTAGACCAGTCGAGGCGAGCCTTCGCGCATACGCGCCCGCGGCGTGGAGTTGATCAAAGCGTTCGGGTTTGCACCGGCATCGAGCAGTTTCTTGATCAGCGGCAAAGGATCGCGCGTTTCCATCCACGGGAAGTTAGGGGCCGTCTCCATGTTGCGTCGGTCCACGGCCCAGAACAGCGGCGTGAAATGCTGGGCGTCGGCCTGGTTGACGTTGGCGTGGTTATCGATAAGGAAGTCGGCCACGTCGTAACTGCCGTCGAAGAAAGCCAGCGACAACGCGTCCTTTCCGTCCGCGGATTGAGCATTAATGTCGGAGCCGGCTTTCACCAGCAGCTTCGCGGATTCCACGTCGTTCTCCCGAGCCGCCAGCATCAGCGCGGTTAGCCACCCGCTCGCGAATTCCTCAAATCCCTCGGTCGTCTTGTTCGGCACCGGCGTGGTCCCCTCGAAGCCGCGCCCTGAGGCGGAAGGAACGTAGTAGGACCGAACGTTTACATCCGCGCCGCGCTCCACCAGCAGCTTCGCGACGTCGGCGTGTCGTTCAGAGACCGCCCACATCAGCGCGGTGGTGCCGCCCCAAGTTTCCTGGGCATTCACCTTCGCGCCACGATCCAGCAGCACGCGGACCGCGTCCACTTTGCCCGTTCGGGATGTGATCATGAGAGCGGTATCGCCGGACCGGGAGATCGGCGTGTTGGGATTCGCCCCGGCGGCGATCAGGCGATCGAGCATGGCGGAGCTGCCGTTCAAGGACGCCATCAGCAACGGCGTGGCGCCAGCGGCGTTCGATGTGGAAACCTTCGCGCCAGCGCGAATCAAGAGGTCGGCCAACTCGAGGTCATCCATTTGCGCGGCCCAATGCAACGCGCTGGATCCGTCGACCTGTGGCGCGTTGACGTCGGCCTTCTTCTGCACCAAGCTGCGCACAGTGGCCTTGTCCCCGCGCATGGCCGCATCGGCGACCTCGCTCGGCAGAGTCGCGCCCATGGCGTAGGAGACACCCAACGAAATGGCGATGCACAATCGGAGTTTCATAGCGACCTATCCTCTATGGTTTCCCGGCCTGCATCCGCACGTTGCGGAACACAGCGGGCAATGCGTTGTAGTTTTCGAGTGTGACGATCTTGGCCGCGGCATCCAGAGCCGCCTTGCCTACCAGCGTAACTTTCCCCTCACCCTCGCCCTTGGCGTTGAGGCGCAGCTCAATCACGGAGAACTCGTCCGTGTTCGGGGTGCCCTCAAAGGTGGGATTCCACAGTTGGTTCACCGCTCCCAGTCGGCGCTGCGTGATCAGGATGATCCGCTGCGACCCATCTGGATTGCCGACCTTGCCGGCATAACGAAGAGCATATCCGGCCATCTCCGACGACCACAGGTATCCAGCGGTCGTAGTCTCCTGCAATGCTTTGGAGAGCGACGCCTCAGGCGTAACCCTATTCGCGGACTCGCTCACGGGAGCTGACCCTTTTCCTTTGGCAGCGCCCTTGGCCGCACCGGCTTTTGCAGCACCGGCACCGGCCTTAGCCGCGGAAGCGCTTGGTCTCAGCGTCCAGGCCGCCATTAGCGAATCGCGTTCCTCATCGGTGGACCATCGCAGAATCTCGAAGCGCACGGAGTCCCCGGCACCCGATACGTTGGCGGTCGTGGCCATCAGGTTCAGGCCGCCATTCGCAGATGGCGCTTGCGCGAGCAACAGCGTCGCAGCAAGCAACGACGCGCCGCATAGGGCGGCCATGATTGCGGATGGAGTCCTCATTTGTCCTGATTGGTTCCCCACACGCGACCGAGCCATTCGACTAGCTGCTCCAACTCCTCGTCCGCAAGTTGTGCACCACGTTCCCGCATGTCGACCAAGGTCACACGCCAGTTGTCGGCCGCCTTGCGCGCGCCTTGCACTCGATCCACGCCGTGGCAGCGCGTACAGGAACGGTTCATCAAGCGGATCGCTTCAGGATCGGAAAAGAACGTCGTGATCTCGGGAGGAATGTAGGTCCGCGGGAACGGCTTTGTATCGGGCCCGAACTTGCCTACCAGCCAGTCCACCAACAGACCACGATCTGGCTCGGATAGGACGGCTTCGCCAGGCTTGTGCTTCTCCGCGATCAGCTTGGTCCAGCCGGTCTTGTCCAGGGCATAGAACGCGTAGTCGTCAATGCCATGGCAATTCGTGCAGTTCTTGCGAATGACTTCCCACACGGCTCCGTCCGGACGCTCAATCTTAGGACGCGTCGCCCTGCTCTGGGCTGCCATGGGCAGGGCGGTCAAAATGGCGATCGTGATGATGTAACGCATGCGGCTAGAGGGAAAGCGGCGTCGTGCTGGAACCGAAGGACCTCTGCGTCCCCGTTTGGCGCCCCGACGCATCGTATTTCGGAATGTCTTCAATGTCGTACTTGTGTAGCAATGCAAGCAGCATATTGGAGGTCCGTTCCGTGTAGTCCGGGAACACAATATGGCGGTTCCCTTGGAACTTGCCGTCTAGGCCACCCAGCAGGATCACTGGAACCTTGATGTGAGCGTGACGATGGGAGTTGCCCATGTTGCTGCCCTTATAGATCAGGATGTGGTCCAGCAGCGTGCCGTCGCCATCCGGAATCTTGTTCAGCTTCTCGGCAAAGTAGGCCAGATTCTGGACGTGATAGCGGTTCATCTTGGCGTAACTAGCGACATTGTCAGGCTTCTCGCCGTGGTGCGAGGAGCCATGCCATGCGCCATTGAAACCAGAGTCGGGGAAGCTTGCGCCGGACAGATCCTTGCCCAGCATGTAGGTCGCCGAACGAGTCAGGTCGCCTTCAAACGCCAGCGCCAGCAGATCGTACATCAGCCGGTAATGAACGCTCTTATTCTCCGGCAGCCCGAACGGGATCTCATCGTTGGGTTCCTTCACCGTGGATTCCATCGCGATGCGGATGCGGCGTTCGATCTCGCGAATGTTTTCGAGATACGTGTCGAGACGTTGCTTGTCCCCTGCGCCCAGGGGCCGCTTGAAGAATGCGAGTTCTTGCGTGACCGAATCGAGGATGCTGGCGCTTTGGCTTCTGCCGCGGCGGCGCTCCTCGGGACTGGTCCCGTCGCCAAAGAGGCGCTCGAAGGCGACGCGAGGATTCACTTCGGTGGGCAGCGGTTGCACCGGCGAACTCCAGGACATGCAGTTGGTGTAGGCGCAGCTATAACCCCAGTTGCAGTTGCCGAAGTTCCCGTCTTCTTCGACGCCCACTTGCAGCGACGAAAGGATCGTACCCTGGCCGTATTTCTTCGCGACCAACTGGTCGAGCGTAACGCCCAAATACGGGCTCACTGCATTTCTGCGCGGCCGGGATGAGGAGAGGAAGACCGCCCCGCGCGCATGATCGCCACCCGGCTCGTCGGTGGTCGCCGCGGCCTCGGGCATGTCCATCCCGGAGATCAACGTCACGCGATTGCGAAACTGTTCCAGCGGTTTGGTGATGAAGGAGAAGTCGAAGTCCTTGCCCTGCTGCAGCGGACTCCAATAGCCCGGCGCCGCGCCGTGCGGATGCCAGATGCCCAGGAACCGCCGCACCGGAGCGGCCGCAGTCTTTTCTACCGCCGTCTGCGCGGGAACCATGCAGTCGAGCAGTGGCAGGCCGATCGCCACGCCCGCGCCACGCAGGAACGTCCGTCGCGGAATGAATTTCTTGGTGAGAAACATATGCCCTCTCTAGTTCTCCACTTGCTTCACGCGCATCTGAAAGGGACCGCTCTTAATGATCCCCATTAGGATCGCCATGAAGCGGTCGTTGTCCTTGTGTGCATCCCGAACGATCGCCCGGATCACGGGCATATCTTCGGTCTCGACGCCGCGGCCCAGCGCGAACGTCATCAGCTTCTCTGTGACGGTGCGCACGAACTGCGGCGAATACTTGAGCAGCACCTGACGCAGTTCGGTCGGGCCGTTGATCTTGGAGCCGTCCCACAGCGTCGAAGAGGCGTCAATCGGCACGCCGCCTTTTCCGCCTTGCAAGGTCCGCCACGAACCATCCGCGTCGAAGTTCTCCAGCGCGAATCCGATGGGATCCATCAGTTTATGGCAGCTCGCACAGGGCTCGTTCTTGCGATGCAGCGTCATCTGCTCGCGCAGAGTCATCACTTTGTTGTCTGTGTTGCTGTCTTCCAGCGGCGGAACGTTCGGGGGCGGCTCCGGCGGCGGAGTTCCCAGGATGTTTTCCAGCACCCAAACGCCGCGCTTCACCGGAGACGTACGGAAATTCTGCTGCCAAGCCAAGGCCAGCACGCTGCCCTGACCCAGCAGACCGCGCCGGTACGCCATATCCGCACCCAGGCTGACGCGCCGGAAGTGCGAACCGTAGATGTTCGGCACGCCGTAGTGTTTCGCGAGCCGCTCATTCATGAACGTGTAGTCGGCGTTCAACAAATCGACGACGCTGCGGTTCTCCTTGATGACACTCTGAAACAGCAGCTCTGTCTCACGGCGGAAGCTCTTGCGCAGTTCGTCATCCCAGTTGGGATAGAACACGCCGTCCGGAGCGGTGGTGGGGAGGTTGCGCAAATACAGCAACTGATCGCCGAAGTTTTCAACCAGCGCGTCCGCCTTGGAGTCCGCCAACATGCGGCGAACCTCACGCTCCAGCACCGCCGGAAGATGCAGTTGGTTTTTCGCTGCGACATCGATCAACGCGTCATCCGGGATGCTGCTCCACAAAAGGAACGACAAACGCGAGGCCAACTCCAGATCGGTGATCCGGTAGGGCTGCCCCGCGCGAGCCGTCGCTGGCTCGCTCTCTGCACGAACCAGGAACTGCGGGCTGGTCAAGATGCGGCGCAGAGCCAGTTCGATGCCATCCTGGAAAGTCCCTTCGCGCCGGCCCTCTTGATAGAAGCCCAGGACCCACTCCATATCCTGCGGGATCACCGGACGACGGTAGGCTCTGCCCATCAAAGTGGTCAGGATCTGTTTGGCGCAGACTTCTTCCTGCGGCCCGCTGGACGGTTGGCACACGTAAACTTTGCGAATGCTACGCGAATCTTCCTGGCGAGTTGCCGTGAAAGGCCCGCGGATGCGCAGCGATCCGACCGCTGGATGATATTGCAGCTGCGGAATCGGATTGTCCTCGAGCGATTTGCGATCGTACTGCCGGATCAGGTCGAGGCTGGGGCGATAATTCTCGGCGAGGAAGGTCACACCCACCAGGTGCGAACCGGCTTTGACCGGGATCGTCGCGTCAATCGTGCCATCGTTGTCCGCCGAGTTTGCCGCGGACTGACCGACGCCTTTATAGTCGCGGACTTCCACCAATTCGTTATCGATGAAGAACGCTAGCTTTTCGTTGGGGACGAATTTCCCCAGGCCGAAGTTCGCGATCGAGAACTTGTATTCGCCGTTCGACGGGAACACGTGGCGCACCGCCATGCCTCCGCGCGTGCCCAGCGGCAATCCATCGATGCGCTCGGTCTGCGACGTGTCGCCGGGCGCAATGTAGGCCGCTTCCACAGGCGACTTCCAGAAACCGACGGCCATGCGCGCGATGCGCGAGGCAGCCGAGGTGTAGGCTTCCAACAACGTCGGCGAAATGGTCAGCGACCCCGCGATGTTGTCGAACCCTCGGGCGGAATCATCCGGCGGAAGCAATGCGGAGACGTCAATTTCCAGATCCAGCAGGTCGCGGACCGAGTTCTTGTACTCTGTCCGGTTGAGACGATGCAGGATTACAGAACCTGGATCGGGATGGGCTGCAGCTTTCTTATCGATTTCAGCCTCCAGCCAGTCGCGCAGTCCGTCATAGGCAGCCTCTGACGGCCGGGGCAGACCCGGCGGAGGCATCATGCCGGCACGCATTTTGCGAATCACCCGCTCCCAAATTTCGGGATGGTCGCCGGCAAGCGCAGGATCGGCCTTTTCCAGCGAGAAGTTGGCAACTTTCGCCTTATCGCTATGACAGCCTACGCAGTACTGATTTACGAGGGTTCGTGCGCTTTGAGGCGTGGTGCGGGTCGGCTGAGCGGCGGTACGGACCGGGACGGCTGGTTGGAAACCGGACACCGCGATCACGGCCACCAGACCTGTTAATAGGAGTTTCGTCTTCATGAACGCACCGAGTCGCCGAAGTGATCGTGGTGTTGCGCGTGCTCACTGCGCTGTTTGTCCTGGCGTCGGGTGGCCGAACGCTGGTGTGCCGCGCTCAGGTTGGCCGCACGGCTGGAGTCGGAACTCACGGCGCAGAGCGACACCAAGCGGTGCACTTGATCCGTCCCACAGGACGGACACGCGGCTAAGGGACCAATCGCCCTCTGGAGATACTCAAACTGTTCTTTGCACTCAAGGCACTCGTACTCAAGAATGGGCATAAGACTCCGTCCATGCGATGACACACCGCCACCTATAGACATTAGCCAAACTCGCAGCCGGAAACAACCGTCAAAGCGGTTGGAGGGAGGTTGGTGGGCCCTGGCGGATTCGAACCGACGACCAACGGATTATGAGTCCGCTGCACTAACCGCTGTGCTAAGGGCCCTTTCCGGTCCATCGTACCATTCGGGCTTCCAGATTTGGCACCCTCCGGTCACGGCGGGACGCTATCATGGAGTCTTGCCGCCGGTGAGACTCAAGGAACAATCACAGCGTTTTCAGAAATATCTGCAGGAGGTGAAGCGCAAGACGCCGCTTCATCCTGCGCTCAAGTGGTATCCGTGGACCTCACTGGGGCAGTTCGATATTCTCGACGATCTGCTGCAGGGCGACACGGACGCGCTGCTGAAGATGATCGGGCACGAAGCGGTGCTGGACGTCGGGTGCGGCGACGGCGACATTTCGTTCTTCCTGGAATCGCTAGGTGCGCGCGTGGATGCTGTGGATAACGCGCCCACCAATTACAACGCTCTGTACGGGGTACGCGCGCTGAAAGAGGCGCTGCAATCGCCGCTTCGCATTCATGCCACGGACATCGATACGCAGCCGAACTTTCCCGGCATGCACTACGGCTTCACGCTGATGTTGGGCGTGCTGTACCACTTGAAGAATCCGTTTCTGGTGCTGGAAGAACTGGCGCGCCGATCGGACCATATCTACCTGAGCACGCGCATCGCGCAGCTCGCGCCGGATCGTAAGACTGGCTATGGCGGCAATCCGGTCGCGTACCTGGTCGAGGAAGACGAACTCAACGCGGATTACACCAATTTCTGGATCTTCACCGAAGAAGGCCTCAAGCGCATCGTGCGCCGCGCGGGCTGGGATATTACGCACTACGCCGCCACCGGCCCGGTGGCGACGTCCGATCCGGTGACGCCGAAGGGCGACGCTCGCGCGTATATCATCGCGAAGAGCCGACTCTCTGGCAGGCCGGCTGGATTCCGCTTGGTCGAGGGCTGGCATCATCTGGAAGATGAACGCTGGCGCTGGACGAAACGGAAGTTCTCAGTGGATGTGGATGCCGTGGCTCAAGACGCGGCCACGCTGCAATTCCATTTCTATTTGCCCGACCCTGTGATGGCTCAGTATCCGTCTGTTACGCTGACCGCTCGGGTTGCGGGGGAAGTATTGGCGCCGATCACGTACACGTCGGCAGGCGAACAGTCTTACTCGGCTCGATTTGGTCCGCTTGCGGCAGGTGCAGTGCGAGTGGAGTTCGAATTGGATCGGGCTATAGGACTCACTTCGGAAGATCCGCGCGAGTTGGGTGTACAAGTGGATTTCTCGGGTCCAGCCCCCGTTTCGATCAAGTAGGCTTGCGATCCGCCAGAGCACCGATTGCGTCGCCGGTGAGCCGGAACATGGTCCACTCGTCCATGGGAATCGCGCCCAACTTCTTGTAAAAGCCGATAGCCGGGTCGTTCCAATCGAGGACGCTCCACTCTACGCGACCGTAGTCGCGATCCCGCGCGAGCTTCGCCAACTGCTGCAACAAAGCCAGTCCGACGCCGCGTCCTCGCGCTTCAGGCTTGACGAAGAGATCTTCCAGATACATGCCAGGCTTGGCGAGGAACGTGGAATAGTTCGGGAAGAACAGCGCGAAACCGACGACAACTTCGTTCTCTGACGCGAGCAATACCTCGGCTCCGGGCCGGGGTCCGAATAGCGTGCGCAGCAGCGCATCCTCGGTCGCCGTCATGACGTGGGTCAGCTTCTCGTACTCCGCTAACCCGCGAATCATTTCCAGAATTACAGGGACGTGTTCTTCTCGCGCTTCAACAATTCGGATTTCGCCCATGTTTCGATGATACCCGCCGCGCCAAACAGATCCACGACGTCGGCTGCCCGCGTCTTCCACAAGACAGTGATGGTTACGGTGCCCAGCAGCGCCGCTGCTACGGTCCACTCATGGCGCTTCACGTCGTCGACGATGATCGTGAATAGATGCCCTCCGGAGTAGCCGACCGCCGCCATCGCCGCCGTCCAAGCTACCGCGCCCGCCAGGTTGGTCCAGAAGAACCGCGCTCGCGGCATGTGCGCGATCCCGCAGGCCAAGGCCGCAGCCGACCGCACACCGATCAGGAAGCGCGAAACGAATAGCAGGAGCGCTCCACGGGTTCGCACCCAACCGAGCACCTTTTGAACGCGTAGGGCTGTTTTGCTTGTGCCCAGAGCCAGAGAGCCACCGCGCCTGCGCGCCAATTCGTACAGCGCAATATTCTGCAGCAACGTCGCAAACCCGGCCAACACGCACACCCAGGCTAGGTTTAAGTAGCCTCGATGCGCCAGGAACGCAGCGGTGATCACGGTGGCGTCGCCTTCCACCAGTGTTCCTCCAGCGACCATCCAGTATCCGTATTGGCGGACCAAGTCCTCTAGATGCACCGATGTTAGTATGACTCCGGCACCGAAACAATCATTAAGGCCCGGGAGAATCATTTATGGAACCACATGCACTCATGGAACAAATTCAGCGCTTAGGGGAGCGCGAGCGCGCTGTGCTCGAGGCACTGATCCACCGTAAGCCCGTGGCCCGCGACACCAACGCTGCCTTTGTTGAGCAACGAACCTTCGGCGAGCGCTTGGCCGATCAAGTAGCATCGTTCGGCGGCAGTTGGACGTTTATCCTCATCTTCCTCTCGGTGATGGGAACGTGGATTTTGTGGAACGTCCAGGCCGGGAGTCCGTTCGATCCATTCCCGTTCATCCTGTTGAACCTCGTTCTGTCTTGTCTCGCCGCACTGCAAGCTCCGGTGATCATGATGAGCCAGAATCGTCAAGCGGAAAAAGATCGCCTGGACGCTCATCACGACTACGAGATCAACTTGAAAGCGGAGATGGAAGTCATGAGCCTGCACGCGAAAGTGGATCATTTGCGGGATCAGCAATGGGCGGAACTGGTCGCGCTGCAAACGCGCCAACTTGAGTTACTGGAACAGATCCGAGATGGGCTGGCTACCAAATAACGGTCGGACTGCACGTCCCGGGCGAGGCCTGCGTCATCCTTTGCGGAGGTTCCTTGCGATGAAATGTCTCTTGATCTTCTTGACCGCCGTGTTGGCCTATGGGCAGGACATGCAGGACCGCACGTTCCGCTTCCAGTCGCCCGCCACGGATCAGGACTTTCAGGACCTTTCCGTCGCGGCCTTGACCATGAGCGGGCTGAAAGCGCGAACCGTCGATGTGGCGTTGCGTGAACTTTCGATCAGCGGGACAAGCGAAGAGGTCCGCGTGACAGAGTGGGTGATCGCGGAGTTGGATAGACCCGCTGCGGCCACTCCGCCGCCGGCGTCGACGGTCTTGACGCTTGAGACCAAGGAGCCGGACAACACGATTCGCGTGTTTTACCCGGCGCAGATTTCCTCGAACCAGGATTTGATGGAGGTAGTCACCGCGCTTCGGACCATCACCGACGTTCGCTTTGTGGGCATTTACACCTCTCATCGAGCCGTGGTGGTGCGTGGCAGCCGGGATCAGCTTGACCTGGCTGAGTGGTTGCTGGCCGAGGTGAATCGCGATTCGCCGCAGGAGTCGTATGTGCTCCCGAAAAGCTGGCCGGATTTCCAGCGTGGAGAGAATCAGGTGCGGGTCTTCCGGTTCACGCGAGCCAAGGACGTGCAGCAATTCAACGAAATGCAGACGATGATCCGGACCATCACCGACACGCGCCGTGTTTATCCCTACCTGAGCAAACGCGCGATCGTCCTTCGCGGGACCGAGGAGCAAGTCGACATGACTCGCTGGCTCCTGGCACAAACGGACAAGGATCTCCCATCAGCAGCGAAGGCAACCTCCGGTGACTACACGACGATGACGGGCGATGTAGTGCGCCTGTTCTATTACAGCGGCGGCATGAGCCTGCCGGCGTTCAATGAAGCGCAAACGGGGATGCGTCTGGCCACGGGCATCCGCCGGGTGTTCCCGTATGCGTCGGGCCGCATGATCGCTGCCCGTGGCACCCTGGCGCAGATTGCGCAAGCTGCCGCACTCGCGGCGCAGTAATAGTAGGGGACCGCTATACTAGTGGTCTCCCCTGTAGTTACTATGGCCGCCCCATTTGTACACCTCCATTGCCACACCGACTACTCGCTGCTCGACGGCGCGTGTGAAATTTCGCAGCTCATGACGCTGGCCGAGGAGCAGAAGATGCCCTCGATCGCCATGACCGACCACGGCAATCTGTTCGGCGCGGTGGAGTTCTATAACGAGGCCACGAAACACGGCGTGCATCCCGTGATCGGCTGCGAAGTCTACGTCGCGCAGCAGGGCCAGAAGAACAAAAGCGACTCGAATCGCTACAACCACCTGGTGCTGCTGTGCGAGAACCAGACAGGCTATCGCAACCTGATCCAGTTGGTCTCCAGCGGGTACCTCGACGGGTTTTACTACAAGCCGCGCATCGATAAAGATCTACTCTCGCGCCACTCTGAGGGGTTGATCGCGCTGTCCGCGTGTCTGCGCGGCGACATCAACGAAACGCTGCTGGCCGATCGCTTCGATGAAGCCAAGCGGCTAGCCTACGAATACAGCGACTTGTTCGGGAAGAAGAACTTCTTCTTGGAACTGCAAGACCACGGCATGGATCTGGACGCACAGGTTCTGCCGCTGATCCATCGTTTATCCGCGGACACGGAAATTCCGCTGGTGGTGACCAACGATTCGCACTACCTGAAACACGACGACGCCCGGGCGCACGAGATTCTGCTGTGCATCCAGACCGGCAAAGTGATGTCCGATGCGAATCGGATGAAGTTCGATAAGAACGCGTTTTATCTGAAGTCGCGCGAAGAGATGATGACGCTGTTCGGCGAAGTGGAACACGCGCTGGACCGGACCTGGGACATCGCGCAGCGCTGCCAGTTGAAGCTGGAACCGGTCAAGGAACCTTTCCCGAAATTCCCGATTCCCGAAAGTCACACTACCGATACTTACTTTGAATACGTCGCTCGGCAGGGCTTCGAAAAGCGGCGCGGACGGTTGGAAGCGCTCGCGAAACAAGGCGCGCTGAAGCACGATCTTCAGGAATACGTTGAGCGCCTGGATCGCGAAATCAAGACGATCCAGAGCATGCAGTTTTCCGGCTACTTCCTGATCACTTGGGACTTCATCCGCTACGCCAAGATGAAGGGCATTCCGGTGGGCCCGGGGCGCGGCTCGGCGGCGGGCAGCTTGGTCAGTTACGCGATGGAGATCACGGATATTGATCCTCTGGCGTATGGGTTGCTGTTTGAGCGCTTCCTGAATCCGGAACGCATCAGCATGCCTGATATCGACATCGATTTCTGTACGCGCGGGCGTGGCGAAGTCATCCAGTACGTTACTGAAAAGTACGGGCGTGAGCAGGTCGCGCAGATTATTACTTTCGGCACCATGGGTGCGCGCGCCGCGATCAAGGACGTGGGGCGCGTGCTCGAAATCGGCTACGGCGAAGTAGAGAAGATCACCAAGCTGATCCCAACCACGCCGCTGAATATCAAGCTGGAAGAGGCGCGCCGAGTGGAGCCGCAGATCGACGATCTGGCTCGCAAGGATCCACGCGTCAAAGAGATTTTGGACGTCGCCCAACGACTGGAGGGCATGGCCCGGAATGCCAGTGTCCACGCCGCCGGCGTCGTGATTTCGCCGGTCGCGTTGAAGGAACTTGTTCCGCTGTACAAGACGAACCGGGATGAAATTGTTACCCAGTACGACATGGTGGGTCTGGAAAAGCTCGGGCTGCTCAAGATGGATTTCTTGGGCCTCACGACGCTCACCATCATCGCCGATGCTCTGAAGCTGATCGAACGTCATCGCGGCATCAAGTTGACCGTCGAAGAGATTCCGATGGACGACAAGGAAACGTTCGACGGAATCTTCAGCAAAGGCTACACCAGCGGCGTGTTCCAGTTTGAATCGCCCGGCATGCGCGACATTTTGCGCCGCTATCAGCCGGATCGTATTGAAGATTTGATCGCGTTGAACGCGCTGTACCGTCCGGGCCCGATGGGTATGATCGATGACTTTATCGATCGCAAACACGGGCGCAAGGAAGTTGTTTACGATTTACCGGAACTGAAGGAACTGCTCGAAGAGACCTACGGCGTCATGGTCTATCAGGAACAGGTGATGCAGATCTCGAATCGCATCGCCGGTTACTCGCTGGGCGACGCCGACTTGCTGCGTCGCGCGATGGGTAAGAAGAAGCTCGAGGAGATGACCAAGCAGCGCGAGCGCTTCCTCGAAGGCGCGGCGGCTCGTAAACATCCCAGGAAGAAAGCCGAAAAAGTCTTCGACTTGATGGAAAAGTTCGCGGGCTACGGTTTCAATAAGTCGCACTCCGCGGCGTATGCGTACCTGGCGTTTGTCACTGCGTATCTCAAGGCGCACTACGCGCTCGAATTCATCAGCGCGCTGCTGACTTCGGAAACTGGCAACACCGCGAAGGTGGTGAAATACATCAGCGAATGCCGCGAGATGGGCATCAAGGTTCTTGCTCCGGACGTGAACTGGTCGGAGTTTACCTTCACGCCTGTGCATTCGGATCAACCTGGCGAATCCGGCATCCGGTTCGGCCTCGGCGCGATCAAGAACGTCGGTCTGCCGGCTGTAGAATCCATCGAGAAAGCGCGGGCCGAAGGTGGTCCGTTCACCTCCGTCTACGACTTCTGCGAACGTGTCGACCTCAGCGCGGTCAATCGCCGTATGATCGAGAGTCTGATTCGCGGCGGAGCCATGGATACGCTAGGCGGCACCCGCGCGCAACAGTTCGCGATGCTCGACGGAGCCATTGAAAATGGACTGCGCATTTCCAAAGATAAGGCCAGTGGTCAGTCCGGCTTGTTCGCCGAATTGATGGCGGCAGAGCCCACGGCGCATCCCATGCCGAACGTCCCGGATTGGACCACGCGGGAAAAACTGTCTGCTGAAAAAGAAATGGTCGGCTTCTACATCACCGGCCACCCGCTCGACGAATACGACGAAAAGGCGACCGCGCTCGCGACGCACCTCACCAGCGGGTTGGAAGGTCTGGCGAGGAGCACCGAAGTGGCCCTATGCGGCATCCTCACCGGCATCAACCGCCGCCGCAACAAAAAAGGGGAACTGTGGGCGTCGCTGCAAATTGAAGATCGCGAAGGCGGTCTGGAGGCCATGATCTTCGCCAAGCAGTATGAGCGTCTGCAGACCTCGCTGGTGGAAGACAAGGCCGTGCTGATCCGAGGGTTGGTGTATCCGGAAGAAAACGCTCAGCCGAAGATCTCCGTACAGGAAATCGTGGCGCTGGAAAACGCCCGCGTCGCGATGCCGTCGCTGATCTCGATTCGCGTTCCGCTGACGGGGAAAGCCGATCCGGAGGCTCTTCACCAGCTCTTCGCCCGCAAGCCCGGAACGGCCGAAGTTCGGCTGCGGCTTGAAAAGTCGAAGGACTTCTCGGTTATCCTAGATGTTGCGGCTAAAGTTCGCCCGGATAAAGAATTCAAAAGTGAGTTGGCTCGGATCTGCGGGCCCGAAGCGCTTGAAGTTTTGGCCAGTGAATGAGTTCCCCCAGCCCAGCCCCGCTGAAAGATCCGACGCCAGACCCTAGGCCTGAGAACATGGCAGCATCCCCCGCCCCAACCGAAACCAATCCCAGCTGGGAACGAGTGCTGCTCGCGCGGCACGCGAAACGTCCGCATTCGCTCGACTATATCCAGCGCCTGTTTACCGACTTTGTAGAACTGCACGGCGATCGCGCCTTTGCGGACGATCACGCCATCGTGGCCGGCATGGGCTGGTTCGATGAGCAGCCGGTCATGATCGTGGCGCAGCAGAAGGGCCGCGATACCAAGCAGCGCATGTTCCGCAACTTCGGCTATCCGCACCCCGAGGGTTATCGCAAGGCGATGCGTCTGATGGAGATGGCGCAGAAGTTCAACCGCCCGATCATCGCATTACTGGACACACCCGGCGCCTGGCACGGAAAAGAAGCTGAAGAGCGCGGCCAGGGCCGTGCGATCGCGCACAACCTGCAGGAGATGTCCCGACTCGGAGTGCCCGTCATCGCTGTAGTGCTGGGCGAAGGCGGCAGCGGAGGCGCGCTCGCGCTGGGCGTCGGCAATCGCGTCTACATGATGGAGAACGCGGTCTATAGCGTGATCTCGCCGGAAAGCTGCGCGGCGATTATTTATCGCGATTCCTCTCGGGCACCTGCCGCGGCAGCGTCTTTAAAGATGACTGCGCCGGACTTACTCAAGCTCGGGTTGATCGATGGAATCATCCCGGAGCCGCCGCAAGGCGCCCACGCCGATCCCGATGGAGCGGCGGAGGCCCTGCGCATCACCTTGCGTGAAGCGCTGGCGAGCTTGCGAGGGATGACGCCCAAGGAATTGATCGACGACCGCTACAAGAAGTTCCGCGCCATGGGCTCGGCCTTCGTCACTGAGGGCAAATGAAGAAGCCAGTTCTGGTTGCGATCGGCATCGTGGCCGTGATCCTCGGCATCATGGTGTATTCGATGATGAATCTGTCGAGCAATCGTGTCGAGGTCTGCATTCAATTCAAAGGCGTGACCACCTGCAAGATCGCGCGCGGAGCGACGCAGGAAGACGCCGTTCGCACAGCCACGAGCAACGCTTGCGGCGAACTGGCCGGTGGCGTTACCGACACTATGGCTTGCCTGCGCACTGAGCCGGCCAAGCTCAACATCCTGAAGTAGCGGTAAAGCCTCCCATGGTTTTCACTAAGCGCCTTCGAGAGGGTGTGCGGAACGGGACAATCACCTGTAGCGTTCGGATCTGGAAATACCCGCACGTCAAAGTCGGCGGTCGCTATCAGATCCAAGATGGTGAGATCGAAGTGGATTCCGTTGAGCAAATCGCGCTTCAGGATATTACGCATCCTTTGGCGATCGAATCAGGGTTTCTAGGCGTGATCGATCTACTGAAGGTGGCCAAGCACGGTGCTGGCGACAACGTCTATCTGGTCCGATTTCACTTTATCCCGCCTGTTCCGGCAAGCGCACGATAGCCGCGAGGGACTACCTCCGAACCGGCTCAATATCGGTAGGCAGGTCCGTCAACTTCGCCAACGCTTTCTCCAGCGCCGGACGCAACACCCCCATCTCGTCGAGCAGTTTCTTTGCGCCTGCATAATCTCCTGTGGCTTCGATAGTCAGCAGGTCATGCACCAAGTCCCGCACTGCGCCCTTGATCTTCGTGAAGTCGACGGTGAACGTGCCGTCCGCGCCGGCGACGAATGCTCCCTTGTCTGTCAGGTAGTTGACCTGCAGAGCCATACCGCGTCCGTGGGCTTCATGCACTCCGAAGCGCAGGGTGCGGAACGACGAGGCTAAGAACGTTGTGTACAGGGCTTTTTCTTCGGCGGGCAACAGGCCTTTATCGAAGAGGTACTGCATCATGAACAGCCCGGTCGCGTCCGCTTTGGCTTCTTCAATCGCCGAATGCAGTTCCTTGAGCGAGCCGCGCACATTGTTCTGCGGTCCGATCCCGTGCGTCATTTCGTGCGCCAGGATGTGGGTGAAGAAGGCGTTGAAGCTCAGGTTGGCGCGGTCCGCTGCAGGCAACACACGAGCCGCGATGGGTTCCAGGATCTTGGCGAACTTCGCCTCTTGAACGTTCTTCAGCATCACCCGCTTCGATCCGTATTTGCGCACGACGCGCTCGTCGTTAGGCAGGTTAAACGCGGCGGTGCGGACTCCGTGCGCGCCGTCGCCGGTGGCTAGAACTTCGTTCACTACGCGGATGGGGGCCAGCGCTCCGATCTTTGGATTGCGAAACTTGGGGTCCATCGGCAGGCTGTTTTCGATCTCCTGCAAGTGATCGGAGAACATCTTGAGCTTGGCGGATTCAGCGTCGTCACGCAGCGTAATGTACGCTTCGAACGCAGCTTTGTAGCCGAAGACTTCGTCCATGTAGGTCTCGTACGGTCCGATGGTCGCGTCGATGGGAGCGTCCACCTTCATCCAGGCCACGTCGCTCTCGTAGTAGTCGTTGTTGAGAAACGCTTCCGCTCGGAGGTGGAGGAACTCCTTGAGCGACGCGTTCGGCGTGAGGTCCGCTGCTTCGTTCAATAGGCGGGCTGCGCGGTTCAGAGGCTCCTGGTAAGCCACACTGTAGGGGATCGCGGTCAAGCCGGAACCGTTGCGGCGGATGACGGTGAAGAATCCGGTGGCGATTTCTTTTTGATCCGGGCGAAGTTTCGCGATCCACGCCTCGAACTCCTCACGCTTCATGTCCTCGGGGTAGAAGTTCGCACCCAGCGGTTTGCGCGGCAGGACGTTGGGGATGAACGATGCGTGTTCATCCAGGTCTGACCACGGACCTTGATTCAAGTCGTAATAGCGCAGCCGCGCCTTACCCAAGGGCGTTGTATCCGCCGCGAGCTTGGCACGCAGAGCCGCGTTGCCGCTCCAGACTTGCTCATTGCGATAGAGGTCGTCGATGACGCGGGCGGCCTCCACTAGCTTCGCCAGCGCTTGCTGGTCCGCGGGGTCGAGCTTGGCGGTATCGACGCGTAGTTCCACCGGCGCGAAGCGGGATTGTTTCTTTTCCAGCTCAGCGAGCTGGGGGTCAGGAGGAGTGGAGCAAGACATAAGTAGGAGGCAAAAAGCGAAAGGGGCACGCGCAGAACGCATGCCCCCACGATACAACACTACTGCTACAACTTACTTCTCGGCGACGATGCGCATGCCGTAGAACGACCGGTACACGAAGTAGAACGAGATCAGCAGGAACACACCGGCCAAGACGTGGGTCAAGCCCGCACCTTGCGTCTTGGTCATGGAGACTGCGAGTTCCACGGCCAACAAGCCGAACAGCGTGGTGAACTTGATGATGGGGTTCAGAGCCACCGACGACGTATCCTTGAACGGATCGCCCACGGTATCGCCGACGACGCAAGCGTCATGCAGCGGAGTGCCCTTGGCCTTCAGTTCCACTTCCACGATCTTCTTGGCGTTGTCCCACGCGCCGCCGGCGTTGGCCATGAAGATGGCCTGGTACAAGCCGAACAGAGCGATGGAGACCAGGTAGCCGATGAAGAAGTACGGCTCGACGAAGGCGAAGCCCAGCGTGGCGAAGAAAACGGTCAAGAAGATATTGAACATGCCCTTTTGCGCGTACTGGGTGCAGATTTCGACGACCTTTTTCGAGTCGCTGACGGAGGCCTTGGTGGCGCCTTCCAACTTGATGTTGGCCTTGATGAATTCCACCGCGCGATAGGCACCCGTGGTCACGGCCTGGATGGACGCGCCGGTGAACCAATAGACCACCGCGCCGCCGGAGATCAAGCCGAGCAGGAAAGGCGGGTAGAGGATTGAGAGATTGCTGAGCAACTCGGGTCGCAAGCCTTCGGTGAGCGCCACGATGATGGAGAAGATCATAGTGGTCGCACCGACTACGGCGGTCCCGATCAGCACCGGCTTGGCAGTGGCCTTGAAGGTGTTGCCCGCGCCGTCATTCTCTTCCAAGTGATGCTTGGCCTTTTCAAAGTTGAGGTCGAAGCCAAACTTCTGCTTGATCTCGGACTTGATGTTGGGAACGTCTTCGATCAAGCTCAGTTCGTATACCGACTGAGCGTTGTCGGTGACGGGACCGTAGGAATCGACCGCGATGGTTACCGGGCCCATGCCTAGGAAGCCGAAGGCCACCAGACCGAAGGCGAACACGGCGGGAGCGAGCATCATGGTTTCCATGCCCATCAGGCTGACCCAGTATGCGACCGCCATCAGAGCCATCATCGTCATGCCCAGCCAGAAGGCACTGAAGTTACCAGCGACCAAGCCGGAGAGGATGTTGAGCGACGCGCCGCCTTCGCGCGAACTGGTGACGACTTCTTTAACGTGGCCGGAATCGACAGAGGTGAAGATCTTGACCAGCTCCGGGATCACCGCGCCGGCCAGCGTGCCGCAAGTGATGATGCTGGAAAGTTTCCACCACATGGTCGGATCTCCGCCGATGTTCGGAATCATGAGCGCCGACAACCCGTAGGTGGCAGCGATAGAAACGATAGAAGTCAGCCACACCAGCGAGGTCAGCGGAGCTTCGTAGTTCATCTTGTCCACGTGTTCGTACTTGGCCTTCGCCATCGCTTCGTTGACGAAGTAAGACAGCGCGCTGGCGATGATCATCATGACGCGCATGGCGAAGATCCAGACCAGCAGCTCTACCTTGGTGATGTCGTTGTTGACGGCCAACAGGATGAAGGAAATCAGTGCGACGCCGGTGACGCCGTAGGTTTCAAAGCCGTCAGCCGAGGGGCCAACCGAATCGCCCGCGTTGTCGCCGGTGCAATCCGCGATCACGCCAGGGTTGCGCGCGTCGTCTTCTTTGATCTTGAATACGATCTTCATCAAATCGGCGCCGATGTCGGCGATCTTGGTGAAGATACCGCCCGCGACGCGCAGCGCAGCCGCGCCCAACGATTCGCCGATGGCGAAGCCGATGAAGCAGCGTCCGGCGTATTCGCTGGGGACAAAGAGAAGGATGCAGAGCATGATGAGTAACTCGACGCTGATCAGCATCATGCCGATGCTCATGCCGGCCTGCAGAGGAATCGCGTAGCAGGGGAACGGTTTGCCACGGAGGCTGGCGAACGCCGTGCGCGAGTTGGCGAAGGTGTTCACGCGGATACCAAACCAGGCAACCGAGTAGCTACCGGCGATACCGATGATACTGAAGCCCAGGATGATGGCGACTTCGAGTGCCCCCAGGCCTTGCAGAATGCCGAAGTAGAGCACGATGATCGCGCCGATGAAGAGTTCCAGCATGATCAGGAAGCGACCCTGCGTGATCATGTACGTTTTGCAGGTTTCGTAGATCAGTTCCGAGATTTCGAGCATGCTGGAGTGCACCGGCAGATCCCGCAAGTGGCGGTACATCATCATGCCGAACACCAAGCCCAGAACGCTGACGACCAAGCCAACCATTAAGACTTCTCGACCACCGAGGCCACCTAGGCCCATCACGGTGACGCTGGCCAAGTCGGGCAATCTAAGGTCCGCTTCGCCTTGTGCGAAAACGGGGGCCGACCCAAGAAGGGTCAGTAGTAATAGGAGGCACATGCGCGTTGCACGGCCTGCGGTTGTAGACAACGAGGTTGAAATCATCCCCGGGAATCCTCCAGTGGGTGTCAAAAGAAGTCTGTGGCGATCGACTATCCCGGCAGAGGATAGTCAACTGCCTTTGGGCTACTCTAACGCACTGGACTAAGTGTCCGCAACAGAACAAACGTCCTGGCGGGAGGGGGCACGATGACTAGGCCGCTACGAAAGCACTTCAAAAATCAGGCACTTAAGATACAGGGTCTCGGGGACGGTGAGGAGAATGGGGTGGTCAGCGGCCTGAGTACGGCGCTCCAGAACACGTAAGGTCTTTCCCGTATCCAGGGCGGCTTCGGCCAAGATCTCGAAAAGAGTGGCCTCATTAATATGGTGGCTGCAGGAGCAGGTGACCAGGACGCCTCCGGGTTGCAGCATGCGGAGGGCTCGGACATTGATGTCTTTGTAGCCGCGGGCTGCGTCTTCGACCTGCTTGCGGGACTTGGCGAAGGCCGGCGGGTCGAGGATGATCATGGAATAGCGGGCGTCGCGACCGGAGAGGTAGTCGAAGACGTCGGCTTGGCGGAAATGAATGTTGTCGATTCCATTGGCGGCAGCATTGGCGCGGGCGGTTTCGATGGCCAAGGCGGAGGATTCGACGGCGTCCACGGATTCGACTTGTTTGGCGACGTGCAAAGCGAAGCCGCCGGTGGAGCTGAAGCAGTCGAGCACGCGGCCCCGCGCGTAGCGGGCGGCTGCGACGTAGTTCTCCCGCTGGTCCAGATAGGTACCGGTTTTCTGGCCTTTCAGCAGGTCGGCGGTGAGCTTGAGGCCATTCATCTCTACGATGACCTTCTCTGGGATGTCGCCAGCGAGAACTTTTACTTCCTGGGGGAGCCCTTCCAACCGGCGGACGGTGGCGTCATTGCGAGCCAGGATACCTGCGGGTTGCAGCAGTTCGATGAGGCAGGAAACGATTTCGTCCTGGGCGCGGTCCATGCCCTGGGTCAGGGATTGCAGGACCAGATAGAAGCCGTAGCGGTCGATGATCAGGCCCGGCAGCAGGTCGCCTTCGGAGAAGACGAGTCGGCAGGCATTGGAATTCTGCATGACGCGATCGCGATGGGCGATGGCTTGGCGCAGGCGGCGCAGGTAGAAGTCGCGGTCGATGGGCTCGTGCTTGTTGGTCAGCAGCCGCAGGGTGATCTGGGAAGTGGAACTGAAGTGCGCGATGCCCAGGAACTTGCCGCGATCCTCGTTGACCTGGACCGCTTCTCCGGGGGTGGCAGATTTCATGTCCACCACGTCGCTGGAAAAGAGCCACGGATGTCCGCTGGCGGCGCGGACGGCGGCTTTACGATTTACTTTGACGATATTCAACGGTCTAACCTTTTCACTTTGGCGCTGTTCTTCCGGATCCATCCGGCCAGTGCGTCTTCCTTCAGTTCCCCGCTTGCGAGTCTTAGCATCGTTTGGATCGCATCGATTTGATCCGCTCGCAATTGGTAGCCGTTGATAGCCAGAAACAAGCCGATGCCGAGAAAGCCGGCGCGCTTGTTTCCATCCACGAACGCATGGTTCTTCGTAATCCCAAACCCGTAGGAGGCAGCCAGAGCTGCGATGGTTGTCGCCGGCTCGTATACGAGGAGGTTCTGGGGCCGGGCGAGCGCGGAATCGAGCAAACCTTCGTCACGCAGGCCGCGCTTGCCGCTAAATTCCGCCAGACTTTCTTCATGCAGCAGCAGGAGCGCTTTCTTGCTGATCCATACGGGACCACGCCGCTTCACTTCGCGAGAGCCTTAAACGTATCCCGATACTGCTTCATAAACTTGCGCCCGGCGTTGAGCTGGTCCTCAATCGAGGGGTCATACGGCGTCAACAGGTAGCCTTCGGGAGTCTCGATGGCGTAAAGGGTATCCCCTTTACCCACCTTCATGCGCGTGAGCATCTCTTTGGGGATCACGGCTCCGGTAGAGGTTCCCACACTGGTTAGTTTGAGCTCGCTCATGTCATAAGTATACACATACTTATGACCGAGGGCTGCTAACGCAGGGATTCCAGGTTCGCGATGCGAGCTTCCATGGAAGGATGCGTCGAGAACAGGCGCGACATGCCGCCCAGCATCGGGGGAAAGATAAACATGTGCGCGGTAGCAGGGCTGGCGTCCATGGGGACGCGCTCAATGCCGCGTTCCAATTTATGTAGAGCGTCAATCAAGCCGTCGGGCGAGCCGGTGTAGCGGGCTGCGGCGGCGTCGGCCGAGTATTCGCGCTGGCGGGAGATCGCCATTTGAATCAAGCCGGCGGCTATGGGGGCGACGATCATCATCAATAGGCCGGTGTAGGGGCTGCGGTCGTCATCGTCGTCGCGGCGGCCTCCGCCGAAAAACATGCCGTAGTAGGCGATCTGGGTGAGCGCGGCGGCGATGGTCGCGGCCACGGAACTGATCAAAATGTCGCGGTGCTTCACGTGGCCCAGTTCGTGCGCGAGCACGCCTGCCAACTCACGGTCCGTCATCAACCCAAGCAGGCCTTCGGTCATGGCGACCGAGGAATGCTCCGGATTGCGGCCCGTCGCAAAGGCGTTCGGCGAAGGGTCAGGAATGATCCACAACCGAGGCATCGGCAGACCCATCTTCTGCGTCAGGTTCTGCACAATCGGGAACACACGGGCGTAAACTTGCGGACTCTCCTCGGCGGTCACCGGCTGAGCCCTGTACATCGAAAGCGCCATCTTCTCGGAAAAGAAGTAGCTGAAGAAATTCATCCCGACCGCCATCAGCAGGCCGAGCATCATGCCCTGGCGTCCCGCCATGGCTCCGCCGCCGACGATCAGCAACGCGCTCAGCAGGCCCAACAACATCGCAGTCTTAAGTCCGTTCATATCCGTTCCTATCGTATACGCAAAAAGGCGGGATGCGCTGGTTACGCTCCCGCCTCTTTGATGCTTCCAGTCGTCTCTTAGTTGCTATTCGCTACCTGTACCTTGATCTGGCGCGGTTTGGCGATTTCCTTCTTGGGCAGCGTCACGGTGAGTGTGCCGTTCTTGTAATCGGCCTTGACGCCCTCGGGATTCACGGTGTCCGGTAGGGTGAAGACGCGCTCAAAGGTGCCGTAGGAGCGTTCCACGCGATGCCAGCCGCCCTGCTTTTCAGCCTGCTCGAACTTCCGCTCGCCGCGTAGGGTGAGCGTGCCGTTCTCCAGGCGGACGTCAATGTCCTCGAACTTCATGTCGGGGATGTCCGCTTTGACCACTAGCTCGTTTTCGGTCTCCCGGATGTCCACCGAGGGAACCCAAGGCCGGTTGGCGGCGGGCTCGGTAAAGAGACGATTCATCGTGTCCTGCAGGTTCTGGAATCCCTGGAAGGGGTCAACAGTTTGGTATCTGATAAGCGCCATGATTGTTTAGCCTCCAAAAACTACTTACACTGACAATATATAATCTAAGCGGACGACTGTCAAGCACCAATACGCAAAGTTTTTGGGAGACACTTTTACCCCCTTCCGATACACTACTGCTATGCGCATTGGAATGATCGGCTTAGGCAAAATGGGCGGCAATATGGCCACCCGTCTCACGCAGGGCGGACACGAGGTTGTGGGCTTCGACCGAGGAGCGATCGCTCCCGATAAAGCGAAGGAAATGGGGATCTTAGTCGCTTCCGACCTGGGAAACCTCATCGCCCAGCTGCCGGCCCCGCGCGTGGTTTGGGTGATGGTCCCGGCCGGGAAACCGACCCAGGACACGGTCGAGGAGCTGGCGAAACTGATGTCGGCAGGCGACATCATTATCGATGGCGGCAATACGCGCTACACCGACGATATCGCGCGCGCTGAGGCGCTGAGGCCCTCGGGGGTCCACTATATGGACGCGGGCACCAGCGGCGGCGTGTGGGGGCTCAAGCTGGGCTACTGCCTAATGACGGGCGGCGAGAAGGCGGATTTTGAGCGAGTGGAGCCGATTCTGAAGACGCTCGCGCCGCCGAATGGGTATCTGCATTGCGGACCGGTCGGCTCGGGGCACTTCGTGAAGATGGTGCACAACGGCATCGAGTACGCGATGATGCAGTCCTACGCCGAGGGCTTCGAGATCATGGAGGCGTCGCGCTATGACCTGGACCTGGGCAAGATCGCGAACCTGTGGCAACAAGGCAGCGTGGTGCGGAGCTGGCTGCTGGAACTGACCGCGGAGGCGTTGCTGAAGAATCCGACGCTCGAAGGCATGGCGGCGTATGTAGAAGACTCGGGCGAGGGGCGGTGGACAGTGGAGGAATCGATCCAGACGGCGGTTCCTGCTCCCACGATCTACGCGGCGCTGATGATGCGCTTCCGCTCGCGGCAGGACAATTCGTTCGGGGCTCGGATGCTGTCGGTGATGCGGAATGCGTTCGGCGGGCACGCGGTGAAGAAGGGGTAGCTTCGGCTGTTCAGCGGCGCGCAGCTTCGAGCATTGCAGCAATTACGGCATCGGAAACGCCTTTCTGTTTCAGATCAACCAAATCGCTGGTGTCGAGCTTGAAATTGGCCGGCGAAGTCTTGATTTTGTCTGCAATCAACGTATCGCTCAACCCCGCCGCCTTCAGCGTCAGAACGTCTGCATTCGTCAAAGCGACACCGGAGGGTGCCTTGGACGGAGAGGAGGCAGCCGTTGAGTTTTCGGGGCTCGCTTTCGGTAGCTGATAGTCACTGTTTGTGTAGACAGTGACCTCATGTCCCTTTGGGATGGTGATCTCCTTACCCTTCATGAAGAGGAACAGGGGCGCTGCAGGAAAGAAGACGATGCTGGTAGCGACAATCGCCCCCGTCATGGCTCCGGTATACCCCCTCCCTTGACATCTTGGATGCCTCTTAGCGCCAGCTTCTCCCCTGAAGGCAGGCGAACATAGTCGATATTCACCGTGAGCTTTCCACCACGTCCCATTCGTCGCTTCGGGGCCGCCTCAGTAACCGTGGCCATAGCGACAGAACCCTTGGGAATAACGACTATTTCCCCGACTTTGATGTCGTCAAGAGTTTCAAAATCGATATTCTCACCTTCTTTGGCATCCTCTGACGAGACCGTCCGTCCAATACGAGTCCGGACGGAGGTTCCCTCGTGAAGAATATTCTGTGGTGGTGTTTGCCCTTTTAGGGCCAGGCCGCAACTTAGTCCGAACGCCGCAGCTCCCATCAATTCACGCCTTGTGCAGAACAACATTGGACCAGCCTCCAGCGGACGATTCGGAGATCGAAGTATATCACTGTCCGGAGACAGGGGTTATACAATGCTTCACTGATCAACCGCGCGCTGTAGGCCTGGGGTTTTCTCTGTCACACAGCGAGGGCGTGCTCGACGACCAACGGATTCCCTGGACGCTTGGAGGCATCCTGGATTTCGATACCAACGACATTGCCCAATGCGTCGTAGTCCAAAACCACGCCCGGCTTGGTCTCGTCGCTCTCTTCAACCAAGGAGTCGCTCAGCACAATACTCAATACATCCACCTCGGCGTCGTAAAGAACTTTCATGGCTTGTCCGGTTCCCAGTATTTCCCAATCTTGATGGTTCCGTAAACCGCCTTCTCTCGATACGATCGGACAGGTGCGAAAAGAGAAACATGGTGTCGTCTGGGCGCTCCATTACTGTCGCGGTTCAGTGCGGGACGCGGCGTGCTGGGCGCCCAGCACAAAGGGTTGCAAGCGGGAGTACACTGATCCCAAAGGAGACTCCCTATGATCGTGGCTCGAAATTGTTTTGTGGCCAAACCCGGGTGCGCTAGCAAGCTTGCCAACATGCTCAAGGACGCGGCCGCTGTCGCGCAGATCCCGGGACATCGCATTCTGACGGACATGACCGGCGAGTTCAATCGCGTCGTGCTGGAATTTGAAGTCGCTGATCTGGTGGCGGTCGAGGCACAGATGAAGAACTACCAGACTAACGAGGCATTCCGCGAGAAAATGAAGGGCTACACGGATCTCTGGGTCACGGGGACGCGAGAACTGATGCAGGTCGCCTAAGGGCGGCGCGCGGCGCGGAGCAGCAGGCCGAACATGCCGCAGGAACCTGCGGGGGCGCAGCCTGCGCTCTCCATGAATTCCGCGGCGACAGGGACGGTGGCCTCTTCCATCTCGGCCCGGGTGCGGATTTCTAGCGTCGTCGCGACTCGCTCGGGGGCGTGTGTGGTGTCGAGGATGGCGACTTCTCGCATGACCTCTTCCATGCGCGCGGGGTGGTCTAGCTTGGCGTGAGCGGCGGCGTGGGCCAGGAACTCGGCGAGTTCCTGGCTGCTGCGGAAGGCTTGCATCTGGGCCATCGAAACGTACACGGCATTCGGTGTCACGATGGCTTCGCGGGCATCGAAGGGCTGAGGGAACTGCCGCGCCCGCTGTGCTGCCACAGGCGCTGCGGGAGAGCCACCGTAGACCACCAGCGCTCGTCCCATCCAGGCCTCCACAGGCTTGGCCGCATCGCGCAAGGCGACACTGGAGATTGGATCGACAACCTGCGCCCACAGGGTGGCGGCGGTCAGCGCTAGGAGAAGTGTTCGCATACGTGGAAATCGCGCCAGCGGGCGAATCCTTTCACTGCCTGCACGATATCATGAATGCGTGAATGCGTCGCTGCTGGTCAATGCTTTGGGGCACTTGGCCGGAGTGTTGCTATTCGGCATCTTCCTCGTGCTGTTGTTGCAGGACCGTGCAGCTTGGAAATCGATTTGCGCAGCGGCGTTGGCGCTGGCTTGGAACCTGGCGTCGCTGATCGTGTTGGGTGCGGATGCGCCCTCGTCGTGGGTGGTGGCGATCGGCTTCTCCGTGCTCAGTCTGCTGCCCGCGGTATTGTTCGACCTCTGCTTGGCCGAACGCGGAGGAGCGCTGGTGCGCATCGGGTACGCGCTGGCGGGGCTTTCCATCGCGCCACACATTATCGAAGTATTTCGACCGGATACGGACCTGCATCGCTTCGCGCTGGCCGCGATCACGGTGGGCTTCGGAGCCTTGACGGCAGTTGCGGCCTTCCGCGTCCGGGGACACACTCCACGGTTGATCGGGACCATGTCACTCTTTCTGCTCGCGATGTCGTTTGTGCATTTAGGCAACGGGCACGCGGAACAGATCTGGTCGCAGGAGCTGGCACTGCATCACGCGGCGATTCCGCTGGCGTTGCTGGTGCTGATGCAGGATTACCGCTTCATCCTGTTGGATGCGTTCCTGCGATTCCTGGCGAACGTTTTGCTCGCGGCGGTGTTTGTGGCGGGCGGGGTTCTGGTCTGGCGCGCGGGCGGGATCTCGGCCGCGGATACGCCCTTCAGGCTCGCGCTGGTACTCATGGGCGCGTGTTTGCTGCTGGTGGTGTTCGCGGTGGCGCGCGGGCAAGTGCAGCGCTTGCTGACTCGCGTGGTCTTCCGGCGTCCCGATGAGGCGACGCTGCTGAACGCCTTGCGCGTACCTGTTCGGAATGAGGAGAACTACTTGGCTACGGCCGCGACGCTGCTCGGACACTATGCCGGCGCGGACGCCGCTCTGACGGCTGCGCCATCGGGCCAGGCCTCGGTCGCCGTGGGTGGAACGCGCTACATCACGTTCGGACGCCGCACGGGCGGTCGCCGCTACTTGAGCGAGGATCTGCAAGTGTTACAACGGGCCGCCGCCGTCATCGTCGAACAACTCGACCTCCATCGTGAATCTGAAATGCGGCGTTTGGTCTCGCAGGCGGAGTTACGCGCGCTGCAATCGCAGATTCATCCGCACTTCTTGTTCAACGCTCTGAACGCCCTTTACGGAATCATTCCGCGCGAGGCTCGCGGGGCTCGGGATACAGTGCTCAATCTTGCGGACATCTTCCGCTACTTCCTCGAAGCGCGGAAGACGATGGTGCCGCTTTCCGAAGAGCTTCACATTGTAAAGGCGTACCTGGATATCGAGAGGCTCCGTTTGGGAGATAAACTCCACACTGAAATTCACGTGTCTCCCGATGCGCTGGCGGTGACGATTCCGATTCTCTCCATTCAGCCGATTGTCGAGAACGCGATCAAACACGGCATCGCTCCGCTGGTGGCAGGGGGCACGGTGAGACTCGATGCTCGTGTGGAGCAAGGCGAACTATGCGTCAAGGTGAGTGATACTGGCCAAGGATTCCCCACTGCGGATCGCAGCGGCGTTGGACTTGAGAACGTGGAGCGGCGTTTGGAACTCTCCTATGGAGGCGCGGCGCGAATAGCGATTGAATCGAGCCAGCAAGGCACGGTCGTGTCGATATTGATACCGACGCAGGTTCCGCAGGCAGTCGAGGTGGTCCAATGAGAGTCCTTATCGCCGACGACGAGCCGTTGGCGCGGCAAGTGTTGCGAGAGCATCTGGAGGAGATGCCGTCCATAGAAATCGCCGGGGAAGCCTCTACTGGAGCAGAAGCCGCACAACGGATTCTCGATCTGAATCCGGACTTGGTTTTGCTCGATCAACAAATGCCGGAAATGGATGGTTTGAGTCTAGTTCGCAGCCTACGCGCCCGGATGCCGCTGGTGATTTTCGTCACTGCGTTTCAGCAACACGCGCTGGATGCGTTCGATGTGGGCGCCGTCGACTACTTACTGAAACCCGTTCGGCGGGAGCGGCTGGAACAAGCGATCGAAAAGGCTCGAAGGCAGTGGAAGCCCACTCCTGTAGTCAAGCCTGCGATCAAGAAGATCGCTGGCAAGCGCGGTACCGACATCTACTTGCTGGATCCGTCGGAGATCGTGGCGTTCCAGGCCGAGGGCGAACTGGTCCACATCATTACCGCGAGCCAAAAGTACCTCGCTGAGTCCACGCTCAAGGAACTCGAACAGGAACCGGCGCTGTCTGGATTTCGCCGCGTCCATCGCGCAACGCTGATCAACACGGATCACATCCGCAAGATCTCGCCGCTGTCGAGCCGTAGGTGGTTGCTGAAGATGTCGAACGGGTTTGAGGCAATCGTCAGCAAGCGCCTGGCGAGTTCTATTCGCGAACAGGCGGACTGGTAAAAACAAAAGGGGCGAGCCCGAAGGCCCGCCCCTTTTCATACTTCCATGCAGTCGAACTACAGACGGCAGATCAACAATTCCCGCTCGTAGATCATTTCGGGCGGCAGGTGATCGTGCAACTTGATGAACAGGTCTTCGTGGTTCATCACTTCCCGCTTCCACTCGGCGCGGTCGAAGTGCTGCAGCTGGGCGAACTTCTCTTTCGGATAGTCCAGGCCCTTCCACTCGATATCCTCGTAGCGAGGCATCCAGCCGATCGGGGTTTCCTGGCCAAGGGCGCGGCCGCGTGAACGGTCCACAACCCACTTGAGTACGCGCATGTTCTCGCCGAAGCCGGGCCACATGAACTTGCCGTCGGCATCCTTGCGGAACCAATTCACGTGGAACACACGCGGCGTGGAGGTAACCAGGCGCTGCATCTTGATCCAGTGACGGAAATAATCGCCCATGTGATAGCCGCAGAACGGCAACATCGCCATAGGATCGCTGCGGACCTGGCCGATGGTGCCGGCCGCTGCAGCGGTCATCTCCGAGCCCATCGTCGCGCCGGCGTAAACGCCCGCGGTCCAATTGAAGGCTTGATAGACCAGTGGCATGGTGGTGGCGCGGCGGCCACCGAACAACATGGCGCTGATCGGCACGCCGGTCGGATCTTCCCAAGCTGGGTCGATCGTGGGGCATTGCGAAGCGGGCGCGGTGAAGCGCGAGTTCGGATGCGCGGCCTTGGCGCCGGTTTCCTTGGCGATGGCCGGGGTCCAACGGTTGCCCTTCCAGTCGATGCACTCGGCTGGCGGCTGGTCCGTCATGCCTTCCCACCACACGCCGCCTTCGAGAGTCAGCGCGACGTTCGTGAAGATGGTGTTCTTGGCCAGCGAGGCCATGGCATTCGGATTGGTGTGAACCGAGGTGCCAGGTGCCACGCCGAAGAAGCCCGCTTCCGGGTTGATGGCGCGCAACTGACCGGTTTCGTCCGGCTTGATCCATGCGATGTCATCGCCCACGGTCCAAACCTTCCAGCCGTCGAAGCCCGCGGGGGGCACCAGCATGGAGAAGTTGGTTTTGCCGCACGCGCTGGGGAATGCCGCGGCCACGTAGGTCTTTTCGCCCTTCGGGTCCTCGACGCCCAGGATGAGCATGTGTTCCGCCATCCAGCCTTCGTCACGCGCGATGTTCGAGGCGATGCGCAGAGCGAAGCATTTCTTGCCCAACAACGCATTGCCGCCGTAACCCGATCCGTAGGACCAGATTTCGCGCGTTTCCGGGAAGTGAACGATGTACTTCTCCTCGTTGCACGGCCACACGACGTCCTTCTGGCCGGCGGCGAGCGGCATACCGACGCTGTGCATACACGGCACCACGCGCTTGGCATCCTTCTCGATTTCCTTGATGACGGCGCTACCGATGCGCGCCATGATCTTCATGTTCACCACGACGTACGGCGAATCGGTCAACTGCACACCGATCTGCGACATGGGCGAGCCAATCGGTCCCATGCTGAACGGCAACACGTACATCGTGCGGCCCTTCATGCTGCCACGGAACAAGTCTTTCAACTTCTTCCGCATTTCGAACGGGTTCACCCAGTTGTTGGTCGGACCCGCATTGTCCTTCGATAGCGAGCAAATATAGGTGCGATCTTCCACGCGGGCGACATCGCTCGCGTCGGAACGGGAGTAGTAGCACCCTGGCCACAATTTCTCGTTCAGCTTGATGAATGTGCCGCCGGCGACCATGAGATCGCACAAGGCTTCATATTCTTCTTGCGAGCCATCTACCCAGTGAATGTCGTCGGGGGTGGTGAGCTCGGCCATCTTCTCGACCCACTTGAGAAGGTGTTCGTTCGCAGTCAAAGGCTGGGTTGCGTCCCTGCCGGATTTTAACTTTACAGTAGACATATTATGGTGTGTGAATGCGGCGTTTTTCGGAGTGCCAGCACGCCCGCTCTGTGAGCTAACACGAACGAGCTTATCATGATTATATGAGAGGACTTATCGGCTGTGCAATCGCTGTGATCTGCGCGGCGGGGTTCGTCTCGACGACCCTGGGACAGACCTTGGAGTTTGAGTCCGGAGGGCTGAAGTATCAGGCACTTACACGCGCGGGCGTTACTGTAATGGTAGCTCCGTTGCCCACGCGGATTCTAGGTTACGCGATTCTACAGGTCGCGGTTTCCAATGGGTCCGTGGAGCAGCAACAGGTCCAGCCGGAAAAGTTTCAGTTTCATGGCGTCGCCGGCAAGGCGATCCAGGCGCTTTCGGCGCGGGCGGTAGTGAATGACGTGTTGAAGCGGGCGGGGCGGAACGATGTAGGGCGGCTGATCGGGGTTTATGAAGCCGCGCTTTTCGGGAATTCCAACTTGGAGTTACGGTTCGGTTACGAGGCTCGGCGGAAGGATGCCATGGCGATTGGCGGGACGAAGATGCGGGCTGCGGCAGCGGCGGCGGCCATCGTACTGGGGTCGCATAAATTGGATCCAGGGCAATCGACCGATGGGGCGGTATTTTTCCCAACGTCGAATAAGCCGTTGGGGGCCGGGACGCTGACGTTGGAGGCTGCGGGGGAGACGTTCGAGTTTACGCTTGCGCCGGAACCCGCACCCGCCCGCTAGCGGCTTCGGCGTTCACTTCTGTTCCTGCATCGGCAAACGGGGTGCGCATGTAAGCCATCGCGACAGTTCTTCCCAGAGCCGGCGAAAAGGCGGAGCTCACGATTTCGCCAGCCTCCGCTCCATTCGCGGTTAGTTTTGTTCCGGGCTCAAGCGGCTGGTCCGCATCGATTTCAACGGACCGCAGTTGCTTGTGGACCTGCCCGCGGCTGCGGACGCGTTCCACGATTTCCTGACCCAGGTAGCAACCCTTGGTGAAGCTGACGGCCTGCATCAAGCCGGTCTCCTGGACCAAATATTTCTCCGTGATCTCTTCTCCATAGCGCGGGCGGCCCTGTTCGATGCGCACGGTGCGGGCTTCATCGTCGGAGGCTTCGGCGACGCCGAGGCTCGCTGTGACTGCGGATTTTTCGGCGGTCGGTACGAATAATGTAAAGCCTGAGGCGGACCGCTGCACCGTAACGTTACCCCACGCCACGTGCGAGCCGGGCTCAATCGGAGCGGTGACGCCGAGCTTCGCGAGGACCTCGTCCGCATGCGGACCGCCCAGGCAAATCGTGGCGATCTGCTCCGTTGCATCTTCCAACGTTACGTCGTCGGCGATGATGTAGCGATCCAGATGTTCGTAGATTTTCGGGCGCAGATCCGGCTCGGTATCGAGTAACAGGTGATCGGCGAAACACAGGATGTTGGCATCCGCCTGAATGCGACCCTGCGCGTTCAGGAACAATGCGTAGCAGCCTTGCCCCGGAGTCAGCGCCTGGATGTTGTTGGTGGTCATCGCATGCAACAAGCGCGCGCGATCCTCTCCCGTCATGCGGATCTTGCCGCGAGTGGACGCGTCGGTCCACGCTGCGTGTTCGCGTAGCGCTGTGTAGCCGGGTGTGGCGGAAGTGAGATTCATTTCTAGTAATGGAAGGGCGATTGCAGCCATGCCCCATAGTGCGCGGGGCGATCCAAAGCGCTCAGCGGATTGTGCCTGATCCCCATACCCCGAGTATACGGTCTCCGCAAGAGATTTCTTCGGACCTCCGCACACCATATAGCGTATGAGTTTTCTCAACCGCTTAGGCGCACGCCTTCGCAAGATACGCCGCATCGCTGCGTCCGAACTGGCGGGAGCGGATCGCTTTTGGTACATCCTGGACGAAGCGCTGGAGCGCCTGGGGATGCTGACCTCCGGGGATCGTGTGTACCGGCTCGCGGATGGCTCGATCGTGTCGCTGCGACAGGGCACTACGGACAGCAAGGTTTTCGAGGAGGTGTTTGTCGATCGCATCTACGCGCCGTTTGCGGACGCGGTCCCGCTGGAGGACGGGCCCTCTGTGCTGGTCGATCTGGGGGCGAATATTGGATTGAGTGCGCTGTTTCTGGACCGGCGGATCGGCTTCGACCACGCGATCGCGGTGGAGCCGGATTTCGAGAACCTGCTCGCGCTGCGACGGAATCTGGATGACAATCTCGGCGTGCCGTGTGAGTCCATTCAAGCGTTCGCTGGAGCGGAACGCGGGTACGCCAACGTTCTTGATGCAGGCTACGGCGCTTGGGGCTTGCGCATGGGCGAGGCGTCGGATACCGGGATTCCCGTGCTGCCCTTGTCGGAGATTGTCCCCAAGGCCCCGGGCGGCGTGTTGCTGAAGTGCGACATCGAAGGCGCAGAGCGCTATCTGTTCCCGCAGATCGACACGTGGGACGCCCTAGTTAGCTTCATCATCCTGGAACTACACACCGAGTTCTTCACGATGGCGCAATTGCGTGAGGCGCTAGCGATGTCGCGGTACGAGTGGCGCATTCATGGCGACATTCCGAGTGACTCGATCCTGGCAGTGTTCGCGCTGGAACGTGGAGCCTTGAAGCTACAATCAAACAGTGATTCACGAAATTATTCCCGTGGGGCCGCTGCAGTGTAACTGCTCGATTTTCGGCGATGAGACGACGCATGAAGCTATCGTCATCGATCCAGGCGATCAGATTGAGGACATCCTCGCGATCCTCTCCAAGCACGCGCTAAAAGTCACAGCGATCATCATCACCCACGCCCACATCGATCACATCGGCGGCGCGGCGAAGCTCAAGGCGGCTACCGGAGCTCCGGTGCACATGAACGCGAATGATCAGCACCTGTACGATCAAATCGACGTGCAAGCCGGATGGCTCGGGATGGAGTTACCGGACCGGACCGAGATCGACGTCGATGCTCGCGAAGGCAACAAGCTGATGCTCGCCGATGCGGAGTTCCACATTCTGCACACCCCCGGCCACACGCAGGGCAGCACGTCGGTATGGCTTCCCGCCGAGAACAAATTGATCGCCGGCGATACGCTGTTCCGGGATTCGATTGGTCGCACGGATCTGCCAGGAGGCGACGGGCGACAGATCCTGCGGTCGATCCACGATAAGCTGCTGCCGTTGCCGGATACTGCGGTTGTGGTGTGCGGGCATGGTCCGAATACGACGATTGGCCGGGAGCGGGAGCGGAATCCGTTTCTGCGGGGGATGTAGTGGCGCGCCCGCTGTGAGGATGTGCTACGGCGCGTTAGTCACTTCGGTTTCTGAGATGCCCACTAACGGCATGTAAATAGCGAGAGGCGTGAGACCAAAGTGATCCGTCGGGCGCCCGAACATCTGCCGGTACTGCCCCATGGCAGTGATAATTCCATCGATGCCATCACTTACCTTGAACGGCTGCGTAGGGGCACCCGGAAACGCATCCACAATTCCGACGACATTCCATTTTCCGTCGAGGACAGAGCCGAATTTCATGACCAAGTCTTCGCTGCTCATGGTGAGCGAGTTTGGTTTTGCTGCTGCCCATAGTCGGAGGCCTGCTGTGGAGAGGAAGGTCATGTGGAGCAGATGAGGCATCTCGGCCATTACAGTTAGAATCATCTGCTTGTTGTCTTTGAAGTGTTTAGCCTGAGCTCTTTGTTCTGGCGTAGCCTTGGGCCCAGTGGGTATCGAACCGATGAAAGCGTCAACAGCTACGCCCCAGAAGTTCCTCATGATGCGGACGTCAATACACTGAACGAACGATTCGAATTTCACGAGGCTGCCAAAAGTCGAGTTTTCGAGGGGGACGGCAAAATTCGCCTCAAGGTCGCGCAGAAACGATGGGGCGTGTTGCCAAAATGGATCGTACGTGTGTTCAGCGTACTCTGTGCTTAATCGTGAGCGCGAGCCTCCAACTTTGCCAAGCAAAGGCGCGCCACCTTCCGCGTGCCCCTCTCGACCGCGAGTCGCGGTAACGGACGACTTGAAGCCGGTCAAAACGCCTTGATCTGATGACTGACCGATCAGGGAACTAATTCGTTCTCTATCAAGATAGAGGAACTCAACTGGATTTTCGTTTTCGAGGAATGAATTTGGACCCACTCTGAAGTTTCCTTTGGACGCGCTCCTCAAACTCTTTGTCGCTACGAACGGTCTCTTCGTTGAGTAGGCTCACGGCGGTCTCGAAGACTCGCCTTTGCAGACCTGCAAGCCGCTCGCTCAGGTAGCGCATATCGTCGGATGCTGGTTTGCGAATATTAGCCATGACAAGTAGCACTTCCATCTTAACGGTTCCTCGACTGCACACATAGTGCTCAGGGTATACTGGGCGAATATATGGCGAACGACAACCTCACCCTAGCTTTCCCTGAGCCCGCGCAGGAGCGCATTCTTGCTCGGCAGACTGGGCTGTTCGGGGCGATTGCGCGGTTTGAGGAATGGATGGCGCATCCGGATTCGCCGGTGCGGGCGATCAAGAAACAGGAAGCGCGGGCGGGGGAGTTTGCTGCGTTCCCCGACGCGCTGGCTCCCGCGTTGGGCAAGGCGCTGGTGGCGCGCGGGGTTACGCAGCTCTATTCGCATCAGGCGGAGGCGTTCACGCACTCTGCTGCGGGCAAGAACGTGGTCGTGGTTACGCCGACCGCTAGTGGCAAGACGCTGTGCTACAACTTGCCGGTGTTGAACGGACTCATGAAGGACCCGCATGCTCGGGCGCTGTATTTGTTCCCGACGAAGGCGCTGGCCGAGGATCAACTGCACGAGTTCCAGGGCGCGGTGGATGCCGCGGGGTCCGATCTGCGCGTGTTCACTTACGATGGCGACACGCCGCAGGACGCTCGGCGGGCGATTCGCGAGCGGGCCAATGTGGTGCTGACGAATCCGGACATGCTGCACGCGGGGGTGTTGCCGCATCACACCAAGTGGGCCAAGGCGTTTGAGAATTTGCAGTACATCGTGATCGATGAGTTGCACTACTATCGCGGCGTGTACGGGAGCCACCTGGCGAACGTGCTGCGGCGATTGAAGCGCGTGTGCGAGTTTTACGGATCTAGCCCCAAGTTCATTTGCTGTTCGGCGACCATCGCGAATCCGAAGGAGTTGGCCGAGGCGCTGACAGGGGAGCCGTTTGAGTTGGTGGATCGCAACGGCGCGCCGGCGGGCGACAAGTATGTCGTGTTCTACAACCCGCCGGTGGTGAATCGGCAGCTCGGGATCCGGCGCAGTTATTTGAACGAGACTCGGCGCATGGCGAAGGAGCTGCTGGATCGCGGGCAGCAGACGTTGGTCTTCGCGAACAGCCGCTTGGCTACTGAGATCCTGCTCACGTATTTGAAGGACGATCATTCCGGCGTACGTGGATATCGCGGCGGATACTTGCCGAAAGAGCGGCGCGAGATCGAACGCATGTTGCGCGAAGGCGACATCCGCTGCGTGGTTGCGACGAACGCACTGGAGCTCGGTATCGATATCGGATCGCTCGATGCGGTGGTGATGGCGGGATACCCCGGCACCATCGCATCTACGTGGCAGCGCGCGGGTCGCGCGGGTCGGCGGCAGACAGCGTCGCTGGCGGTGCTGGTGGCCTCAAGCGCGCCGCTGGACCAATACATCATTGAGCATCCCGAATATTTCTTTGACCGGCCGCCGGAACACGCGCACATCAATCCGGACAATCTCGAGATCCTGCTGGGGCATCTGAAGTGCGCCGCGTTTGAACTGCCGTTGCGGGATGGGGAGGCGTTCGGCACGCACGACATCGGTGACCTGTGCCGCTTCTTGCAAGACCAGCGCCTACTGCATCATTCCGGTAAGACGTGGCACTGGACTTCCGATAGTTACCCTGCGGACGCTGTCAGCTTGCGGTCCATTTCCAGTGACAACTTCGTCGTGGTGGATATCACGGGCGATCACCAGGTCATCGCGGAAGTCGCGTTCACGGCTGCGCTGACCACGCTGCATGAGAAAGCGATCTACCTGCACGACGCGCGTCAGTATCAAGTGGAGCGCTTCGACTACGACGGACGCAAAGCGTACGTTCGCCGAGTGGATTCAGACTACTTCACAGATGCCATCGATTATACGCAGGTGAAGGAGCTCGATGAGTTCGCCTCCGTGCCGATGGCGGCGGCGAAAGCGGCTCACGGAGACGTCCGCTTGAATCGCCAAATTGTTGGCTTCAAGAAGATTAAGTTCTACTCGATGGAGAACATCGGAGCCGGCAACCTTTCCATGCCGGAGCAGGAGATGCACACCACCGCGTTCTGGCTGCATTTCCCGGCCGCGTTTCTCGCGCTGTTCCCCGACCTTTCGCCGACGGAAAAACAAGGTGGCTTGGTCGGCTTGGCTGCGCTGTTGCGGACCGTGGGAGCGCTGCACGTCATGTGCGATCCGCGCGACTTGGGGATTTCCATCACCGAAGACATCGCCGGAAGCGTGCAGGTGTTCGAGCCGAACTTGTATCTCTACGACAACTACCCTGGTGGCATCGGCCAGAGCGCGGCGCTGTTCAAGTTGGCTCCGCAGTTGATCGCCGGCGCGGCGAAATTACTGGCGGCGTGCAAGTGTGAGACGGGCTGCCCTAGCTGCGTGGGGCCGATAGGCGAAGTCGGCGAACGCGGCAAAGAAACCGCGGGGCGCATTCTTAAAGAACTACAGGGGCCGCTCGCAATCGAATAAGCGCGACTTCCGGCGGCGCGCCCAGGCGCACGGGCATCCCGATGGTCCCGATGCCGCGGGTGACATACATCGCCGACCGGTCTTCGCGGTAGGTTCCATACACGTACGGCGTGGTGAACCGGACAAGATTGATGTTCGCGTTCGCCAACTCGACGTTGATCTGCCCTCCGTGCATGTGCCCGGAAAGCGTCACATCCCAGCCCTGTTTGACGATGTGGGGAAACATGGCCGGATTGTGATTCAACAGTAGGTTTAGTTCGCCTGGACGATGCAGGCCCTCGGTCGCTTTGGCGTAGCTCCAGCGATTGTCCTGGTGGTCCACGCCAGCCAAGTTCAACTGCGCCGATCCAAAGGTCAGACTTGTGCGCTCGCTCCGCAGGAACTTCATGCCGAGCCGCGCGGCGCGTTCCGCCGCATACGCCTCACCGCCAACATAGCGCTCATGATTGCCGTTGCAGCCGAACACGCCCGCGTCGGCGCGCAGGTGGCGCAGATCTTCCAGGCAGTCGTCGATGGAGTCCCGGATGCCGGTGATCAGGTCCCCGGTGACAACGACAAGGTGAGGTCGAGTCTCATTCGCCATGTTGACGCACCATTGCAGATCGGCGCGGCTCAGGAACGGACTGAGGTGAATGTCGCTCAACTGCACGATGCGGAGTCCTTCCAAATCGGGCGCGAGGCCGGGGACAGCGAGGTCCACTTCTTGCAGGCGGAACTGACGCCGGCTTATGAACATCCCGTAGCCGAGCGCCGCGGCGGGTGCAGCCATCACGGCGCCTGAGGCCAGCGTCAACAGCTTTCGGCGTTCCACGGCGACTGGTGGTGCAAGAATCCGACGGAAGCCGAACCCGATCGCGGTGGCCAGAATCAGTGCGACGGCCCAGGCGAAGGCCACTCCGCCGACCATCATCCACTGGAATCCTGCTTCATATTCGGCGGCCTGCAAGCAGGTCACGGCGAACCCGGCCACTAACAATACCGAGCCGGCGATGACCACTACGCGCAGCGGCGGTAACAGTGATCTAGGCACCAAACGAAGCAGCGCGGGTCCGGAGAACAACGCCAGCGCTATCGCGCACAAGTCCGGCAGAAAACGCTTCAAGGACATCTTAGCCGAGTATAACGTTGAGGCCCCAACTTACTGCAAAGCAACGTGGGAATAAGTGGGCTGCGTTGCGCGTGCCGGTTTCCGCCGACGCGCCATTGCCACCGTCGTCATCGCGATGATTGCTCCCAGTGTTGCCAGAAACATGTCCTGTTGCGCATCCCAGATGTCGCCTTGCATCCCTACGAATTCCTCGCCACGCTGCGGAGACAGGATGCTGGCCATGAACGCCTCCAGTATTTCGTAGACAGCGCTGCAGGCCAGGGCGAACTGGATGGGGAGGAAATAGCGGAATCCGTTGCGGACGCCAGCCGAGCGCACAAACCATTCCTGCATCGGATAGGCCAGCAGAAGGCCGTAAGCGAAGTGCATCACCCGGTCATAGTGATTGCGCGTCACGCCCAAGGCCGGCTTCATCCACTCGCCCAGGGGGACGTCGCTGTATTTGTACTGCGCTCCCCACTCATGTAGAACCAGGAAGGCAAAGATGAGGGTATATGACAAGTCCGAGAGCGCTAGCCGCCGGTAGGTTCCCGCCAGGATCGCGATAAATGTGAGTGTCAGGACGTTCTCCAGCCAGAAGTCGAACGCCACCTCTGGTCGGGAGCCTGTGTATAGAACCCACGCTGTCAGCGCAAGGCAGAGTCTTTGTAGCGGTCGGTTGGCCGAGAACGGGACCGCCGAAGCTGTAGAAAGTGTCGTCATTCTGACAGAAGCATTTCATCATACACCGGGCAACCCGGCTCGGGACGGAAGGGGCTGATGCATTACCCAGTGGTAGGGCAAACCCTAAAGATCTCCAGTTGCCCCGCCGAAGAATGTCTTGTAGTCAATGTAATGGAGCGGCCATTCTTGTCGTCCTGGGGAGTTGCGAGGATTACGCCGAGAAGCGGCAGTGGATTATGAAACGGGGAACGAAATGAAAAAGATTGCAAAGACGCTGGCCTTGGTCGTGGGCGCGGTGCTGTTTTTGATTGGAGTTCTGGCGTTTCTTCCGACCGGCATTGTGGGACCTGGCGGGATGATGATCCGCTATGCGGGGACTCCCTACGTCCATATCGTTTCCGGACTGTTACTGATGGGCGTCTCGACCATGGGCGAAAGCTGGGCGGCCTTTGGGCTGTATATGGTGGCGGCGGCGCACGCATTGATCGGCGGACTGGCATACGCTTCGCTGGATCGCGTGGGTACGGCGACCCTGTTCGATACCTTGCGGCTGACGCAGGTGGACATGGTGTTCCATGGCGTGATCGCCGTGACGCTGGCGATCTGCGGGAAGATGAACACGGCTCGGCAACAAGTGATCTGGGACTAGTCAGAAGTTACGACAACAATTTGAGGCGGCGGGCAGAGATGCTCGCCGCTTTTGCTTTTGGGGAACACGCGAATCCTGGTATCATCGGTCGTTCCGATGCCCCTCAATCGTCCTACTCGTGCCCGCCACGTCGTCCTCTGGATGACGGTAGCGGTTTACATGCTTACTTACATGGACCGCGTGGTGCTATCCGCCACCATGCCGAACATGAGCAAAGAACTGGGTTTCAGTCCGATCACCCAGGGCTACATCGCGGCGGCGTTTCAGTTAAGTTATTCGCTGTTCCAGGTGCCTGGCGGCATGCTGGGCGACAGGCTGGGGGCTCGCAAAGCGTTGCCCTTGATCGTAATGTGGTGGAGCGCGTTCACGTCCTTGACCGCGCTCGCATGGAGCGCGTCGGTCATGATCGGCGTACGTTTCCTTTTCGGGATCGGCGAAGCAGGAGCGTTCCCCATCGCCACGCGCTCGCTATCGCGCTGGATGTTGGCCACCGAACGGGGCTTCGCACAAGGAGTGACCCACGCGGGTTCGCGGCTGGGCTCCGCGCTGACGCCGCCTATCGTCGTGTGGCTCATCCTGCAATACGGTTGGCGTGTGCCGTTCTTCGTGTTCGGTGCGGTGGGCGTGGTCTGGGCCATCGCTTGGTTCGCCTACTATCGCGACACTCCCGAGGAGCATTCGGGCGTCAACGCTGCGGAGTTGGAAATGATTCACACAGGCGGCGCGGTACGGAAATCGGCAACAGCCAGCGTCCCGTGGCGGAAGATTCTTTCTTCCCCCACGATGTGGTATTTGTGCCCGATGTACTTCTGCTACAACTACTCACTGCAGGTGTATATCGTCTGGTACCCCACGTATTTGCTGAAGGCGCGGGGCATGACGCTAGCTGAAATGGGTTTCTATGCGAGCCTTCCGCTGTTGGCTGGAACCGCGGGGGATTTGTTAGGCGGGTGGTGCTCCGATCTGGTTTTAAAGCACACCAGCAATCTAAATTTGGCCCGCCGATGGGTCGCAGCGGCCGGCTTCGCAGTGTGCGCCATGGCTACTGTTCCAGCGGCGCTTACCTCTGATGTCAAAATGTCCGTCGTGTTTTCCTCTTTGGCGTTCTTCGCTTTGGAATGGACCGTGGGGGTGTCCTGGTCCATCCCGTTAGACATTGGAGGCGACTTCGCCGGCAGCATCTCGGCCTTCATGAACATGTGCGGCAATCTGGGCGGGACACTTTCTTCGGTCGTGCTCGGTTACATGGTGGCGTGGTGGGGCTGGGACGTACCATTCCTCGTGACCGGAGGCCTTACAGCCTTCGCCGCGCTGCTCTATATGAGAATCGACGCCAGCCGCCGCATCGCGTGAGGCGCTGCTTGCCTTACAAAGGCTTGGATATCACGCAGGCGTTGATGCCGCCGATGCCCATCGACAGCTTGCCGCTCAGCCCCTTGGGGATATCACAGGCCGCATCAAAAACGAAGTTCTGGTGCATCTTCCCAATGGTGGCATTGAGCTCTGCGCGCGCTAGCGGCGTGGGAAATAAATGCCCCTCGGCGTAGCCCAGATACTGCGCGGTTAATTCCCAGCCGCCGCCGGCACTCATGCCGTGACCGAAGGTGCCCTTGCGCGCCGTGACCAGTAGCGAATCTGAGAACATCGACCGCAGCGTCGTCATCTCGGCATAATCGCCCGGCGTTGCGGTCGCGTGCAAATCCCACGTACCGATATCATCCGCGCCAATCCCGGCATCGTGCATAGCTTCCGTCATCGCCGCGCGCGGACCGTCCGGCGAAGGCGTGATAATGTGATCCGCATCGGAGGTGACGCCGACACCCACCGGCTCCATGCCCAGCGGCTTGAAGCCGCGCGCCTGCATGTACTCCATGTCGCCGACGATCCACACTACTGACCCACCAGCAACGTGCGTGCCCTGCAGACGCGTGAGCGGCGCGGATAAATTACGATCCGCCGAGAGGACGCGTGCGTTATAGAACGATCCCACGGTCAACGGATGCGGCGGCGGATCGGTGGCCCCGATCACGACCGCTTTCGCCTCGCCCGATTTGATGGCGCTCATGGCGAGACGCAGCGCCACGCCGAAGGTGGAACACGCGGCGGCCGGTGCAAACGCCATGCCCGTGATTTTTCCCAAGATTGAAATCTGCGCGGCGGGAGTGTTGTGAATGTTCCAGATCAGCTTCGCGGTGACATTCCACGGAGGCTCCGGGGCGCTCCATTTCTCTTGGAGCCTGATGCGGCTTTTTTCTTTTTCGCGAATCGCGTGCAACTTGCCGGCCTCGATACCACCTTCGATGGTCAAGCCGTCGATGCGCGCCAGTTCGTCTAGATATTCCTGCAATCCCGCCTCGCGGCCCGCCCAGAACTGGTCCCAGCGTTGCTGCGATTCGTGCAACGCCACACTTGCGTCGTGAATCGTATGCAGACTGCCCAGCCCGGTCCCGACGTAGACGTGGGCTTGGCCCTTCAGTTCCTGCAGAACCTGTTCGATGCCGGGGTTCTGAGCCAGGGATTGAATGAAGGCACCCACCGCATATAGCGACGGGTAATCCATCTTGTCGACCAGGCGCTGAAAGTGGCGTGGCGCGAACCGCTCGCCGACCCAGCCGTGATACTCAGCAAAATCGAACTCAGGCGTCCCCACCAGAAAGTTGTCCGGCCCAAAGCCGTTGAACGGCGTGAGCCAGGTTTCCGAAGACGCCAAGTTGCGTTGAAAGGTTTCGATGTTGGGCGACTTCGGCGCGACGATACCCCAGCCGAAGACCCCTATGCGTTTACTCATTGGTGAACATTCAATGTACCAAGATCGAATTCGTCCGCAAAGTCAGCGAGCCGGCAAAGTCTCCCGATACTCCGGGTACATCGTAGCCGGACCGCCCAGGGCGGCCGCCCGCGGAATCCCACTTTGCTTCGCAAATTCGTCCAGGAAAGGATTCTCGCCGGGCAGGAAGCTCTGCACCCGATCGCGAAAGCGCCACGGAGCTTCCTCGACATACTCACACGGGTACAACCAGTTCGCAAGCAGGTTCGTACCCTGGGTTTCCCAGCCCGCAGTCAGGCTCAACACGAAGTCCTGACTCTTGATGAGCGGCTCGTCCAAATAGTCCAGATCGACGACGACACTTACATGCGTCAGTTGGTCGCCATGCCGGATGAAATGCTCGGTCAACGAAATGCGGTCGCTCGAGGGCAGCCCGTTACGTCGATGCCAGCCTTGTTTGATGTGGGTGGTGTACACCGTCAGGATGTTGCCGTGCCATTCGCCGGTGGAGAATCCCATCCAGGTATGAGCGAAATAGTCGGGCGGATGCGGACGGCCGTCCATGTAGATGGTCCGATTCTGTTCGTAGTTATTGATGTATTGCCGCAGCGCGACGATGTTCTGCGTTTGCGGGTCGCGCTCTTCCCACACGCGGAGTAGCAGCGGACCGCGATACATATAGGCGGCGGTATGTACCTGGCATTGATGCTCCTGCGCCGTCAGCCGGTCCGGGTCCCAGGCCAGCGCCCAATTGCGTGCCGCGTCGCTAATCGGGAGCCCCAGGTAATCCACCAGCGCCGGTCCGGGGATGCGTTCAGGCTGATCCTCGTGGAAGACCGGGACCCAGATTCCGGTAAGGTCGATCTGCGCATGTGCGGACAGCGTGGCCGAAAGCACCACCAAAACACGGGTGAGCATCTGCATAAAAGAAGATTGGAGCACAAATCCATACTTCGTGCACGGCTCGGATGGCGTATTGCGGCCCTGAAACCTCGGCATGATACGATTTAAGGCGAATATGCGCACTCGCAAGCTCGCTCTCTTTTTGGGCCCCGTCGCCGTCGTCGGCTTGACGGCGGCCTGGTTCGCCACCGGACCCCTCACGGCGCAACAACCCCGCCGCGTGGATGACAATATGATTCGCAACGCCAGCAAAACTGGCGAAGAATGGCTCACCTACAACGCCTCACCTGCGGAAACCCGCTTCAGTCCGCTGAAGCAGATCGACACCACCAACGTCGGCAAGCTGGCGCAGGTATGGTCCTATAACATCGACTTCGGGGGCGGCGGCACGCAAGAATCGACGCCGCTGGTGCATGACGGAGTCATCTACTCCATCACCAACTGGAGCAAGGTTTTCGCCGTGGACGCGCGCACCGGCAAAGAAAAATGGCGCTTCGACCCGGAAGTGAACCAGACCACGGTCCGCCCCAAGATCTGCTGCGGCATCGTGAATCGCGGCGTGGCTATTTATGAAAACCTGGTCATCTTCCCGGCACTCGACGGACGTTTGATCGCGCTCGACATGGCCACGGGTAAGCCCGTATGGGAAGCTCGACACGTGTGGTCGCAAGACAATTACACGATCACCATGGCCCCACGCATCGCCAAGGGCAAGGTCATCATCGGAGCCGGTGGAGCGGAATATCCTGTGCGCGGCGTGGTCGCGGCGTTCGATGCGAAGACCGGCAAGGAAGCGTGGCGCTTCTACACGGTCCCCGGCGATCCGGCCAAGGGCTTCGAAAATGAAGCGATGCGCAAAGCCTCGGCGACCTGGAACGCGGATTCCTGGAAGCTCGGCGGTGGCGGCACAGTGTGGGATGGCATGGCGTACGATCCCGACGAAGAGTTGGTTTACGTCGGCACCGGCAACGCTGGTCCGTGGCCCGAAGATTTGCGCCAGACCAAAGGGAAGGACGCGTTGTACGCTTGCTCCATCCTCGCGATCAACGTCAACACGGGACAGCTCAAGTGGTATTTCCAGAACGTCCCCGGCGATTCGTGGGATTACGACACGGTCGCGCAGTTGATGCTGGCGGACCTGAACATCAAGGGCAAAACGCGCAAGGTCATCATGCAGGCCAACAAGAACGGCTTCTACTACGTGATCGATCGCGTAACCGGCGAATTCATCTCCGGCAAGCCGTACGCGAAGGTCACGTGGGCCGCGGGGCTCGACGAAAAGACCGGTCGCCCGGTGGTGCATCCGGAATCTGTCTACACGGCCACGGAATCGATCCAACTCACCCCTGGTCCGGGTGGCGCGCACAACTGGCCGCCGATGTCCTTCAATCCCAACTCGGGCCTGGTCTACATCCCTGGTTCCTCAGGCGCGGGCTTCAACTATCAAGTGGACCCCGCGTTCAACTACAAAGCCGGCGAGTTGAATCTGGGCATATCGACTGGAGCCCCGGCTCCTCCGGCTGGTGGCCGTGGCGGCAATCAAGGCAAGCAGGGCAAGCAGGCGCCTGGTGCGGCTCCCGCGCCGAACGCGGAGTCTCCCGAAGTGGCGCAGGCTCGTGCGGCAGCGGCTGCGGCAGCGGCGGCGAATCCGAATGCAGCGGCTGCCAAGCCAGTTGCCGCGGCGACGCGTCGCACCACGCCTCCCTCCATCGGACCGGACATCACCGGCAGCTTCCTCTTCGCATGGGACCCGATCAATCAAGTTGAGAAGTGGCGCAAGCCCGGCGGAGGCAGCGGCCAAGGTGGAACGCTTTCCACCGGCGGCAACCTGGTCTTCCAGACGCTGCCCGACGGACGCCTCATGGCCTACAGCGCCGATAAAGGCGATGAACTCCTGGAGCTTCGCATGGGACCCGAGAACGGAATCGGACCGCCCATGACCTTCATGCTCGACGGCAAGCAGTACGTCGCAGTGCAAGGCGGTCAAGGTCCCGGTCAGCCGCAAGGCTTCGGTGGTGGTGTTGCGGTGAACCCGAAGGGCCCGCCCCCTCCGGCTCCGAAGTTGATGGTGTTCGCAGTGAAGTAACACCGGATCAAATCGCAGTTCAAAGGCCCCCTCTCCGCAGTTTGGATCGGGGGCCTTTTTATTGAGTGCCAGGACCGCCGGGCGGGATGTCCTTGACCTTTTCCTTGAACAGGCCGATCCGCTGAAACTGTCTCCGGATCCAATTGAGTGCGGGGCGAAGCCACTCGAGTTGCCGGAAGCACCACTTGATGATCGGATGGTCCGTTCCCAACACACCCACTGCGGCGGCGAAGAACATCCAACCTTGCAAAACCGGCAACAACGCTCCGATCACCGCCATCACAAGCAGGCCGATGCCCAATATCGTGCGGAACTTCTGCTTCATGAATGCTACTGCGCCGTCTTGGTCAAGATCAGCAGGTGCTGGCGCGGCAACGTCTCAATCGGGGTCTGCAAGCGGAAACCCTCGGGTTCGATCTCTCTGCGAACTTGATCGACAGTCATCTTGTGTTCCGGATTGATCGGGATCGAAGGATCTTCGGCGCGATATTCCAGCAGCACTAAACGTCCATCGGCTTTCAGCGCTTGCCGAAGCTTGCGCAACATCAATTGCGGCTGCGAGATCTCGTGATAGACGTCCACCATCAGGATCATGTCGATCTGTCCCGCAGGCAGCTTGGGATCGGCAGGCTCGCCTAGGATCGATTCAACGTTGGTAATGCCGTTCGATTTGGCGTTCTTCTGGAGTTCCGTCAGCATTCCCGGTTGCAGATCGACGCCGTAGATCTTGCCCGTGGGACCAACGCGCTTCGCCATCCGCAATGTCATGTAGCCGACGCCCGAACCAAGATCCGCGATCGTCATCCCCGGACGAATGTTCATCGCATCCAGCGCGCCATCGGGATTCTCTTCGGCAATGCGCTCCGGCCGGACCAGCCACGCAGCCCCGCTCATGCCCATCACACCAGCGATCTTGCGGCCCGTGATGGGGTGCGTTCCAGGAGCAGGCTGCTTGGTCGCGGCGGCCTGATACCCGAGTGCCGCCAACGCAGCGAACACCAGAAGTAGCAAAGACTTTTTCATTACAGTACCGCCTCTATCTCGCGGACCAACTCGGCTTCCGTCGCCGTGCCCGGATGATACCAGCGTACGATGCCTTGCTTGTCGATGAGTGCCAGGGTCGGGGTGGAACTACATCCGTAGGTTTCAAAAATCGCGTTACTCAGAGGAACCGCGGCGCTCGAGAGAGCGGCGTAATAACGATTGCGAATCTGTTCGATGTAGCCCTTCTCCGCCGCGCGCGGCGCGTCTTGTCCGCCTTCCACGTAGCCGTAGTAGCGCGTCGGCGCGACCATCGTTAACCCGCGCGCGCTATAACGGCGCATCAGGTTCGCCAACATCGGAGCTTGCTCCTTGCAGTCGGGGCACCAGTGCGCCCAGAAGAAAACCAGCACCGGCTTGCCACGATAGCTCGACCAAGCGGCAGGCTTCGTGCCCATCCATTCCGTCGCATCCAGCGAGGGCGCACGTTTACCTTTGAGGCTAAGCAGGTTGATGTTCTTGGTGATGCGTTCGATGATCGATGTGCCCAGATACTTGCGTCGTTCTGTTTCGAGGAATCCGACCGCGCTCGAAGTTTCGCCGCGCTGCGCCATCACCTGAGCATGTACTTCCATGGACGCACCCAGCGCTAGCGGCACCATCGGCTCGACATCGAGCTTGCGGGTCTTGAGCAGCTGGAGCGATACCTCCCGCGCCCGATCCGCGTAGGTTTCCGCGCTATCGAGCTTCTTCAACGCCAACGCGCCGCGTGCTTGCCAGGAGATCGCGAGTGCCAGCTCCGCGTTCGTGCCGAAACGTTGACGATAGTTTTCGATCAGACGGTCCGCCGTTGCGAAGTCACCGCGCGTGTTGGAGGCGCGCACTTGGTCCAGGAGCGGTGTCTGTGCGTTCCCGGTTAGAAAGAAGAATACGAGCGCAACAATTACGATTTGGGTTCGAGAAACTCTAAGTGTGGGCAGAACTGCTCCTGTAGGCCTTGATGGGAGGATTCGCCCTCAATGTATCACGATCCGGGCCTCTATAATGGGCCCATGAGCACCTTCGCCGACTCAGCCGCCAAGTCCTCTGTTCGACAGCGCCTTGAACGTCTAACGCCAAACGCGCCGCGCCAGTGGGGACGCATGACCCCGCACCAGATGGTGTGTCACTTGACTGACGGGTATCGCATGTCCGCGGGCCAACGGAATCCGAAGCCCGTGCATAATATTTTCACTCGCGTCTTGGTGCGAAGGATTGCGCTGCACACGTCGCTTGCGTGGCCCAAGGGAGTCAAGACTCTGCCCGAGGCCGATCAAGAGCAAGGCGGCACCAAGCCGATCGAATGGGATCGCGACCACGCCGAGTTACTGCGGATGATCGATTCTTTTCAGGCCCTCGACGGTCACGTGCATTCTATTTTCGGCCCGCTGACAGCCGAGGAATGGAACGTGTGGGGCTTTCGCCACGCCGACCACCACTTGCGGCAGTTCGGCCTCTAGTCGATCGATTACAGCTTCTCTTGGAGCAGCCGGTTCACCACCGCGGGATCGCCTTGTCCACGCGATGCCTTCATCACTTGTCCGACGAAGAACCCGATCACGGACGTCTTGCCCGCACGATACTGCTCCAACTGCTTCGGATTCGCCGCGATCACTTCGTCGATGATCTTCACTAGCGCGCCTTCGTCGCTGATTTGCGAGAGCCCTTCGCGCTCCACCAGCACCTCAGGTGCATCGCCGGTCTCCGCCATCTTCGGAAGCAAGTCTTTCGCGATCTTGCCGCTGATCTTGCCATCCGCGATCAGCTTGATCAAGCGCCCTAGGTTGTCCGCGCTGACCGGCGATTCGGTGATCTCTTTCTCCGCCGCTTTCAACAGCGCCGCGAGATCTCCCATCACCCAATTCGCAGCCACCCGAGCGTCACCGCTCGCCGTGACTACTTTCTCGAAGTACTCCGACGTTTCACGCTCAGCCGTCAACACCTGAGCATCATACTCGCGCAGCCCGTACACCTCGATGAAACGCGCGCGCCGCGAGGCCGGCAGTTCGGTCATCGTCGAACGAACGCTGTCCATCCATGTATCACTGATCTTCAACGGGACCAAGTCGGGCTCCGGGAAATAGCGATAATCGTGGGCGTTTTCCTTGCTGCGCATCGTGACGGTTTCGCCCGTCGCGGGATTGAACAGCCGCGTTTCCTGCACCACGCGCCCGCCGCCTTCGACGATCCCGACCTGCCGCTCGATTTCTTGATCCACGGCGAGCTTCAGGAAGCGGAACGAATTGAGGTTCTTGACCTCCGCCTTGGTGCCGAACTTGTCCGCGCCCTTGAGCATGACACTGACGTTCGCGTCGCAGCGCAGGTGGCCCTTCTCCATATCGCAAGTAGACACGCCGATGTACTGCAACACCTGCTTCATCGCAGTGAGGTATGCGTACGCTTCGTCGGCACTACGAATATCCGGCTCGCTCACAATTTCAATCAGCGGAGTGCCCGTGCGATTCAGATCGACGTAGGTGTAGCGGTCCGAATCCTTGAACCCGTCGTGGATGCTCTTACCGGCGTCGTCTTCCATGTGAATGCGCGTGATGCCGATGCGCTTCTTCACGCCGTTTACTTCTATGTCGACGTATCCATGCTCCGCCAACGGTTTGTCGTACTGCGAAATTTGATAGCCCTTGGGCAGGTCCGGATAGAAGTAGTTCTTGCGCGAAAAAACCGACACAGGATTCACGCGGCAGTTCAACGCCAACGCCGCTTGGATGGCGAACTCCACCGCTTGACGATTCAGCACCGGCAGCGCACCGGGTAATCCAAGGCACACGGGGCAAACGTTGGTGTTCGGCGCAGCCCCGAAACCAGTCGCGCAGCCGCAGAAAATCTTGGTGCGCGTGGCCAGCTGACAGTGAACTTCCAGTCCAATTACCGGCTCATAGCGGGCGATCACAGAGGCATCTGGGGCGAGACTCGACATGGCCTTTATTATAACGGGGCGTGCTAGAAGCTCCTAAGTACCCGCCGTAAGTCCCTAGACAACTTCACCTTACGCTATAGTGCGACCCGGCTTCTTTCCCGATGAATGGATTGGTAGGTCATCGACCTCCGACCCCTGACAACGGTGCCGCTTGCGGGGTGGCGTAACAGCTGCCCCGCCGGTCCGGCTTCCTTCCTCACTTTCGCGGAACATTCTGCCGCCGGTTCGCGTATCCTCTGTCCATGAAGAACTTTGCTGGACTCCTTGCGGTCACTCTTCTGTTTACTGGTTGCGACGCGGCCCGTACCGGCCCCACGCAGCACGAATCGGCGCACTTCGACTTGGACAAGTCCGAACTCACACGCGTAGAACTTCGCATGGGCGCCGGCGAACTTAACGTCGGAGGCGGTTCCTCGAAACTGGCCGAAGCGGACTTCACTTTCAACGTGCCGACGTGGAAGCCGACCGTGGAGTATCACTCCACCGGCGTCCGTGGCGACTTGGTGATCGCGCAACCAGAGAGTGGGGCGAGCCTGGGGAATTCCGAATACCGCTGGGATGTAAGGCTCAACGACGGCGTCCTCATGGACGTCGTAACCAGGCTGGGAGCGGGTGAGGCGAAGATGAATCTAGGCAGCATGAATCTACGCAACGTAGAACTCAAGATCGGTGCCGGCGAAGTGAAGATGGATCTACGCGGCAATCCAAAGCGCAGTTACGACGTCCGCATCAAGGGCGGCGTGGGCGAGGCAACCGTATATCTTCCCAAGGGAGTTGGCATCGACGCGACGGCCCAAGGCGGCATTGGGGAAGTGAAAGTCACGGGGCTGGAACAACGCAACGGACGCTGGATCAACCCGGCGCAGGAAAACTCCCCCGTCAAGATTCACCTGGATGTGAAGGGTGGTGTCGGTCAGATCAATTTGATCGCGGAGTAGCGTCCACTCAGGCTTCCACGCCTTCTGGAACGATCACAGGTTTCACGTCGGCAAACGCAATCTTGAGTAGCGGCGGAGCCACCAATGTTGTCGCCACAGCCATGAACACAACCACGCCATAGATGTTCTGCGAGATCACTCCCATCGTCAGGCCGATTTGCGCAACCACCATGCCGACCTCGCCTCGGGGGATCATCCCGACACCGATCTTGAAAGCATCCGACTTGCCCAGCGGCAACGCGCTGAGTCCGCAGCCGACGAACTTGGATATGCAGGCAAGAAACAACAAGATCACGGCCAGCAGGATCATCGAACTATCATGGAAGGCGCTGAGGTCGACATGTAAGCCGATCCCGGCCAGAAAGAACGGGACCAGCAATTCACTGGCTCCGTGAGATAGGTCGTGTACGCGTTGGCCGACGGTTCCGGACAAGGCCATGCCGGCGAAGAACGCTCCCACGATGGCGGCGACGCCGACATAGACCGCTAGCACGGAAAGCGCAAGCAACAGGATGATCGCCAGCGCGAATTCCGCTTCTGCTACCTGCATGCTTTCCTGAATACGAGGCATCACTTTGCCCACGGCTCGATTGCCCATCGTGGCAATCAGTAGCACGAAGACAACTGCGAGGCCGACGGTAAGCGAGATCTCCAACACGTTGACCTGGCCCTTGGCCATAGCGCTAACCGAGGCCAGAACCAGCAACCCCAAGACGTCATCGATCACAGCGGCAGCAAGTATGATTTGACTGGCACGTTCCTGCAGCAGGCCTTTGGATGAGAGCACCTGCGCCGTGATGCCGACGCTGGTGGCAACCATGGCCGCGCCGACGAAGATAGCTTCAATGCTAGGTTGTCCCCACCACACCAGCAACCCCCAGCCCATCAGGAAAGGAACAATGACTCCACAGCATGCCACGATCGTGGCGGTGCCGCCCAGCTTCAATAGCTCCGCTGGCTTGACCTCAAGGCCGACGCGGAACAACAGGAACATGACGCCGATATCGGAGAGCGAAGAAAGCAATTCATTGGGGGCGATCCAACCGAGGGCGCTGGGTCCGATGAGAACGCCAGCGAGAATTTCGCCCACGATTCCGGGCTGACCCAGCCGCTCAAAGAGTTCGGCGAGCAGCTTGGCGGTGGCGAAGATCGTGAGCATCGCCAGCGGAACCTTGAGGGACTCCGGAGATGCGTCGAAGAATAAAAGAGCTGGAACAAACATCCGATGTCCTGACCGCAAGAGGCGGTTAAATAACGTTACGCCCTCCGGGGCCGAGCTAGCTAGCTGCGGTGGAGCGCCGCTTGATCACGGCGATACGCGTAGAGGTTCCACAGGCCCACCAACGCGATGCCTGCCACCATAGGCACGATCGGCGCGCCGATGAAAATGAAGGTGAACGCCATGAACGCGGCAGCACCGAATTCACGCCATCTTGCGGCAGCTTTCTTCATAGCCATAATCCAATCCCTCCTGCGACCACCAACGCTGCCGCCACGGCCAATGCCGGACGTAACATCGGAGTATCCCACGTCGGCCGCGCGAAAGAGTTGTTGATCAGTTTCCGGATCTCCTGCAACTGCGCGCGGGCCATTTGATACTCACTCGCATTCGACGCCAGATTCAGCGCCTTGATGCCTTCTTCTTCGGCCTTCGGCAGCGCCCGCAACCGATACCATAGCTCCGCTAGTTTGAGCTGAGCAAAGAAATGGTTGGGATTGATGTTCAGCGCATCTTGCAAGGCGTCCAACGATTTGTAGGCGTCATAGTTCACCGCGTGAACCATCGCCAGACAAGTTCGCAGATCGGCCGACTCCGGATTCTCGGCGCAAGCTTGCTCCAGATTGCGAATGACGGCCTTCCGCTGTTCTAGCGGGACCGTGTGAGGGTCCCGCCAGGGAATCAAGGGGAGCCCGGCGCTTAGGGGCGCCGGACTCGTATTGTTGATGGGTGTTAGTTCAGCTGTCATAGCAACCTTACATGGTCTTGATTTCGAACTCAGGATACGCGACAGCTCCCATTTCAGGAATGTCGAGGCCCTGCAGTTCGACTTCAGCCGAGACGCGCTGCCCAACCACCATGTCCACCAGCAGGCTGAACAGGAAGTTGATGGTGAACACGACACCGATCAGCGTGGAGACACCGATCAACTGCGCCACTAACTGGCCTGCATCGCCGTAGAAGAGACCGGTCACCGCTCCCGGAACGCCGTTCCAAGAGCCGCCGTAGTTACTACGACCGTCTGCGAAAAGGCCTACCGAAATCACACCGAAGAGGCCACCCGCACCGTGAACCGAGATGGCGCCCACTGGATCGTCGATCTTCAAAATCTTCTCGACAAACTCCACTGAGAGACACACCAGCACGCCCGCGATCAAGCCGATGATGACGGAACTAGTCGTACTGACGAAGCCGCTAGGGGCAGTGATCGCGACCAGACCGGCCAGCAGTCCGTTACCGCTCATGGAAGCGTCCGGCTTGCCGTAGCGTATCCACATGTAGAACATCGCCGCGAAGCCGCCGGCCATACCTGCCAGCATCGTGTCGACCGCCACGGAGCTGATGCGCAGGTTGCCGTTGCCCGACGCGCCCAGCGTGGAACCAGGGTTGAATCCGAACCATCCAAACGCCAGGATGAAGCAACCGGTGAGCACCATGGTGATGTCATGACCCGGCATCGCGAGCGGTTTACCCTCGCGGGTGAACTTGCCGATGCGCGGTCCGATCAACATACCCATACCCAGAGCGCTCAATCCGCCCACCGCGTGGACGACACCCGATCCAGCGAAGTCCACGTATCCATGTCCCAAACCGAAGTTCGAGCCCAGGGTGGCCAGGAAGCCGCCGCCCCACGCCCAATTGGCGAACAGCGGGTAAGTGAACGCGCCCATCAGAATCGAGCACCACAAGAAGGCTGAGAACTTCCAGCGTTCGGCCGCAGTACCGGTGACGATCGTCAGCGTGGTGTCCATGAAGACCATCTGGAACAGGAACATCACGAGCACGCTGACGTCGTAGTGGCCGCTCAGGAACATACCTTTCGATCCCCAGAAGCCCATCGTCTTGCCGAATATGGTCGCGGTGAACTCGGAGGTAAGCGTGGGCGTTCCTCCCAAGTTGGCGAAGGCTCCGGCTCCGCCCATTTGTATGGCGAACCCGATCACCCAATAGGCCAACATCCCAGCGCCGTAGACCATGAAGTTCATCATCATGGTGTGGTTCGCATTCTTAGCCCGGCACAATCCGGTTTCCACGATCGCGAAGCCGGCCTGCATGAACATGACCATGAATCCACAGATCAGTGTCCACACGAAGTTGACGGCGATCTTGTTCTGGCCAATCTGGTTCAATACGTCGGCCAGGGTCAGTCCGGCTTTAGCATCGCTCACGGCGATGTCCGCGACGGTGCCTGTCGTTGAACCGCCGGTGTCGCCTTCGGCCCGGACTTCGGCCTTGGGAGCCTCCACCGCTTTCAGGTCGTCTACCGTGATCGCCTTGGGCGCGGGAGCCGCAGGAGCGGAAGGAGCTTCAGGGGCCGGGGCTGCCGGCGCCTGCGCAAATGCCTGCCAGCTGGCGAACACAGCCAAGAGAGTTAGTAGTAATGTGCGTTTTGACCTGATCCCCATTTTCCGTCCGAAGTTAGATACGATTTCGGACGAAGAAAGAGGAAAACAGATGCCCAAGCAGAGGCTCAGCGATGAGCAGATCCTGACAGTGGTGAAGCAGATGGAAGCGGGCCGCACAGCGGCGGAGTTGGCG
>CALQCC020000001.1 GCA_943328975.2 Bordetella parapertussis | reverse complement strand
TTCCGCAAGCTCGATGGTCATCGTGACCTCTGGGCCTTGGCCAATATCCTTGGCCGTTCGCCTGTTTCCAACGCCACTCCGCAACCCAAAGTGGCGTAAGATGAATCTGCCCGCCGTGTTGACCTTCAACTAAACGCGGGACACCATCGGGAGATGGGCTTCGATGGGCAGATTGAAGTTCGGTGGCAAAAAGAGACTTATCCGATTGGACTCAGTTTCGGCGCGATGGAAGGCGGCACGCTATCGACGACCATTCAGGGGCGGCTGAAAGCAGTCCCTGGCAAAGATATCGAGTGCAGGTTAAATGCGATCTACCTGAACGAACAATTTGTAACAACGGTACAAACAGACGGATCGTTTTCATTCCAACGCGTCCCACTCGGGACATATTCCCTCTTCTGCGGGACCAGTGGAGCAATTTTGTTTAATCGCATAGTCGATATTCGGACGCTCACCGACATCCGTCTAGTTGGCGACTTCAGCTCTGATGTAACGCTAGAAATACCGAAACGATAATTGACGTCCCGCGGAATAGTTGCACCGTTATCTTCGTGGCTGCTCCCAAATGTTATCATCGACAGCGTCACAGAAGCCAAGCCCCATGTGCCGAAACATCAAGACCCTCTTCAACTTCGACCCGCCCGTCACCGACGCTGAGATCCACGCCGCCTCGCTCCAATTCGTGCGCAAGATCTCGGGCTTCAACCAGCCTTCGCGGGCCAACGAAGACATCTTCCAAGCCGCAGTCGAGGAAGTCGCCGCCATCTCCGCGCGGCTCCTCCAATCGCTAGACACCACCGCCCCACCCAAGAACCGCGCGGCAGAAGCCGCCAAAGCCCGAGCCCTGGCAGCCAAACGCTTCGGCGCCTAGTTCGTATCCGCCTTTGCGAATCTTCGCGCCTTAGCGTGAAAGTATTTCCCCTCCGCCGCCGAATGATAAAATATAGGCTTGCAACCCACACAACCCCGCGTCTGCGCGGTCAGCTATCTCAATACGGTGCCGTTGGTCTGGGGCTTCACCCACTCTCCTGACCCCGCACTTCGCGACGTCTTCGATCTCCGCTTTGCGCTGCCTTCGCTGTGTGCGCAGCAGATGGCGTCCGGCGAAGCCGACATCGGAATTCTGCCGGTCATCGAAACGGCGCGCCAGCAGCTCGACTATTTTCCGGGCACCGGCATCGCCTGCCATGGACCCGTCCGCACCATCCTTCTCATTTCGAAAGTCCCCTACGCGCAGATCAAAACGCTAGCGGTCGACACAGGCTCGCGCACCTCCGTCATGCTCTCGCGCGTGATCCTAGCCGAACGCTACGGAGCCACGCCCCGAGTCTTCGCGCAGGTCGCCGACATGGAAGCCATGCTCGCCCAGGCCGACGCCGCGCTCATCATCGGCGACCCGGCGTTGCTGATCGACCCCGCCACCATCCCCTACGCCTGCCTCGACCTGGGCGCCGAATGGGTCAACATGACCGGCCTCCCCATGGTTTTCGCCGTGTGGAGCGCCCGCAAGGAACTCATCCGCGAGCCCTATTTACAGGCCTTTAAAGAATCCTGCCGCTACGGCCTCGACCACATGGACGACATCGTCCGCGAGCAGTCCCCCATCCGCGGCATCAGCGAACAATTGACCCGCGACTATCTCACCAAACACATCGTCTTCGAACTGGGCGAGCGCGACTACGAAGGCATGCGCCGCTACCTCGACCTCGCATTAGCACTGGATCGCGTTACCATCTCAGGAGGAACCGTATGATCTCCCGCGCAGAAGCAATCGACCTATTTCACAGCACAGACCTGATCGGCCTCGGCATGGCCGCCGACGCGGTGCGCCGCAAGCTGCACCCCGACAACATCGTCAGCTACATCATCGATCGCAATATCAACTACACCAACTTCTGCACCGAATACTGCAGCTTTTGCGCCTTCTATCGCCCCATGGGCCACAAGGAAGGTTACGTGTTGCCGCAGGAAGTCATCTTCCAGAAGATCCAGGAGACCATCGACCTCGGCGGCACCGGGATCCTCATGCAAGGCGGCCTCCACCCGGACCTCAAGATCGAGTGGTATGAAGATCTGCTGCGCAATATCAAGAAGAACTTCGACATCTGGTGCCATTGCTTCTCCGCACCGGAGATCGTGAACATTGCCGAAGTCAGTGGCCTCACCCTACGCGACACCATCGCCCGCCTGCGCGATGCCGGCCTTGATTCGCTGCCCGGCGGCGGAGCCGAGATCCTCGATGAAGACGTGCGCCATCGCATCAGCCGCCTGAAGTGTGGCACGCAGGAATGGATCGACGTGCATCGCACTTGTCACGAACTCGGGATGCGCACCACCGCGACCATGATGTTCGGCACCGGCGAAACCATTGAGCAGCGCATGAACCACTTCGACATCATTCGCCAGATTCAAGAGGATACCGGAGGCTTCACCGCCTTCATCCCCTGGGCCTTCCAGCGCGAACTCACTTCGCTCGGCCGCTTCGTGAAAGAAGAAGCGACGTCGGTGGAGTATTTGAAGATGCTAGCGCTCTCGCGCCTCTACTTCGAAAATATTACGAACATCCAGTCGAGCTGGGTGACCCCGGGCCTCAAGACCTGCCAAGTCGGTCTCCGCTTCGGCGGCAATGACGTCGGCAGCATCATGATCGAAGAGAACGTAGTCAGCGCGGCAGGCACGCATCACCAAGCCAGCGAAGAAGAGCTCCGCCGTCTGATCCGCGACGCCGGCTTCATCCCGAAACAGCGGGATTCGCTCTACTACCAGTACTTTTTGAACTAGACCGGATCCACCAAGCCAGCAACGCGAGCGACAACAGCGATACGCCGATCCCCGCGTTCAGCAGTCGCTCGTGATACACGAACTCTACCGTGTGCGCCCCCGCAGGAACGCGCACGGCCTGGAACGCGATCTCCCACTTCTCGATGGGCACAGGCTTACCGTCCACCGTCGCACTCCACCCCGGATACGCTTGCTCGGCGAACGTGAACAACCCGCCCTGGTCCGATCGCACCCGCAACACCCGATGCTCCGGATCGCGCCGCTGCACCGCTACTGTCCCGGTGAACCCGTAGATCGGCTTCGCATCCAAGTACTCGAACACCTTGTAATAAGAGTCGTTCGCTCCCACCATGCGATAGCGAGGATGCTCCATCAAATCCTTATACTTCGACCCAGCCTCGCCCGTCATGACGAACCGCACGCCGTAGAGCTGCATCGCATCGAGCTTCATCGGATCCAAGATCAGATCTCGATCGCTGTTCCAAACTCCGTCCCGCGTGATGAGTTCCCGATAAGAAGTGCTCAAGAACGGATCGAACCCCTGCGGCGACTTCCACCCCACATGCCGCAGGACAGACGGCATGGGCCCGAGCTCATGTAGTAACACCCGGTTGTCCGGGTAACTCCGCGTTCGACCGTAAGCCTGCTTGTTCATCGCCCCGAAGTCGGTTGAAGAATAGATGGTCCCCTGCCCCGGACTCGCATTAACGCGCGAACTGGTGCCGAACACCTTGTAGTCGACCGCAACAAACAGCAGCAGCGCAAACCCCAGCCACACCTTCCTCTCTGCACGATACGCAACCAGCGCAACCGCAAACGTGAGCAGCGTGATCAACGGATCGATCAACGCCGCGGGCCCAGCCGAAAATCCCTTGCCCGACCAGCGCAGTAACTCACTCGCAGCCCACGCCACCATCGCGACCACAGCAACCTTCGGCAACCACGCAGGCACGGTAGACTCTCGCTGCAAGAACGCATCCAGCCCAATGGCAGCCAACAACGCCAACCCCGGCGTCACACCCGCAAGGAAATACGCCGACCGCACGATATCCGCCAGTAACGATGAGAACTTGATCGAGTCCCACACAATCGCCCACGGATTGATCACGACAATCAGACTCACCGCGACCACCGCGAGCGCCGGTATGATCGCCTGCCATCGCCGCGACCACAGTGCGAGCAGCACACCCAGGATCCCCGGCGCGCCCAGATACAAATACTCCTTGCCGACGTTGGTCATCACGGGCACGTTCAGCCCAAAGTCGAAGTAGTTCGGAACCACATACGAGAGGTAGAACATCGGATCCTTAATGCCCGTTCCGTAACGCAACTCCGGCTCACGGAAATGCGTCGCCTCCCAAGTCGGCAGGATCTGCGCCCCGCAAAGCGCGAGCGAGAAAACCAGTGCGCCGATGACACCCGCAGCATTCCGCCACCGACCCGGACTCGCCAACGCATACACACCGACCACCGTCGCCAGCACCAACCACGTCGGCGGATATCCTCCCAGGAACGCCAGCGCCGACGCCACAGCCACTTTCCACATCGGCCCAACAGACCGCCGCTCCGACGCCTCGTCCACGCCCAGCAATGCCAAGGGAATCCACGTGTACGCCACGATCAACCCGAAGTGCTGCAGCTGCAAACACATGTACCCGCTGTAGGCATAAACCATTGCGCCCAACACTGCCGCCATGTCCGACAGCCGCTTCGCGCGTAGCCAAACGAAACACAGTGTGAACGCCAGTGGCACATGCAACAGGTTCAAATCTTCCAGGGATTGATACGACAGCCGCTCCCGACCCCACGTCGCCAGGAACATCAGCCACGTGCCCGGGTAGTAGAGCGCGGCCTGGACATTCGCCGCAAAACTCATGCCGGAGTAGATGCTCGGGTCCCATTGCGGCCAGCGGCCCTGCTTTAACTGTTGAAACGCATAGTCGGCCAGCGGCAGGTGGTAGCCTTCCAGGTCATAGGGGATGTGTACCTGTCGCACGGGCGGCAAGTATTCAAAGAAGAAAGCGTAGGTGCAAACCAACGCTAGCAGCAAGACGCGGAACGGAGAACGGGTCAAGCCTCCATGCTACCCTAGTGATTGGCTGTTTGCGTGCTTCTCTTACTAGGGGTTCTCTCTTAAAATCAATGCGTCTGCCTGTTTGCCTTGCCATTTTGGCGGGGAGCGTATTTGCCGCTCCCGATGCCTCCGTCATTCAAAAGATACCGCTGCGCTTTGAGCAGGAATCTAGCCGGGCGTGGGTCGCTCGTAGTCTAGGCTTCGGGGTCGGCGTGGGCAAAGAATGGACCGCGGTCGTTCTAGGCAAGGAAGCACTGCGTCTGCAATTCGTGGGTGGCAACCCCGACGCCCCGTTCGTGGGCGAAAAGAAGTCCGCCACACCCAGCAATCACTTTGGCAGCGAAGGGACCTATTCCACCGACGCGTACCTGAAATTGCGCCGCGCGGGTGTGTACCCAGGCATCGATGTACTCTATTACGGTTTGGGACAGAGCTTGGAATACGATTTCGAACTGGCCCCTGGCGCCGATCCTTCCCTGATCCGCATGCAGTTTGATGGCGCGAAAAGCTCCCACGTAGCCCAAGACGGTTCGTTGGTCTTGACGATGTCGAACGGCGATGTGACGCAAAAGGCTCCTGTCACGTACCAGCGCAAAGCCTCGGGCGAAGTGGTCACCGTGGCGTCTTCTTATTACCGCGAGGACGACGGCAACTATTCAATCCGCCTAGGCAACTACGACGAATCCCGCAAGTTAGTGATCGACCCGCAAATGCTCTTCACCGCGTATCTCGCCGGTGGTGGAGCAGAAGGTCCGCTGAGCATTTCGCAGGATAAGAACGGCTCCATCTACATCGCTGGCTTCACTTCATCGAATAACTTCCCGCTGGTTGGGACCGCCTATAGCGGCTTCTTGCTGTCGCCGAACCCCCATGTGTTCACCACCAAGCTGAATCCGCTGGGTACGCAGGACGAAGTCATCACCTACTCCGGCTATTTTGGCGGCATGTTCGGGGATTCGCTGCGTGCCGCGGCGGTAGATGCGAATGGCGTGTTCTATCTCACGGGCATCACCGACGACTTCTTCTTCCCCGTCACCACGAACGCTTACGCCACCACCAACGGGGAAACGCGCAAGATGTTCCTGGCCGCGCTCGATACGAATCTTCCTGGGGAATCCGGGCTAAAGTATGCGACATTCTTCGGCGGCACAGGCAACGAAGAACCGACGGCGATCGCACTGGGCACTCCCGGCAAAGTCTACATCACAGGTTTCACCAACGGCACCGACTTCCCGGTAAAGAACGCTCAACAGGCTCAGCGATTCAACGGGTACGACGGTTGGGTGGCAGCGTTCGACGTGAACAAGAGCGGCGCGGATTCGCTGCTTGCCAGCACTTATCTAGGCGGATCATTCTTCGATCAACCGCGCTCCATTGCAGTCGATGCCGCGGGCAAAGTTTATGTCGCGGGCGTTACATTCTCTTACGATTTCCCGGCTACCCCGGGAGCCTACCAGACCGTCTACCGAGGCGGCAGCGACGCGTTCGTCACTAAGCTCGACCTGTTGGGCGCAAAGACGGAGTATTCCACCTTTGTGGGCGGCAGTGGCATCGATCAGGCATGGAAGGTGTTACTCGATGGACAAGGCCGTGTGGCGCTCGGTGGCTTCTCTTTATCCGACGACTACCCCGTCTCGGCGCTTGCGATGCAGCCTCGCCAGGCGGGTTCCGGTGACGCGACCCTAACTATTTTGGACTTAACCAAAACAAATCCTGCGCAGGCTTTGGTCTACTCCACCTTCTTCGGCGGGAACGATGGCGACGTCATCATCGACATGCGCATCGGTCCGTCAGGCCGCTACTACATTGGCGGGTACACACTCTCGCGCGATCTAAAAACGGTGGATGCTCTGCGTCCAACCTCCGCACTTGGTGGAACAGACGGATTTGTTGCAATCATCGACACCATCGAAACGCCTGAAAAGGCCCTTGTGTATTCCAGCTTTGTGACGGGTCCGGGCTTCCAGGTTGTACAGGGGATTGAAGTGGACTCGGCGGGAAATGTCTATGTCACCGGACAATCGTTCGGGAACGTGTTTCTTACTGGCCAAGCTGCTCCACCAGCGGACAGCAGCACCGATGTATTCCTCTTTGTGTTCCGGCCTTCCGCACCAACGGTGGTGCGGCAAGATAGTGTCGAACTACCTACCAACACTCGCAGTCGCCGCTAAAAAAGAATGCCCCGAGCGTGAGCTCGGGGCACCATCAATACCTGTTACGAGTTGGCCGAATCCTTGGCCTTGTTCTTGCTGCCCGGGGGGCGACCGCGACGTTTCGTCTCCGGCCCTTTTCCCTCTGATGGCTTCAATTGCGACATCCATGCTGGGGGTCTGCCGCGACGGCGGCCTGCACCCGCGGCCAATCGTTCCAACGTCAAGATCGCTTCTTCGATCCGCTCCCGCTCACGGCGGAGGTCCGCAAGTATTTTGAGTACGTCCATGAAAATCCCCTTCCAATCCCCTCAGAGCTCAGCGTAGACACTCCTAGTTTTGCCACAACATCGGCCTCCGATTTTACAATTTTACGCCTATTGCCCCCGTATTTCAAGACTCCTGCTACAACAAATATCACGCCCGCGGCTTCGTCTTCATTACAGCTTCAGACTGCACTACGTCAATGTAAGACGCTATCCAACCTATCCCGAATGTGATACCAGTACCGAGTAAGATATACCAGGTCCATGCCACGGGCGTATAAAAACGAACATAAAGAGTGACCGCCAAACCAACACACATTCCGATCATTGCGCCCATCTCATTCGCACGGCGAGTAAGCAGGCCAAGCAGAAAGACACCTAGCAGCGATCCATAAATGATGGAGGCAATTCCCAAGCCTGCTTCCAATACGCCACCCCAATTACGAGCCAATAAAGCTACTCCGAGTAAGACTGTTCCCCAAAACACAGTAGCTAGACGGGCCCGGCGCAGCCAAGTCGCCTCCTCGGTCACAGTACTATTCCCCACAAATGGGCGCCAAAGGTCCATTACAGTTGTAGATGCAAGCGCGTTCAATGCGGCGCTTAAATTCGACATTGCCGCAGCTAGAATGGCCGCTATCACCAATCCCGAGACACCCGTTGGTAGCTGCTCCCAAATAAAGCGGGGATAAATACTGTCGGTAACTGCCGGACGTTGCATGCCTCGATCCTGATACAAGGTAAAGAGGCAAACACCGACAATCAGGAATAGCGTGAATTGAATGCAGATCACCACCCAACTCGACAGCAGTGCGGCCCTGCTTTGGCGTTCACTACCGGCGGAAAGTAGGCGTTGAACAATCAATTGCTCGGTCCCATGGCTGGCCGTTGTCAGGAAGCAACCGCCGATTACACCGCCCCAGAAGCTATAAGTGCGAGCGAAGAATTCGGCAGGTGGGCCCAAGCGAAAGTCGAAGATCTGGAACTTGTTGAGTGGGCCGGCCACATCCACAACGTGGCTCCAACCGCCGGGGATCTGGTGGAGCAGCGCCCACAGACTGACCCCGGCTCCGAAGACGTACAAAACCATCTGAACGACGTCGGTCCAGATGACGGCAGTCATCCCACCCTCATAGGTATAGACCAACGTCAGAATCATGATAAAGACGATGCTGGTCATCTCCCCTGTGCCCAGCACGATGGAAATCACGATGGAGATAGCGAATACCCGAACGCCCTCGGCCAGTGCTCGCAGGATCAGAAAGGTGCCGGCCGTGAGTTTGCGGATGCGCGGCCCAAAGCGCACATCCATAAGTTGGTAGGCGGTGTACATCTCGCCCCGGAAGTAGGCGGGCAGAAAGAGCGTCGAGATGACGATGCGCGCCAGGAGGTAACCGAAGACTACCTGCAAGAATCCAAAATTACCGGTAAAGGAGAGCGCGGGTGTCCCGATGACCGTGAGCGTACTGGTTTCCGCTGACACGATGGAAAGTGCGATCGCCCACCACGGTGCGTTGCGACCGCCCAGGAAGTAGTCCTTCAAGGAGTGCTGTGTGTTGCGGAAACGGGCTCCGAACCACGTGATGCCAGCCAGGTAGGCGGCGATGACCGCGAGGTCGATCCAGCGGGAAGGCATTCGTACAGGATACGCGAATTGAGGAGTTAAGGTGTCTGACACCAATTACGGCCGTACTAGAGAGGGTATGGAACCCGTGGACCGTTGGTGGCGTCCAATGATCCAGGGATTAGTTGTATGCTGGAAGCTAATCGGGGATGCTGTTCGGACCTTGCGGCAGCTGCGCGGGTTCGGTATACTCCCCTGAGTGTGTCTATCCGGCCTGCCGGAGTGAGTAGACCAGTACTCGTAACGCCTATTGGAGGTTTGTGGTGAAACCAAAGAATCGAATCTTGATGATGATCACTGCACTCGGGTTCGGCCTGAGTTTGGGGTGGGTCTTACCGGCGCAACAGGCCCCGGCCGATCCGGCCAAAGGTCCCCAGTGGAAAGACCGGGCAGAGTACGACCTAGCTGACGCGTATACCAAGGCCGGCGACGGCAAGGCTCGCCTCGCTGCGCTGGATAAATGGAAGCAAGCGAATCCCGACAGCGAGATGTGGCAGATGCGAGATGAATTCTATCTCGGCGTATACGGCGAGTTGAAGGACAATCGCAAGGCGTTCGATACAGCCAAAGCGATCCGGGCGAAGAACCCGAATCACTACTATTCGATCACCACCATCCTGAGTTTGATCTACACCATTACGACGCCGTTGCCGCCAGCCGCTGCGGATCTGGCAACTGCCGAGGAAGTCGCCAAGTACACTTTGGACAATACGGACAAGGTATTCGCGGCCACCAACAAGCCGGCCAATCTGACCGAGGCGCAGTGGGCACAGAATAAGCCGCTCATCACGTCGCTGGCATTACGCACCAACGCATGGATTTGGGTCCAGCGTAAGGATGATGCTCGCTCGGAGGTAGAGTTGACCAAGGTTGTTCAGGCCGATCCGGCGCAACCCCAGTTCTCGTACTTCTTGGGTCAAGCCAAGTTCAATCAGTATCAGAAGGCCAAAGATCTGACGAAGGTTCCGGGCGCAATCTTCCACATCGCCCGTGCCGCCGTCTACACGGGAGCAAACGCGATGCCCCCCGCCCAGCGGACGCAGTTCCAAACCGCGGTGACCAACATCTACAAGCAGTATCACGGCAGTGAAGAAGGCTTGCCGGCCGTGTTGGAACTCGCCAAGAACAACGCGATGCCTCCCGCCGGCTTCAACATTGAAGACGCGCAGACCATCGCCACCCGGGAGTTCGGCAACCAACAGGCGTATGACGCGGCTCACCCGCAACAAACGTTCTGGCGCGACGCCATCCGCACTCCTCTTTCGGGAGCGGATTCGGACGCGGTATTCGCGGGTAACTACAAGGATGCCTTGTTGCCCCCGGGCCAACCGATTTCCATGTTCAAGGGCAAGATCATCTCCATGACACCGGAAACTTCGCCCAAGGAAATTGTCGTGGCAGTGTTCGATCCGAATATTGCCGATGCGAAGTTGACCTTCGATCCCGCGCTGCCGGGCACCATGCCGGTCGGCTCAGAGATCGAATTCAAGGGCACAGTCAAGGCCTATAGTAAGGAGCCGTTCATGATGACCTTCGCCATCGATATGGAAGAGAAGGAAATGACGGGCTGGACGGGTGTAGCTCCCGCGGGCGCAGCCAAGGGTAAAGCGAAAGCTGCTCCCAAAGGCAAGGCCGCACCGAAGGGCAAGGGCAAGTAGGTCTAGCTCACGCGAGACGACAAAAGGGGATGCCTTCGGGCGTCCCCTTTTTCTATTGGTGCCTACATCTTATATTGGCCGAGATCGTCGTCCTTCAGGCCTTCCAGCCACCGGCGAAGTTCTTCGGTGCTGCCGGGTTCGTTCAACGACGCGGCTCGCGAGGTTTTGAGGACCGAGTCCTCGACGTAGATGGGGCAGTCTAAGCGTAGGGCGATCGCTAGCGCGTCGCTGGGGCGGGAATCGACCGCAATCAGCTTCCCTTCCCGTTCGACCCAAATGGTGGCGTAGTAGGTGTCTTCCTTGAGGTCGCAGACCACGACTTTCTTGACCCCGGCTTCCAGGCCGAACAGCAGGTTGCGGATCAAGTCGTGGGTCATGGGTCGCGCCGTGGATTCCTTGGCGATCTCCAGAGCGATGGCGTTGGCCTCGGGCATGCCCACCCAGATGGGCAACACGGAGTTACCATCGACGTCCTTCAAGACCACGATGGGGATATTGTTGGTGGGGTCGATCATCAGGCCCCGGATTTTCATTTCGACTTCCATAGATTCCTTTATCTGTCCGCTCCCTTACGGTCGCGGTTCCGTGTCGGGATCGATCACTGAACGGCCTCACCAACAAGAGAGTTGGGGCCAGAGCGCGTAACGCGCACTTCCAAATATTTCCCGGTGATATTTTCGTCCGATGCCGGGCGCAGAAAGTTCACCATCTTGTGCTGCGAGGTCCGGCCCATCCACTGACCGGTGGCTTTGTTGAAGCCCTCCACCATACATTCCTCGACCACGCCGACGTACGCCGCATTGCGGCGGATCTGAATGGCTCGCTGGTGCTCCTGCACAATTGTTAAGCGGCGCGACTTTTCTTCTTCGGAAATATGATCTTCCAGCGCCAGGGCCGGGGTGTTGGGCCGACGCGAGTATTTGAAGCTGAAGATGTTGTCATATTCGACTTCGCTCAGCAGCGCGAGAGTCTGCTCAAAATCGGCTTCCGTTTCACCCGGGAAGCCGACGATGATGTCCGTGCTGATGGCGATGGGCCGTGCCGCATCTCGCATCCACTGAATACGCTGCATGTATTCTTCGATGCTGTAGGAGCGCTGCATCCCTCGCAGAACGTCTGTCGAGCCCGACTGCACCGGCAAGTGGACGTGATTGCACAGGTTCGGATTGCGGTCGATAGCCTCGATGATTTCTTTGGTAAAGTCGCGCGGATGCGAGGTCGTGAAGCGCACACGGCGGATGCCGGGGACTTTGCCCACTCCGTCCAGCAGCTGCGCGAAGTTCCAGCCCGTGGGCGAAGGATCGCGGTAGCTGTTCACATTCTGGCCGAGCAGTTGGATTTCTGAGTACCCGGCGCGGGCAAGTTCGCCGGCTTCACGCAGAACAGAGGCGCTGGTGCTGCTGCGCTCCGGACCTCGTGTGAACGGGACTACGCAATAGGCGCACTTCTTGTCGCAGCCTTCGATGATCGTAAGGTACGCTCTATGCGGATTGTCGCGGCGAGTGTAGGGAGTCTCGAAGGTGTCTTCCGTATCTAGACTGAGGCCCGTCACTCGCTTGTTCCCGGCTTCGAGCTGCACCAGAAGGTTCGGAAGCTGGTTATAGCTCGCCGAACCGCAGACCAAGCTCACGTGCGGAGCTTTCTCGAAAATCTTCTCGCCTTCTTGTTGTGCCACACAACCGAGGACGGCGAACGTCTTGCCCTTATTTTCGCGTTTGAACTGGTCCAGACGATGGAAGACTTTTTGCTCCGCTTTATCTCGAATGCTGCAGGTGTTGTAGAAGACCAACTCCGCCGCATCGGGCGTCCCGACCTGTTCGTAACCTTGCCCAACGAGGGTGCCGACCACTTTCTCGGAGTCGTGGGCGTTCATCTGGCAACCAAACGTCTCAATGTAGAAAGTCTTCACGCTTCTCCTATTGTAAGGGAGAACCAACTAAGGTCTTCGTCGGATTGTTGGCGCGAGGGATACGGCCTAGAGTGAGAGATGATGCGGTCTCTCTCGTTACTACTCATTCCAGCAGCGCTTTACGGGCAGTCGGCGACCACCACCTACCAGACGGACATAAATGGACGGCGGGTGGCAGTGGCGACGCAGGATCAGTCGGCCAAGGGGGAACGCACCCAACGAACGCAATCCTTGAACGGACGGCAGGTTCCGCTGGAGCAGTCCACCGAACGCGTGGTCCGCGACGACGCCAATGGCAAAGTCGTGGAGCGGACTATCCAGAAATTCGATCCGACCGGCCGCCCGGCCGGCACCGAACGGGTGACGGTGGAAGAAACTCCGTTGCCCGGCGGCGGCAAGCTGGTCAAGGAAACAACAGCGGTAAACGAATTGAATGGTGGCTATCGTCCGGTGGAACGGCGCACCACGGAGACTCGAGTGTCCGGGCAAACCACCACTACCAACGTCACGTTGGATAAGCCTGGATTGAATCAAGCGTTCCAGACCGCAGAGAAACGGAATACCGTTACGGTGGGTCCCACGGGCAAGCAGCAGACGACGGAAACGGTGGAGCGCACGGATGTCTCCGGCCGATTCCGTCCAGTGCAGCGCAATGAGACCAGCGTGCAAGCCGCGGGCGAGAAGACTACCCAAAACACTGCCGCTTATGAATTAGACGCATCCGGGAAGCTGGTCCTGGCCAAACAGACTGTGGCAACAACAACCAAACGGCCCGGTGGCGATGTAACAGAAACCAATGTCTACACCCCTGCCGCGACGGGCAGCACGCAGACAGCGGCGGACAAACTCCGTCTTCAGGAACAGCGCGTAAGTGAGAAGAAAGTCGCAGCCGATGGCTCCGTCATCGAGACGGTCACCCTACGCGTCCCGAATCCCTCGGATCCCTCCAAGTTAGGCGAAGCGCAGAAGGTATCCGAGACGGTGTGCACAGGAAAATGTTTGCCTGCTGCGCCGACACCTGCACCCACACTTGCGGCGGTGCCTGCAGCAGCCAAACCGGTTGTCGCGGCAGCCGCTAAAGCTCCAGCGCCGACAAAAAAGTAGTTCCCTTCGAAATCTGGGCCCCGAAGTTTTCCGCCACGGTTTGACCTATGTCGGCGAGTGTTGCTCGGGTGCCTAAATTCACTCCCGCGCGGGCGTTCTTGCCGAATACCAGCAACGGCACATACTCACGGCTATGGTCGGTTGATGGCGTGGTCGGGTCGCAGCCATGATCTGCGGTCAGGATCGCCAGATCGTTTGCGCCCAGGCTGGCTTCTAGCTGTGGCAACCAGGCGTCGGCTTCTTCCAAGGCACGAGCGTAGCCTTCGACGTCATTGCGATGCCCGAAGTTTTGATCGAAGTCGACCAAATTCGTCCACAAGAGGCCGCGTTCCATCGTCGCCAGCGTAGCGAGCGTTTTCGCCATGCCATCTGCATTGGACTTGGTCTTCACATGGTCCCCGATGCCACGGCCCAGAAATACATCGAAGATCTTGCCGACGGTGGAGACTTCGATCTTCGCGGCTGATAATTGATCCAGCAGCATGCCCTTCGGAGGCGCGGTGGCGTAGTCGCGCCGGTTCGTGGTGCGTTTGAAATGTCCGGGCTCGCCTTCAAAGGGGCGCGCGATCACGCGACCGACTTCGTAGGGACCGCGCAACATCGATCGGGCTTGCTCGCAGATCTTGTACAGTTCGAACAGCGGGATCACGTCTTCATGCGCGGCAATCTGGAACACGCTATCGGCGGAAGTGTAGATGATGGGCGAGCCCGTCTCCATGTGCTCCTCGCCCAGTTCCGCGATGATTTCGGTCCCGGACGCAGCTTTGTTACCCAACGTGCTGCGACCGATCTCATCTTCAAAGCGACCCATCAGTTCGCGCGGGAAGCCGTCGGGGAACAGCGGCAGCGGTTGGTCGAGATGGATACCGGCCATCTCCCAATGCCCCGTGGTCGTGTCTTTGCCGGGTGAAGCGAGCGCGCAGCGTCCGTAGGCACCGATGGGGTTCGCAGCCGGTGCAAGGCCCTGGAACGGCCGTATGTTCGCGAGTCCCCAGCGGCACAGATTCGGCAAGGCGAGCGGACGTTGCAGCGCGATGTTGCCCAAGGTGTCACTCCCTACATCGCCGTACTGCGCGGCATCTGGCATCTCGCCGATGCCAACACTATCGAGGACGATCCAAACGATGCGATCGAAAGGCATGGCTATTTGACCGCCAGCATGGCTTGGATGCGCGATGTCATCTGATCTAAGAAGGTGTTGGGATCGAAGCCATCCATACGGCTGGCAAGCTTTCCCGATTTATCGAAGAGGATCGTAGCCGGGATGTTCATGATGTTCAGCATGCGCGCCAAACCGTCCTCATAGTAGACATCCTTGTCCCACTTCTGCTCGTCGAGAAAGGGCTCCACAATGGCTCGTTCTTCGTCTGCGTTGACTTCCAAAAAGACCACACCGGAACTCTTGGGGAACCGCTCCTTGAGGGTTTCGTAAAGAGGGTGCTGCACGCGGCATGGGACACACCACGTAGCCCAGAAATCCATCACCACGATGTTGCCTTTAAGCGTGGCCATGCGGAATTGCTTCCCGTCGAGCTTGGTGAGAGTGAAATCCATGGCGCTCTGTGCGGCAGCATTCGGATCCAGTGACAGAAGCTTCTTGCGACGCGTTTCCGTCACTACTGCCATGCGATCATAAGCCGCGAGGATCACCTCGCCCAGCCCGGCTTCGGAGCCGTGTTGCTTCTTGTACCACTCACCCAGGAGGATGCGGTCATTGAGACGCGCAGCATCGCTGCTACGCGCGTCGGAGACAACGAACGCCTCAGCCAGACGCAGGATGGCATCGTCGGGTTTGCGAGCGCGGTTCAAGTTGTCGGCCCATTCGCGGGCAGCCTCCTCGCTAGGATACGCAGCAAATGCCCGTGCGGCAAGCCGCACCGCTTCGTCGGGCTCGTTGGTGATACTACGCGCTCTGGCTTGATAGAGCAGCGCCCGGGCAATCGCACGATCTCGCTCGTCTGTTTTGCGCGCGGCGTCCCGACCTGCATCGACACCGCCCTTATCGAGGAGGTCTTCCAGAGTGCGGGCGTATTTGTAACCGCGGTCGGCGGCGGACTTCTCTTCCTTCGAGATCAAAGCGTAAGAAACGCGATCAAGCAAGACAATGTCATCAGGGAGCAGCTTGAGTAGAGGTTCGCCGTACTTTATGAGACGGTCAAGATCTCCGGCTTCCAACGCGGCCTTCGCGAGCGCTTGTTCAATCTCTCCACGCTGCATGGACTTGGGGAACTTTGCGAGGTGTCCCTCCAAGGCCCGGATCGTATCCATCGAACTGGTTTGTCCGTCGGAGAGCGCCTGCATCAGGGACTGCTGCTCTTCCACCGAAATCTCTTGCGCCCAGCCGAAGCAGGCAAGGAGCAGAACCAGGCTGGCGAGGCGCATCATCACGGAAGTTTGGCTGCGGTTTTGAACGCTTCGCTTAGACCCGCGGCGCGGTCCCGAGCCATGTTCAACAACGATTCATTCTTCGCGATCCGGTCCAGTATGGCAGTGAATTGCCCCGGTGCCACAACGTGCTTCTGCTGCCATGCGACGTCGAGCCGCACCACAATCTCGTTCACCCCCAGGCGATCGTATTTATAGGTCCGTTCGAGGTCGGCGAGCAGGCGCTGGCTCTCACTGATGTGTTCAAACCACTCCTGTAGAGCACGGGCGTTCTCATCGTTGGTGTGGTTGTACTTGGCCTCGCTGCCCGAGGTTCCTTCCTCCCAGCGATAAGTCTTCTCGCCCATTTTGGCGACCTTGAGTCCACTCTCGATCTTGGCTTTAAAGTGGTCTAGCTTGGCAGCAAGATCGAAAATCGCCGTGGTCGTAGCAGAGTCAAGCTGAACCTTATCCGGTTCCGGCTCGTTGGCTTCTTCCTGGTAGGTGAGCGCTCCAGCTTGAGTGATCGTGATCTTGACGTACGCAGGATTCGACCCCGGGAACACCTTCGTGTAGACGATGCGCTGGGCACTTGCCGTCAGTGCGAATAGCGCGAGCAGTAGAAGCGTTTTCACAGGGCCACCTTTGCCAGACGTCTCGCGGGCTGAGATACGGAAGTTGCGTGGCAGATGGCAACGGCCACTGCGTCAGAAGCGTCCTCGGTTTCAAAGTCGCCCTTCATTCCCGTGATATTGCGGACCATGAGTTGCACCTGACGCTTTTCGGCCCGCCCGTAACCGACCAAGCTACTCTTCACTTCAAGCGGAGAGTATTCGCCGAAAGAGACGCCAGCTTCGGCGATCACCAGCAACGCCACGCCGCGAACATGAGCGAGCTTCAGCGCCGTTTTCACGTTCAACGAATAGAAGACACCTTCGACCGCGGCGGACTCAGGCCGATGCTCTTCCAGCACGCCACGCAGGCCCAAAGCGATGGTTTGCAACCGCAACTCCAACGGATGTGCGGTCTTGGTCTTGATCACGCCGTGCCCCACCACGCTGTGACGGCGGCCATCGCTTTCGATGACGCCCCAGCCGGTGCGTTCGGTGCCGCAGTCGATGCCCAATATCCGCATGAGCGGTTCCTTTACGAAAGCGCTTCGAGTTCGCTCTCGTCGATGTCGAAATTCGAGTACACGCTCTGCACGTCGTCGTGTTCTTCGAAGAAGTCGTTGAGCTTGAGCATGCCCGCGGCCTGCTTGCCTTCGAGCTTGGTCAAGTTCTTCGGCAGCATCCCAACCTCGGCGGAGAGCGTCGGGATGTTTGCTTGTCGGAGCACTTCCACCACGGCGTCATGCGATTCGGGGGCGGAGATCACAACCCAGTTGCCACCCTCATTGCGGAGATCTTCCGCGCCGGCATTCAGCACCAAATCCATCAACTTGTCTTCGTTGGCATTTTCGCCGTCGATGGCAATGATGCTCTTGCGCTCAAACATCCAGGACACACTGCCTTCAGTGCCCATGTTGCCGCCGAACTTACCGAACGCGTGACGGATTTCACTCACCGTACGATTCTTGTTGTCGGTCGCTACGTTCACCAGCACAGCGGCACCGCCGGGGCCGTAGCCTTCGTAGGTGTACTCTTCCATGGTGGCGCCTTCAAGTTCGCCGGTACCACGCATGATGGCGCGCTTGATATTGTCGGCCGGCATGGACTCGGCTTTCGCCGCCGCAATTGCCGTGCGCAAACGCGGGTTCATGTCGGGATTGCCGCCGTTGCGGGCCGCGATCATGATTTCTTTGATCAGGCGGGTGAAAATTTTCCCGCGTTTGGCGTCAAGAGCGCCCTTCTTATGCTTGATTGTCGCCCATTTTGAATGTCCGGACATAGAGACCTCGGGGCTCGGAATGACCCTGTGGGGGAGCCCAACTGTCTAAGATAACAGACTCTGCGAGAAACCTCTATCTCTTGCGTATTCTCGCGCTAGCGTGACAGCAGTCCACCGTCAACGGCCAAGGCGTGTCCTGTAATAAAGGCCGCCTTGTCTGAGCAGAGGAACAGCACGGACTGCGCGACTTCTCCCGTAGTCCCAAAACGACCAATGGGATGCGCGGCGATCAGGGCCGGTCGCGACTCAGGCGGGAACGCGTCCGCCATCTCGGTTTCGATCACCGCCGGGCACACCGCGTTCACGCGAATCCCCTTGGAGGAGAATTCGATGGCTGCCGCTTTTGTCGCTCCGATCACGCCGTGTTTGGAGGCATAGTAGGCGATGCCCACCGGTCCTCCGATTTGTCCAGCGACCGAGGACATATTGACGATGGCTCCGCCACCGCTGGCCAGCATCGCCGGAATTTCGTACTTCATCGAAAGAAAGACGCCGGTTAGATTGATCGCGATGACTTGGTCCCATGTCTGTGGCTCATAGTTGGGCGTGGAGACAAATGGAGTTCCGATGACACCCGCGTTGTTAAACGCGCAATCTAGGCGGCCCCAACGACCGACCGTGGTCTTGACCATGCGCTCGGCTTGGTCTGGTTGCGAGACATCCGTTTGAATGAAGATCGCTTCCCCGCCTGCCTCGGCGATCAACCTCACAGTCTCTTCCGATTCGGAGGCGCGGCGTGCGGCGATAGCAACACGGGCGCCTTCGGCGGCGAACGCGAGAGCGGTAGCCCGTCCGATACCGGCGTTGCCTCCGGTGACCAGGGCGACTTTTCCTTCAAATGTTCGGGACATGTGGTTTAGTGTAACTAGAGTGACGGGTGCACGCACAGTACGACCGCCGGGACCGCGAGGGTGGCCCCTGTTCGGGGTGATGCCGGCCCTGCGCCACGATGCTCCGGCGTTCCTGCAGCGGATGACCCGCGAGTATGGCGACGTTGTGTTCCTGCCTACCGCCGGGCAGCAGGTTTACTTCTTAAATCATCCCGACTTTGTGCGTGAGGTCCTGGTGACACAGCAGCACAAGTTCAAGAAGAGCCGAATGTTAGAACGGGCTCGAGTGCTGCTGGGCGATGGCTTGTTGACCAGCGAAGGCGCTCTCCACCTGCGGCAGCGTCGGTTGGTACAACCCGCGTTTCATCGCGATCGCTTGGTGGGTTACGCCAACACCATGGTGCAGCGAGCGTGTGTGGCCCGCGAACGCTGGCACGCTGGAACGGTCATCGACATGTCGCAAGAAATGATGCGGCTGACCATGGACATCGTGTCCCGTGCGCTCTTCAGCGCGGAAGTGGAAGGCGAGGCGGATGAGATTGCGGATGCTCTAAACGGCGTGTTCGGCCTGTTCGACATGATCTTGCTGCCCTTTTCCGAGTATCTGGAGAAGCTGCCGCTCCCGATGATGAAGCGGTTTCATGCGGCCCGTGCTCGACTGGATGCGACTATCTATCGGTTGATCGCCGAGCGGCGCGCGAGTGGAGAAGACAAGGGAGATCTGCTGTCGATGCTGCTCCTGGCTCAGGATGAAGACGGCGCAGGCGGGATGAGCGACAAACTGGTACGCGACGAAGTCCTCACCCTGTTCCTCGCGGGTCACGAGACAACGGCGAACGCTCTGACGTGGGCCTGGTATCTTTTATCGCAAAATCCGGAGGCCGAGGCGAAGATGCGGGCCGAGATCGACAAGGTACTGGAAGGGCGGGCTCCCTCGATGGACGACCTCCCCGCCCTGACCTATACAAGTGCAGTGTTCTCGGAAGCGCTACGCATGTTCCCACCCGCTTGGGCGCTAGGGCGCCGAGCGCTGGAGACGGTGGAGTTCGGCGGCTACGTGATCCCCACGGGGTGCGTTGTGCTCTTGAGTCCGTACGTTACCCAAAGGGATGCACGGTGGTTCCCCGATCCGGCACGATTCTTGCCCGATCGCTGGTTGACTCCAGACGACGCGCGACCGAAGTTTGCCTACTTCCCGTTCGGCGGTGGCACGCGTGTGTGCGTCGGAGAACGATTCGCAGGGATGGAAGGCATCCTGCTACTGGCCTCTATCGCGCAACAATGGCAGTTCGATCTAGTCCATGGGCATCCAGTCGAGCGGAAAGCGCAAATTACGCTCCGCCCGAAGTTCGGGATGAAAATGATGCCCCTGTCCCGCTCATAGGCGTGCACGTCCCGTTCACCGCCGGTCACTGACTACGTTTGACCACTCAAATCAATGGAATAGCGGTTCTGCATGTTATTCTCGCTGCGTGAAGCTTCAACTCGCTGTCGTGTTCGCCTTGTTTTCTGTGATCGGAACCGCCCAAGTGGCAGTCCCCGCAAACGTCGCTGTTGCCGGCCGTGTGGTAGATCCGCAAGGGATGTCTGTTGCTGGAGCAACGGTTCAGGCCTCCGATGGGCTGGGGCGGCGAAAGAGCGAAACCAAGACGGACGAGCAGGGGAACTTCGTGCTGGACGTGCCAACCGAGGGCGTCTACTCCCTCGTGGCCCAAGCGGACGGGTTTGACTCGGTGGCAACCCCGTTGAAGCAATACAAAGAGAATACAAGCAGCATCGAACTGGCCTTCGGCAAACTGGCGAGCGCCACCGAAGTGCTCACGGTGACCGAACACATCTCCGAGCCATCAGTCGACCAGCGCGACGCCGAAGTTTTTAATAAGACGCTGTTCACCCGCGACGACCAGGTCTTCCAAACTCTAGGAGCGGGTCTCAGTTTGGGACAGCATGCGGGGGGCGGGAAGTCGCTGGAGGTTCGGAGGTTCGGCTTTAACCTGGATCATGGCGGGACCGGCGGCGGGTTGAAGGTGATGCAGGACGGTATCATGCTCAACCAAGTCTCGGGCGGCCACGCGCATGGCTACCTGGGAGCGCTCAAGGGGCTGAGTCCGGAACTGGTGGAGAACGTGGACTTGATTAACGGTCCATTCAACGCGCAGTACGGTGACTTCAGCGGATTGGGTGTCGTCAATATCGCCACACGCACCGAAATGCCACAGGTAGTCACGGGGCGGTTGCAGTTTGGGCAATTCAACACGCGCCGTGCGTTTGGATCGTACAGTCCAACGTGGAAACAGACGCGGGGCCAGATCGCACTGGAGTCTTCCTACACCGACGGTCCCTACAAACGGCCTCTGGAGTATCTTCGCAATAACCTGACGGGGGCTTGGTCGCGCAATCTATCGCCGACGCAGGTATTGACCTTCCGCGTGTATGGTTCCACGAATGATTCCTACGCGGCCGGCCAGTTGCCGGTGGATCAGATTCAGGCCGGCAAACTGGATCGCTACGGCTTCCTGGATGGCAACGATGGGAACACTTCGAAGTCAGGGATATTTGCCGGGTATTACACGAAGAACTTCGCCGATGGCGGTGCCTTCAAGATCGATGGCATGGTGAACCGGTTGCTGTTTGATCTCTTCAGCAACTTCACGTTCTATCTGGACCATCCCGATACCGGCGATGGATTCATCCAGCACGATTCGCGATTGCAAGAGGCTACAAACGTGTCCTATCAGAAGCCCCACAACTGGGGCACGAACTTCGGCACGCTATTCACGGGTGTGAACGTTCTGAGCAACCAGATTAGTTTGAAGCTCGCTGGCCGCATCGGAAGAGTGCCCACGGATCTGCGGACGTGGGCACAAACCAACATCGTCAACACCGGTTTCTACGGGCAGGAGAACCTGGTGCTGGCTGGAGGCAAAGTACGGGTGGACGTAGGCTTGCGCTACGACACGTTCGATTATCGCGTCCAGAACCGGATTTTGGCTGACCCGCGTTTGAATCGGAATAGTGGCGCATGGCAACCCAAATTAAACCTTGCATATACCCCAGTTTTGAATTTTCCGTTCACTCTCTATGCGAACTACGGACGGGCCATCACCAGCTCAAACGCACGGACCTTGATTGAATCTCCGAACAGCCCTTTGACGGCGAAGACCGATTTCTGCATGGTGGGCACGTCCCACAACTTCGGTAAGTATTCGTTCGCCACCGACGCGTTCTGGATCGATCGGAATCTCGAGACGATCTACGCAGCGGATAGCGGCACGACAGAGTTCACCTATCCGAGCCGGAGTTACGGCTACGAAGCAAAATCTTCGTATCAAATCACAGACTGGTTATCGTGGAACGGCAGCGTCTCGAAAGTCCTGAATTCGTTTTACCGCGGCACGTCGCCACGGGAATACATTGACCGGGCTCCGCATTTCACTGTCTACTCGGCATTGACAGTATCCGATTGGAAGAAGTGGAGCGGTTCCCTTCGCATGCGCTCCATCAATCACTACCGTTTGAACGGCGAGGGCAACGGAGGAGCGGTCGTTCCCGGTTACTCGCTGTGGGATTTCAGCATTGCCCGCACGCTGAACCGCTGGCTGGATCTAAATTTCTCCGCCGACAATATCTTCGACAAGAGTTATTACGAGACATTCGAGATGTACACCTCAGCGCTCAAAGGCCAAGCTCCATTGGAGCGCGTGCATGGGACAGCCGGGTATGGACGAACCATCATCGCGGGCGTGACCATCAAGCTATTCCCAAAGTCGCGCTAGAAGCCGCTACGAGGTCGATAGCCGGGGCGCGCTTGAACCTTGTACTTCTTGTCCTTGTCGGTCAGCAACTCCACGTTGATCTTGCGGAAACCTTCGTTGGGGTTGGTCTGCGGATAGTAAGTGACCGTGTAGGAATTGCCCAAGTCTTCGCGGATGGCCTCGAAGGCCTCCACTTGTTTCTGCCAAGTGCTGGCGAAGTAGGTCTTACCGCCAGTGGACGTCGAGATACGTTTGAAGACGTTCGACGACACCGCATCGTTATTAACCTGGTTGGTGGAGATCACGTAGATCGGGATGCCTTCGTCTTCCGCTACCGCGCGAACATCGTCCGGAGCCACCATGCTGGCGTTGTCCGGACCGTTCGAGAACACGATCACGACCTTGCGTCCGGCGACCTTGGCCGCATCGCGGAGAGTTAGCAACAGCCCATTATAGAGAGCGGAATCATCCCCTGCGACAGCTTTACGCAAACCGAAGATGGCCTGGTTATGGTCCTTGTCTAGCAAGGAAGAACGAGTCAGGTTGCGGCTGTAGGTATAGACGGCGACCGAATCGGCCCGATCCAAACCACGAATGAAATCGGCGATGGCATCCGAGGCATAGACGAACGTCTTGTACATGTAGTTGCTGGTATCGAACAGCACGAAAACGTTGGTCCCGACGAAGGCGTCAGAACGGGCGTCGGGCTTGGCGGGGTCGATGATGATGGGCCTCGAAGTTCCATCCGCCGCGATCTCCACAGGCGGCTGATTGCCCTCAGAGAAGGTCGAGAACTTTTGCGGGATGCCGTCTTCCATCAAACGGAAATCACCAGGCTTCAATCCGTTCACGTAGCGACCGCGATTGTCGGTGACGGTGAAGCTGAGCACCACCATATCGACTTTAACGCGGAACGTCGGGCGCTCCTGGGCTACGATGACGGTGACGGCGGCCAGCGTCAAAGCGATGGCTCCGATCCAGAATTTGCGATTCACTGTGCGTTTCCTCCGGTGGCAAGGGCAGTTACTTGGGTTTGTGCTTGTTTACGGACTTGTTCTCCAACCACACGCAACGAACGCAGTAGCGCAGGCCAGTCCTCCAAATGCGAGGCGAAAATTTGCTCCAATGTGCGCTGGGTCCATTCCGGCACCAACACGTTCATATCCGCGGGTTGCGCATGGATCTGATCCGCCAGTGCGGCAAAGTACAGCAAGTTTGATTCCCAGCTCTCCGCCAGGATGCGGCTGGAATACCCCATCAACGTGGGAAAGGTCCGCAGGTTCAGCAACTCCTGTTGGTAGGAGTTACTGAGCGTCGGTTTGGGTGTTCCGAACGCGCGAGAGATCGCGGCGTCAGTAAGTAGCGCAGGTTCTTCCGTAGCCAAGCGCCGAATCTCGGACGCCGTAGCGCTGCCGTTGTCCGCCGCGGCCAGGCGACGTGCAAGCAGGTAAAGTTCCGAGGGCATCACGTTGTCACGAGCCGTCGTAACATCTGCCGCGAGCAACGCTTCTTCGACGGTCTTGAGCCGCCGTGGAGAAAGATACGGTTCCAGGGCCGTGAGAACACTGGTCCGGATCGACGGACTGAGAGCGGCCTCGGACAATGTGGTTTCGCCGTAGCCAACGTGAAGTCCCACCCAATGAATCTGAGATTGAGACACGTTCCACCAGCGTGGCACGACGGCTGTCAACATCATCTGTGGAACCAGATCGCCCCAGATCAGAGCTTGTTCCCGCGTCGGCACCAGGAAATTTTGCTCGGCTTGCGCCAACGCATACGGCAGCGCGGACAACGACCCGACCAAGCGCCCACCGGCGTTGCGCGGCCAACCCGCTCCGTAAAGGTTGGTGGCCTTCCAGGTTTGTTCCGTGCCGGTCATGCCGATGAAATCGTGACTGCGAACGAACAAAGGATTGGTGTGTAGGATCTGCGCCCCGGGCGGCGCGTAATGCATGTAGTTGAAGCCGACGATGGTGTCGCGCAGGAAGGGCGCCAGCGCACCGCGCAGATCGGCCAGATCTTTCGCATTGGTGCCCGCCTTTTCGATATCGCGACGCAGGTTCATCTTGCGTTGATCGTCGATGTGTTTTTCGGTCCAGTAACCAAAGGCTCCAGCGTTCTTTTCCGCACGCGTCAGGTCGCCTTGCGGCAGCTGGATTTCCGACACTCGATTCGCCAGACGCCCAGCGAGCGCTGCGTTCAATGTCTGGCCCTTGCCGACGCCTTCCAGATTGTCGGCTAGGTCAAAGAGCGTATCGATGGGCAGCAAACGTTGCGCTTCAAAGACACGGATCAGGTCCTGAACCAGACGCTGATATGCGTCCGATCCCGCAGGCGCGGCGGTTCCGGCCAGCAGGTCGAGCATGCGTTCTTGCAAAGTCGCACCCGATGGCGACCGCGTAGCCTTCAGCAGCGCCTGCAACCCATTGCGTCCGGCGTCGAAAAGGTCGCGGTCGCTTTCGGTTACGTCGAAGGAACCGATGATCGCGGCGAAAGAGGCATCCGCCTGTGCCGGAACCAACGTTCCCTGCCGCACAAAGATTTGCCACAGTCCCAGCAAGCCCTGCATCATACCGGCTACGTCCGCGCGCCGCGGTTGATTGCGGATATTGCCGACCCGTTCGGCCGTGGTGATAAATTTCAGGATGCTGGGACCGCTCAGATCCGGCGATTCGGATAGCAGCGAATACTGCGAACTCAATTCCGCGTAGTTCCGAGCCAATGCCTCCATCACTTCTCCGCTCAACGGTTGCGTGCGGCGGCGATCCACGTCGGTAAGCGCCATGAAGATCTTCAGGTGCTCGTTCTCGGCCATGCGGCGGCTCATGCCGAAGAGAGCCTCCATGACTTGGTCGGATTCTTTCCAATTCGCCGCGTCCTTCTTCAGCTTCGAGTCGGCCTTGGTGCCTTTTGGCGGATCGATGAAGAGGCGTTTCCACGTTTCGATGCCGCCGGGCAGATGGGGCTTGCCGTCTGGATCCAAACGTAGGCGCGTAGTGAGCAGCAACATGTCCGTGTTAGATCGGAACACCGGACGCGCCGGACCCGGCGTCGTTACCTTACCTCGGACCGCTTGATAGAAGCGATCGAGACGTTGCGGGTCGGCCAAGTAATCGAGCACCGGGCCTTGGATGCGCGCCAGCGAGTCATAGTAACTCGCCAGCCAGCCGTCATCTTGCGCGAGCATACGCTGGAAGAATTCAGACCCCTTCTCAGGAGAGACGCCGTTCAGCGACGCCCAAGTTTTCTCGGCCCGATCGCCGCCCGGGACAATCGCCTTGCCATCACGAATGCGGAACATGGCTCCAAAGAAATCGAGCACGTGGGCGAACAACTTGAAGCGTGGAGCCGGCATGGCCTGGCGAAGGATCTCCGCTGTCTCAGGATCAAGCTTGGAAATGCCCACGTAGAGGCGCGCGAGCGAAGGATCGGAGATGAAGAAGTCGATGAACTCAGCGCGGTCGCCCTTGGCGGGGTTGGGCTGCCAGTAGTCGCGCGTGTAAAGCAAAGGGACGCGCGTGGGTTTGTAGTCCAGCTCAAAAGGGCGGTTGGTCCTCAGAGCTAGTTCGAATTCCCCTAACGGAAAGCCGGAATCCGTGGTCAGAAACGCACGGGAAGCGTTGATGGTTTCGAGCACCACGTCCGCCCCGCAAGCTCCGCGCATGCGGTATCCGATGACCCGTAGCAGCACGCCAGTCTCCGAGGATTCGCACTGCGTGATCCGGATGACTTTGTCCGGTCCGGAGAGTTTTTCGAGCTCCCGCGCCTGCGACAAGTAACGTAGCACCAAGCTGAGGTACTCGGTTTGCTCCAGCGCGTCATTGGCGGAATACGCGCGGTACCCGTTGGTTACGACGTTGCGCGCCAGCGAGGGCAGCACTTCGTCCATAGCCAAGTCAGGCGAAAGGGCCGCCATCCGCGAGAAGGACCGCAGCGGTCCGGGGATTTCGATAAACTCGGGCGCTGTGCGCCGGGCCGGAGCGGCGGCGAATGACAAACCGGTGCCGCCAGCAGCGGTGAAGTCCGCAAGATGGCGGGTGGCCGACGGGCGATCCCCATTCAGAAGATCCAACACGGCGATGCGACGCTGGACGGCGGCTCGTTCGGTGGCCGCGGCCCCGGTGCGTTCCAGAACGGCAGCGAGTTTTTCGTAGGCGGCACGAGCCTCGGGACTGCGGTGCCGTTCCAGAAATTCGGCGTAAGCACGCTGCGCGGCGGCACTGTCCGGGGAACCAACTGCTGTCTGGCGCAACATCCGCTCTGCCCCGCCCGCGTCGCCCCGTGATTCCAGATCCCAAGCTCGCGTGGCCAGGTCCTGTGCAAACGAACTTGCACACAGCATCACGAACGCCGCACCGCAGCCGATCGCTCGCTGGCCCATTTTCGACACCCTCATCACTCGACCCTCCTCAAGGATGAACCGCCGCCCCCGACCGTTTCAGCTTCCCGCACCGGTCGAGGATGTGTATACATCCTACCAAGCGGGAAATTGGAGCGTCGAGGCCTAGACATTCCCTTATTGGACTCCAGCGGACCACCCAAGAGAACTAGTAACCTGAGGACTAAAGTAGTCTCTGGGCAAAGCCGAGTTCTTTGTTAGCCTAGAGGTGTACTTCGATACAGCAGCTACATGACGCTCCACATACGATTTCCGCAGGGCCGTTTGGTGAAACGCCACCGGGCAAAAGGCCGGGAGTTGGCGATTGCCACCACCTCGCTCATCACGCCCGTGTGCGTCATGGCCTACGTGCTGGCGTTCTGGAGGTTGGCTACGGATGTAGGTGTGGCGCGCGAATCCGGACCGCAGGGCTTCTTCGGGCACTGGCAGTTGTGGATTGCGCTGGCGGTGGGGCTACAACTGACCGCCCGCAGTCTGTCCCGCAAACTGGGGACCGAAACCGATCAGGCTACCAGGTAGCGAATCGAATCCAGTAGCCATTCGCGATTGGCTGCGACATCTTTGTTGAGGCGTCCCACAAGTTCGTCCCGCTGCGTGAACAAGCGATAGCCTTCGCGCGGGCGCAGATACCCTCGGGCGTGGGGCTCCTGAGCAAACGTTGCCTCTTCGCCGATCTCGTTCGCCATCTTCGCGTAACGCGCGCGATTCTCAAGCAGCGCTTTCACCAGGAACGGCATTAGCGTCGAGTAGTCCGCCTGCATGCTCTCTGTGGCCTGCTGGTAGGTGTCCTTGTCAACCTTGCCCCAAGTGACGGCTTCCGCCGGCGGACAGGAGGATAACGAGCCGTCAGTCACGGGCGCGGTCACGATCTGAACATCGAAGTTGTAGCCGCGTACGTTCGGAATTCCTAGCACCTGACCAAGGGCCGGCTCGGGTTGCAGGTTGTAATTCTTGGGGACGCCGCCGCCCAAGATCAAGGTTCCCAACGCCTGGACCGCGTTATCGAACAGCCCCCAGCGGTGATAGGCACACGCTTCGTAGACTTCAGCGTGCAGGTCGATGTCGAACTTGTACTCGCCAATCATGCCCGCGCGGCTCATGGCCCACAGCTTCATCGAGTTCAGGAACACGCTGCCATCGGCCGGAGCTCCGACGAAGATCGGGATCGCCATGCCATGACAGGTGGCGAGCAGGCCCTTCTTTACTTGGACCGCCTTTTCTTGCGCGGCGTAAAAGGCTCCCAGGCGGTAGCGCAGCTCGGTGCCAGTCATGGCGTGCTGGAATTCCGGTCGCTGCAGCACGGCGGAGAGGAATTTGTCCTGATCCAGCAGGACATCCTCGTCGAACGCCATGTCGGTGACGCGGATGGTGCGTTCGTCACGCAAGGCTCCGTCATCACCCCAGATGGGGACTTCAAAGATGGGTCCGTCGCGATGTTCGGTGAGGCTGCGGTGGCCGTCGTGGTAACAGACGGCGTCGGTGGTGGAAAGGTACGCCACCCAGCCGGTTTCAAGCAGAGGGATCAGCCAGGCTTGATGCTGGCCGCTGACGGTTACCGGTCCAGCCACGGAGAGCGTGAGCGGACATCCCATGCCGATCGCGCGATCGAGAATGGTGTAAATGCGGCGCAGAAAGGCTCCGCCGAATGCCGGGAAGCAGTGGGTCAGCAACTCGCCCATGGTGTCGCATTCATCGACACGGCGAACGTTCACTTGGGGACGATCGTGCATAAGATCCTCTGATGTTACTCGAATTGTCGGCGTAAGTCGCTGAGTTGCTGCCGGAGTTCAGCTACTTCTCGTTCCAGCGCTTCGACGCGTTGCGTCAGACCGGGTGATGGCGCGGACGCGGCTGGTTCGGGAACTTCGGTGGGCTCATGCCACAGGTGCACCCAGCGGCCGCGAGCTGCGGGCGCTACAAGCGCAGGCTCGCGGGAAGACAATGTTTCCAGCACGCGCTCGACTTCGTCCATGTCGGAGAATTCGTGCATGCGCTCGGTACGCCCGCGGAGTTCGCCTACGGTTTGCGGGCCGCGTAGCATCAGGACGCAGAGCAAAGCAAGCTCCCGACGACCGAGATTCATGGACTCGCCCAGACGATGTCCGTACTTTTCGACTCGATGCCCGGCTCCGCTGACCTTCGTCGCGAGACCACGGTGGCGCAGCGTATCAAGGGCTTGTGAAACGGTGGCTTCGTCGAAAGCGGTGACGGGCTCCCGGCTCGATTTCTGGTTACACGCATTCTGCAACGCGTTCACCGTCAGCGGGTAGTATTCGGGCGTAGTGAGGTCCTTTTCGAGCAGGGCTCCCAGGACGCGGACCTCAACCGGGTGGAGTGCTTCCACTGGCTACTAGTGGCCTTCGTGTTCAGCTTCGCCTTCCGCGGGCTTCGCGGGAGCGACGTAGGGCTTCGGAGCGGGCGTGGTGAGCGGGTTCATGCTCTCCGGTACCGCGGTCGGTGTGACCATGACGGGAAGATTGCGCGGAGTCGGATCGCGGCGGTTGGAGATATCGATCAAATCGAACATCAGGAAGATACCGAGGAACAGGAATCCTGCTACGGCGATGATCGCGTTCACGGGCTTGTCCCATCGAAGATGCATGAAGAACATTCCAACCAACAGGGCTTTCATGGTGGCGATGGCCAGCGCGATGGTGATATTGGCAGCCGAGGACCCGAAGTTGATGTAGGATGCACCCACTGTGATGCTGGTCAGGATCAACAGACCCACCAGGTTCGCCGTGTAGACCGCGGGGCCGCCGTGCCCATGTGAATGTTGGCTTTGTTCGTGTGCGCTCATGAATGGCCCCTTTACGAAATCAAGTAGTACAACGGGAACAGATAGATCCAGATCATATCGACGATGTGCCAGTAGAGGCCCACCAGATCGACCGGGGTGTAATAGGAGCTGGAGAAATTGTCAGCCTTGAAATACAGCCACAGGAGCAGCCCGATGCCGATCAAGATGTGGATGCCATGCAGGCCCGTCATCATGAAGTAGAACGAGAAGAAGGTCGCGTAACCGTGGGTACAACCCGCCGGAGTGAGTACTGCGCCAGCACCTTCCACGCATGCCTTCAGCGTGTCAGTAACCTGCGGCTGATAGAACATGCCCGGCAACAGACCTTCTTCGAACTTGTGGGAATACTCATAATACTTCACGCCCATGAAGACGCATGCGCACAGAATCGTGAGCAACAGATAGGTCTTCATCTTGGCCCGTTGGCTGGTCTGAGCTGCGTTGACCGCCATCACCATGGTCCAACTGGAAAACAGCAGAACGACCGTGTTCAGCGCTCCGGCCCAGCGTTGCAGGTGGTGGTGCGCGTCGACGAATTCCTGCGGGAATTTGCCTTGCGAAATACCGAAGCCGACGAAGAGCCCGCCGAACATCAGGACTTCGGTGGCGAGGAACGTCCAAATACCGATTTTAGCGGTATCGAACTGCTGCTCCATCGTGGTGAAGTGATGCTGATGGAACGGGTTATGTTCCTCGTGCGTGTGTAGATCTGGTGTCGTGGTGCTCATTCATTCACCTTAATGTTTGCCGCCCATACCGGCCGGGCGATAGTCGTACGGTTCGCGTTCCAGAACCGGTTGATCGTGGAAGTTGTGCGTGATAGGCGGAGAAGACGTCTTCCATTCCAGAGTCGTGCCACCCCACGGATCGTCCGGCGCATCGGCCGGCTTACGCAGCGAGGCCAACAGGTACGCCAAGGTCATAAAGAGGCTCAGGCCGATAATCCAAGAACCCACGGTCGAAAACGCATGGAACGGTTGAAACTGGTCCAAGTAATTGTAGTAGCGGCGGGGCATACCCTGGCTACCCATGATGAACTGCGGGATGAAGGTCGCGTTGAAACCAACGAACCACAAAACGCAGGCGATGCGCGCCAACTTTTCGTTGTACATGCGTCCAGTCATCTTCGGCCACCAGTAGTGCAGGCCAGCGATGAATGCGGTCACAGTGGATCCCATCATGACGTAATGGAAGTGGGCGACTACGAAGTACGTGTCCGTTAAGTGGACGTCAATGGAAAGCGTACCCAAGAAGATACCCGTCAAGCCGCCGATTGCGAACAAGATCAGGAAGGCGATGGCATAGAGCATCGGCGACAGGAGCACGATATTTCCCTTGTACATCGTCGTCAGCCAGTTGAATACTTTGACGCCGGACGGGATCGCGACCAGGAAGGTCAAAGCCGAGAAGACCACCGTTGCCAACTGCGACTGTCCAGCAACGAACATGTGGTGGCCCCACACGATGAAGCTGACTAGCGCGAGCGAAACCGAGGCGTAGGCGATGGCGCGGTAACCGAAGATCGTTTTCTTCGAGAAGGTCGGAACGATCTCCGAGATGATCGCCATACCCGGCAGAATCATGATGTACACGGCGGGGTGCGAATAGAACCAGAAGAAGTGCTGGAACAGCACCGGGTCGCCCCCGAACTTAGGATCAAAGATGCCGATGTGGAACGTCTTTTCGATAGCCAACAAGACCACCGTGATCGCCAGCACCGGCGTCGCCAGAATCTGAATGACCGCCGTGGAGTACATGCCCCAGATGAACAACGGCATGTCAAACCAACCCATACCCGGAGCGCGTAACTTGTGGACCGTGGCAATGAAGTTGAGACCGGTGAGGATCGACGAGAAGCCAAGAACGAAGACCGACATCGTCATCATCGCGACCGAGCCGTCGGCGAAGGAACTTGAATAGGGCGTGTAGAACGTCCAACCAGTGTCGACCGCGCCGATGATGATCGAACTCACTGCCATGACCGCGCCCGCCATATAAATATAAAAGCTGGCCAGGTTCAACTTGGGGAACGCCACATCTTTGGCGCCCAACATGAGCGGCAGCACGAAGTTGGTCAACGAACCGGGGATGGCCGGGATGATGAAAAGGAAGACCATGATCGCGCCGTGCAGCGTGAACAAGCGGTTGTAGCCTTCAGCGTCAATCGTGATGCCGAACATCGTATGTTGCGGCGTCAGCAGGACCAAGCGAAGCAGCAACGCGATGAGTCCGCCGATCATAAAGAAGAAAAGCGATCCAGCCAAATACATCAGGCCGATCCGCTTGTGATCGACAGTGCTCATCCAGTCCCACAGGCTGGTGTTCTCGTTCAAATAGTTCTTGCCGTCAGCGGGGTGGTGACCCACTTGCTGTCCGGAATGAAGTACGGGTTCCATATGATTGCTTCTTTCTCCCCTACTTTAACGACTCAATGTAGGCCTGGAGGCCGCGGATTTCATGATTACGCAACAGGCCTTGGAAGGTGGGCATGATCGGTTCATAGCCCTTCACAACTTTGGCATTCGGCTGCATCATGGATTCCTGCAAGTAGTTCGCATCGACCACTACGGTGCTACCGTCCTTCAACGTTTCGGTCTTGCCAAAGAGACCCTTCCAGGTCGGCCCCTTACTGCTCGTGCCGTCGACCGAGTGGCAGGAGTTGCACCCCTTGCGTTCGTATTGCAACTTGCCCCACCCAGCCCAATTTCCGCTATTGCGGTATTCTTCCCACTCGGTACCGCCAGTGAGGACAAACTTATCAAACTGCTCCTGCGTTTCCACAGTGAGGATGCCCTTCATGCCAGAGTGATCTTTGCCGCAGTATTCCGCACACGTGAAGGTATGGGGACCCAACACGGTCGGCGTAAACCAGATCTGGGTGTAACGTCCCGGGATCACGTCATGCTTCACGCGCATGTCCGGGATAAAGAAATCGTGCAGCACGTCTTCGCTGGTCATGGTCAACTTGACCGGCTTGTTGATCGGCACGTGCATGTCGTTGATGGTCCGGGAACCGTCCGGATACTCGAACTGCCACAGCCACTGCTTGCCCGTGACGACGATTTCCATCGAGTCGCCCGGAGCCACGGCGTACTTCATCCAGCCGTTCAGACCCCAAAAGAAGAGACCAGCGCAGATAATCAGCGGGCCAACGCTCCATACGATTTCGAGCGTCGTGTTGTGAGTTTGGTGGGGGGTGACACGGCCCGCCTTGAAGCGGTACCGCCAGGCGAAATAGAGCGTCGCGAACGTGATCCCGACGAACATGATCACGCACAGCCAGTAGATACCCAAGAATACGGCGTCCACTTCCGCTGCGTAGGCGGAACCCCGTGGCGGCAACATCGCCTGCCCTGTTATGTAGTCGATAAACTTGTGTTCCATCCTGAGGACTTAAGCCATCCTTTCGCGTGTGGGACGAACCAGTCGCCACCAAAACCAAACCATCGCCAACATCGTTGCCACTCCGCCCGCCATCATGAAATTTGACGCGAACAAGACGTAACGGCCAGCTTTGGGGTCGTACATGTAGCAGAGTAAAAGAACTTTTTCGACCGTCATGGAGCTACGGTTTTCTGAGGCTTCCGCCAGAGCGAAGCGCAGATCCTTCGCCTTATAGAGGATTCCGTACAGGTACCGGGCCATCTTCCCCTGCGGCGTCAAAACCATGATCGCGGCCGGATGGGCATATTGCTCCAGGCGGCCATCATAGCGGTAATTGAACCCCACCTGTTTGGCCAATCGAGCAACGTTTCCCTGCGTATCGCTTAAGAAATGCCAGCCCGGTGCGGGCCGTTCGTAGGTCGATAAATACATCGCCTTCTTCTTGCGCGCCTTATCGAAGGACTCGCGCGGGTCGATACTAATCGTGACGATTTCGTATTGATTGCCCGGGGTCCAATCGATGTCCCGCATAACTTGCACCTGCGCGTTGAGGATCAACGTGCAGAGCTGCGGGCAATCGTAATAAACCAAGTTCAGCAGGACCGGGCGATCCTTGTAGAAATACTCACGTAACTTATGCGGATAACCATCCTCCGCGATGAACGTCAAATCGAGGTCGATCTGTTGGTCCAGCTTCTCGGTGATCCCGACACCTTCGAGTTGCGTGGGTGTCTGGCCCGGCGGCAACACCGACGGCGTGTAGCCCGGATTCCGATAGGGAGATTCGGCCTTCACGGGAACGACGGCGCACACCGATCCAAGGGCTGCAAGAGCCACCAGATTCCGGATTGTGCGCAGTGCGTTCATTACTGTTTCGGTGCTTCCTTCGCGGGCTCTTCCACCTTGGGCGTAGTGGGTTTGGCCGGGTAGAACGTCTTGCCCTGTGCCGCTTCCTCCAACACCAATTCGCGGGCCCGAGCCAGCGGTAGCCGCACTTGGGCTTTGGCTGGCGTCGTGTATTCGTAGTGCGTCATGCGCCAAGCTTCCAGCGCACGTTGATCCTTCAGTTCGGGCGGCGCCGCAGTGAGGACCTTCTCAGTAACAGCGGAGGTCCACACGCTCTCAAAATAGTTCTGCAGCGCGACAATCACAATGACCAGCGTGACGACGCTGACCACCACGAACATCGTAATCCGTGACGCTTCCGGTTCGGTTGGATCGAACCCTTCTTTGGGGTCGTGTTTGGCCACTTCGTGATCGTAATGGATATCTGGTTTCACGTTGTTTCCCCTTTACACGTTCTCAAAATGCAGGCTCTGCTCCAAGCGGAGGTCGCCGACAGGCACGATCTTGTTCTTCTGGAACCGTCCCCAGAAGACAAACCCGCAAACGCTGACCGTTGCAGCCAAAGTTGCCAGATCCATCCAGTGGAACGCCGGGCCTTCCTTGTGGAAGTTCGGCATGACGATCCAGTACAGATCCATGTAGATCACAATCAAGCTCCATACCGCCATGATGCCGATGACGTTCAGCTTGCGCTTTACAGGTCGGCACAGCAGGGTGAAGAACGGAATGAAGAAGCGGATGAACGGCAGAGTCAAGCTCATCGCCAGCCAAGCTCCGTGGGAGCGATGGCGGTAGAACGTGGTTTCTTCCGGCAGATCGGCGTACCAGATCAGTATGTACTGCGAGAACGCGATGTACGTATAGAAGCAGGTCAGCGCGAACAGCCATTTCCCGAGATCGTGATAGTGCTCTTCTTGAATCGTCTTGGCCAGGATGCCGCTGCGGCGGAACGCCAGGCAGATCAAGGTCATGACGGCCATGAAGCCGAGTGCTCCGTCGGCTAGGTAGTAAAGCCCGAAGATGGTCGAATACCAAGCCGGTTCCAGAGACATCAGCCAATCGAACGACGCCATGGACCCGACGACGACCACAAGGAACAACCCAGGAGCACTCCACCGTGTAATCGCATGCATGCGTTGCGCGCTGCGTTCGGAGTCCTGCTTGATGGAGTTGCGATAAATGCTGATCGTCCAGATGCTCCACAGCGCGAAGTAGATTGCGGTGCGTTGCAGGAAGAACGTCTTATCCAGATAGCCCGCCTTGGCCGCTAGAGGTTTACTCGCTGCCATGAACGCGGCGTTGGTCCAGGGATAGAGGTGATCCAGCCCACCGATGAGCGGCAGGAAGAGGATAAAGCCGACCGGCAGCGTAACCATTAGGTTTTCCATGATGCGACGCATACCTACGCTCCAAGCGGAGCCGGTGAGATACTGCACCATGACGAAGAAAAACGCGCCCAATCCGATGGCCGACGTAAAGGTGAAGGCGACCAGATAGGATTCGAAGAAACGGTTCGGGTCGGACATGTACCCGCCCACACAGGCAAGTACGGAAACCAGAGCGGCGAAGGCCATCGTGTTACGGCCTGCGGTCCAACGTCCGGTTTCTAGTTGGTAGTTATCAGCGGTGTGCGCCCCAGAGTGATCGTGTTGGCTCATTGTTTGGGGGCTCCTTTCGCAGGAGTCGGTTCGTCTAAAGAAGGCATTTCGATAGGCGGCGGACCCGGCTTGTATTCCAGACCCGTACGAGCGCCCTCAGGCACGTCGCTCAAGGATCCGTGTTGCGCACGCTGCAAAACTCGCAGGTAAGCGACGATGGCCCAGCGTTCCTCGGGACGGTTCGGCGCACCATACGGAGGCATCGTGCGACGGCCGTAGGTGATGACGTTGAACAGGTCGCCGTCGGCAGCTTCCACCAAGCGGTCCTCGGTCAGGTTGGCCGGCTGCCAAGCAGTCCAGCGTTGCGAGACCATGCCTTTGCCTAAACCAGTTTTATCGTGGCAAGGGGCGCAGTAGGTATTGAAACGCCACTCGCCTTCCGCCAGAACAGCGGGCGTTACGGCGATGGGGCTCTTTCCGACGTACATGCCGTCGCCCTGTAAACCTGTATTTACAGCAGTATCTTCCAGCATGTGCCCGCGAGCGACCACACCATCAGGACGGCGGCGGCTGGCACGACCATCGACGAACAGTCCGCTGGTCTGCTGCGCCTCGAACTTCGGCTGCATGCGCATATCCGGCCACAGCTGGATGGGAGGGGTCCGCTGCACACCGGAACATCCGGTGAGCACAGCGACACCCAAAGAGACAGAGATGATTGCGAAGGTTTTCATCCGACTACCACCTCCACTTCCTGTGCTCCCAAACTCTTCAGATCCGCCGTGGTCTTCTCGGCATTGAATTTTGGATCATCCGCTTCCACAACCAGCAGAAACCGGTCGTCGGAGGCGCGATGATATTGCTTGTATTTCATCGAAGGATGATAGAGCTGAGGTAACCCGTTCAAAGCGAAGATGCCGAGCGTGGCAGAGATGCCCGCAAACAACACCGTGAGCTCAAACGTTACGGGGATCGAGAACGTGAAATCGAACAATGGCTTGCCGCCGATGACCAACGGATAATTGATCACGCCCACATAATACATCAGGCCTTGCGCGGTAAATAGGCCCAGCAGGGCGAAGCAAACGACGATCCAGCCCAGTTTCGAGCGCGGGATGCCGATGGCGTCGTCGATGCCGTGGACCGGGAACGGGCTCATCGCGTCCAGCTTGCGATATCCCATGCCGTAGATCTTTTTACCCGCATCCACCAGAGCCTCGGGGCTATCGTACGAACCGATGACCGCGTAGGTCTTGTCGCGTCCGATCCCGAGTTTCTCTTTGAACTGCTCGATGGCTTCCGCCTGGTTTTGTGAACTAGGCATGCTTGGGAGCCTCCTCATGAGCGCCCGTCTGTTTTCCAGCCGGGGCAAAAGTGTGTTTCTCCACCGCGAGTACGCCCTTCACTTCCGAGATTGCGATCATCGGCAGGAAGCGCGCGAACAGCAGGAACAGGGTCAGGAACAAACCAAAGGTCCCGATGAAGGTGCTGATGTCCACCCAGGTGGGCCGGAAGTAACCCCAGCTCGATGGCAGGAAGTCACGGTGCAAGCTGGTCGCGATGATCACGAAGCGTTCGAACCACATACCGATGTTCACCACGATGGACATGACGAACATGAACGGTACGCTGCGGCGCAACGTCTTCGACCAGTAGAATTGCGGGCTGATCACGTTGCAGGTCATCATCATCCAATACGCCCACCAGTAAGGACCGAAGGCGCGATTGAAGAACGTGAACCGTTCATACGGATTGCCGGAGTACCAAGCGATAAAGAACTCAGTGCAGTAGGCGTAGCCTACGATCGATCCCGTCACCAGGATGATCTTGTTCATGTTCTCAAGATGCTTGATAGTGATGTAGTTTTCCAGGTTCAGCAGGTAGCGGCAGATGATCAACAGCGTCATTACCATCGCGAAGCCGCTGAACACGGCACCGGCGACGAAGTACGGCGGGAAGATCGTCGTGTGCCAACCCGGAATCACCGAGGTTGCGAAGTCGAAGCTAACGACGGAGTGTACCGAGAGGACCAGCGGCGTCGAAAGGCCCGCCAGGATCATGTAGCCAGCTTCGTAGTTGCGCCAGTGCTTGGCCGAACCGCGCCAGCCGAGGCTAAAGAAGCCGAGAACCAACTGCTTGACCTTGCCGGTGGCACGATCACGCAGCGTTGCCAGATCGGGAACCAAGCCGGTGAACCAGAACAAAGCCGAGATCGTGAAGTAGGTCGAAACCGCGAATACGTCCCAGATCAGCGGGCTGCGGAAGTTCTGCCACATGTTCAGATCCGTGTTCGGGATCGGGAACAACCAGTAAGCCGCGCGCCACGGACGGCCCGTATGGAACAGCGGGAACAAGCCCGCGCACATAACGGCGAAGATGGTCATCGCCTCGGCCGAACGGTTGATCGAGGTGCGCCACTTCTGACGGAACAGGAACAAGATCGCCGAGATCAATGTACCGGCGTGGCCGATACCAATCCAGAAAACGAAGTTCGTGATGTCCCACGCCCAACCGATGGGACGATTATTACCCCACACGCCGATGCCGTTGGCTACCAGGTAGGCGAGCATGAAGCCCAGCACCAGGACAACCGAACTGGTGCACGCCAGCGCGATCCAATATTTCATCGGAGTCTCGAACACCTTTGCTTCGGTGATCGAACTGATGTCGTCCGTAACGTTGTGGAAGTCCTTGCCACCCTGAATCAGTGGTGGGTTGGTTTCCAGGAGTTGCGGGTCTTGCCTTACCGCGACGCTCATGCTTCCTTCTCCAATTCAGGATTCACATTACGCAACCGGCCCAGATAGGTGGTGCGCGGCTTCACTTGTAATTCTTCCAGCAGACCGTAGTTGCGTTCTTGCTTCTTCAGCTTGGCGACACGGCTACCCGGATCGTTGATATTCCCAAAGGCGATCGCGTCGGCAGGGCAGGTTTGTTGACATGCCGTGATCACATCGCCGTCTTTGATCTCGCCGGGGGTTCCGCTGGCCTGGCGACCCTCGGCCTTAACGGTGATCTTGACGTTCTGGATGCGCTGCACGCAGTAGGTGCACTTTTCCATGATGCCGCGCATACGCACGGTCACGTCCGGATTCTGCACCATCGCGAGAATGTCCGGCATTTCCTTGTGATAGTTCAAGAAGTTGAAGTGCCGCACCTTGTACGGGCAGTTGTTGGCGCAGTAGCGAGTGCCGACGCAGCGGTTGTACGCCATGTCGTTCAGGCCTTCCGGGCTATGCGTGGTCGCGGCTACCGGGCAAACGTATTCGCACGGAGCATTCTCGCACTGCATACACGGAACCGGTTGCTCGACCGCGCGAGGATCGTTTTCGTCCCCGACGTAGTAGCGATCGATCCGGAGCCAGTGCATTTCGCGGCCCTTCAGAACTTGATCCTTGCCGACGACCGGGGTGTTGTTCTCAGCTTGGCAAGCTACGACGCAGGCGTTGCAACCCGTGCAAGCACCCAAGTCAATGGCCATGCCCCACTGGTAACCGACCGTGTAGTCCGCAACCGGCGGGTGAACCGATTCGAGTTCCGGAACCTCGACCATCTCCTTGATAATCCGCGGCTCCTTGCGATACTCTTCGATGCTGGTTTCGCGGAACACCGGGCGCGTATTGCCACCCAAGTCCGCAGGCTCCACCATGGAACCGTATTCTTGCGTGGTCGCGTGAACATGGGTTCCGCCGGTTTTTGAAACCGTGAAGCCCGGCGCGTACCAGAAATTATCCGACGTGCGAATCAGGTTGGCATTGAAACCGACTTCGTTCCCGACGTTGCCGGCCCGAGTGCGCCCATAACCCAACGAAAGAACAACCGTTCCATCCGCTTGACCCGGCTGGATCATAACGGCGGCGTCGACCTTGTAGCTGCCTTGCGCCAGCGTGACCATGTCGCCGTTGGCTAAGCTCTGATCCTTCGCCATCTTCGGACTAACGAATGCAGCGTTGCCCCAGACCAGCTTGCTCATGGAGTCCGGCGTTTCCTGCATCCAAGCGTTGTTGGAGTACTTGCCGTCCCAGGCAGCCGAGCTGGGCACGAAACCAACTTCGATTCCAGTTGCGCTCGCAGCAGGCGACGCGGCGATCGCAGCAGAGATTGCTCCCGCGTTGAGAGTCGGAGAAACCGCTGCCGCAGGAGCCATCGCAACCACGCCATCGTTCAGCGCCTTGCGCCAGGCGTTTTCGCGACCCGCAGCCGGCAGTTGCGCCGACCAGTAATTCTTAACGATCTGAAGACCGCTTTTCTCCGCCGAGCCGGCCAACTGCGCGATCAATTCGATCGCGCTCTTGCCGCCATACAGCGGCTCAATCATCGGTTGTTGAATCGCAGCCACGCCGGCCGTGGTGCGCGTATCGCCCCAAGCCTCAAGGTAATGCGCTTCCGGCAAATGCCACTTGGCCGCCGCAGCGGTTTCGTTGACTTGCATGCCGAGGTGTATCGAGGTCGCTACTTTGGCCAAGGCCGAAGCGAACTGTAAGTCCGCCGGAGCCGTATACGCCGGATTGCCGCTGACGATGATGATCGCCGAAACTTGACCCGCGTTCATGGCGCCCGTGAGCGTCCGCAATCCTTCTACACCCGCATCCACACGATCCGGTCGCGCGGCCGAGGTGAAGGCTACCGTCTGTCCGTTCGCCCCCAGAGCTTGATTGATTTGATGCGCCAGCGCGTGAACCACAGCAGGTTGACGCGGTCCGACCACGACCAGCGCTTGATTGCCGGCCGCCTTCAGATCCTTTGCCACCGCGGCCAGGAACTGCGACCGCTTGTCGTTACCCGCCGCTGGAGCAGCACTTAAGGCCGCCAGCAGGTCTTGCGCAAACTGACGAACTTCCCCACCCCGTGCGCGCAACCGATGCTCGGCATTCGCGCCCGTGAGGGAGAATTGACTTTCCACAACATACAAGCGGCTGAGGCGCTCGATGTCTTCTTCCGCTTCAACGCGACGACGCTTAGAGAACAGCTTGGTAGCCAGAGGAGAGGCCGAATCGATACCCAGAAAGTCGTTGTCCAGGGACAGCACGATCTGCGCCTTGTCGTAGTGCGGATGCACATACAAAGGCTGTCCGAACGCGACCACCGTGCCTTGGCGTTCATTCTCGCGCGAAACCGCATCGTACTCTACCCAACGCGCGGCAGGATACTTGGCCAACAACTGGCCTCGCAAGCTTTCGAGCGTCGGCGACATAATCGCTTCGCTCAGGATCCGCAGACCGGCTCCGTCGCCCAGATTCAATCCGGCGGCGGCGGTGGAGAACGCGTCCCACGTGGATTCCTTCTGCCCGTTCATCACCAGCTTCGAACGGTCCGGATCGTAGATATCCAGAACACTGGCCTGCATCATCGCAGTGGCCGCGCCCTGGCTATTCGGATGGTCCGGGTTGCCTTCTACTTTGACCGGACGGCCGTCGAAGGTCTTGATGACCAACCCGGTCGCCTGCCCATTGATGACGATCGCGGTCGTGTAGTGATACGCGGCACCCGGAACGTAATCTTCCTGGCCGCGAGCCTGCGGGGCGAACCGCAATTCCGGTCGCGAGCAGGCCACTAATCCGGCCATGCCGAAGGATGCGGCCATCAACTTCAGAATCGTGCGGCGAGAGTTGCCGTCCAACATCTCCGCTGCCGTGGAGGGAAATTCCCGCTCCACCCACTGCTGAAACTCTGGAGCATTTGAGGCTTGATCCAGGCTACGCCAGTACTTTGGCCCAGTCTTAGGAGCCGAATTGATTTGTACAAGACTCATCGATGACACCCCGAGCAATTTGTTGGCGGATTGATTTTCTTCTGAGCGATCAGTTCTCGCCCAATTTCCGCTGGATCGCGATCCGGAACCCAGTCCAGTTGCGTCACTAATTCCGCGGGCCGGATGTTCGGCGCAGGATTGCGATGGCAATCCACGCACCACGCCATGTTCAGCGGTTTTTCCTGCCGTACTTCCACCATTTGATCCACGCGACCATGGCAGGTGACGCAGCTTACGCCCGCGCCAATGTGGGCGCGATGGTTAAAGAACACGTAGTCCGGAAGGTCATGCACCTTGAGCCAGTGGATCGGTTCGCCGGTTTCGTAGGAGTTGCGGACCTTTTCCAGACGAGGGCTAGACGGGCGCACTTGTGAGTGGCATCCCATGCACGTCTCGGTACCCGGAATTGCCGCGAACGCCCCACGATACACGGTGGAGTGGCAATAGACGCAGTTCATCCCAAGTTCGCCCGCATGCAACTTGTGGCTGTACGCCACCGGCTGCTCTGGTTGATACCCGGTATCGATGACTGTGGGATAACTTAAGTAGGCGAAAGCGGCGATGCCGCTGACGGCGCCGAGCCCAATTACGGCTCCCGCGACTTTTAAAATGAGGTCAGACGACTTGGAGAAAATGGCTGCCATCTTTGTGCTTTCTCAGGCGTACCCCTTATAGAATTTTGAGGACCTTAAATGGTGTGGAGCTTCCATAGGTTGTACCATGCTGTTGTCGCCCACGCAACCGGAGCCACAATTCTTGCCTAACAGGAACACATACAGTCTAACAAGAAGTTTCGGGGACCTCAAGGTCCGTTTGAAACTAATTGTCCTGCACAACCTCTTCTTCTTAGTACTTTCCTCCTCGGCTTATTTCTCGCTAATTCCACTCTTCGAGCAACAGGTAGCCGTGGGACGTACCCCCCAGATGGCGGAGGCCGACCCCGCGTACCGAGAAGCGGTATCCCGTGCCAAAATCACCCTATTCCTGGTTTTAGGCGCGATCTACGTCGCTGCGGTTGTGCTCCTGGAGGCTGCAATCATGCCCCTTTACGTATATCGCCCCCTACGGGTGATGCTCGATGCGGATACGGCCACTAGGGCTGGGGATAGGCAGCGCGAGTTGATCCCCCCTCCGGAAATTCCTGGGGATGAAATCGGGCAGATCATGCAGTCGCGCAACGAAACGGTGGCGGAATTGCGGAGACACGAGGACGAACTGGCCACGGCGCTGCGCCGTTTGGAGGATCAGGATCGCTTGGTCAGCCTCGGACTCTTGTCGGCCAGCGTCGCCCACGAATTGAACACGCCACTGGCTGTGCTGTACGGCTCAGTCGAGAAACTGATCGAAACCGCGAGCGATCCGCAGACCCTGGAACGGCTCGCCCGGGTCCAGCGGGTCACCCAGCGCCTGCAGACCATCAGCGAGAGTCTGCTCGATTTCGCCAAGGCGCGCAAGCAAGTGACCGAGCCCGTCCCGGTCCGGGAACTGATCGACGACGCCTGGGACCTGGTCGCGATCGACGCCCGAGCAGCCGGCATCACCTTCACCAATCACGTCGCTCCCGAAGATACAGTGCTGGGCAGCCCCGACCGCTTGGCGCAGGTGTTCGTCAACCTGCTGCGTAACGCCATGAACGCCTTTGAATCGCCGGGGGGCCATGTGGACGTCCGAGCCCGCAAGCTCCGCCGCAGCGGTCAGGATGGCGTGGCCATCGCCGTGGAGGATAACGGCCCTGGCATCCCGCCCGAGGTGCTCCCCGAGATCTTCGACGCCTTCGTGACGACGCGCCTGGACGCCCACGGCACCGGCCTGGGTCTGACCGTCGCGCAAGGCATCGTAACCCAGCACGGCGGCGCGATCACGGCCAGCAATCGCAAAGAAGGCGGCGCGTGTTTGGAAGTGTGGCTGCCGACGCCGCGAGCCTAGCGAGCCAGCAGGCCCCGAGCCGCGCGCAATCCGCTGGCGACTGCTGTATCCGCCAGCATCCCCTCGGGACCCACCCAATCGCCCGCGATCCGGACGCCGTCCAAGCCCAGCGCGTCCACGTCGGGCCGAGGCGTCAGCCCTGTCACCGAGTGCGTCACGACCATCTCCGGCAAGAACCGAGCGAAGTGGACCTGCTCCCGCCATCCCGGGATCAACAGGTCCGCGAAGTGCTCCAGTTGGGCCCGATCGCGCACGGCGTCCGATTCGCTCCCGCCCAGGTACTTCGCGACATGCACCAATGCCCCGCCCGGCGGCGCGACCTTGACCCACTCCGAATGTGCAGAGAGATACAGCGGCTGGTCCAATCCAAGTCCGAACACGGCGGCACAGTCCGGCAGTTTCTCCAACGCTAGATCCAGGCTCGCCATGAGGATGGGCGTCAGCGGACCCAGACTACACCCGGTCAACCGCTCGACCTCTTTGGAACTCACCGCCAGGATCGTCCCGGAACCGGCCTCCGTAGCGGGCGTCCCGGTCTCGATCCGCACCCCGAGGCTGACCGCGTAATCCGCCAGATTCCGGACCATCGACCGCCACCCGCCATCGACATACGTGACCCCGGCATTCCCGATGGCGACCTGCCGCAGCACGGCCTCCGCCGACTGCAGTTCCGGCTGTCCGCAATAGGTGCTGAGCCGCGTCAGTCCTTGGAAGAACTGCCGCACCACGGGACTCTGGACCTCGCGGTCTAGCCACCCCGCCATCGTCAGACCGTGGCCGCCTTCCGGATCGGCCAACTTGGTCCAAACCCGCCCTGCTTCCGCACGCTCCGGCTCACTCAGAAAGTCGCAGGTAGCTAGACCCGCCAAGCTCCGCACGAAGCCGTGCGCCCGACCGTCCAGCACCATCCGCGCGCCGTCCGCGAGTACAGGTCGCGACCCAGAAGGCATTACACCCCAGTGAGTTAGCGTCTGATATGTGAAGCCTTGCAGATACACCGCGTGCGGCCCGAAGTTGAGCGCGAACCCGTCCTTCTCCGTAGTCCCCGCCCGACCACCGAGCTCGTGATGCTGCTCGATCAGCCGCACCGGCGACCCCCTCCGCGCCACTTCGATTGCGGCCGTGAGCCCCGCCAAGCCTCCGCCGATGACCGTGTACGACATAGTGACCCAAGGATGCCCTACTTCAAGCCCTGCTGCCAGTTGAGGATCACGGTCATCGGCACCGAGGCCGATTGCTCCACCGGCGTCGGGATCAGGAAGCGGCCATCCGCGCTCACGTCGTAACTGGAGCTTGTGTTCGCCAATCGCGCGTCGAACAACGGCTGCGGGATGCCAGGCTGAAACTGCGCGCCCGGAGTAATAAGGTGAGACGCTGCTCCGTTCCGCGAGCCAGATCATGCAACCAAATATCGCGAGTGTTGGACCCCGCATCCAGCCGGTCGGTGGCCACCATCTTGCCGTCTGGAGATAGCCGCGGGTTGTTCACATCGACTGGCTTACCCACCGTGCCTACCACTTTGCCGGAACGGTCGTGCCAACTGATTTGCACCGCGCCGGCTCCCAATCCGCCGGAGGTGTACGCCAGCACCCCCGTTTGCGAAGCGGCGAAGTAGGCGTAGGTGCCGTTGACATCCACCTGCTCCGCAATCGGCCGCGCGTCCCCCGTGGTCGCCAGCTTACTCGCATCGAAGGGCTGAGCCATCAAAGTGTGGTCTCGCACAAAGAGCAGATAGCCCGGCCACACGTACTGACCGTTGCTGGCAGCCTGGACCACCAGCTTGTGTTCCTTGGGGGATTCCAGATCGCCCACCAGAATCGCGGTTTGCTCGGGATTGCTCGACACGCCGGTGTACAAATAGTGGCGTCCGTCGGGAAGGAACCAAGGCAGGCGGTGGGAGATCTCTTTGCGGGACGCATCGAGTTCGGTTGCCGGGGTCGCCGTTCCCCCTGCCGCGGGTACGCGCATCACGGCACCGGCATTGGGTGCGAACAGGATCACGTCATCGCGGTTCCAGGTGCCACCGCGGATGCCGGGCACATTGGTGATGGTGATGGCCGGTCCACCCGTGACATCGATCTTCATCAACTTGTTTGTGGCGAAAAAGCCAAGATTGCGGCTGTCGGGAGCCCAGAAAGGGGATATCCCATTTTCCGTCCCGGGTAGCACCCGAGTGACCAGAGAATCCAGGTCCCGCACCCACAACATCGCCTTGCCCTCCGCGACGGCGCGAAAGGCGACGCGGCGTCCATCGGGGGATACGGCGGGAGGGCCGTTAGCTTGGATGATGGTCCCCTTCTCCGGCGGCAGGAATTGGAGCTTGGTCAGCCGCGGCGGCTCCTCGCGGTAGTGGGTGGAGGCCAGTGTGGCCAAGCCTGCTACGGCGAGGGCAGTCGCGGCCATCCAAGGCCAAGCAAACTGTCGCTTGACCACCGGAGCAATAGCGGCCACAGGAGCAGGTGCGGATTCCAGCAACTCCCACACATCGCCGATGTCGCGGAGGCGCTTGGCCGGGTCTTTCTCCAGGCACTTTTTGAGGAGGCGGCGCAGTTCATAAGGAACAGGCTCGTAGCTGGGCTGCTCCTTAATGACCGACGCCAGGATCTCCGACATGTCCGTCCCGTGGAACGGCCGCGAGCCCGTGACTAATTCATACAGCACCACGCCGAACGCCCAGATGTCGGCCCGCTTGTCCACTTCCTTGCCCTTGGCCTGCTCGGGAGCCATGTAAGCCGCAGTGCCCAGGATCATCCCGACCTCGGTCATTCCCATGGTCAGCGTCGGGCTCTCATCCACCGGCACGTCCGTGCGCGCAGGCGCAGCGATTTTCGCCAGCCCGAAGTCGAGCACCTTAATCGACCCATCGGGCTTGAGCATGATATTGCCCGGCTTCAGGTCGCGATGCGTGATGTGTTTCTCGTGCGCGGCCTCCAGCGCCGCCGTAATCTGACGCCCCAGCCGCAGCACTTCGTCGAGCGGCAGCGGACCCTTCAGCGGCGCGCCCTCCACGAACTCCATGACAAGGTAGTTCGGACCGACGTCGTGCAGCGTGCAGATGTTGGGATGGTTGAGCGCCGCCACCGCGCGGGCCTCGCGCTCGAAGCGTTCGGAGAATTGTTGCTTGGAAGTCTTGATGGCGACAATGCGGTCGAGACGCGTATCTCGCGCCTTCCACACCTCACCCCTCCCGCCCTTCCCTATGGGCTCCAGAATTTCGTACGGGCCTAGTTTTTCGCCGACAGAGAGAGACATGAGGTTGAACTAGTCTAACAGCGCCATCATTGCTTGCCCAGCCGATACTTCCAGTAGTCCCAGGAGCGCTCGTAATCCTGCGTCGCCAGCTTGGATTCTTCGGCGTCCAAGAACGTGATCTTGCCACCACGCAACTGCATCGCCTGATACTGCAACCGAGCGTTGAGGTTCAGATAGTAGGCCATGCCTACTACCAGATGCAGCGACGTGGCGGCGATGGAAGCTCCGTGGCCGCGCATCAGGACTGCGGACTTTCCGGCCAACGTTCCGGCCAACGCCTTGCCCAAAGCGGGCGTGCGGATCAACATGTCGCTCACGCCGGCGGTCTTACGGATCTCAAACACCGGCACGCCTTGGCCGATGAACCACCCCATGTGATGCATCGGCTGCAGCGGAACCGCGGTATCGGCGAACGGGATCACCTCGGAGCAGTGGCAATGGACCACGGCCTTGATGTCCGGCCGAGCCTTGTAGATCTCGCCGTGGATGAAGCGTTCAATATAGCCGGTGGCGGTGGGGTTCGATACGGCGTTGCTGTCCAGGTCGTATTCTACGATGTCGGCGGCGGTGATCAATGCGGGTGCACCGGCTCGGGCCAGGAAATAGTGATTGGGATTGTCCGGACTGCGCACGCTGACGTGGCCGTAGCCATCCAGCACACCTTCGTTGGCCAGGATGTGATTGGCCGTGACCAGATCCTCGAGCACCCGCGCCGGAACGTTTTGGGCCAGGAGCAGATTGGACAACAGCACTGTGCAGATCAGAAGCCGTAGATACATGTCGACTAATCTAGCTCACATTTGCCGTTAAGCTGAGGGTGGTGGGCGAAGACTTACAGCGAGACGTGGGACTGTGTGCAGCATGTCGTCACGTCCGCGTGATTCGGTCGGATCGCGGCGCGGTGTTCTATCAGTGCGGTCTCAGTTTTGAAGACCCTCGCTTCCGGAAGTATCCGCATCTTCCGGTGCTCGCTTGTCGGGGGTATGAGCCCGCAACCGATCAGCTTTGAGCCGTTCTTACTTGGACGCCGCTTCGCGCTCGGCCGCTCGCGCTCCGCTCAGGATGTTCGGCATGCCGTAGTTGCCCTCCTGGCATGCGTATTCGTAGATCGGCCCTTTGATCTTTTGAATCGCGTATTCGCCGGACCAGGACTGTTCCCACGTGGAAGGGTCGGATACCGTGAACTCATATTTGATGGAGCCTTCGGCAACCCTCGTGAAGCGTTCGGTCACGTGCAGGTTCCTGCTGGAGCCGCGTCCCAAAGGCGGTTGGTCAGTGAAATTGGTGGTATCCACCACCAGCGTTTCGCCTTCCCAGTGGCCGATGGAATCGCCGTACCACTGGCGGATCGCGTCCGTTAGATGGGGACGGCCGTCGGTGCGGACAATGCGCGCGCCGCCCATCATTTCGTTGCGGATGACAACTTCGTTCTGGCCTTGGAAGATTTGCAGGTTGGGGTTGTAGCCTCCGGGCATCAACGGCGGACCTTCAAAGTTCCACAGGATGCAGCGCTCGGCCATGCCGCGATTCTCGGGACCGTCGAATTCATGGCCCCGGGCGGCGTTGCGATCGTCGGCGGTCCGCTTGGCGGCTGCGGCGGTCATCGCGGGGATGCGACCGGTGGGGCCGACAATCAACGATGTTCGCGCATTCATCACCATGCCCGTGGTTGCCGAATCCAGCCCAAACTGCCCCATGTCGTAGTGTGCGTCGGCTGCCGTGCCCGGCTCGGTCGCGGCGGCGGGACGAGCGGCGGCAGCGGCCATCACCTTCAGTTCCTCGGGCGTATAGAATTCCTTGGCCCCCAGATTCAGCGGACGTTCCAGAGGCGTCGTCGTGCGATTCAAATAGTAGCCCTGAATATCCGGAACACCCCACGGGGTCCGCGGGGCTTTGTAGACAGATTGTCCGGAGGCCGTAGTTAAAACGGCTGCAAGTGCTGTGGCAAGTGCAAGTGAACGGGAACGCATGCAGGCATATCCTTTCGGTTTGGGAGCCGTTCAGATTTTATCGCACCTGGGACGCGCCGCGGCGAACCGCCAACCTGCTGCGCCCTTTCACGCATGCCGCGAGGACCTTAGTTGCGTGGCTGCACTCGGGCAAAATCTCGAGTTCGCCCAGAAAGACCCGCAACCTGTGCGCCAGCATCGTTTTCTCCGCAACATTTGCGTGGCACTCTGTTTGCACTCCTACGCAGCATGAAGCGGTTTGCAGCAGCAGTACTCACCCTGGCCTTAGCGGCACCGATCCACGCAGCGCATTATGCGATCACGAGTGCTCTCCTCAAAGGAGTCTCGCACAGCATCGACGGCAAGCAAGCGACCACGGTCATCATTGACCCCTGGGACATCGCGGTCGATCCGACTGGCGCGATCTACGGGATCGCGACCTACCCGACTCGCATCGTGAAGATCGGCTCCGACGGCTTGGTGCGGACCATCGCTGGCGGAGGCCAAACCACGCCGGTGAACGGCATACGCGGCACCGATGCCTCGCTTTCGAACGCGCGCCGGCTGGCGGTTGATCCGCAGGGCGTGATCTACGTAGCCGACCGCTCGCGGCATCAAGTGTTTCGTATCGGCACCGATGGCATCCTGACCATCTACGCCGGAACCACTTCGGGATTCGCTGGCGATAACGGCCCGGCCAACGCCGCCAAACTCAACACCCCGCTTGACGTTTCTCTCGACGCGCAAGGCAATCTTTATATTGCCGATTACGGCAATGCGCGCATCCGCAAAGTTGCGCCGCAAGGAACCATCTCTACCATCGCCGGCACAGGCACACGAACTACGAGTGGCGACGGCGGCGCGGCCACCGCGGCTGGAATCGCATCGCCCAATTACATCGGCGTCGACGCTGCGGGCAGGATCTACCTCACTGACAACAAACTCGTCCGCGTCATCGATGGCAACGGAATCATCCGAGCGCTGGCCGGTGGCGGCACTCAGTCGGGAGCGAGCGTACCACCGGCGAGCGTTCAATTCGGCGACATCGGCGGTATGGATGTTGCACCTGACGGCTCGGTCTATGTTTCCGCGATGCACGTCGTGAACGACCACAGTTACCCGGCTCTGCGACTGATCCCGCCCACGGGCAACGTCGTCTCCGTCGCGGGATCGTCCAAACGAGCCATCACAGGGGACGGCGGCAGCGCTACATCAGCGGCTCTAGCCAAACCGGGGCCCGTGGCGGTCGGACCGAACAACACGATCTTCTTCCGCGACTACCAAGTGGTGCGCCGCATCGCCAACGGACAGATTCAAACGGTCGCCGGGTCACACTCCGCTGCCTCCGCTGGCGAAGGCGGCTCTCTCGCCGACTCCAACTTGCGCGGCATCGCGGCCATGGCTCGCGACGCACAAGGTGTTTTCTACCTGAGCGACTTCTATACGGCGTCCATCTATCGCGTCACCTCGGACTTGACTCGCGTTACTCGCATCGCTGGCACTGGCTACCCCGGGGAGACTAGCGAAGACGGCTCGGGAACTTCGGTTGCGCTGGATCGACCCACCGACGTGGAACTGGATTCCAGCGGCAACCTCTTCATCGCCGATACGTGGAACGGTCGCGTGCGCAAGCTTACGCCCGGCGGGCAGATGTCTGTCGCTGCGGGTCAAGAGGCGGATGACTCCAAGCCCTGCATCATTGCCAACGACCCTGACCCTCATCCTTACTGCTTCATGGAACCAGCCGGCCTCCGCTTCGACAAATCCGGCAACCTCTACATCAATGATTCGGTAGACGCGCGTGTTCTCAAAATGGCGCCGGGCGGAAGCCTGCAACTCTTCGCCGGTCGCGGCTACTACGGCTTCCAGGGTGACGGCGGACCTGCTACGGTGGCTGGCCTGTATTGGCCCTTCGCCATCGATTTTGACGCCGCGGGGAACGCCTATATCGCAGACTATGCCGATCATCGCATCCGCAAAGTCACGCCTGGCGGAACGATCTCCACCTACGCCGGCACAGGGACCAGCGGCTTCTCGGGCGATGGCGGCCCGGCCATCGCAGCGCAAATCAACGCTCCCAGTGATATTCGTATTCTTGCCGATGGCAGCCTGCTCTTCATGGACGCGCGCAACAATCGCGTGCGCCGCATCAGTCCCACGGGTGTCATCGAAACCGTGGTCGGCGGCGGCAACACATTCGGCGACTACTTCGAAGGCACCGCCGTCTCCATCACGGGAGATAACGACTATAGCGGCAGCCTCTTCCTGGAAGCCTCAGGTAAGATTTGGCTCAACGAAGGCAACCGGCTTTCCTGGATGGAGCAAGGCACCATCTTCCGCAACTGGGTCTTCAACGGAGCCAGCTTCAAAACCGGTCCAGTCGCGCCTGGCGAAATCGTTACCATCTACGGCGAAGACATCGGCCCGGCCGCACTAACCTCCGCTACGTACGAAAACGGCAACCTCGTCCGCACCGTGGCCAATACCCGAGCGCTCTTCAACGGCACGCCCGCACCGCTGATCTACGTCTCCGCCGGACAAACCTCGGTTGTCGTTCCGTATGGCGTCTCGGGCACTGCGAAGCTACAACTTGAATATCAAGGTCGCAAGTCAAATGAGATCGAACTGCTTGTCGCGGCCAGCGCGCCGGGTGTCTTCACTTACGCCGCCGGAGCCGGGCAGATCGTCGCAGTCAATCAAGACGGGAGCTTCAACGGAGCAACCAAGCCGCATGGCCGGGGAGCGTGGATGGTCATCTTCCTGACCGGTCAGGGCAGCACTTCGCCCACCATCGGAGACGGCGTCTTGCCCACAGGTCCAACGTATCCTGCGACTGCTGGGGGCTTTCAGATTTCGGTGGGCGGTGTACCCGTCCCTGCCGGTGACATATGGAACGGCTTGATCTACCAAGGCGTGTTGCAGGTGAACTTCAAGGTTCCCGAGACCGCGCCGACCGGCACCACACAACTCACGGTGACGATCGGTACGGCGGCCTCGCAAGCCGCAACCATTGAACTCAAATAGTCCGCACCTAGGCGCGCGTGTATTTATTGAACCACTCGATGGTGCGGTTCCAGGCGAAGTCCGCAGCGGCTTTGTTGTAGCGCTCCGGCGTCGCGTCGCAGTGGAAGCCGTGTACGGCTCCGGGATAGATGTGGCCTTCGCAGGGAGCGCCCGCAGCCTTGAGCGCTGTCTCGTAGGCGGGCCAGCTGGCGGCGGTACGGGTATCGAGTTCGCCGTGGTGGACCAGGATCGCCGCTTTGATTTTCGCGACGTCGGCTGGCTGGGGAACACCGCCGTAGAAGGGCGCAGAAGCCGCGATGTCGGCTCCCAGACGGACAGCCAAAGTGTTGGCGATGCCGCCTCCGTAGCAGAACCCGGTAGCCGCGATCTTGCCGGTGCAGTCCGCACGATTTTTCAGCCACAGGGCGGCAGCGACCATGTCCTCGGTCATCTTCGGGCCGTTCACTTTGCCGAACAGCTGCCCACCGTTATAGTCGTCACCGGGAAAGCCGCCGACCGAGGTGAGCCCGTCGGGCGCGAAGGCCATGAAGTTCGCCATTGCAAAGCGGCGCGCGACGTCTTCGATGTGCGGGTTCAAGCCGCGGTTTTCGTGGACCACGATGACGCCCGGGAGTTTAGTAGGCATCGCCGAACGCGTGTCTGCGCTGATCGGACGGACCAGATAGCCCTTGATGTAGCCGTTGCCATTCGGGGATGGGATGGTCTCGTAGCTGGCCTTGATGCGGTCGTCATTCCTCGCGATCTGTTGACCCTGGGCGTAGTTTGGCATCAGCGCCTGTACAATGGCGGACGCCGTCAATCCGCCGATGGCGAACTTCTGCACGCCACTCATGAAGTCGCGGCGGCTCATGCCACCGTGGATAAATTCGTTGTAGAGTTGGATGGCTTCGAGCGGCAGCTTGGATTTCGTGGGTTCCATGATTGACTCCTTGTTGAATTTCCGGTCTGAACAATCTTACTAGAATTGGGCCGTGGAATAGTATGATGTATCAGATTGGAGCATGCCCGTGACAAACCCACTTTCCGAGAGATTCAACCCACAGTCGATGGACCGACGCCAATGGCTAGCCCGCGCGAGCGCCCTCGCCGCTGGGTCCCTGCTGGTTCCGCGTAGCTCGGCGCAGCAATCGTTGCTGCCGTTGCACAACTCAGGACTGGACCATCTGTCCATCACCGTTCCCGATTCGCTGAAAGCGGCAACGTTCTACGGACGCATCTTCGATCCTCAGGTGTTCCATGAACGGACCGGAGTCCAGCGTTATTACGTGCGCCTGGGCGCTGCTTATATTGCGTTCGGTCCGCAAGCCAACGCGACGCCTTACATCGACCACATCGCCGCCGGTGTCGTGGACTTTATCGAAGACGATTTCGGCAAACCGGAGGTCAAGGCGCAAATTACCGCCGCCGGATTGGCCGCGCCTCCGGGCGTGCTGCCGATGTTGTCGGATCCCGATCAACTGCGGCTGCAACTGGTCAATGCGACTCATGGCATCTTCGACACCATCATGTCTGGCGGCAAAGTCACTTGGGAGCCCGCGGCGCTGATCCCCATCGGTCTTGATCACATCATGGTGTCGGTGACCGACGTCGAGAAATCCGCTGCGCACTACCGCAAGCTCTTCGGAGCCGAGCTGTCTCGCGAGCGCAATCCGCAACGCGTGTGGTTCAAGCTTGCAGACACCCGACTCGGGTTGGAGGCCGCACCCGCTGGACAAAAGCCGAGCTTCTCGCATTTCTGTGTCAAGGTCGCAGGGTTCGACCGATCCGTCGCCACTGCGCGACTACAGAAGCTGGGCATCAAAGTGGAACCCGGCACCGAAAAGGGTTCGCTCCGTTTCCGCGACTTGCACAACCTTCCTGTGGAAGTAATTGGCGGTTAACGGTTAACCTGGCTGCACCATTTCAGTGAAGAATTTATTTGGCTGGAATGGTGGACACCGTTGACGAATCAATCTGAAACTGTGATTCCAGCGGCTCGCCGAGCGCAAATCTGAAGTTCCAGTTCAGACCTCGAACTCTCACCAGAATGAGGGTCATCGTGATGCGTTTATTGGTCCGTTGCGTCAAACGCAAGCTCTGAGAATTCATAGCCGACACCGACCCCAACGTCCGCAGGAAGCCGCGTCCGTAAAGATAAGCGTTGATGGCGGCATCCAGATGCTGGTGCAAGCGGTTGCCGCGCCAGTTCGGCAGGACAAAGGAACCGTATAGCACCGCCTCTTTCGGCTTAACCACCCAAGTTAATTGGAAAGGCATCGGCAACCCGCTCCGCAGGGTCATCCACGTGCACCCAACGGCCTTGTCCCCTGCGAATGCAACCGCCACTGCCCCGCCCCTTTTGAGACGCAACGAAATATCCACTGGCTTAGCGTTCTGGAGCTCTGCCATCGGGGATTCCACCCACTCGATACCGTCTGCCCGGGTGAAAATCTTGACTACGAAACCCGATGGCTTTTGCGCTGTCGCGGTTTCCTTTGTCAGAACGGTTTCTCCTACATGGAAAACGTACCAGTCGAAAATCGGTCGCAGAAGCTCCCTGACTGCTAGAACGGCACAACGTACGGGGCCCCTCCAACGTAACGTTTCACGGAAAACTTGAATTCGAGATCGGACATCGCTGGCATTCATCACTTGTTCCCTCCCGAATGACAGCGTGCGTCTCGCTTCCGTATGGGACTATCACCTTGACGTACCATGACTGGATTCGGACCAAGCTCAACACAGGTACTAGGGCCTAGAAGAAACACACCAGTTACAATGGCTTTGGTCCCGACCAACCTCATGCGAATTACGCTGATTCACGCACTTCGCCCCTCGATTGATCCGATCCAAGAGGCGTTCGCCCGGCTGTGGCCGGAGGCGGAATTGCGGAACGTTCTGGATGACAGCCTGTCGCGGGACCTTGCCCTTGCAGGACGACTCGACGAATCCATGATCCAGCGTTTCCTGGCCTTGGGTCGCTACGCGGTCTCGGCGGGAACGGATGGCATCCTGTTCAGTTGCTCCGCCTTCGGGCCTGCGATTGACGCGGTCGCGAGGGATCTGGCTCCCCTGCCCGTCCGCAAGCCGAATCAAGCGATGATCGAGCAAGCGGTGCGTTTGGGCGGACGCATCGCCATCGTGTCCAGTTTTCAACCGACGCTCGACTCGATACCCACCGAGTTTCCGGCTGGCACGGAATTGCTCCCGGTGTTCGTAAAAGGTGCGATGGCAGCACTCTCCGCAGGCGACGGGGCGGCACATGATCGATTAGTGGTGGAAGCGTGTAAGCGAGTTCCCTGCGACGTGATCGCTCTCACTCAATTCAGCATCGCCCGTTCGGCGCGGGTCGTGGAAGAAGCAACAGGGAAACCAGTTCTCACTACTCCCGATGCGGCCGTCGAGGATTTGAAGTCACTCTATCGCTGATGGCTTCCGCAGGGGGACCAGGAGCTTCTCCAGTCCATTCGCCTTCAGTTCCGCCATCGCCGCCAGCATCTCGCCCAGCTTGCCCTCCGGGAAACCCTGACGTTTGAACCAGACATAGTAGGCATCCGGCAAATCGCCAAGATAACGGCCCTTGTATTTACCGAAGGGCATCCGGGCATTCGCAAGTTCAGTGATCAGGATGGGAGACGGCGGCATGCTCAAGTCGTAGTTTTGCACAGCGCTGCCGGATGCGACGAACGGTCCGCAAAAAAGAGTACCCTCTTATGAATGGGCAACACTCTCCTTCCAACAACCTTAGTCGGTTCTTACACACAGCCGGACTGGCTGATCAATCGAGACAAGCTAGGCAAGCAGATGCCTCCGCGTGTGCGCGCGGCCGATTTATGGCGCGTGGACGAGCAGTGGCTGGAACAAGCCCAAGACGACGCGACGTTGCTGGCGATCCGGGACCAGGAACGTGCGGGACTCGACATCCTGACCGACGGCGAGGTGCGACGCGAGAGCTACTCGAATCGCTTCGCCACGGCGCTGGATGGCTTGGATCTGGACAATCCAGCCGAGATCATGAGCCGCAGCGGGAAGAAGATCCTGGTGCCGCGCGTGAAGGGCAAGATCCGTCGTCGGCATGCGGTGCAGGTGCGTGATGTGCAATTCCTGCGCGCGAACACGGACCGGATGATCAAGATCACAGTGCCTGGTCCGTTCACGATGACGCAGCAAGCGGTGGACGACTTCTACAAAGACGAAGAGCAATTGGCGCTGGCTTATGCCGCAGCGGTGAACGAAGAAATTCAGGATCTGTTCGACGCGGGCGCGGACGTGGTGCAGATCGACGAGCCGTGGATGCAGGCGATGCCGGAGAAAGCACGTCAGTATGGCGTGACGGCGCTGAATCGCGCGCTGGAAGGCGTGACGGGGACGACGGCGGTGCACATTTGCTTCGGCTATGGAGCGTTGGTGGCGGGGCGGCCAGAGGGATACTCATTCCTGCCGGAGCTCGCGGAAACCTCGGCCAATCAGGTTTCGATTGAGACGGCGCAGTCGGGCTTGGACTGCTCGGTGCTGAAGAAGCTTCCGCAGAAGACGATCATCCTCGGCGTGCTGGACTTGTCGACGCACATTGTGGAGACTCCGGAAGAAGTCGCTGCGCGTATCCGACGGGCGTTACCGCATGTGGATGCAGAGCGGTTGATCATCGCTCCGGATTGCGGCCTGAAGTATCTCCCCCACGCTGCTGCATTCGGCAAAATGAAGGCGATGGTCGACGGAGCTGCGATCGTCCGTCAGGAACTACGGCTCGCCGGACTCGAGGCCTAGAACCAACGACTCATGATAACCTTCTGCTCTGTGTAGAAGGAGACTGCGTCTTTCCCGTGCGCATGGAGGTCGCCGAAGAAGCTCTGCTTCCATCCGGCGAACGGGAAAAACGCCATGGGCGCGGCGACGCCGATATTGACGCCGACCATTCCGGCTTCGACGCGCGAAGTGTACTCGCGCGCTGCCCCGCCGCTGGCGGTAAAGATCGAAGAGGCGTTGCCGTAGCGGGAACGGTTCACTGTCTCGATGGCTTCTTCAAGAGTCGCCACGCGCAGAACCGTTAACACCGGTCCGAAGATCTCGTCGCAGGCAATGCTCATGTTGGCGTGGGCATGATCGAGGATCGTGGGACCGACGAAGTATCCTCCCATCGAATTCCGCAGCGATCGGCCATCGGTCAACGCCACCGCGCCTTCGGAGATCCCGCGCTGAATGTGCCCGGCAACCCGGCCCGCGTGTTCGGTGGTGATCAACGGACCCATCTCCGTGCCAGAACGCGAACCATCGCCCACCGACATGCCACGTACGCGCGCGACTAGAGCATCAAGCACTGGCTCAGCGGCGTCTCCGACCAACACCAGTACGCTACCGGCCAAGCAACGTTCACCGGCCGCACCGAATGCAGAACCGATGATCGCTTCTACCGTTTTCGGAACGTCGGCATCCGCCATCACCACTAAGTGGTTCTTGGCTCCGCCCAGTGCTTGAACTCGCTTGCCTTCGGTCGCGGCGCTCGAATAGATGTATTTAGCCACCGGCGTGGAGCCGACGAAGGATACGGCCTTCACAAACGGATGATGCAGCATCGCGTCCACGGCCATCTTGTCGCCGTGCAACAACGTCATTACGCCCGCAGGAAGACCGGCTTCGTGGAGCAAGTCGATCGCGAAGCTGGGAGTGAGCGGCACCCGTTCACTGGGCTTGAGAATGAACGCATTGCCGCACGCGATAGCAAAGGGATACATCCACATCGGAACCATTGCGGGAAAATTGAACGGCGTGATTCCCACGCACACGCCGAGAGGCTGGCGAATGGTCTTGCAATCGATGCCGGCCGCGACGTCGTTCAACGAATCGCCCATCATCAGGCTCGGCATTCCACACGCGACTTCCACCATCTGGATGCCGCGCCGAACCTCAGCCTTGGCGTCGTCGAGGGTCTTGCCATTCTCGGCGGTGAGCATGGCCGCGAGATCGGCATGATGCGCTTCGAGCAGCGTCTTGTAGCGATACAGCACCTGCACGCGATCCACTACTGGAACGTCGCGCCACTTCAGGTAACCTGCGTGCGCGGTTTCGACGGCATGATCGACGTCGGCGGCGGTGGCCAGCGGAACTTCGGCCAGCACTTCTCCAGTGGCAGGGTTGGTGACAGGCAAGGTCGCCCGCCCAGCCGGTTTCGCCCACTCACCGTTCACATAGAACGAAACACTCTTCACGCCACCGCTTACCATCCGATTAGGGCCTCCTCAAATATCCTTGCCAATTCCTCTGGACCCGCCGGTCGCGGAGACAATTTGGTTACTCTATGTTGTGGCAGCGTACCTTCGACCAACGCCGGGATGTCCGAGGTCGAGTAGCCCACGGCTCGCAGTCCGTTGGGTACTTTGAGACGCTGCATGAACCACGTAATGCGATCCGAGAGAATCTTGCCAGCATCGCCATTACTGACGCGACTGCTATCAGCACCCAAGGCTTCCGCTGCTTCCAGATGCCGGTCCGGCCGCGCACTGGCGGTGTAACGAAATACGGCTGGCGCGTTCAGAATCACCGAAATGCCGTGCGGGACCAACGCATGATCCGTCGCGTAGCCAGGCGCCTTGTACGACCGCACATGTCCGGACACTGGGTACGACATCCCGTGGGGAAGATGCACGCCAGCGTTGCCGAAGCCGACGCCCGCATAGGAAGCCGCAAGCAGCATCGCCGACCGGGCTTCGTCGTCAGCAGGATCTTCCACTGCGCGCACCAGGTACTTCGAGACCATGCGCAACGCTTGCAGGGACCACACATCGCTAATGGGATTGGAGCCCTGATACGAAGGCCGCAGCAACGGTTTTGCCGGCAGCGCCCGTTCAGAGTACGGGAGCGCTGTGTAAGACTCGATGGCGTGGCTAAGGATGTCGAGGCCGCTCGACGCCGCTACCTGCGCGGGCATGGTGCGGGTATTCTCAGGATCCAACAATCCAAGCGTGGGCTTGAGCCGTCGATGGGCGATGCCGGTCTTCGCCTGCATCTTGATGTAATCGAAAATGCTAACGCCGGTGGTCTCACTTCCCGTCCCCGCTGTGGTGGGAATGGCGATCAGCGGCTTCAATGGACCTGGCACCGGCACCCCACGTCCGATGGGAGTGTTCACATAGTCTAGAAAATCTTCGGGCGGATACGTTACATAGAGATTAACGGCCTTCGCCGTGTCGATGGTCGAGCCGCCGCCCACGGCCACGAAGGCGTCGAAGCCTCCGTCACGCGCGAACGCGATGGCGTCTTGAAACGATTCATCGGTCGGCTCGACGCGAACGCGTGAGTAGAGTACCGCCTCGATTCCATTTGCGCGCAGCGATTCCATGGCCACGGCGACGGGTCGCAGTTGCGCCATCACCGGATCGGTCAAAACCAATACGCGTTTCGCACCGAGGTCAGCCAAGTCCATTCCGACTTCTCGCGTGACTCCCGCCCCGAAGCGGACGCTGGAAGCGGCCATTTCAAATGCGATTTCTTGAGGGAATTCCGGCATCGACTTATTATGGTCGCACGGAGCCTTAGGGAGCGGCCAATTCTACCGGGGCACGTAGACTACGTAAGCGGCCAGCGTCAACAAAGTTCCGACGACAGTGATGACCAGGCCCAGGGCTCGGCGCTTCGGCAAGGCCAGCAGCATGATGAAACCCGTGATGGAACTGAGCGCGATCCATACGGAGACCACGTCCAGCACGCCGCGCCATACCCAGCCGGTTTCCGCGCCTCTATGTAGGTCCGCCATAAGTCCCACGAAGCCTCGGGATTCGAACGTGGCTTCGGCTTCGCCTGTGGCACGCTGCACGAACACTTGGGCACGCTTGGAAGGTCCGGCAAATGCGATCTCGATTTCGTCGTCACTGGGGTTGAAATTCGTCAACGGGATGCTGATGCCAAATGCAGTACGCGCCGCCGCCACCACTGCGGCTTCCTGCCCGGCTTTGGCAATATCGGGGCTCAACTTACCTTGTTGCGATGTCGCCTGCACTTGATCGAGCCCAAAGGAGTCATGCGTCAGCATCACCCCGGTTGCCGCGAAGAAGAGCAACATCGCGAACGCGGACAGCGACAGATAGATGTGCAGCGTCCGTGACCACTTGAGCGCCTCGCGTTTGAAGTGAATGCTCCAATGCGCGGGACGGTTCTTAACGTTACGAGGATCTGGCAAGACTTCAGTCGGCACGCGCTCTACACCGCCCCTGTCGCCGGACCGAATTCCACTTTGACGCCCTCAAATTCCGGGGTGGCCTTGGTGGTCGCAGATGCCGCTTTCCCGGTACAGTCAATCGTCACGCTTTCCTGATAGTGACTGCCGTGCTCACGATTGGTCTCAATCCAAATCCGATAAACACCTGCCGGGACCGGTGCGCCGCTATCGCTCATGCCGTTCCACTCGAGGTTGTACTGACCTCCGCCACGCGTAGCCCGCGCCATCTGGCTGATCTGCCGAGCTGCGGATCCATTCTTGCTCCACCATGTATGGAGTTCCGGCAGCCAACGAGGCTTCGACGCCCAGAGTGCAATGTTCTTGACTACTTTGCCGCTGGCGTCTTCGGCCCATACCGCGACATATGGCCGCCGTTGCCGACCGAAGCCTCCGCCCCCACGACCGCGACCGCCGAAGCCTCCGCCACCCGGGCCGCCGCCTGCGGGAGCTGGGTCGACCAGGGTAAGAGAGATGGATACCTGAGATCCGTTGGCCCAACCTGCATACGCCACCCGACGCATGGACGGCAGCTCATAACCGCGGAATCCGCTGCTGCGTAAAACTCCGCCGGCGCGAGTGACCACCAGGCCTTCCGCATTGCGAGTTTCTTCGAGTAAGCGTAGGCCTTCTTCCGGCGAGAGCACACACAGCGCCGTGGAAAGAGCATTCGCCGCGACGCAATCGGTGGCAATCACCGAAGCGGCGGCAGAACCGGAGGCGCTCAAGCCCGTCCGCGGGTCCACAATGTGCGCCCCGCGAGCGTAACTCCCGCTGGTGGCCATGGCGCGATCCGCGATCCGAACGCCCGTCAGCGGAGCAGCATTATCAAAAGGATTCGCGGGGTCGGCAATCCCCAGATCTATTTGTCCGAACACGCGCACGTCGCCGCCGATATCCAGCATCAACCCGCGGGCCCAAGGAGCGGCCGCACGCGCAGCCTCAGCTGCCCGATCCACAATATAAGCCTTGCCCAGTGCGTCAACGTTGACCGCGCCGTTCCACTCGGCGCGAATAACGCCGCCGGTATGTGACTCCCAGTCCCTGTAGGCTGCGATTACCCGTTCCAAGTCCGCGGACCTGACCGCAGCACCGTGAATGCCCAAGCGACTGATTTCGCTGGACGGATTTCGGGTATCCAGGATCTCGCTCAGGCGCTGCACTGTGGAAAGCGCGGCGCTCTCGGCAGCTTTGGCGTCGTCCGCGGACGTTCCGCTCACCGTCAAGTCCAGCGACGTCCCCAATATGAAATCGTGCCGAAAGGCGAAATCCCTCTTCGTCCAACCGAATGCCGGAATTGTCGACGCAAAAGAGAGTGCTAGCCAGCCGCGCCGAGTGAATTGCGTGTTTTTTTCCAAGAATGCGTCGCCCTGATCAGTAAGACGCGGAAGCCTTAGTGCTGGGTTACGACATTCGACCGCTCCCGGTCTACAGGAGTCCGCCAGGATAGCCGAACACCTATAGAGAGGAGCATCCGTGTTCATGGTCCCGGGCAGGACTCGCTCCCCACGGCGGCGGCGATTAGCTTAAGATGCGAAACCCAAGAAGCGTAAAATACCTACCGTTGCTTGGCCTTTTGGCATCCTTAGGCGTCATCGTTTCCGGTATTGGCATCCGCAACGCGGTTACGGTGGTACGCGGAATGCGAACGCAGGTCATGTCCGCATCCTCGGCGCAGGACGACATGCAGTATTTCATGCAGGAAAGCCGCTGGCAATTTGCGTATGCCATGACCACGGCGGACCCCCACCAGCAGTTACCTTACATCCAGAAAGCTCGCGAGGCAGACGGCGAGGTCCAGGCCCACTTGGCCGCGTTCCAGGCCCTGGCCCTGACGGACGAAGCAGTGCGCGGGAGTGATGAATTCCTCCGGCGGTGGCAGGAGTACCTGAAAGCTCGCGACGGCCTGATTTCGGCCATCCTGGAAGGCCGGGCGGTCGAAGCCACGCAACTGGACACGAAACTTGCGACCCAATCCTTTGAAGCTGCCGCATCGGCGTTGCAGAAGATCCGGCATCACTTGGCGGATCATGCCCGCTCCCAAGCAACGCTGGTAGAAAACACGCTCTACCGCCTGATCATCGAATTGGTCCTACTACTCACCACGCTGGGAACCTTTGCCTGGGCGTTGCTCGGCAGCCGGACTGAACGGAATCAAGAACGGGACAAGAACGAACAGTTGGCTCGCAGTGCACGCCTGGACGCCAATCGCAGTTTAGTCCTGGAAATGACTGGCAAGAACGAGCCGCTGCCTAAAATCCTCGAACATCTGTGTTTGATGGTGCAGCAACAGCTTCCCGGTTCGGTGGCTGCCGTCTCCCTTTTCCACCAGGAACAATTGAAGGAAATTATAGGTCTGGGGCTTCCCGGAAGTTTTCTGGAAGATTATTATTCCCACCAGGCGGAGCAACCGGGCGCTAACTGGGCCGCACTGCGGACCGGCGAAGCGGTCTATTCCAATATCGCCAAGGATCCATTGTGGGAGAGCATGCGCGGCGCGGCACTAGGACATGGATTTCTGTACTGCTGGTCCCATCCTGTATTTTCCAGCGCGGGCCAGGCCCTGGCCACGGTGGACGTCTATTTCCGCGCCCCCCGCAGGTTGGAACAAGGTGAAACATCGGCCCTGTTGAGCGCGACCCGCCTGGCATCGGTCGTGATCGAGCACCGCCACCTATACGAGAAACTGGCGTTCCAATCACAGCGCGACGCTTTGACGGAATTGCCGAACCGCCGACTCCTGCAAGACCGGCTAGAAAGCACTCTGGCGGACGCAGAACGCAACAAGACGATTGCAGCCGTGCTCATGATCGATCTCGATTGGTTCAAGCAGGTCAACGATCAATTTGGACATCGTGCCGGTGATGCAGTGCTGCGTACGGTGGGACAAAGACTGGGGCATTCCATCCGGCAAGGCGATACGGTGGCCCGCGTAGGCGGCGACGAATTCACCGTGGTGATGAGTTCCGTGGCCAGCGCCGAGGAAGCAGAGCGCGGCGCGCACCGAATCCTAGAGAAGCTACTGCAGCCCATTTCCCTGGGTGACCGCGACGCCCAAATCGCGGCGAGCATCGGCATCAGTATGTATCCCGCCGATGGACAAGATGCTGCCACTCTGATCCGGCATGCGGACTTGGCGCTCTATCAAGTCAAAAGCCGTGGTCGGCACGGCGTGCAGTTGTACGGACCGCAAATTGGTTCCGTGCTCAGAAAGCGAATGAGCATGGAAACAGGTTTGTCGCAGGCGCTGCATAACCACGAACTCGAACTTCACTACCAGCCGCAGACCGATATTCATCGCTCCCTGGTTGGCATGGAGGCGCTGATCCGTTGGGTCAGCCCGGAGTTCGGCTCGGTCTCACCTGCGGAATTTATTCCCGTCGCCGAGGGAAGCAGCTTGATCGTACCCATCGGAAGTTGGGCCATGGTCGAGGCGTGCCGGCAAAGCGTCGCTTGGCAGAAGGCGGGCTACATGCCCGTCAAGATGGCGGTGAACGTTTCGGCTCGGCAACTCGCCGAAGCCAATTTCGTAGAGATCGTCCGCCAAACACTCGCCGAGTCCGGCCTGAATCCCGAAATGCTGGAACTGGAACTCACCGAGACCACTCTGATGGAGCACGTGGACGAATCGCTGGAACGGTTGCACCAATTGCGGGATCTCGGAGTAACCATGGCGATCGATGACTTCGGCACCGGGTATTCCTCGTTGAGCTACCTGCAGAAACTCCCCGTTGCTAGCGTGAAGATCGACCTTTCGTTTGTGCGGGACATGGCTGGCGCGTCCAGCACGATTCCCGTCATTCAAGCCATCATCGATTTGGCACACGGCATGGGACTGAAAGTGGTAGCCGAGGGTGTAGAGACGGAACTTCAACTGGAGACCCTGCGCGCCTTAAAATGCGATAACATTCAGGGCTACCTGCTAAGCCGACCCGTTCCTGCCGACGAAGCCAAACTCTTCCTGCATGACGGGACAGAGTCCCTCCTGCAACTCAACCGACAGGTCCAGCGGACGGATACGATCGTACTTACGGGCACAACCAAGCAATAGCGCCCAGTATTTTTACCCACCCTGTTAAGCTCTAAACACATGCTGGTGTGCACCGTTCGTAATTGCCGGTTACCGTTGCTTCGCGAGGAACGACGCGTCATCTGCGCGCAAGGGCACTCCTTCGATGTGGCCAAGAGCGGCTACATCAATCTCTTACAACCGCAAGACAAACGTTCCAAACAACCCGGGGATACAACGGCCGCGGTGTCGGCACGGCGGCGCATGCACGATAGGGGCGTAACGGCGCCCCTGCTCGACGGAATCGCAGAACTGTTGCACGGCTCCCCCGAGGATGTGGTGCTCGATGCGGGATGCGGCGACGGGTTCTACTTGGGTTCCTTGGCATCTCGGACCGGACTGCAATCTCATGGCATCGACATCTCAATCCCCGCCGTGGACGCAGCCGCGCGGCGCTATCAAGGATATGAGTGGGTCGTCGCGAACGCGGATCGCGTGGTGCCGTATTCCGACCAGGCCTTCACTGCCGTGCTCTCCATCACCGGGCGGATGAACGCCCCGGAGTTCCGGCGCGTCCTGCGTCCGGGCGGTCGACTGCTGGTCGCCCTGGCCGCTCCGGAAGATTTGATCGAGTTGCGAGGCGCCGGGCGCGACCGGGTGGAACGGACTGTTGCGACCTTCGCGGACGGGTTCCGGCTAACCGAGCAGCGGCGGGTCACCACTGCCGCGGAGTTGGACGCAGCCGGGGTCGAGGACGTCCTACATTCAATCTACCGTCCCATGCAGGCGGAACCGGCGCGCGCCATGCGGGTGACGTTTAGCCTGGATTTATTGTTGTTTCAGTAGAATACAATCGCCACTATGCCAAACGGCGAAGAAAATGCCGGGAAGTTTCCTCCACCGACAAACGTCGTAGAGGAAAGACACGGCATGGTAGTGGACACCGACCACGAAGTCATCGAAGGCTGCCAGCGCGGGGACGAAGACGCGTTCCGCTCGCTATTTGAGTCCCACAAGGACAAGGTGTACTCCATTGCCTTGCGGTATGCGGGCGACCAGGCGGCCGCCATGGACATCGCGCAGGACACTTTTGTGAAGTTGATGGCCCGCATCGGGCAGTTCCGTGGCGAATCAACCTTTGATTCGTGGCTCTACCGGTTGGTGGTCAACAGTTGCATGGATCACAGGCGGCGTCAAAAGCGGTGGCTACCCATGGTGGAAGAGTTTTTCGATACCTTCCGGGCTCCGCAACCGACCGCATTACAAGGCCTGATGCAGGACGAAATGCAGCAGCAGATCCAGGGCGTGGTCGCGAACCTGGCACCGGAACATCGGATGGTTGTGGTTCTGCGCTACACCGAAGGCTTGTCGTATGAAGAGATCGCAGACGTTTTGCAGTGTTCGCGAGGGACGGTTGCGTCGCGGCTAAATCGGGCTCACAAAGTCCTGGAGCGGCGGCTAGGCCCGCTGGTGAAGAAGTAAAGGCTGGTAAGGAAGTAACGAATGAGTTTAGAAAACAATTTGGATCCGGTTCTAAAGAAGCACTTGGCGCGCGTGGAAGCTCCGGCGAATTTGTGGAACCATGTGCAGCAGCCTGCGTCAGCGGGGTCAACCTCGGCTTCCTGGACCGCGTGGGTCACGGTCGCGGCTACACTGGCCGTAACTGCGGTCGGGTGGACGTTATGGCAACAAATGCGCACTCCTCAATCCGTCGAAGCGAAGGCCGTGGCTGCGCTCAGCCAGGGTCCTGAAGATCTGGGCCTACATACCGAAAACGCGGGCGACGTGCGGAATTGGGTGAGAACGAACTCCGGGATCGATATTCCGCTGCCGCCCAAGCATTCGGCCATGGTGCGGATCATCGGAGCCAGTGTCACGGAGGATACAAATCCCATCGCTCAGATTTCCTACGAAGTAGGCGAATACAGAGCGGCACTCCTGGTCACAAAAGATCCCACGGGGAAGACGACCTATCCACACCACGAAGCCCGCGACAGTGACCCTTATCAGACGGCCCGGGTGTCTTCCTGGAGCATGAAAGGGCAATCGTACACGCTGGCTTGGTCGGCTCCGGGCGAGGCTCGGGTGGCCTGCCTTCTCTGTCATGGAACGGAACCGGCGGTTGGGGTATCTCCCAACCTGATGAATTAAGCGTAAGTGGCGCTATAATGTTACGTGGAGTAGTACCGGGGAGGCATAACATGAGCAAGAACATGAAGTTCGGACTTTTGGCGGCGATTATCCTGGGAACTTTGGGCTGGCTGGCCAAGGGCGGCGTGGAACAGACCGCCACCTATTACAAAGAGATCGCCGAAGTGAAAGCCATGGGTGCCGATACCGTCGACAAACGTTTACGCGTCGGTGGCGATATCAAGCCGAACTCGATTGTGCGCCGAGGCAATCAAGTCCAGTTCACATTGATCCAGAACAACCTCTCGCTGGAAGTCATTTACGCAGGCTCGGACCCGCTGCCGGATACGTTCAAGGACGGATCGCAGGCCTTGGCCGAGGGCAAGATGCTCTCGGATGGCACGTTCCACGCGACCAAAGTTCAGGCCAAATGCGCTTCGAAATATGAAGCCAAGCCGACGGGCGTCGTAACGCGCGGATAAAAACGCGGCAACGCGCTCACAAGGACAAACATGGAAAATCTAGGCGCTCTCGCCATATTGCTCGCATTCTGTTTTGCGATCTATGCATTGCTGGGATCGGTTATTGGCAAGCTGACGAAGCGGCCGTTTCTGATCCAGAGCGGTCAACGCGCGGTGTACACCGTATGGGTCCTGGTTACGGTGGGCGCGGGGGTTCTAGTTTACTCCATCATCCAAGGCGATTACCGGCTGGCCTACGTCTGGGAAACCAGCAACAAGACCATGCCGATCCAATACAAGTTTGCGGCATGGTGGGGTGGACAAGCCGGTTCCCTGCTCTTCTGGAGCTGGCTGCTCGCGACTTATTCCGCTGTAGTCACCTACCAAAACCGCAAGAAATTCCGCGAGATGATGCCGTATGTCATCGCGGTATTGATGTCCACGCAAGTGTTCTTTCTCATCCTGAACGCCTTCGTCGTTAGCCCGTTCCGCTTGCTGATGGCTGGCAAGGGTGTGGTCGATTTGGGCGATGGACAGGGCCTGAATCCGCTGCTGCAGTATTGGACCATGGTGATTCACCCGCCCATGCTGTACCTCGGCTATGTTGGCTTCGCCGTCCCGTTCGCCTTCGCCATGGGATCGCTGATCACCAAGCAACCGGGCGAAGAGTGGATCAAAACCACGCGCCGTTGGACGCTGGTGACTTGGCTGTTCCAGAGTTGCGGCATCGTGCTGGGTTCCGCCTGGGCGTACGCTGTGCTAGGCTGGGGCGGTTATTGGGCCTGGGATCCGGTTGAGAACGCATCGTTGCTGCCGTGGATCACCGGTACGGCCTTCTTGCACTCCGTCATGATGCAGGAAAAGAAGGGCATGATGAAGGTTTGGAACATGGTGCTGGTTTCGAGCACTTTCTTCCTCTGCATCTTCGGCACCTTCCTCACGCGTAGCGGCATTGTGCAATCGGTGCATGCGTTTGCGGAAAGCCCCATCGGACAGTATTTCGTAACATTCCTCGCCATCGGAATCGCAGCGACGGTCTACCTATTGCTCAGCCGACTTGACTTCCTGAAGAGCGAATCGCAACTGGAGAGCGTGCTCTCGCGCGAATCGAGCTTCATGTTCAACAACCTGGTGCTGCTCGCCAGCTGCTTCTCCATCCTGTGGGGCACTTTGTTCCCGGTGATCACCGAGTACACGATGGGCGAAAAGATCAGCGTGGACAAGCCGTTCTTCGATCGAGTCAACATCCCGATCGCACTGTTCCTGTTGTTGCTCACTGGCATCGGCCCACTGATCGCGTGGCGGAAAAGTTCGTTTGAAAGTCTACAACGCGCCTTCAAGTGGCCCACCATCGTAGGTCTTTTGGTCAGCGGCACTCTGATCGCGATGGGCATGCGCCACATCTACGCTCTGGTGTCCTTCGCTCTCTGCGCGTTCGTTCTCACCACTGTCGCGATGGAGTTCTGGAAGGGCTCGCGAGCCATTCGCGCCAAGTCCGGACAGAATATCATCGCGGCCATGATCGAATTGACGCATCGCAATACGCGGCGCTACGGCGGGTATTTGGTGCACGTCGGCATCGTGATCATGTTCATTGGCTTCACCGGCGCTGCGTTCAACATCGACAAGACCGTGGAACTGGCGCAGGGCGAATCGGTACAACTGGGTCCCTACACGATCAAAGTCACCGGCTACGAAGAAGGCGAAAACGACCAGTATCGCTGGGACCGGGTGGTGGTGGATCTTTCCAAGAACGGCGAACATCTAAGTATTGAGAAGCCCGAACGGCGGTTTTTTGTGGCCTCGCAGACGCCGACCACCGACGTAGCATTGCGGCGGCGGCTCAACGAAGACGTGTATATCAACTTCGCGGGCACCGGAGCGGGTAGCAACGTCGTGATGCAGACGTATGTGTTTCCGCTAGTAAGTTGGATCTGGATCGGGTTCCTGGTGGTGCTCTTCGGCACCTTGGTTTGCTTGGTTCCAGACAAGAAGAAATTAGTCTTTCCGCGCATGGAAGTAGTCAGCACGGGGGTAGGTGGACATGTTAGCCCTGAGAAAATTCAAAGCTAGTCTTCTGGTAGCTGTGGCCGCGACTTTGTGCGTGGCGCAGACTGCCAGCGAGTACGAAACGCCCGCAGTCAACGGGATTGCGGCGAAGCTCAACTGCAATTGCGGATGCCATCTCAACATGGCCTGCGTGATGCCGCCTTCCGGCGTATGCCCGGTGTGCAAGGAAAATAAAATTCGCATCGCCAACATGCTGAAGTCGGGCATGAGCCAGCAGCAGATACTGGATCAATATGTGAAGGATCAAGGACCGCAGGTGCTGGTGGTCCCTCCTGGGATCTTCGGATTCACTGGGCCCTACATTGCGCTAGGCGTGGGCATGCTCGCGGTATTCTTCGTGATCAGCCGCATGAAGAAGTTGAAACCGGCTCCCGTGGTCACACCCGCCAATGACGCAGAGTTGGCGCGCTATCAGGACCAAATCGACAAGGATCTGCAGAAATTCGACTAATGATACTGCTTGCCTCCGCCGTAGCGCTTATCGTGCTGACAGTTGCCTTCACATTCTTCGTCCGTCCACAAGACATTCCAGAAGTCGCACCGCTATCCCCAGTGCATCATCTGGAGGAACGGCGCGCTGCCATCTACGAAAACTTGCGCGACTTACAGTTTGAATATCGCGTGGGGAAATTGTCGGACGCTGACTATCAACAAACCAAGGTCGGCTTGCAGAAAGAGCTAGCCGGCGTGATGGCGGAAATGGACCGGGTAAAAGCAGGGGGCGCTGCTCGCACGGTCGCAGTCGCTACGGAAGTGGTCCCAGCGGCGGCGCCTGCTCCCGCACCAGTTCTTGAAGCAAACCTGCCAACCGCATGTCCGCATTGCGGCGCGCAGTTTTCTTCCGGCATGAAATTCTGTGGCGAGTGCGGAAAGGCTATGGCATGAGAGCGGTAATTTGGATGGTCGTAGCCGCGCTGCCTGCATTTGCAGCAGTGAACGGGCTAGCGGTGAACGGCACCACAGGAAAACCGCAAGCGGACGTGGCGATCAATCTGGTCCAACCCGGGGCAAATGGAATGCAGGCGTTGGGGCAAACCAAGTCGGGAGCGGATGGGTCCTTCAACATCGACGTAAACATTCCACCGGGTCCCGCCCTCTTGCAAAGCACCTACGCCGGAGTTACCTACACACAGGCGATCCCACCGGGTACGCCCACCACGGGCGTGCGGGTCAACGTATTTGAAGCCACAGCCGAAGCACCGGCTGACATGACCACGCAGCATTTGATCCTGATCGAGCCGAGCGCGACCTCGCTCCACATCAGTGAGACCTTCTTCACCAAGAATAATTCCACCACGACATATCAAGATACAGCGAACGGTTCCTTGCGGCTGTACCTACCTGAAGGCGTCCCCGCGGATTTGAAGGTCAGTATCGATTCCACCGGAGTGCCGATTCAGCGGCCTGTAGAAAAAGGCAAACAATCGGGGCAATACAAGATCAATTATCCGTTGAAACCGGGCGAGACGCGTTTCGACTTGGAGTACTCCCTACCCGCGTCCGCAACATTTTCTGGTAAAGTGTTTTCAACCGAACCCGCGACCAAACTGGTTACACCCGGCACGGTGACACTCTCGGGCGACGGACTCTCGGACCTGGGACAGGAAGCATCCACGCAAGCTCGCGTGTACTCTTTCAAGGGAAACTCCTTCAAAGTGGACATCCTTGGTGTCGGCTCCATTCGGCCGGCGGAAGCCGTAGCTCCCGCAGCAGGCGAAGAGAGCGGCGCGCCGAAGTGTTGCGAGGAAACGCCAGCTCGGGTCAACAAACAAATGTCGTGGGTGCTCGGGATAAGTTTCTCGATCCTACTGCTGGGCGGCACATTGCTGTTTCGCCGCGGCACGGCATGAGCCACGCGCTCGCGGTGGAGGGCGTCTACAAGTTTTTCGGTGACTTCCCTGCTCTGCGCGATGTTTCTTTCAAAGTGGAGGCCGGCTCGGTGGTGGCGCTTCTCGGTCGCAATGGCGCGGGTAAGACCACGCTTCTGCGCATCATGGCGGGTCTTTCGCAACCGTCTCAAGGCTCGGTGAAAGTACACGGGGCGGAAGCCCGCGAACCGGCGACACGACGGCGGATCGGCGTACTCGGCCACAGCATCTCGGTCTACGACGAACTGTCGGCGCATGAAAACCTCACCATGTTCGGCAGTCTTTACGGACTCGACGACGCGGGCAAGAAAGCAGACGCCATGTTGGACCGCGTAGGGCTCGGTCGCGTGCGCGATGGGCTGGCTAGGGAGTTTTCACGCGGCATGCGGCAACGCCTCGCCATCGGCAGAGCCTTCCTGCACGATCCGGAATTACTGTTGCTCGACGAACCGTTCACCTCACTTGACGACAAAGCGATCGCGGTGCTGCAATCCATGCTCAAAGAGATGCGGGATCGCGGACGCACTGTCGTGATGTCCACGCACCAACTGCGCGAGGCGATGGAATTGTCCACGCACGTGACCTTCATCCAACGTGGACAGGTCGCCTACGACGGCGAACGGCAAAGCGAAATGCTGCAAGATACCGGCTGGCTGTACAGGACCTACGGAGAGCAATAGTGTACCTGCGCCAAATCTGGACCATCGCGGCCAAGGACCTGCGTTCCGAAATGCGGACCAAAGAAGCACTGAATGCTTCGGTCTCGTTCTCCGTGGTGATCCTCATTTTGTTCAGCTTCGCCTTCGACCAGGCAGAGGACCTCAAGGGCATGCTGGGCGGCCTTCTGTGGCTGGCCTATTCTTTCGCGGGCGCGCTGGTGCTGAATCGGAGTTTCGCGCGGGAACTACAGAATGATTGCCTGGACGCGTTGATTTCTTCACCCGCACCCTCCAGTGCGATCTTCCTGGGAAAAGCTTGTGGGAACTTTGCGCTCTTGATGATCGTCGAACTTGTGTCGCTGGGCTTCTTCGCCGTCTTGTACGACGTGCGGCTGGCGGGAAAGCTCGGACTTCTGTTGCTGGTGATGGTCCTGGCGACGTGGGGCATGTCGGTGATCGGCACAGCGTTCAGCGCACTGACGGTAAACCTGACCATGCGGGAACTGATGCTGCCAGTGTTGATCTATCCGTTCCTGATTCCGGTATTGATGTCGGCGATGATCCTCACCACGGATCTGTTGGCGGGCGTCCCTATTGCGACCAACATGGTCTGGCTCCGCGTTTTGGTGGCCTTCGACGTCGCGTTTACGGCAGCCACTGTGCTATTTATAGATGACGTTTTAGTGGGGTAAAACATGCGGCAAAACATACTCTTTCTACTAGCTGCGGTGTTCGCGGGAATCTTATTGTGGAACGGGATCACGGTCCTGGAACTGCCCGCGCAAGTCACCAATGTCGGCGCGTACAAGATTATTTACTTCCATGTGCCGGCTGCCTTTACTGCCTTCACAGGCTTTGTGACTGCGCTGGTGGCAAGCGTGCTCTACCTATCCACCGGCAAGCTGAAATACGACGCCTTTGCAGCAGGCGTGACGGAAGTGGCTCTGGCATTCGCCACTGCAAACTTGATCTCCGGCATGATCTGGGCTCGCTACGCGTGGGGCATCTGGTGGACGTGGGATGCTCGCCTGACCAGTATGCTGGTGTGCCTGTTGATGTATTACGGCTACGTGATGCTGCGGCAAGCAATCACTGAGCCGACGCAGCGCGCGCGCCTGAGCGCCTTTATGTCGATTCTGGGTTGCGTGAACGTCGCGTTCGTATACCAATCGATCGCGTGGTATCGGACCCAACACCCCTCCCCGGTGCTCGGTTTCCGCGAAGGCGGCGGGATGGGACCTGGACTGGAAACCCCGATGTATTGGAACTGGCTCGCAATGTTGTGCCTAGCCACCATTCTCGCGTCGGTGCGAATGCGCCAAGGCGAGTTCGCCAACGAAATTGATTCGCTGCGCCGTCAAGCGCACAGCCACTAGAGAGCGACTGAATAACACCATGGACCCCCGGGAATTTCAATTTACCTTCTACGGCTTGATGATCGTTTGGTTGATCATCACCGTCTACGTAATCTCGCTCGCGATGCGCGAACGGCGGCTGAAACAGGAACTGGACCGCGTGCGGCGCATGGTCGAAAAGAGCTGACCGCGTTACTCTGGGACTATGCGTGTCCCAGCCATCCTTTTTCTCTTCGCCACATCTGTCTTCGCTGAAGTCCACACTCTAACGTTGCGTCAGGCGCTGGATCGAGCGTTGGAGCAGAACCCCGACGTGGTGCTGGCTCGTCTGGACGTTCAAAAGTCAAAATTCCAAACCGATCAAACGCGCGATCCGTTTGCGTTGAAACTCGGCGTGGGCAGCGGTGCGGCTTACACATACGGATTCCCTGCCAGCATTGATGGCAACGCTCCGTCGATCGTGCAAGCGCGCGGGCAGATGGCGATCTTCGACCGATCGCAGACCTATCGCGTGCAACAGGCCAAGGAAGCGGAGAGCGGCGCCGGGATCGACGTCACGTTGCGGCAACAAGAGGTTGCGTATCGCGTCTACACGGCATTTCTCGACGCGGAACATGCGGCTCGCAGTGCAGCGGCGGCGGAGCGGCAATATCAAAGTCTGCAACAAGTGAAGCAGTTTACCGACGCTCGTGTTGCGGACGGTCGGGAATTGAAAGTGGAATCGCAGCGCGCGAACGTGAACGCGCTCACAGCGCAGAACGCCGCGGAGGAGTTCGGATACGTTGGAGCCAATACCGAGGTCGCGCTGGCACAATTGCTGGGGTTCCCCGCAGGTGATCGCGTGCGGCCAGCGCTAGAAGACCGCGAGCAAGAAAGCGTCACGATTACCCAGGACCAAGCGACCGCCAACGCTGTCGCGCAGAGCGTGGAGATTCGCAGACTGGAATCGAACCTGCGGGCGAAGCAACTAGAAGTGAAGAGCTTCGAAGCAGCGCGGTTGCCGCGCATCAACTTGGTCTCACAGTATTCGTTGCTGGCGAAGTACAACAACTTCGATGTGTTCTATCCTCGCTTCCAACGCAACAACTTCCAGATCGGCGCGTCGATTGAGTTGCCGCTGTTCATGGGCAAGGCTCCGGCCGCGGGAAAAGCATCTGCGGAGACGGATATGGACAAGCTGCGTCTGGAGATCGCGCGCACGAAGAATCGCATTTCATCCGACATCGATCAGTCCTATCGCGACGTGCAACGCGCGGAACGGACGCGCACGTTACGGCGTGCAACGCTAGACTTGGCACGCGAAGACGTAACGGTGGCCATGGTGCAGAGCGACGAAGGCCGAGCCACGATGGCGCAAGTGGAAGCCGCCCGCGCCAAGGAACAAGAAGAGTGGATCAAATACTACGATGCGCAGCGGGTGGTGGAACTCGCTCGCCTCAACGTACGCCGAAATACAGGGACGATATTGGCAAGCGTACGATAAGCAGCACCAGCACTTCCAGCGTCTGCCGAACCCAGCCGAGGCTATCGCGATTGATGCCGCCCAGGCTCTGGTAGGACCATCCGAGCGCGACGCGCACAGTCAGCAACGACGCGGCCATCAGTAACAGCGCAGGCCATCCGGTGAGAAACGCGGAGAGCATTCCAAGCGCGATCGCCAGAACTGCTTTCGTGCTGTTGATGTTTGCAGGAGCGCCGTCCGCAGCAGGGCGCGCGATCCACGCGAGCACGGCCATCGCGGCGCGCGGCAACACTTGCGATGCGATGAGGACCTCGGCCCAATGCGCCGTGTCTGTTCCCGGAAACAGTTGCGACGACGCGCCGAGACTCACGACGGCGAGCGCAATTCCGACGAACCCGCTCACGCGCGGTTCGCGCAGCACGAACGCTGCACCGGCCCACAACAGCACAACCAGCACCGGTACATTCGTATAGGAATAGAGCGCGGCCCCCGCGGCTCCGATGACTGCCCCCAGCAACACACTACGCAGGGGCCTGCAGGCTACATCCACAAACTCCTCCGCTTGGTGCGTAGCAGCCACAGGAAAAATGGCCCGCCGCCCATCGCGGTTAGAACTCCAACAGGGATATCGGTGGGCGGAAGCATCGTCCGTGAGAGGGTATCACAAATCCCCAGGAACGCCGCGCCCAGCAGGATCGAACACGGCATCAGCATGCGATGATCCGCCCCGAACTTCAATCGCAACGCGTGCGGTACGATGAGCCCGACGAATCCGATGGGTCCGGTGAGTGCCGTCACTAGTCCAGTGAGAACGGAGCCAGCGATGTAGCCGAAGGTCGTCATAGCTGCGGTGGACACTCCACGCGAAGCGGCCCACTCTTCGCCTACGGCCAGCAGGTTCCATTGCGGAGCGCGCAGCGTAACCGCGATCAACACCGGAATCACGATCGCCGCCAGCCACGCGAGCGTTGAGTATGGGACCGCATCCAAGCCACCCATCAGCCAGCGAGAGATGGCGAAGGACTGGGCAAAGGACGCGATGCTGTGTAGAAACAAAATGATCGCGAACGCAATGCTGTTCATGGTCACGCCGGTCAACAGCAGTGTGAACGATGACATGCGGCGACCATCGACCGACATGCCCACGACGATCAGGAGCACCAACGCGGCTCCGATGAGAGACGCAAGGCCGGTCGCCCGGAAGCCGAGGCAGATCGCGAGTACGGCACCCACGGACGCGCCGCTCGATACGCCCAGTGTGTACGGCTCCGCCAGGGGATCGCGCAGCATGCACTGAAAAAGTACACCTGTAATGGAGAGCGCCGCACCGGCCAACAACGCGAGCAACACGCGCGGCAGGCGAGCGTAGAAGAAGATGTCGTAATCCGGAGACACGCCAGCGAACGCCTTCGCCAGATCAATATGCGTGCTGCCCACCAGAGGAGCTACAACAGCGACGGCGACCAGAATGAGAGCAGAGAGAGCGATGCCGCCCTTCATATTCCTTCCATGCCGTAAACCAACCAGGAGCGGCCTTGCGCACCGGATTCGATGGTAGCGCGAACGCCGAAGACGGACTCAATCGACGTCGGATTGAGTACAGCCGCAGGCGTGCCGTCACCTACGATGAGGCCGTCCTCCAAGATCAAGACTCGATCCGAGAATTGCAGCGCGAGGTTCAAGTCGTGCGTGACCGCAACCACCAGCATGGTCCGGCCCAGGCGCTTGAGCAGGCGGTACAGGTCGAGTTGATGACGCAGATCCAGGTGCGTGGCTGGCTCGTCCAGCAACAATGTCTTGGGCTCTTGCGCGAGCGCAGCGGCGATGATGACGCGCTGGCGTTCGCCACCGGAGAGCGCGCGGAAATCGCGATCGCGCAGTGCGAGGCAATCGGTAATGGACATCGCCTGCTCCGCGGCCGTGCGATCGTGCGCGGATTCATACCAGCCTCCGGTGCGTGGCGTGCGACCCATGAGCACCACCTCGCCGGCAGTGAAGGGAAATTCGATATGCACTGATTGCGGCACGTAGGCGACTTCCGTAGCGAAGTTCCGGCGAGGCCATTGCCGCAACTCGCGTCCGGCGTACGTAATCGAACCACGATACGGCGCGCGCAACCCAGCCAGGATCCCCAGTAACGTGGACTTCCCTGCTCCGTTGGGTCCCGCGAGCGTGATCAAGCCGGTGTGAGGCAACTCAAACGAAGCCTCGCGCAGTCCGTAAGAAAAGCTGAGTTCTTTCGCCGTGAAGCTCATTTGGCCTCCGGATGCAGGATGGCGAAAAACTCCTGCGCTGCTTGAACCACGCGCGGTCCGGGAACGACGAAGATGTCCGACGCAACAGCATGCACGCGATGATTGCGCACCGCCGAGATGGAGGCCATGCGATTCCACAGCCCGACAACATTGCGCTTTTGGACGTCAGTGACGCCGATCGTATCCGCCATCTCGCCCATGTCGACAATGACGTCCGGGTTGCGGGAAAGAATCTCTTCGAGCGAAACCTTGGGGTAGGCCGCGGATGCGTCCTTGAACACATTCTGCCCGCCGGCGATCTCGATAATCTCGTTCAGATAAGAAGCTTGGCCCACGACCATCAAGCCGTCCAGGCTTGCAGGCGTGCGACCGACCACGAACATCATGCGCGTAGGACGCAGCAAGCTCGCCTTGGCACGAATGGCCGTCAGTTGCTGACGAATGATTTCGATGACGCTCTCGGCCTTGGCGGTGGTCCCCGTAACTTCGCCCACTTGCCGGAAGGTCTTGTAGATGGCCGGGATGCCTTCCTGATCCAGTTCCAGCACGTGAAGTTGGAGAGCTTCGAGACGCTGACGGAGTTGCACAGGATTGGTCGGGATGATGACCAACGTCGGCCTCAGCGAGGCGATGACTTCGAGATTCGGCGCGGCATAATCGCCGATCTGCGCCTTGCGTGCGGCTTCCGCGGGAAAGCGGCTGAAACGGTCCACGCCGACGATGCGGTCGCCGAGTCCGAGAGCGTAAAGCATCTCGGTAATACTGGGCGCGGTGGAAACGATGCGTTGTGGAAGAAGCTTGGTGTTGGATTGGGCCTGCGCGAGCAAGGCTCCAAATAGAAATAGCGAAAAAAAACCGCGAGAGATCATGAGAACGTTCCCCTTCGAAACGTGGCTTCAAAACACGAAGGAACCGGTCTCCTGACTTCCGGCGGCCATATGCCAGGGCCTTCCCACTTCTTGCGAAGCAGTGGTCCGTGGCGGCTTTTAACTACTTGCCGGTCACAGTTGCGGGGCAGCGACGGACTTTCACCGTCTTCCCGAACATTCCAACGTTACAGACTGTCAGTTTTTAGCGTAGGGGGCGGGTGGGGTTGGTGTCAACCTTCGGCGCCGCGACCAAAGTAGTCCCAACCCACCGAATAGGAGCAAACCCAGCGCGGACGGCTCCGGGACCGGGGCGGTGGTGATGGAACCAGTCAGAAAGAATCGCGAACCCAGATGCGCCACGCTGACGTCACTGCATGTGGCGTTGTAGCAGAGAGTATCGGTAGAAATGTTCGTGTTTATACCGATGATGCCGCCAGCCGACGTCAATGCTTCGTTGAAGAGTAGCAGTAACACGGGCGTTCCGGTGAAATCGGGCAGGCTGCTGTTCGGCACGAAAAACGCCGCCGTGGACGTCGGACCGAACGCCGGATCGAGGGCATGGTAGGTTGCACCCCCGTAACTCCCGGAAGTAGTGGTTGTGATGTCGATGGAGCTGTACGTATTCAAATTCGAGTCGTATACAAAGGAACCTGTCGTAGTCCCGCCTTGACGATAGGTAACATCCTGCAGATACCAGGTCACAGGCGAAGCCGAGGCCTGCGAGGCGCCCCACAGAAAACCGCAAAGGACCAGGAGTGCTCCCTGGAGGAACGAACCGACGGAATGTGAGCGCATGAATCCTTAAGCAGTACTAGAACTTCCTAGCTTAAAGTACTGGCTCGATTGAGACCTTGTCAACTTTGATGGCTCGGCCCCAGATAGTTCCAGTACAGATTTATCCTAAGGACTATGCGGACCACTTGACTTGGCGTGGTATGCTCGTGCGGTTCCGAGCCATGCAGCTAACGCCCAACCGCCGCCAGTTCCTGCGCATCGTCGCGGCGGGGGCGGCCTATTCGGGCAGCGGGCTGGCTCAATCCCTCGCAACGGTATTCCGCAGCCCCTATTTGCAAGATGTCCGCGAGGATCGGGCGACCATCTGCTGGAACTCCATGGAACCCGGCGAAGGGATGGTCGAATACTGGGATGATTCTCGATCCGTCCGCTCGGCTACGGCCACTACGCGCCGATATCCGGACGGGCGTTTCCGTTTTGAGGCCGTGCTCGACAATCTGACCTCTGCCTCGTCCTATGGCTACCGAGTGTCGGTGGGTGGAGAGCGCGTGGGAGTCGCGCGCTTTCAGACTCCGGGCACGCCGTCGTTTGAATTCCTGGCGTTTGGCGATTCTGGCACAGGTTCGGAGGTGCAGGCGCAGCTGGCCAAGCGCATGTTGCAGCACACCGCTGCTGGGTTCGTTCTGCACACGGGCGATCTGGTCTACCCAGCTGGATCCTACGAACGCTATGAGAACCTGTACTTCGCCTATTACCAGGAGTTGATGCGGAATGCTCCGTTCTTTCCCTGCCCCGGCAACCACGATTACTACGAGACCAGTTGCATCCCGTATCGCGCGCTGCATTCGGTACCTGGGGAAACGGTGCAATCGCAAGACCAAGGCCGCTACTACTCCTTCGATTGGGGCAACGCGCATTTCGTTTCCTTGGACACCAACGATTCGTTATTCGAGGCGGTGCATGGGTCAGGCGACATGCTGCGCTGGCTGGAGGCGGATCTGTCTGCCTCGCACAAGTTCTGGCGCATTGTGATGGTGCATCATTCGCCGTATGCGGAAGGCGCGCACTCGGGCGAGATCGAAGGCAAGATGATTCGGGAGCATATAGGCCCAATCCTCGAAAAACACGCTATACCGTTGGTGCTGAACGGGCACGAGCACAGCTATCAGCGCAGCATCCCGATTCGCGGAACCACTTACATTACCACCGGAGGCGGCGGCGCTCCGTTACATGCCGTTACGCCGTCTCCCCTGACCGAAAAAGGGGTCTCCGAGCACCACTACTTGTCGGTGGCTATTGACGGAGCGAACCTACAGTTAAAAGCGCTGCGAGCGGATGGTTCGCTGCTCGACACCTGGGAGCTGGCGCCGCAGCCGGTGATCACTTCCGTGGTGGATGCGGCATCCTTTGGTCCCGAGCTGGCGGCGGGTGGACTCGTCTCTATTTTTGGCCATCACTTGACGGCGGATGAAGGCGTTGTAGAAGGATCGGTAATGCTCAATGGTGGGCCTGTGGCGGTGCTGATGGCCTCGCCGTCGCAGATCAACGTGCAGCTTCCTCAGGTGGCTCTCGGCGACGCCACTCTGTCCGTACGCGGCCCGAACGGTACGGCGTCGTGCAGGCTGAACGTGCAATTGGTGGCACCGGCGATATTTGAAGGAGCACTTGTACGATCTACCGGGACGGCGGTAACCGATGAGAATCCAGCACTGCCCGGAGAACTGCTCACGGTGTACGTGACCGGCCTCGGGTCGGGGGCCCCTTCGTCCAAGGTCGGAGTGGAATGGAACGGCACCGTCATCGCACCACACTCGTCGGTCCCCGTGCAAGGCTTAGCTGGCGTCGGGGCTGTGACTTTTAGCGTCCCCGACGCGCAATTCGCCGAGGCGCAATTGCACGTAATCGCCGGAGGGAAGCGCAGCAGACCGGTCCGCGTTCCAGGGCGCGGAGCTTAGCGTAGAGGAACGCGGAAAGACGGAGAGTCTGTTCCCGACACGCGGATCACCAACGATCCATCTCCGGCCGTTACCGTTGCGGGCAGGCGCACATTGACCTGATACTCGCCCGCCTGGCCAGGAGCCAAGCCCGCAAACAGGACCTCTAACAGAGCGCCGTCCAATGTTACAGTGACTGCTTCCACGGTCGGCGAAAGCGTGTCCAGCGACGCAGGTTCGCCATCTCTTGGATAGAATTTGACAGGCCCTAACCCTGTCGCAAAAATACTGACGATCTCTCCCGCCACCGCAGGCTTAGCGGCATTCACAGCGGAGAAGTCGGTCCCATGCGCGGCGCCGAAGATGCCCGGAGCCACGTGGGCCACAAGAGCCGTGATCGGAGTCGCGCTCTGACCTTCCACCGAGACGTCAACGATCGCCTCGCCTTCGGGCAAATTCCACGGAACCTGAAAGTTGACCTGCAGCGGCGAAACGAAGAGCAGCGGAGCCGCAACGCCGTTCACTGTAACCTCGACACCGGCGAGCGTCTGCGGCAACGGCCAAGTGTCGGCCGATTCCCCTGCCCGGGCCATGGAGGAGCCGTACAGGACCGCCAAGGATCCGGGGACCAGGCCCGGCTGGTAGGTCGCCGCATTCACGACGCCACCAGTGGACATCTTCGGCTGCGGAGAACCGACCATGGATTCCATCTGGGGTATGATTACACCGTAGCGCGCCACGGCAAAATCCTGAATGACCATCACTTCGCGTTCAAAGTCGGCCGCATCGCAAGAAGTCATCACACCGGAACGCCAGCACTGCTTGTGCGGATCGAGCCAAGCATCCGGACCAATCAAGCGGTGGAGCCGGTCGATTTCACTCCGCATCCAGCCCTCTTCACCACCCGCAACCGTCGCCGCTTGCAGTATCGTCTCCACATAGACCTGTCGCAAGCCGGGAATGGTCAGAGCACGTCGAGCCAAGGTATTGCGGTCCAGATTCTGCATCACCGGCCGCTCCGCCCAACTAAGGGTGAAATCCGTGTCCCAGGGCAGAAAGCGAAACTGTTTGCTGTTGGCAGGCCGATAGAGATAGAAGTTGTTCATTCCCCAAACGTCGCTCAGGATACCGTCAGAATCCGAGACATAGTTCTCCACCGCCAAGAGCTTCAGGAACCCTGCTAAATCCACATACGAGGGACCCACCGCCGGAAAATCCGCATCGGGAGTCTGGTTGATCAACCGCAACATTTCAAACAACTTAGGCAGCTCCGGCGCGTCTTCATGCGTTTTGGGCTCAAACTGCAGGCCGTACACGGCCGGATCTTCGCCCAGGTAGTCAAAATGATAGTCAAGAATGGGGTTATAGTCGTAGAGATAACCCGCCGATTCGCCATAGACACGGGTCAGAAAATCCTCATCCGGGTTTTCCACGATGGTGTAAAGCCCAAAGAATTCTCCGTTCACGTAGAGCCGCGCAGGTGCCTCCCGAGGAGCCGGCAGACCCAATCGCTGAGCCAACGCCATGGTCAGGAACTCACGCATCATGGAACCATCCTGGTTGTTCGCTTTCAGCAGAATCGTGTTGTGCCCCAAGAACTTCTGTTTCACATACTTATTGAACTTCACCGTCAGATTCGGCTTGAACGGACTGCGGCTACCCGAGCCGCGCGACTTGATCCCGATATTCTGCAGCGCCGTCCCATTCCAGGCGAAGTTGCTACTGTAATAGTCGTCTTTGTCGTAGTTGTCGCGGAGCGTTTGCCAGACTGCGGGATCCAGCGTCAGGCGGATCTCTTGCATCGCGGTCGTGTCAAAAAGCGCAACATCCTTTTGCGCCAACAAATTAGGCGACAATAGAGCCAGGGAAAGGACAACGGAGCTGAGGATACTGGAGCGATTCAGATGCATGTGTAGTTGAGATGTGCAGTTCAAAGAGAACCTACACCCAAATCTCTTATCGGCGGAGAATCCAGCTTTCTTTAGATCCGACGTAAGACGCTCATTCTATTGCCCGTTTTTGAGTTATCCACAATCTCCATTCAGCCCCCGCCAAGCCCCATCCAATGCAGAGTGAAGCCGTTCGCTTCAATCTGGTAGGCCTCCCAGAGCTCCCGTCCTATACTGTATTTTCGCCATAGCTTCATATACCTCGGATAGGAGATCGCATCTTGACCAAGCCGATCAAGCACGTTGAAAGAGTAATTTCCATGGCCGCTAATGCCGCCTGGATGGTTTACGACAGTGTCAATTCCATCAGCCCGAACCCTTCGTTCACCCCGAAGTGGTCGGACAAGCCCCTGCTGAAGAGCTGGGAAAAGGAAAAGCCGAAACTCGGCTGGCCGCGCGAGACCGACTCTTTGTGCCCCAAGTGTGTACCTGAAATTCGCCAGCAGATCGTCGACGGCAAACTGCCGGTCGAGATCCTGAAGAACGAAAAGGTCGGCGAAATCAAGGCTCAGATCATCGAGCGCGACGGCAAGATCCTGATGGTGAAGGATTGCCCAATCCACGGACACTTTGAAGACATGATGTCCAACGATCCGGCGTTCTTCAAGCACCTCGAAGACGTATTCCCGGGCCGCGACATCCGCGCCCACAACGACGAAAAGCTGCACGATCACGGCACCTCCACTGTGACGCACGGACGTGGTAGCGTACTGACGGTCGATTTGACCAATCGCTGCAACATGATGTGCGATCCCTGCTTCATGGACGCCAATCAAGTTGGATTCGTACATGAATTGACGTGGGACGACATCAAAACGTTGCTGGATAATGCAATTTCCATCAAGCCGCGCCGCCAACTGTCGGTGCAATTCTCCGGTGGCGAACCGACCCTCTCCCCGTACTTCCTGGACGCCGTCCGTTATTGCCGCAAGATCGGCTACCAGTCGGTGCAGGCCGCGACCAACGGAATCGAATTCGCCAAGCGCCCGGACTTCGCGAAGCAAGCCGCGGAAGCGGGTCTGCGTTACGCGTACTTGCAGTTCGACGGCATCGGCAACGAAGCCAACTCGCACCGCGCCGTCGGCAACCTGTTCGACGTGAAATTGCGCGCCATTGAGAACCTGTACAGCGCCGGTGTCGACATCGTCCCGGTGATCACGCTGATCAACGGCGTGAACAACGAGCAAGTGGGAGCGGTGGTCCGCTTCGCTCTCGACAACCCCAAGAAGATCCCGTTCTTGAGCTTCCAGCCCGTGTCCTTCACCGGCCGCGACGAAGAAGTCACCCCGGAACGCCGTGCGGCTCAACGTTATACGCTCTCTCACCTCGCGCACGACGTGAAGTCCATGACCGGTTTGGGCGAACCCATCCGCGACTGGTTCCCGATCAGCTTCATGAGCACCTTCTCCGATTTCGCCGATCTGGTCCACGGACCGAACGCGGATTGGGGCCAACTTTCCTGCGGCTGCCACCCGAACTGCGGTATCGGCATGGCCGTGATGTGCGACAAGGAAACCAAGGAATACGTTCCGGTGACCGCGTTCTTGAACGCCGAACAGCTGGCGAAAGACGTAGCCAAGATCAATGACGGCGCACGCAGCAAGCGCATGTCGGTGATCGGCGTCTCGCTGGCCCTGCTCCGCAACTACAATTCCTACAACGCACCGACCCACTTCCGCCTCAGCGACTTGATCCAGAAGTTCGACAAGTGCTTCGGCATGTCCGGTAAGAAGTACGGCAAGGTAACGGGCGACCGCACCATGGCCGACATCGAACAGCGCCGCGGGGACCGTTGGAACTTCCTCTTCATCGCCGGCATGTGGTTCCAGGATCTCTTCAACTACGACTTCCGCCGCACCGAGCAGTGCATCATCCCCTACGCCACGCAAGAAGGCGAAATCAGCTTCTGCGCGTATAACACGGGCGTCGGCTGGCGCAACATCATCGAAAAGATGCACATGACCGCCACGCTCAGCAAGTGGTACGAAGAAAAGGGCCGGCACGAAATCGTGGCCGGCGGCAAGAACGTCAACCTGCCCAGCAAGGAACACACGCTGGTGCTGAAGATGGAAGACGTCAACAAGCTTCGCCAGCATGATCTGGACGATGCCGGGATTGCGAAGACTGCTCGGGAAGAAAAGACCCGCGCGCGCGATTTGAAGGCCAAGGACGCGGAGATGGCGAAGCTGTACCGCGAACACGTGCTCGGCGAGAAGCCGCTCGAAGGCTTCGTGCATCTGGGTGCGATCCAACCGGCCGCTCCGGTGAAGCCGGCCGCGAAGAAGGAAGAAGAAGTCGGCTCGTTCGGCGACTAGTTCGAAAGTAGTTTCGGAGGAGGGCCGGGCGCGAAAGCGTCCGGCCTTTTCCTTTTATAGTGGGTATACATGCTTCTACTGTGTCTCCTCTCGCTCACCTTACTGATCCCCGCCTTCGCACAGACACCCGACGCCCCGACCATCGCGCGGACCGCGGCCACTGAACTCGCTCAGGGCAAGTTCGCCGAGCTCTATGCTCGCTTCACGCCGCAGATGAAGGGCGCGTTAACCGAGGCCGTATTGCGCGACACCTTGGCGAAGCAGTTGTTCGCTACGGCGGGCGCGTTTGAGCGTATCGACGGCGACCCGGCTTGTCAGGCGGCGCAAGGCGTACAGGCTTGCGACTTGGCTCTGCTGTTCGAGCAGGCCCGCATCCGGCTACGTTTCGCAGTGGATGGAGAAGGTCGCATCGCGGGTCTGTTCGCGCTCGGTCGCGAGGCTCGGGGGGCTACGCAGGCTAGCCTGTTTGTTCCCGCAGGGACTCTGGAGTTGCCCGCGTATTTGGAAGTGCCCAAGACTGCTGGCCTGCATCCGCTGATCGTGCTGGTGCATGGGTCGGGTCCGAACGATGCCGATGAGACGATTGGGCCGAACAAGCCGTTTCGGGATCTCGCCGAGGGCTTGGCCGCCCGAGGCATCGCGACGCTGCGCTATGACAAGCGGACCCGAGTTTCCGCGACTCCGCCGGTCACGAACTTTGAAGACGAGACGATAGACGACGCGCTCTCCGCGCTGAAGCTGGCTCGCACGCAACCAGGGGTGGACCCGAAACGCGTCTTTCTGTTGGGCCATAGCTTGGGCGGCTACTTGGCTCCGCACATCGCCTCGCGCGATGCGGCCATCAGGGGCGTGATCTTGATGGCCGGAAACAATCGTGCGGCGCGCGACTTGGTTCTGGACCAGGTCCGCACGATCACGGGTTCGGAGGTATCGTTCGAACAGGCATTCCAGTCGCTGCCGAAGCACTACCGTGATGGCCTGCCTAACTACGACGCGCCTGCGATTGCCAAAGGCCTGAAGGCTCCCATTCTGGTGCTGCAGGGCGCTCGCGACTACCAGGTTACGACCAAGGATTTCGACCGCTGGAAGGCCGCGCTCGGCGAGCGTAAGGATGCCACATTTCATCTCTACCCTGCGCTGAACCACTTGTTCCTCGCTGGCCAGGGCGCGCCTGGACCAGCCGAGTATGGAGTCGCGTCGCACATTCCCGCCCAGGTCCTGGATGACATCGCGTCGTGGGTGACCGCGCAGAAGTGAGTTTAGGAGTTAAGGTGTCTGACCCTAAACTCCTTTAAGACCGCCCCCCTGCTGGCCGATAAGGTGGACAATGTTGGCCTCCCTTGTTCACCCGCACGAAGTGCAAACCGAGGTCCGCATGTCCTCTTACGCGGATCTGTTCGGGGGCCCACCTGAGCAGTATTTCGCCTACACGGACTTCTCTCATCCCGATGACGAAATCCGGATCGACGTACTGGCGTACAAATTGAAACACGGTGTGGCGTTGGTTACGAACGGGCTCTCGGATGCCGGCCGGCCGCGGCGCGAGTTGCTGCAATATTGCTCTCACCACAGACGCTCAGATGCCGAGCGGCTGCATGGCGCAGCGCATCTGGCAATCCGCACGGGACGGCAGCTCGATTACGCCGACACGCTGGAACTGCCGCATCCCGCAGGCACGGCATGGCCGAACGCGATCTTTTTACCGCCACAGATTCGCTCCCACTCTGACTTTGAGATTACGGTGGATGGGGATCCGCTGAAGCTGTTGTGGTATTTGCCGCTGTCAGACTCCGAGCTAGCCTACAAGCAGGCGCACGGGGTCTCGGCTTTATTGGAAGGAATGAGTACCGCGAAACTACCGTGGATTTTTGATGAAGCGACCCGGCCCGTCCTGCGATGAGCCTCGTCACAACTGGATCGGGAATATATCTGCTCTGGAATCAGCGCAGAACACGAATCCATCCACTGGGATGCGAAACAGGCGAATAGAGTAGCGGGTGCAAGGATCAAGGGAACGCGCTCCCGCATTTTCTTCCCGCCTGAGATGCTCCGCTGTATAAGTCCACGCAGTTTTCCTGCCAGAACCCTACCAACGTTGGCGTGTTCCCGATCCTTGCGAACCAAAAGCTCTACTTACGCGAGCCGCGCTTGGTGCCCTTAAGACGCGATTGGCGCAGCTTGGTCTTCTTACGCTTCGGCTTGGTGATGAGGAAGGTGCCGCTGCCTTGATAAATCGATTGATAGAGCTTGTCGTCTGCCATGTGAGCTTTCATTGTAACGCGTAATGGACCCGCATGTTACGCTAGTCTCGTCGCATGCGTCTGGTTCTCGCATTATTCTTGCTCTGCGCCACCGCTTCGGCGCAATCTTCCGCGCTGTCCTCACAGGTGGACGGCATGCTGGCCTCACTTTCGCGCATCACCGGCTGGAAGGTAAAACACAAGGTCCCCAGCGAGATTCTCACCAAAGCCAAGTTTTCCAAATTAGTCGCGGAGGGCATCGCCGATGCGGAAGGCTCGAAGGAAACCCGCGCAGCCGAGTTGACGCTCAAGATGTTTGGCCTGGTTCCGTGGGATTACAACCTGGCGCGGGAATCAGGGGAACTGATCGAAGAACAAGCCGCTGCTTTCTACGACATCAAGAAGAAGCGCCTCTTCATGCTGGACTCGGTCGCCGACGGACCGCAACAACGGGTAGCACTCGCCCACGAACTCGCGCACGCCCTGGCGGACCAACAGTTCGACCTGAGGAAATACATCGAAGACGCCAAGGACGACGATGCCTCCACCGCCCGGCAGTCGGTTATCGAAGGGCAAGCAAGCTGGCTGAGTTGGGCCTTCATGTCCGAACAAGCGGGCGGTCGCGCCGAGGTTCCTCTCGCGCTGCTCGACCAGTTGTCCGACGTGGGCGCCACCGGTGAGGGCTACCCCGTGCTGGAACGGACACCGTTGTACATGCGCGAATCCTTGACCTTCCCCTACACAGAAGGCATGCGCTTTCAGGATTCCATCTATCGCAAACTAGGAGCCGCGGCATTCGATCGCATCTTCCGCGACGCTCCGCTGAGCACTCAGGAAATCATTCATCCCGAAGCCTATGCCGACGCCTTGAAACCGACCCACCCGGAACTGCCCAAGCCAACCAAGGGCCTGCGCCTGTTAGCCGACGGGGATGTGGGAGAGTTCGACTATTCCGCCATGCTGCGTCAATTCACGGACGACGTGGAAGGGCGGCGCGTCGCTAGGGAATGGCGCGGTGCCTCTTACCAGCTCTACGAAGACAAGGCCACAAAAGCTCCCCTGCTTACGCATCTTTCCGAATGGAGTTCGCCCCAAGCCGCGCGCGACTTTTTCCGCGTCTACCTGGAAGTGCTGCAGGCCAAGTGGAAACGCTTCGACGTGGGGCAGAAATCCGAGCTCGAAGTGACCGGCACCGGCGACCGCGGAGATTTCGTGTTACGAATCTCAGGCTCATCCGTCTTATCCGTAGAAGGGATTCTTGCGTCTCCGAACAAGAGATTGGCTGGTACTGTAAAATGAAAAACATGCGAAAGATCGCCGTAGCTGCACTCTTTGCGCTTGCACTCACCCTGCAAGCCGCCTCTCCTGTTCCCCGCCCGGCGGGTGTCCTGAAATTGACGGAGCCGAGCGGTAAAACGACGCTGATCTCCAGCATGAAGGGCAAGGTCGTCGTGGTGCAGTTTCTGCTCACCACCTGCCCGCACTGCCAGGCCTTTTCCAAAGCACTCACAAAACTGACGACAGAATTTGGCCCGAAAATTCAGGCAGTTGGCATGGCTTTCGATGCGGAAGATGCCAAGGGCGTACCAAACTACATCAAGACCATCGGCACGAATTTCCCGGTGGGTTCCGCGGATCAAAACGCCACCATGGGGTTTCTGGGAATCTCTGTCATGGAATACAACCAGCTGCGTGTACCCCAAGTCGTTGTGATCGACAAGAAGGGCGTCATTCGCAGCCAGACCGATTTGACGGGCGCGGGCCCTGCGGGCGTTGAAGCTAGCCTGCGGACGCTACTAACTACTCTAGTGAAGGAATAACGAGGTAAAATGACACGTATGAAAACCATCTTTGGTTTGTTTCTCGCGTTCGGACTCGCATTGCAGGCCGCCGCTCCCGTCCCGCGCCCCGCGCCGGACTTGAAGATTCATGAGCCGTCCGGCCGCGAGACTTTGCTCGCCAGCCAAAAGGGCAAAGTGGTCGTGATCCAGTTCCTGTACACCTGGTGCCCTCACTGCCAGGCGACCGCGAAGTGGCTCTCGCAGATGCAGGCCGAACTGGGACCCAAGGGGCTCCAAGTTTACGGCGTCGCGTTCAACGATGAAGTGAACACCAAGGATGGCGCGACCAACAACAAGACCACGGCGGCGTTTTCGCAGTACGCGCAGTTCCCTGTTGGACTATCGACCAAGGAACCGATCTTGAAATTCCTCGGCCTGTCTGTGATGGATGCTTACGGAGTTCCGCAGTTGGTGGTCATCGACAAAAAGGGTGTCATTCAGGCCCAGACGCATCCCCGTCCCGCAAAGGGCGAGATCGTTGAAGAGCCGGTGATGAAGGCCCTAGTCAACAAACTGCTCGCTGAAAAGTAGCTAAGTTTTAACTTGGCCGCTTCAACTCAGACAGTATTGCTTCGGCGATCTGTTTGCCGTGGAAGCGGCCGTTTTCTATGAAGATCTCGTGGGTGTGCATGCCCGCGACAATCACGCCCGCCAAATACATTCCCTTACGATCGCTCTCTAGCGTTTCAGGATGTGTGTGCGGGCGTTTCGTTTCCCGGTCAAAACGGATGCCGTGGGCTTCGAGGAATTCGGTGTCAGGCTGGTAGCCCGTCATCGCGAACACCCAGTCGTTCTTAATCTCGCGCACGCCGTCGGGCGTCGCGATGAGAACCGAATTCGGGCGGATCTCCAGAACCTGACTGCGCCAGTGCATCGGGATCTCGCCGTTCGCGATACGATTCTCAATATTCGGCTTCAGCCAATACTTCACGTTCTTGTGAATCTCTGTACCGCGATGGACCATCGTCACACGCGCGCCCGACCACCACAGCTCCAATGCAGCGATCACAGCGGAGTTCTTCGCGCCCACGATGAGGATGTCCTGGTTGTAGTAAGGATGCGGCTCCTTGTAGTAGTGCAGGACCTTCGGCAATTCCTCGCCCGGGCAATTCAACATGTTCGGCACATCGTAGTAGCCTGTGGCAAAAATCACTTTTTGGGCCGCGAACTGATGCGCGACGCCATCCACATCCATCGTTTGTGCAACGAACGCACCGTCGTCACCTGCGATCTTGGTTACACGGTGATACTGCCGAATGTCGAGTCCGTAGTGATTCGCCACGCGTCGATAATACTTCAACGCCTCGCCGCGAACGGGTTTTTCGTTTAATGACGTCATCGGAATGTCGCCGATTTCGAGCAACTCCGGCGTCGTGAAAAACACCAGATTGGTCGGATAGTTGAATAGCGAATTGACGACGCAGCCCTTCTCGATCAGGATCGGATGTAGGCCTCGCCGCTTCAGTTCGATGCCGCAGGCGAGTCCTGTTGGACCCGCCCCCACGATGACGACATCACACGTTTCCACTTAGAGCATGCCCTCAACACTGGCGTAGACCGCCGACAACGCGGCATCGAGACCCGATGGGTCCTTGCCACCGGCCTCTGCCATATCGGGACGTCCCCCGCCCTTGCCCCCGACCGCTTGGGCCACGGCACCAGCCAATTTGCCCGCGTGGACTTTGGCCGTCAGATCTTTGGTCACGCCGCTGACAATGGACACATCGGAGCCTTCCACCGCAGCCAAGACGATGACAGTGCTCTTCCATTTGTTGCGTAGCGCATCGACCAGCGTGCGAAGTTGAGTGCGGTCGAAGCCGTTCACCTTCACCGCAAGGACCTTCACTCCCTTGATCTCGCGAGCTTGCCCATCCATTTCGCCAGCCTGCGCCTGCGCCATCTTGGTCTTGAGCTGTTGCAGCTCAGTTTCGAGCTGGCGTTCCCGGCTGACTAACTTCTCGACGTGATCGAGCAGTTCCGCTTCAGAAGCCTTCACCACCCCAGCAACACGCGCGAGTTGCGCCTGCGCTTCCTGGAATTTGCGCAGAGCGCCCGCGCCCGTGATCGCTTCGATGCGACGCACGCCCGCGGAGATGGACCCTTCGTAAACGATCTTGCAGATACCGATATCGCCCGTCCGTTCGACGTGCGTACCGCCGCACAGTTCCTTGCTGAAACTATCGATCTGGACAACACGGACTTCATCGCCGTACTTCTCGCCGAACAACGCCATCGCGCCGGTCTGCAAGGCTTGGTCTAGGTCCATGACATTCGTGACAACAGCACGATTGGCCAGGATCTGTTCGTTCATCAGGCGCTCGACTTCCGCAAGTTCATCCGGATCCATCGCGGTGTAATGCGAGAAATCGAAGCGAAGTCGAGTGGGCTCCACGACGCTGCCGGCCTGCTTCACGTGAGTGCCGAGCACCGTCCGCAGTGCCGCGTGCAGCAAGTGCGTTCCGGTATGGTTGCGCATGGTGGAGTTACGCGAACTCTCATCCACACGTGCCACCACCGTATCGCCCTGCTTCACCGGAGCCAGCATCTTCACCCGATGCACGGATTTCCCAGGAGCCGCGGAGTACGTCGATTCCACAATCGCTACCGTATCGCCAGCTTCGGAGACCAACACACCGGTATCGCCGACCTGACCACCGGCCTCGGCATAAAAGGGAGTGCGATCCAGCGCGATTTCACCCTCGAGTACGGCCGTCACCGTCGCCTGCGCTTCCAGCGTCTCCCGGCCGACGAACTCCGTCTTCGGCAAAGCTTGATAGACCGGATTCACCTGCGTCTTATCCGCACCCTTCCACGAAGCCCGAGCTCGCGTGCGCTGCTTCTCCATCTCCAAGTTGAAGCCGTCGCGGTCAATCGACAGCCCCGCATCGCGAGCCATATCTTCCTGCTCGTCGAGCGCCAGTCCATACGTGTCGTATAACTTGAACGCAGCAGGTCCTGGCAACACGCCGCCCGCAGCTCCTTTGGCTTCATCGTGGAAGAACTTCTCGGCCACTTGGAACGTCGTGGCGTAGCGATGTTCTTCATCCTTCACTACACGGGCCACTCGCAGCACGCTGTCGAGCATCTCGGGGTACGCGTCGCGCATGTGCTCCGCGACGAAACCGGTCAACTTGTGCAGGTAGGGATCACCCGCCCCGATCATGCGAGCGTTGCGCATGGCGCGGCGCATGATCTTCCGGAGCACGTAGCCGCGACCTTCGTTTGAAGGCACGATGCCGTCGTTGATCAGGAACGCCGTCGAACGCGCATGATCCGCGTTGATGCGCAGCACCGTATCGGTGCGCACATCCTCACCGTAGGTCTTACCCAGCAACTCGCCCGCCTTGTCCACGATGGGCCGAATCAAGTCTGTCTCGTAGTTCGTCAGCTTGCCCTGCATCACAGCCGTGATACGTTCGAGACCCATGCCCGTGTCGATGGACGGCTTGGGCAGCGGCGTCATCTTTCCCGTTGAGTCACGATCATACTGCATGAAAACCAAGTTCCAGATTTCGACGAAGCGCCCGCCGCCATCGAGCGGAAACTGTTCCTGTTCGCGCCCAGGTTCGGCTCCCTCTGGACCCAAGTCGTAGTGAATTTCGGAACAAGGCCCGCATGGACCGGTGTCGCCCATCTGCCAGAAGTTGTCTTTCTCATCGAGCCGGAAGATCCGCGACTTCGAGATACCCGTGACCTTCTGCCATAACTCCTCTGCCTCGTCGTCCTCGCGGAACACCGTGACGAAGAGTTTATCTTTGGGGAGTCCGTATTCCTTGGTGATCAATTCCCAAGCGAACGCGATGGCGTCCGTCTTGAAGTAATCGCCGAAGGAAAAGTTCCCCAGCATCTCAAAGAACGTGTGGTGCCGGCGCGTGTAGCCGACGTTCTCTAGGTCGTTGTGCTTGCCGCCTGCGCGCACGCACTTCTGCGAAGAGGCCGCGCGGGTGTAATCGCGACGCTCCTGCCCAAGGAACACGTCCTTAAATTGGTTCATGCCCGCGTTGGTAAACAACAACGTGGGGTCGTTGGCCGGAACCAACGAGGAACTGCGCACCACGCGATGTTCGCGGGCGGCAAAATAATCTAGAAATGTTTGGCGGATCTGCGACCCAGTCATGAGGTTTCCATTTTCCCACGACCGGGGGCGAAACCCCTACTAGGGCGCCGGCGTGTGGTTAAACGTATATTCGGCCAGCGTCCGGTCCGCGCCATTCTCAACCGCGACCAGCTTGATCACCAACACATCCGGCCCCATCTGTCGCGCGGCATCTAGCGGTTGATTGAAAACGATCTCCGCAGTCTGAGTCGGGCGAAATGGGACGTCCTCCAACCGCGCCCGCACGTCACCGGACTCGCCAGTCAAGACCACATCCAACCGGGCAACATTCGATAAGTCAGCCCGCAAACGCCCCATCAATAAGTCGTCCTGCGGCGTCACAGTGCACTGTACACCTCCGCCGACTGGAGGAGCGTAGCTCCGCACACGCAAACCTTCCTTCGACAAGCGCGCTAGGAACTCTGGCGTGAACACGACCGCAAGGTTGCCGCGCCGGACCACTTCTTGCACACCCTTGGTAAAACGCGCCACCCAGTCCAAAGCGTCCGAACACTCCGGGCAAGCGAGCAGATGCTGTTCGATGACATCGTCATCGCCTTGGCCTAACCAATAGTCAATAAGCGCCGCGGAGTCCACATGGTTCATGCGGCCCTCTCCATGCAATCGCGTAGACGACCCAGCGCTCGGTGACGGATCACACGCGCGTTGGCAGAACTGAGACCCAGTGTCGCGGCCACCTTCTCACTACTTTCTTCCTGATAGAACGTCATCACCACTACGCTTCGTTCACGCTCGGCGAGGCGTTGCAGGCAGTCATTGAGTCGCACCGAATCGAGCGGTTCCAACGGCTCCACGTAGGTGGAAACATGCGAGCGAACGTATTCCTGTAGTAAAATCTCCCGGCGCAATGCCCCGCGTCGCAGATCGAGCACGGCCATCCGACATGTCCCCAAGACGAACGACGCAATCTGCTCCGGCTCTTTGACTCGACCCGCCCGGACGCTCTCCAGCATAATCACCAGCACTTGCTGCATCAGGTCCGCCGCAGCTTGATCGTTCCGCAGATGGCGCAGCCCATAAAGGCGCAATCGGGGCGCCAAGCGGCGGCACAACTCTCCCTCGGCACCCGTTGCCGATCCGGCAGGGACGCCCATAATGGCCCGAACCAAGTCGGCATCCGTTGCGGTTGTCAATTCCACGAAACTGAATCTTACCACCACAAACATTTCTATAAAAGAAGTGTAACGGGCTAGCATTCCGTTACACTTCCTCTAACAAAGGAGCAAGCATGATCACCAACGCACAGTCCGGAACCAGCATTGACGAAGTGGCCCCTGGAACCTATCGCATCTCCACGCCCGTGGATGTCCCTGCCATTCCGGGAGGCTTCACGTTTAACCAGTATTTGATCGTCGACGAAGAGCCGTTGCTCTTTCACACCGGCCTTCGCCACCTGTTCCCCTTAACCTCCGAGGCGATCTCAAAGGTGATGCCCGTGAATCGCCTACGGCACTTGGGCTTTTCCCATTTCGAGGCCGATGAATCCGGCGCTTTGAATGACTTCCTCGCCGCAGCTCCGCACGCGCTTCCACTATCGAGCGACATTGGGGCGATGGTCTCGATCAACGACGTGGCGGACCGCCCTGGCAGAGGTTTAGCCGATGGCGAGGAAATGTCGATTGGCTCGCGCACGCTCCGCTGGATCTATACGCCGCATGTGCCCCACGGTTGGGACTGCGGAGTGCTGTTCGATAAAACCAACGGCACGCTATTCTCCGGCGATCTGTTTACGCAGGCAGGGTCCAGGCACGCGCCGACAACCGAAAGCGACGTTTTGGGACCGAGCGAAATGTTCCGTAAACCCATGGACTATTTTGCCCACGCCAAAGGATCTGCGGCGATTGTGGAGAAGCTTGCGGCCCTGAACCCGAAACTGCTCGCGTGCATGCACGGCAGCGCCTATCGCGGCGATGGCGCAAAAATGTTGCGGTCTCTCAAGTCTGTACTCGAGCAGGAAGCTTCCGCCTAAACTACCAGCCGACCGGCTTACCGGCATTCTGCTCGTCCAGCCACTTCTGCAGCGGAGCGAAGTAATCGCGGATCGCGGTGGCGTCCATCTCACGCTTGCCGGTGATCTCGAACAGCGCGTCCTGCCACGGCTTGCTCTGCCCCATCTTCAGCATGGCGTCGAGCTTTGCGCCCGCTTCCTTGCTGCCGTAAATCGAGCAGCGATGCAGCGGCGTCTCGCCCGTACCCGGGCATCCTGCTGTTTCAGCCAACGCACGATGGAACTGGAATTGAAGGATGTGCGCCAGGAAGTAGCGCGTGTACGGCACGTTGGCCGGAACGTGATACTTGGCGCCGGGATCGAAGAACTCGGCGTCGGAACGATCCTCGGGGGCGCCCACGCCTTGATACTTCTTGCGCAGCTCCCACCAAGCCTTGTTATAGTTCTCCGGCGTCACTTCGCCCGAGAACACCTTCCATCGCCACTGATCGATCATCAAGCCGAAAGGCAGAAATGCGACCTTCTCTAAAGCGCGCTGCATCAACAGGCCGATGTCCTTGGAGGCGTCCGGCGTCTTCGGGATGAAGCCCAGCTTCACCAGATACTCCGGCGTGATCGACAGAGCGATCGTATCGCCGATGGCCTCGTGGAATCCGTCATTGGCGCTATCGCGGAAGATTAGCGGCAGCTTGTTGTAGCTGCGTTGATAGAAGTTGTGACCCAGTTCGTGATGAATCGTCGTGAAGTCTTCGTCGTTGATCTGGATGCACATCTTGATGCGCAGATCGTTGTCATTGTCGACATCCCATGCAGAGGCGTGGCAGACTACGTCGCGATCTTTCGGGCGGACGAACAAGCTGCGCTTCCAGAACGTATCCGGCAACGGATCGAATCCGAGCGACGTAAAGAAGCCTTCGCCGTACTTCACCATCTGCTTCGCGTCGGTATTCTTGGCCTTCAGAATGTTGGTCAGGTTGTAGCCTGGATCCGCACCGCCAGGGGCCACCATGTCATAGATGTTCGACCAGTCCTGCGCCCAGATATTACCCAGCAAGTGGGCGGGAATCGGTCCGTTCTCCGGAACTACCTTGGATCCATACTTGGCGACCAATCGACTGCGAACGTAAGCATGTAGGGACTTGTAGAGCGGCTCCACCTGCGCCCACAAGCGGTCGAGCTCCTTCGTAAACTCGTCGGCCGGCATGTCGTATTTCGACCGCCACATCGCGCCGGTGTCCTTGAATCCCAATTCCTTCGCGCCCTTGTTCGAGAGTTCGACAAAGCGTTGGAAATCCTTCTTCATAGGCGGCGAAACCGTATGCCAGCCCTTCCACACATCGAGCAGTTCGTCGGCGTTGCGGCTGGTCTTCATGATCTCCGTAATCTGGTCGATGTCGAGACACTTGTCCGGAGTCTTGCAATACTTGCCCTTACCGTAAGTGGCTTCGAGCGACGCGGCGATCTTGGTGACTTCCTTGCTCTCGTTCGGATCGGCCGGAGCGGCCAACGTGAGTCCGCGCTTCAGCAGGTCCATCTTGCGCCGTTGGTCGGCAGGAAGGTCCACGCCGTCGTACTTCGCGGCATCCTTCGCAAGTTGCACGCCGAAGTCGATGGCACGCTGATTGGCGAGCGCCGACAGCGCCTCGGTATCTTCAGTGATGAAATTCGATTGTACCCAGGAGGCTTGCGCGGACTCCAGGTACAGGTCGTTCATTTTCTTCTCCGCTGCATCGAGAAACGGCTTGGCAGATTCGGCGGTTGCCTTGGAGCCGGAACTAGAGCCCCCGCAGCCACTGAGCGCGACCGCAGCCAAGAAGAGGAGGGAGCAAGAATAGCGATGGATCGTCCGCATAGACGCCATGATACTAAAAGCACGCCGGTCAAGCGGAGCCACCCCGTTCCACGCTCGACGCCCGACCTATACTGTGTAGATGTCCGTGCCCTTCCTGGAAGAATGTTTGCCCGTCCTGGCACGCACGCCGGCAACGCTCGACACGCTGCTTCGCGATCTGCCGGAAGTGTGGATCACAGCCACCGAGGGTCCGGAAACATGGAGCCCGTACGCGGTGATGGGCCATCTGGTCCACGCCGAAAAGACGGACTGGATGCCGCGCTTGAAGATTATCCTGGAGCATGGAATAAACCGGCCTTTTGATGTCTTCGACCGCGAGGCCCAGTTTCAAACCGTCGACAGGCCGTCGCTCCCCGCATTGCTGGATGAATTTTGCCGGCTGCGCCACGACAATCTCGCCCAACTGCGGGAGATGAACCTGCGTTCGGAACATTTGGAATTGGTCGGGATGCATCCAGAGCTAGGACGGGTGACCGCGCGGCAACTTCTGGGCACCTGGACCGCACACGATTTGGCCCACATCCTGCAAGTAAGCCGCGTCATGGCGAAGCGCTACAAACAGGATGTGGGCCCATGGGCTCAGTATTTATCGGTGATGAAATAGGGGCTTAATCTGCCGTCACCATCTCCGACATTTCTCGCCGAGCCGGCGGTTTGAGCGCCGGCAGCATCTCCGTGAGAACATCGCTCACCCGCTCAGCGAAGGTGAAGTGCATCTCCTTGCGGACTTCTTCCGGCAGATCGCGCAGATCCTTTTCGTTGCCCTTGGGCAGGATCACACGCTTCAGCCCCATGCGCCGCGCGGCGAGGACCTTCTCTTTCACGCCACCGATGGGCAACACCAGACCGGTCAATGTAACTTCGCCCGTCATCGCCGTATCGCTACGAGCCGGAATGCCCGAATACAACGACGCGAGCGCCGTAGTCATCGTGACGCCAGCCGACGGTCCATCTTTCGGAATGCCGCCCGCGGGCACGTGAATGTGAAGACCCGAGGTCAGGAACTTCCGTGGATCGAGCCCGAACTCCGCCGCGTGGCTCCAAAGATAACTGCGAGCAGTCTTGGCCGATTCCTGCATCACTTCGCCGAGCTGTCCGGTGATCATCAGTTCCTTGCCATCAGGCAATAGCGCGGCCTCGATATAGAGGACATCGCCGCCGCTCTCTGTCCATGCGAGCCCCGTCGCAACACCTGCGGGCAAATCCTTGCGAGCGTCGTCAGGAGAAATCGCCTCAGGTCCCAGCAACTCTGGAACCTCCGGCGCGTCGACAGTGTAAGGTTCGGTGCGCCCTTCGGCGAACTTCACCGCGACCTTGCGGATCACGCGACCGACAACTTGCTCCAGCTTACGGACACCAGCTTCGCGCGTGTAGGAGCGGATCACTTTTTCGAGCGCGCCATCGGTCAGAATGCATTGCTCGGCTGTCAGGCCGGTATGCGCCAACTGCTTCGGCAGCAAGTAGCGCCGCGCGATTTGCGTTTTCTCTTCCTCGCTGTAGCCGGATAACCGCAGGATCTCCATACGATCGAGCAGCGGAGCAGGAATCGTGTCCAAGGTATTCGCGGTGGTGATGAACAATACCTTCGATAAATCGAACGCCAAGTCGAGATAGTTGTCGCGGAACGTTTTGTTCTGTTCCGGATCCAACACCTCGAGCAATGCCGAGGCTGGGTCACCGCGGAAATCGCGGCCCAGCTTATCGATTTCGTCCAACATCAACACCGGATTCGAGAATCCGGCGCGCCGCATGGCTTGCACCAAACGACCAGGCATGGCGCCAATGTAGGTCCGTCGATGACCGCGCAGTTCCGCTTCGTCGTGCAGGCCGCCCAGGCTCAAGCGTTCGAACTTGCGGCCCAGTGAGCGTGCAATCGACTGCCCAAGCGACGTTTTGCCGACGCCCGGAGCGCCCACCAAGCAAAGGATCGGAGCCTTCGCCTCGGGATTCAACTTCAGCACCGCGAGGTGTTCGATGATGCGGTCCTTGACCTTTTGAATGCCGTAGTGGTCTTCGTCCAGAACCTGCCGGGCATTCTTTAGGTCGAGGTTGTCTTCGCTGCGTTTGTTCCACGGCAGCTCGATCACATACTCCAGCCACGTGCGGATCACGTTGTGTTCGGGCGATGCGGAGTTGATCTTTTCCAAACGACCCAGTTCCCGTTCCGCTTCCTTGCGGATGTCGTCGGGCAGTTCTGCCTTGGTCAGACGCTCGCGCAAGTTTTCGGCATCCGAACTGTCGCCGTCCTTTTCGCCGAGCTCCTGTTCGATGGCCTTCTTCTGCTGGCGCAGGACGTACTCGCGCTGTTCCCGCGAGATCTCGCTGTGTGCTTCTTCGGAGACTTTCTTGCGGATCTCCGCAATCTGCACTTCGTGCGTCAGCCAGCCGAGCACCATGCGCAGAGCTTCCAAACGCGTCGGCGTTTCGAGCAACGCCTGCTCTTTTTCGACGTCCAGATTCAGGACCGACGTCACCATGAACGCCAGATGCAGTGGATCGGCGTGGGCCGAAAACATCTTGGCGATTTCCTGCGGCGACTGGCCCTGCACCAGATTGATCAGCTTCGAGCCGGTCTCGACAATCGAAATCGTCAGAGCTTCGGTTTCGTTGGTGGAATCGTCCGGCAGCGGCAACACGCGATAACGCGCCTTCTGGTACCCGTTCTGTTCGAGCTTCACCAGCACCACTCGCTCCAGGCCCTGGACCATCAGCTCGCGCTGATCTCCCCTTAGTGGCTTGGAGTGGCGAATCACAGCTCGGGTGCCAACCGTATACAGATCATCGGCACCGGGCAGCTCGACCGAGTTGTCTTTCTGCGCGACGACGATGACTTCCTTCTCCTCGGTAGCCATCGCCGCGTCTACGGCCGCAATCGAACCGGCCCGTCCCACCGACAAGGGCATCATCATTCCCGGATACAATACCGAGTTCTTCAGCGGCAGTATCGGAAGTACTTTGAGTGCGAGTTCAGCCATTTGATTCACCTTCTCCTATTACGATGCGGGGACCGCGGCCGGCGATTCCACTTCCAGCACGATTTCCCCGCCCTTCACATCTGCGACCACTCTCTGTCCGTCTCGAATCTCGCCACCCACCAGCTTGCGCGCCAAGCGAGTTTCGAGTTCCTTCTGGATTGCGCGCTTCAACGGCCGAGCACCGAAGGCCGGATCGTAACCCACCCGGATGATGTGCTCCCGCGCGGCATCAGTTAACTCGAGGTCAATCCGACGTTCCGCCAAGCGAGCCTTCAAACTCGCCAACTGGATGTCGACGATCTTCTTCAAATCCGCTTCGGTCAAGCTATGGAAGTTGATAATTTCGTCCACGCGGTTCAGGAACTCCGGCCGGAACAGCTTCGAGAGGTCGTCCCGCTGCGCGTTTGAGGTCATGATGACCATGGTGTTCTTGAAGTCCACCGTGCGACCCTGACCGTCAGTCAGGCGCCCATCGTCCAAGACTTGCAGTAGGATATGGAATACATCCGTATGCGCTTTTTCGATCTCGTCGAGCAGCACCACTGAGTACGGTTTCCGTCGCACCGCTTCGGTCAACTGCCCGCCTTCGTCGTAACCGACGTAGCCCGGAGGCGCTCCCACCAAACGGGACACGCTGTGCTTCTCCTGATACTCCGACATGTCGATCCGGATCATGGAGCGTTCGTCGTCGAACAGGAACTGAGCCAAGGCCCGGGCGAGTTCGGTTTTGCCGACGCCCGTCGGGCCGAGGAACAGGAAGCTCCCCATCGGACGTTTAGGGTCCTTTAACCCACCCCGTGCACGCATAACCGCATCTGCCACCGCATCCACAGCTTCTTCCTGGCCGACCACGCGTTTGTGCAGTTCGGTGGAAAGCTGCAGCAACTTCTGAACTTCGCCCTCCAACAGCTTCGAGAGCGGAATCCCGGTCCAGCGGCTGACGATGTGGGCGATATCCTCTTCGTCCACCTCTTCTTTGAGGAGCGTCGGCTGGTGGGCCTGCTTCTCCAATTCTTTCTCTAAGCCGGTGAGCTTGCCATACTTAAGCTCCGCTGCCTTGTTGAGATCGTAGGCGCGTTCGGCCTGTTCGATCTCCAGTTTCACTTGTTCGATCTGAGCCCGGACGTCGCGCTGCTTCTTCAGGGCTTCCTGGTCCGTCTGCCACTGAGCCTTGAGAGAAGCGGACTGGGTCTTCAGATCACCCAGCGCCTTTTCGATCTTATGAAGTCGTTCTTTAGAAGGAGCATCTGACTCTTTCTTTAAAGCTTCTCTTTCAATTTCAAGTTGCATCTGCCGACGCAGCGACTCATCCAACTCGGCTGGCATTGAATCGATTTCCGTCCGCAGTTTGGCCGCCGCTTCGTCCACCAAGTCAATTGCTTTGTCCGGCAGGAACCGATCCGAGATGTAGCGCTGGCTAAGGACGGCGGCAGCCACTAAGCTGGCATCCTTAAGTCGCACGCCATGATGGACTTCGTAGCGCTCGCGCAACCCGCGCAAGATCGAAATGGTATCTTCCACGGACGGCTGATCTACCACCACCGTCTGGAAGCGCCGCTCCAAAGCCGCGTCCTTTTCGATGTGCTTGCGGTACTCGTCGAGGGTCGTAGCACCGATGCAATGCAGTTCGCCGCGAGCCAGCATCGGCTTCAGCAGGTTACCCGCGTCCATTGCGCCCTCGGCCTTCCCTGCTCCGACCACCGTATGCAACTCGTCTATAAACAATATGATGCGGCCTTCAGCCGACTGTACTTCTTTAAGAACCGCCTTCAGTCGCTCTTCGAACTCCCCGCGGAATTTGGCGCCAGCGATCAGCGCGCCCATGTCCAAGGAAACGACCTTCTTATCCTTGAGTCCCTCTGGCACATCCCCGCGCACGATGCGCTGGGCGAGACCTTCGACAATCGCGGTTTTACCCACACCCGGTTCGCCGATCAGCACCGGGTTATTCTTGGTGCGGCGCGATAACACTTGTATTACACGTCGAATCTCTTCGTCGCGGCCAATCACCGGATCGAGCTTCCCCTGCGCCGCGGCCTGCGTCAGGTCGCGCCCGTATTTCTCAAGCGATTCGTAGGTGGCTTCGGGGTTCTGTGTGGTCACGCGTTGGCTCCCTCTCACTTCTTGCAAGGTCCGCATGAGGCGATCCTTGGTAAGCCCAAGATCCTTAAAGACCTTCTCATCGATCGCCGCGAGCAAAATGTGCTCGACTGAGATGTAATCATCTTTCAGGCGCTTGGCTTCGGCCTCCGCTGCCGCGAAGACCTTGGTCAACCGGGCGGTGATGTAAACCTGGTCCATCGGGGTGGACGACCCGGTGACCTTGGGCAGCTTGTCCAGTTCCTGGCTCAACCGCTGGTGGAGCGTCTTCAGATCGACGTTTGCCTTCAGCAAGATAGACTGGGCTAGGCCGCCGTCCTGCTCCAACAAAGCGAGCAATAGATGCTCAACTTCCAGCTGCTGCTGACCACGTTGGCCAGCCAAACTCTGTGCCGCGCGCAAGCCTTCTTGCAATTTCTCAGTGAAACGATTGAAGTCCATACTGATTCTCTTGCCTCTTGAAGGGAGTGTACCACATGAGCGAAGATCAATACAATAACTTTAGCGTGGTGCTATCATATCTTTCCTGCGCCGACCGCTTTCGCTCGCGGTACAATCGTCCCTGCACATGAAGGTCCTCGGCATTCTTGACGTTGGTTGTGGCATCAATAAGAAGCCCGGGTCCATTGGTATCGATCGGAATCCGGCCTCCAGGGCCGACGTTTTGGTCGAATTGGACCGCTTCCCCTACCCGTTCCGGGACAGCTCCTTCGAGGGCTTGCAGGCCATCCACGTGATCGAACATGTCTCCGACGTCATCAAGGCGGTGGAGGAATTCCACCGTGTCGTACGCCCTGGCGGCGAGGTTTTCCTGGTAACCCCGCACTACACCGACTTTTCCAGCTTCTGCGACCCCACCCACCGCTGGCACCTGAACAGCTACAGCCTGCGCTACTTCGGCGAGGACAACGCCGGCTACGGCTACTATTCCACCGCCCGGTTTATTGAGACTTCTGTCTACGTAAAGCTACTAGCCTTGTGGCGATGGCTGGGCTTCGAATTTCTGGTAAACACGTTCCCGCGCTTCCGGCGATTCTGGGAGCACTATCTTTGCTATGTGGTGCGAGGCAAGGTGATCGAATGGCGATTGAAGGTCATCAAAGATGATCCTCGCCCTGCTCGATAGCCTGCGCGACCAGCAACGCCGCAAACTCTGGGCCCCCGGCCAAGCCACAGGCCGGCGAGGCGAGGACCTCGCTCATCGCTACCTGCGCCGCCACGGTTATATCGTGGTCGCCCGCAACTACCGGCTCTCCGCCGGCGACGCGGAGGCCGACATCATCGCCTGGGACCGCGAAGCGCTCGTGATCGTCGAAGTGAAGACCCGCGAATCTGACGCCTTCGGCCCTCCAGATCGCGCCATCGGCGAGGACAAACGACGCGCCCTGCAGCGGATCGCCCGCGAATACTCCCGCAAGGGCACTCTACCCGAGGAACAAGTCCGCTGCGACGTCGTGACCGTCATCCTCACACCAAAGCCTCACATTGAACTTTTCCGCAATGCCGTCCGATTAACGGTTACCGCCTGACTTTCGGCTATCCTAAGATCTTGACCGCCACTGAATCCACACCCGCACAGCGCCGAAATGCCTTGATCATGGTCGCCTGTGCCACGCTCATCCAGTTAGTAGCCCAGTTGCTGATCAAAGAAGGCGCTTCCCAACTCGGACCGAGTCCAACTTTGGCGGATACAGCGCTAGGAATGTTCACCTTGCTCCCCTTGTTCAGTGGGTATGCGCTCTACGGCCTGTTCACTATCGTGATGGTGTTTGCGCTGAAGCACGGCGAACTATCGATGCTCTATCCGGTCATGGCCCTTAGTTATGTTTGGGTCGCGATCGTCTCTGTTGTCTGGCTGAAAGAACCGATCAATGCCGCCGAGATCGCAGGCATTGCCGCTATCGTGGGCGGCGTAGCGGTTCTGGGTCGCGGAGACAAACGATGAATACCCCTGTCTCGTCCATGCTGTGGGTGGTCGGCGGCGGCGTCATCGGCAGCCTGGGAGCAGTAGGCCTCAAGGCTGGCGCTAATCGTCTGAAACTGACAGTCGGCGAGCTCCTATCCAACTGGCAACTGATCGGCGGCGTGGTGGCGTACCTGCTGTCGTCCGTCCTGTTTGTGAAGGGAATGAGTCAAGGCCAGCTCAGCGTACTCTATCCGTTCGTGGCTTTGGGTCAGATCTGGACCCTGCTGTGGTCCCGAATCTTCTTCCGCGAACAGATCACACGCAACAAACTGCTCGCACTGGCGCTGATCGTCGCAGGAGTCATTCTCATCACCTACGGCAGCACCAAAACTGCGCCCGTCGAAACAACTTCCGCGACCGCCAGCACACGCTAACGCCAGCCTCCCGCAGTTCTGTTAGAATTCATCGGGAGAACAAAATGAAACGCTTTCTGATCGCGACCAGTGTTACCGCTAGCTTGGGCCTGCTTGCCTTCCAAATCCTGGCTCAGGCACCCGCACCGAACCAGGGCAAAGGCAAAGCTGCCGTCAGCGCCGATCCCTATGCCAACAACGCCGACGCGGGAACATTGCGCTTCCCGCTGGCCGCACCCGCAGGCAAGAATAGCGACGCGATCAACACTCCCCTACCCGGCGGAGTGAACGCCGGCAAGATCGATCCCGGCACCTGGAACTATGGGCCGCAATCTCGCCCACCGGCCAACGCCAAGATCTGGAATCCGGTCAAGTTGAAATTGATGGCAGGCGAGAAGGTCACCGGCGGCACGAACTTCAGCTCGACCGATCCGGCGACGTACTGCGCTTTCGCCAACGCAGGTTACGACTTTATCTGGATGGAGATGCAGCACGATCAACGCGACTGGAACCAGGTCGCGAAGATGTGGCGCACTTGTCCGACTGCGAAGGCGGTTCCCGGCGTGCGCGTCGCCTACGCCGATGAACGCGAAATCCAACGCGCCACCGACGCCGGAGCTTTGGTCGTAGTCGTTCCCACCGTGGACACCGTGGAAGAAGCCATCGCGGCTCGCAACTGGACGTACTTTCCTCCGCTCGGTCGGCGCAGCAACGGCGGCGGCCAAGCCTTCGACGCGTCCATGTGGGGCGGCGTTCCTGGAGGCTACCGCGCCACCTTCAATGACAACGTGGTGCTGATCCTCATGATCGAGACCATCGAAGGCGTCAAGAACGCGGCCGAGATCGCCAAGGTCCCTGGTGTGACCGCCCTGTTTGCCGCCAGCGGAGACCTAGGCAACTTCTCCGGCTATGCGCAAGGATCTCCCGACTATGAGCGCTTAATCAACGCGGTCCACGATGCCGCCATCGGCGCGGGCAAGAAACTCTGCGGTCCCTTCGCCTGGCGCGATCGTCCGGACTTCACCTGCTTCCAAAACGGCAGCGAAACCGCGGCGATCACTCGCGGCGTTCAAACGGAACTGGGCACGCTGGCCAACACGCAGGGCAAAGTGGAAGTTGGTCCATTAGCGACCAAATAGGCGGCTACTTCACCGACGCGTTCGCATCCGCCAAGTGGGTCCGCAGCCAGTGGCCAAGATAACAAGCGTCAATAACTCGAATTTGGGCCCAGTCAACGGAAGAGCCACGCCTCTACGGCGAGGCTCCTAATCGCTCGACGGTTTCTACTTCTCGATGGTGCCATCCAAGGCGTTCACGACGACCAGAAACCCGGACTTCTCGCCGCCCCACAGCACGGCCCACACGGGCGCCGGGTAGCGGCTCTCTTTGCCCAAGTAGAAACTGAGCTCCTTGCCTGGATTGTCCTTCAACCACACCGCTGCTTTTTCTGTTGCCTTGGCCAGCGCTTCATTGGAATCCAGTTTCATCTCACCCGTGGTGAAGGGTTGCCCCTTCGCCGTAGGTCCGCCCCAAGGTTGAACCGCACCGGAAGTTACACCGCGGCGCTTCGTGCCCTGAGTGATCGCGCGATAGCTGAACTCGTGGGCTTCCTTCTTGCTGGGCGAAGCAACCATCAACGTCCATTCCGTCGCTTCTCCGTCTTTGCCCTTGGCGTCGACGCCTTCCAGTTTGCCGCTCTTTAGATACAAGACCTGCATGTCGGCCGACCAAGCATGGCCCAACTTGTACATTTCCCAGAACGCAGTCTTGCCGGTCACCGGCGCTTCCACTTCAGCGGCTTTCTCAACAGCCTTCTCCGTCTTGGCCGTCTCAGTAGGAGCGCTGGAGCAAGCAAGCGTGAACGCGAACGCCGCGGCTACCAGGCCCGTCTGCAAAATTTCCTTCGTCATATCCTTTGCCTCCTTGAGCATCGTGGTCTGTCGACTTCCGGATGATTGTACCTGTTCATTGTTATCCCCGCAAACCAAGAACGCAAGCGCCTTTTGATGCTACGCTACCAACATGCTTCGGCCTCGTGTCATCCGGCTCGCTTGGTATCCGATCCGCAAGATTCTATTTGGATCACTCATTGCCGCCGGCTTGGCGAATCCGGCTTGCGCGGGATTCATCACATTCGAAGCGGCCGGTGCGACACCCGCATCGATTACGGCAACCCGCGATGCTTTCCGTGTATCAGTCGGAGGCGGAACCGTAGCAGGTGCGAACGGCGACTTCGGCGGCCTCCGGCGAGAGATCAATTGGGACGGCGTGCCCAACGCCTCCGCGGACCCGAACCTGATGGCGGGCGACTTCTTCAATACGACCTCGCCGCGCGGTGTTGTCTTCAGCACTCCAGGGACAGGTTTCCTTGTGAGCGCGAATGCCGGCGAAGCCACACCCACCCTGTTCGGCTTTTCGAGCGACTTCCAGACGTTCAGCCCACAGAGACTGTTCTCTGCGCAGAACAGTAACATTATGGATGTTCGTTTCTTCCTGCCCGGCACCACTACCGCAGCGACCACCGGCGCATTTGGGTTGATCTTCGTCGATGTGGAGGTGACGGATTCAACCCTCATCCAATTCTTTGACGCCAACAACGGACTGCTCTTTACCCGCTCTGCGCTGGTCGCGGGCAACCAGGGCCTGTCGTTCCTCGGCGCAGTGGCCAACGCCGGCGAACAAATCGCCAGGGTGCGCATTACCTCCGGGTCAAATACGATCGTTTCCAATGGCGTACTGGGCAATCCCAACAATGACGTTGTCGTGATGGATGACTTCCTGTTTGCGTCAACCACCGCGATAGCAACCCCTGAGCCAGGGTCGTTGAGTCTACTCGGCTTCGGCATCATCGCGTTGGGTCTCATGCGCAGGGCTTTGGGCGCCAAGCAGGGTTGATTCCCTGAGCCCCCCTGTGCCAAGATGTGCGTCAGGACAACGCCTCAGGCGAATCTAGTGGGAGAACTCTATGCGGAATTATTTTAGTAAGACATCTGCCGGTTGCGTGCTCGCAATCGCCGGCTTGGCCCAGGTCGCCAGCGCTCAGCCTCCGGCGGGAGCGCCCGCTGCACCCGTCAGCACTGCGGTCGCGAATCCGACCTACATTTCCATCCCGATGGAAATCAATGTAAACCGGCCTGCCGCCGAAGTGTGGAAGCGCGTGGGCAAGTATTGCGACATCGGCGAATGGCTGCGCGTCCCATGCACCATCACGCAAGGTAAAGATGGTGAATTCGGCGCCGTCCGGTCTATCGGCACCGAGGTACTGGTCGGGAAAACGGAGCTCTCCTACACCTACACGCAACCCGTGCGCGAGGGCCGAGCCTACAACATGTATCACGGCACGCTGGAAGCGCGGCCCGTCACCGCGACCACCTCAAAACTGGTCTACACACTGACATTGGATAACTCCATGCTGGCCGACGACGCGGCTCGTCAGCGCGACATCGCGCAGCGCACCGCGCAGTTCACCACCGCACTCGAGAACATGAAGATCCTCGCGGAAGGCGGCACGCTGCCTCCGGCTCCGGCTCGCGGCGGCGGTAAGGGCGCTCCAAAGCAGTAACGGATCTGAGATGTCCCGGCGCACTCGCCGGTAAGACCTGCGGCTAGCCCGCAACTTGGCCATCACTCCTCACGGGGTGGTGGCCAATTGCTTTTACCGGATACTCACGCCCACCGGATTCGCCCGCTTCCCCGACGCATACGCGGCCACAGCAGAATCAGGTGCGACGCTTGCGCCCGTGTAACTGGCCGCCGAAGTGAGCCGTAGATTCGTCGGCCTGGGAGGGATCGTGTAGGGCAGAAACACGCTCTCAAACTTGCGTCCGGAAAGCCCTATCCCCTGCCCCGCCCACCACATCCCGTCCCAACCGACCATTCGCCCCAATCCTCCGTGCTACCCCTACCAACAGGGAGCATTATGCCAACTAACAAACAACTCACCGCCAACCGCGCCAACGCCGCCCTCTCCACTGGACCCCTCACCCCGCTCGGCAAGGCCCGCTCCTCCCAGAACGCCCGCAAGCATGGCTTCAACGGCACCGACTTCGCCATCATCAAAATCGAAGACCGCGAAACGGTCGATCGCCTCCGCGCCGACCTCCTCTCCGTCTACCGCCCCGTCAACTCTCAGGAACTCTTCGCCGTCGAACGCATCGCCCTCGCCCAGCACAACCTCCTCCGCATCGCTCGCTTCGAAGCCGGCCTCTTCACCCACGCGCTCAACCGAGCCCTCTTCCACGTCGAGAACGAAACCCCCTTCGTCCCCCTGCATCAGGACCTCAACGGCGATCCCGACGTGGTGCAGGAAGAAACCCGCGTGCAGAATCGCTTCTACTGCCTCGCCACAGGCTTCCATCACATGAACCGCGAGAACGCCTCCACCTGGGCCCTCTTCCTCCGCTATCAGACCCAGGCCGAGCGCCACTACCGCCACGCCATTGAGGAATTCGAGCGCCTCAAAGCCCTCCGTGAAGAAATACCAAACGAACCCATTTTCGACGCCGAACCTCAAGAAAACACACCCACTTCCGCCCCCGAAAACGAACCCATTTCTGATCCAAATGAGTGATACACTTTGGGACGGAAGAGGAGCCCCAATAAAGACAATGATGAAGACACTGCTGAAGATCATCCCGATTGCCGCGCTCGCGTCACTCACCATGGCGCAGTCGCCAACCGGTACCAGCAAAGCCCTCGTCACCGGAACCGGCTCCTTCACATCCTTCGTCGAGAACATGGATCGCTCCCTGGCCTTCTACCATGACGCCTTCGGCATGGAGGTTCCCGCGCTGCCCGCCTCCGGTGTGCGACCCTACAACCCCGGCAACGCCCAGCTCTTCAAATTCTTCGATATCGCGGGAGCGAAGGAACGTCACCAGTCCGCGCGCGTCCCTGGCACCCGCGTCACACTCGAGTTGATGGAAATTCAGGACGTGCCGAACCAGACCGTCCAGCTCCGAATGCAGGATCCCGGCACAGCGACCCTCGTGTTGATCGTCCGTGACGTGGCTGCAGCCCTCGCCCGCGCCACGCAAGCCAAAGCCACCATCGCAACGCCCAGCGGCAAGCCCGTTACTCTCGCAGATGGCACCCGCGCCATTCTGATCCGCGACCTCGATGGCCGCTTCATCGAACTCCGCCAACTCGCAACGGCAACCGGCAACAGCGACATCCTCGACATGCGCCTCTCCCTCACCGTGAACAATATGGATGAGACGCTCAAGGTCTATCGCAATGTCCTGGGCTTCACGGTGGAAAGCGAAACCAAGTTCACCGCCGATGCCGCCATGCGCAGCCTCACGGGACTCTCCAAAGCCGACGTCCGTAGCGCCCGCATCCAGGCCCCAGGCTCTCAGCTGTGGCTCGAACTTGTCGAATTCAAAGGCGTCGCCCGCACCCCTCTCCACATGCGGATTCAGGATCGCGGAGCCGCCCGCCTCCAATTGCGTGTGAATGATACCGATGCCGTCGTGGCCGTAGCCAAGGCCGCAGGCTTGAAGATTATGTCCGAAGACGGCATCGCCCAGCCGATTCCGCCCAACTTCAAAGGCGCACTCATCGCCGACCCGAACAACTTCTTCCTGACGCCCTTCGCCCCCTGCGACGGTTGCGCCCCCGGCCTGGTCGCGCCCACGCGTGCAACCAAATGAAGCATCCGAGAAGTGGCGGGACAACACTGACGATCAAAACCCTGCTCTCGACGCTACTTGCCCTCGTGTCAGTAGCGTCCTTTTCAGGCAAGCTCAACCCCTACAGGATGCAAAGACCGTCGCGCTCAAAACGGTGTCAACACGTTTTCACCCATCCTTGTGATTTGCTCGATGGACGTAAATGAACGACGACAACACGCTTTTTTCCGGACAACTGGTCGGCAAACCTTCTAATTGGAGCGCTTTCTTCGAGCAGATACTGTTCTCAGTCTCCCGGGACGAAAACCAGGCCAGCCAAGGAACATTGGTTGCGGACGAGCATCCTTCCCAAGCCGGCAGGGATTTCGATCAGGTTTCCGATACATCGATGACAACGGACTTTATTTTTGGTCGCATCGATGTCCCGCTCTCTAGCGACCTATTTATCATCTCTCCAGCGCCAGATGCCAAAGAGGAGGATCTCAATTTCACAGAAAACCCATTCCACTAACGACCCATTCGAGCGGGTCCTCTACTTCACGCGCCACTGACCCGGTCCGAGCTTCTCATAGACTGCGTCGGAAAACGTCCCGTCCTTGAGATACGCGCGTCCGGTAACTTGACCGCCCGCGACGCTCAACTTCACCCCCGAGGTCATCAATCGCTGCACCCCGTTCTGATCCGGCTCGTAGTGATCGCCGAGCTTCGATCCGCCTAACCGATCGATCGCCAGCATGTCAGGCGCATCGAGGCCGGCCGCCTTCTCGGGCGCGGTCACCACGGTGCGGGAAGCGAACCGCCAACCCTGCTGCGTCTTCACGTATTCATCCTGGTACTCGGTGGTGCCAACGTTCGCGACGCCGCGCACGCCCTTCGCCGTCACCTCAAGTGCAACGGCCGGACCCGGGCGCGCAACCGGAGCCGTACCCGGTGGAGCCACGCATTGCCGCTCGCTCTGCACCAGCGCGATCAGTCGCTCTCGCCCCACCATGCGGCCCCGAAACCCACTGGCGAAGTAGCCCGTCTCAGGCGCGAACAGATCGGCGAACTCCGCCGCGCGACATGCGGAGAGCGCCTGCGAATACCGCGTCATCAAGGACTGGATCGCGCTCCGATCCTCAGTGCTCAGCTTTGGCTGCCCGACAGCCGAAGCACTGACGAAACATGCCGCCACCAGTATGCCGTACGTGATTTTCATGACGCCTACTTAACCGCCGGAAGTTCGGGCTTGCCTTCGAGAGAGCGCTCATCCACGGCGATCGCGAAGTAGCCGCTCACCGCGTAGGTGTTCATGACAGCCACCATGTCCATTGCGCCGCGCTTGCCCCACAACGCGACCACTTTCGCGAAGGTAGCGGAATCCACTTTCCGGTCATGGAAAAGCTGGCGGCCGAAGCGGATGACGGCTGTGTCTTTTTCACTCAACCCGTCCAGCGGGCGGTTGTTCCGAACCACGTCCAGCACCTTGGCGTCGATCCCGGCCTTGAGCGCGCTTGCCTCATGCCCATTCCACTCCAGGTTGTAGTTGGTTTCTCGGCAAGCGACCATAATCGCGAGTTCACGCGTGTGCGCATCCAGCGTGCCGTCCGTCACTGCTGCGTTGTGCAGATCCAGCAATGCTTGCCCGACGCCTCCGTTGTAGGTTGCGAACGCAAGCGGACCAGTGAGCGTGCCGTCTTTGCTCGTGAAGATATCAAAAACCTGTTTACCCTTTGCGTCCGCTTCGGTCTTTTTCAGATACGGCAAACGGGCCCGCGATTGCGGATCGAGGTCTGCCGGGAGCTTCGCCTGCGCGTAAGCGAAGAAAGACGCCGAGCCTGCAAGCAGGATCGTGGCACAGCAGCGCGCGAATGGGGAAAGGGTCATATGGGTTTCGTCCTCTGTAGAATTCTACTCTGTGGGTCGGACGAATGCGAGGACCCGGCTCTGTACGTCGCCGACGGTACGACGCGTTGGGATCAAACCGGTTCCCGGCGAGGTAAGGACTTTTCGCCGCAGGCGTTAGGCCGAGAACTAAGGCTATGATGAGCTTTGTAACATGATGCGCCGGTACATAGCCAGGTTGATTTTGACGTGCGGACTCGTTGTTGCGCTGGCTTCGTGTTCCCGCCGCGAACCCGAGAGGGCAGCTGTGGAGACCCTGGCGCCGAACGAGTACGTGGATTCCGCCACTTGCGCGACTTGTCACACGGACATCGCGCGCAGCTATTCCAATACCGGGATGGCGAGATCTTTCTATCCTCCGGATACCGCGAGCGTCCCCAACCCAAAGGCCTACTTTCATCCCGCATCGCGCACCTGGTATCAGATCGTCGCCAAGGACGGGGGATGGTTTCAGCGGTGGTGGCAGATCGGATTCAAAGGCCAGGAGGAGAGCGCGGGGGAGTCAAAGATCGACTTTGTGATGGGTTCGAGCAACCACGTCCGGACGTATCTTCATCGCACCGAACGGGGAACATTGACCATGCTTCCGCTGGCTTGGTACGCGGAAAAAGGAGGCAGCTGGGCACTGAATCCCGGTTTCGACGTTAGCGACCCGCCGATCGGCCGGAAGGTCGGCTACGACTGTATGTTCTGCCACAACGCTTATCCCTCGGTTCCCTCCGGCCACGAAGATGCACGATCGGAGCCTGTGTATTCGGCGCAGTTGCCGCAAGGGATTGACTGTCAGCGATGCCATGGTCCGGGCGGCAACCATCTTAAAGCGGTAACGCAACCGGGCGCGAAGCTGGCGGACATCCGGAGCGCGATTCTGAACCCGTCACGGTTGGGGAAGGAGCGCGGGATGGAAGTCTGCATGCAGTGTCACCTGGAAACCACGAGCTTCCCTCTGCCGAACGCTATCCGCCGCTTCGATCGCGGGCCGTTTTCCTACCGTGCAGGGGAGCCTTTGAGCGCTTTTCAACTCTCGTTCGATCACGCTCCAGGGGCGGGGCGGGAAGCGAAGTTCGAGATCGTGAATTCCGTGTACCGGCTGCGCCAATCGAAATGTTTTCTCGAAAGCAAAGGGGAACTTGGCTGCACCACCTGTCACGATCCGCACGATATCCAGCACGGTCAGGCGGGCGTGGACGGGTACAACAAGAAATGCGTCCAATGCCACCAGCCCGGGAAGATCGCGGTGCAGGCGCATCCGTCCGACAGCAACTGCGTGGGTTGCCACATGCCGAAGCGGCGGGCGGAGGACGTCATTCATGTCGTCATGACGGACCATTTGATCCAACGGCGCGCGCCGGCAAACCCGTTGGCGGAGTTTCCGGAAAAACGTGGCGCGGAGGCCGACTACCGGGGCGAAGTCGTACCGTATGGAGATAAGGACGACCTGTACACGGCGATCGCGCAGGTCACGCAAAGGAGCAATCTGGAAGCCGGAATTGCGCGACTGCAAGCGGAGATTGCCAAGCGGAAACCCGAGCGTCCGGAAGTCTATATGGAGTTGGGCGACGCGCTGCAAAAAGCGGGGCGTTCGGAGGAGTCGGCGACGGCGTATCGTCTCGCCATCGAAAAGTGGCCGGCGTCCGCAGTGCTGTGGGCAAGGCTGGCGATGCCTCTGCGGTCATTGGGGAAGTCGCAAGAGCCCCTGGAGGCCATGCTGAAGTCCGTTCAGGCAGACCCGAACCTGCCCGAGCCTTGGTATAACCTGGCACTTCTGCAATCCGACCTTGGGGACAAGAAATCGGCAATCGACTCATTCCGCAAGTCCATTGCGCTCGACCCCGAATTTGCGGACAGCCGAAACGGTCTGGGCATTGCGCTCGCGGAGACGGGCCAACTTCAAGAGGCAGAGGCCGAAATCCGGGGTGCGCTGAAGATCCGGCCCGCTCTGCCCGGGGCGCATGCGTATCTCGCGTTCCTGCTCGCCAACCGCGGCGATCTCGACGAGGCGATCTCGCACTTTGAGCGTGCGGGAGACGGCGCGTCCAATCAGTTTAGTTACGGCATCACGCTTGCCCGAATGAACCGGTTAGCGGAAGCGCGTATCCATTTGGAGAAGTCATTGCAGGCCGACGCGAGGCAACCACTGGCGCACGAGGTGCTAGGCCGACTAATGGAAGCTGCTCGCCAGATCCCAGAGGCGATTTCTCACTACAGAGAAGCGATACGGCTGCAGCCCAATTTTGGCAAGGCACACTTGGACCTGGCCACGGTGCTGGCACGCCAGGGAGACAGGGCTGGGGCGGCGGCGGAATTCCGGGTCGCGCAGTCCGATCCCGATCCGCAAGTCCGCAACGCCGCGATGGCAGGCCTGGTGGCGTTGGGCAGCCGTTGACCAAACGAACGGTTGCCGTTCTGGATGTAGCTCGTCACGGACTGCATTCTTTGGTGTATTCTTAGCCCTATGCTGCACCAGTTCTTTTTTCGACGCTCAGACCCGAAGCTTGGAACACGTGGACGTATCAGAACGCGCATCGCGATCGCTTCTATCCTTCTGGGTACGCCCTTGGCGGCGCAGTGGGTGAAATATCCCACGCCGGGCGTGCCACGAAAGGCCGATGGAACAGTGAACACCGCGGCAGCCGCGCCTCGGCTGGCGGATGGCAAGCCCGACTTTTCCGGAATCTGGACCAGTGACGAAGTCGATCCGCGCCGGCCAGGAGTCCCGCCGAATCCGAATGACGCCACGACATCGCGCCGCATGGTGAATCTGGGGGTGGGGATGGAGGGAGGGTTGCCCTATCAACCTTGGCTGGTGCCGCTGGTGAAGGAGCGCACTGCCAACAAGGCGGTCGACGACCCACACATCCGGTGCTTGCCGGACAACTTTCTGCGCGCCTACGGGATGCCGCATTTACTGAAGTTCGTCCACGTGCCCAATCTTTTTGTCACGCTCAACGAATGGAACGCAGGCTACCGCCAAGTATTTACAGACGCACGGCCATTGCCCAAGGATCCACTCCCTTCGTGGCAGGGATATTCGTCGGGGAAGTGGGAAGACGATACGCTGGTGATCGACACGATCGGTATCCGCAACGATACGTGGATCGATTGGAATGGCAGTGAGTTGACCGAGGAGGCTAAAGTACGCGAGGAGATCCGGCGGCCGGACTTCGGACACATTGAAATCCGGGTCACTGTCGATGATCCCAAGGCCTACACCAAGCCGTGGACCGTTCTGCTCAAAGAGCGCCTCCTTGTAGACGTGGAATTGATTGATGAGGTCTGTTTGGAAAACGAGCAGTCCCTCAAGCACATGAAGTAAGGTCCGAACTTATTATGAATAGGGAGATTTTCATGAATCGTCTGTTTCTTATTGCTGTTGCATCGCTGGCCTTAACGGGCCTTGTTTTCGGCCAAGCCCCGCCCGCCGCTGGTGCGGCTCCAGGACCGGGCCGGGGAGCGCTTGCTCCGGTTGTGATCGGACCCGCGGCTCCAGTGCCGCCGGAGGTAGCGATCCCGCGACCCACGCCGCAGGAGCTGGCGCAAGTAAACGACGCCCTCACCAAATGGATCGCGGCTGACAAGTCGCCGACCAAGCCGCTGCTGCAGAAGTTTGAATCTTTGATGGCACTGCAACCCCCGCGTTCAAATGTCGCGGCCACCTACACGCAGACACAGCAACGGATGGGGCCCCGCCATGTGGGCTTCGCGGAGACCGCGAGCAAGGGCAACATCGACCTGCTGCTGCACGGAGACTCGATCACCGATTGGTGGGTGCAGGGCGATGCCAATACGGCGATGTTCAACAAGTATTTCGGCAATATCAAGACGGCCAACTTCGCCGTTGCGGGCGATACCACGCAAGGCGTTCTGTGGGGCCTGCAAAACGGCGAAGGCCAAGGCTTCCAACCGAAGGCGGTCATGGTGATGATCGGAACCAACAACTCGGGCAACCTCAGCGCACCGGAAATCGCAGAGGGCGTCGGGGCCGTCGTTTTGGAGATGCGCAAGGATTTCCCCAACGCGAAGATTCTACTGCTCGCGATTTTCCCGCGCAGCACTCCTGGCGATCCAGTGCGCGAGAAGCTCACGGAAGTGAACAAGATTATTTCGAAGCTGGATGACCAGCGCCACGTCTTCTACATGGACATTGGAGCCAAGTTCCTGGACGAAAAAGGCTTCTTCCTTCCGGATTCATTCCGTGCCGACAACCTGCACCCGCAGGCCAAGGGCTACGACATTTGGGGCGCAGCGGTGCAGGATAAACTCGCAGAGTTGTTGAAGTAGCAGGATCTCGCAATGACACGGAAACTAGTCCTACTTCTGGCGGCAACCGTGAGTTGTTTCGCGCAAGCGCGGTTGGTCACCGGCGTCGGGAACTTCATTCACGACGTCGGCGACCTGGACCGCTCCTTGCATTTCTATCGGGATGTCTTGGGCCTGGACGCGCCGCGCCCGGCGGGTGACTGGCAGACCACCGAGGCCATCCTGAAGATGTACGATGCGGCAGGCGGCAAGTTCCGGGTGGGCAATGCGCAGATTCCTGGCTCGCCGATGCGCATTGAGCTGGTGGAATTCCAAGGCGTCGATCGCAAGCCGGTACAGCGGCGCTGGGGCATGGCTGGAGCGTCCGTGCTGATGCTGACGGTTACGGATTTTGCGCCGGTGCAGGAACGCTTGAAGACCGCAGGCGTATCGATGCTGGTAAACATGAAGAAGTCCTGCGATGGACGTGGCGTAATCGTCGCGGATCCGGACGGCTTTTCGGTGATGATCGTGGAGCGGGTTGGGCGGGCCAGCGGAGTTTCGAGTGGTACAGCGCCCGCGACGAGCAATTTCACAGGCATGCGATTCGGTTATCTGGTAAGCGATGACGCGATAGCGAAAGGTCCTTTTGCGACGTTGGGACTGCGGACCGAAACCCACGCACGTACCTGCCGTCCGGTGGAGGAAGCCCTGATGGACTCAGATGGACCCGCCGCGGTGGTGACGATCCCTGGGGGCTTTGAAGTCTGGTTAGTGAAGGGCAAGGCGGAAAAACCGGGAACCCACGTTATTGTTCGACCGCACGATCCTGGAGCGGCGGTGTTGCGCTTGATGGTGTCGGACGTGGATGCGGCAGTCAAAGTCCTGGGGCAAGCGCAGGTGAAAGTTGTTTCGGCCGGTGGTGAGATTCAGACATTACCGCCCGGGAGCGTACGAGCCGCTATCCTGGGTGCGCCGGACGACTTGTTGATTCAAGTAGTGAAGTAAGGGCCCAGTCGAGGGCGACAGTGAGGGACTGAACATGAACCAGATTGCCCGATGCTGCCTGCTTGCAGCGACGCTGGTGGGCCCGTTCCACGGCCAAAACAGCACCACCAAGGCACCGAAGCAGGCCGCCAAACAGTCTAGTGATTTCTTGCTCGAAATTCAGCCAAAGGTGATCGCACCGGGCGAAGCGGCTGTATTGCGCTGGGCAGTCAAGGGAGCCACGAAGGTTGTCATAGAAGAGGCTGTGGAATCCACCGCCGAACTGCGCAAGATCGGAACGTTCGGTGGAAGCGGGACACTCACAGTGCATCCGCTGCGAGACACCACCTACGTTATTAGCTGCGACGTCTCAGCCTACTCCTGCGCTTCGGTTTCGGTACGCGTGCGCAAGCCCTAGAAGTAGCGCGGTCGCTTTACTGCTTGGCGCGCGTGGCGGCGAGTTCGCGTAGGATCGCGGCGGTGTCTTCGTGTTGGTTGCGGCCCGGTTCCATTACGATCTCAAGAGCGGTTTTACCGGCGCTATCTTTGGCGTTCAGATCCGCACCGAGTTCACCGAGGGCACGTACGATGGCGTTGGAGCCTTGACGGGCTGCCGTGAGCAACGCCGTGTCTTTCCGAGCGTTGGCGGCGTTGAGGTCCGCGCCATGTTCGACGAGCGAGCGGAGCGCGGCCACTACCGATGCTTCCAGGGCGGGCGCCACGCGCGCGGCGGCTAGTAGCAGCACTGGGCTGGAACCGTTGGTCATGCCGAGCTTGGGGTCCGCGCCGGCGTCGATCAAGACCCGCATGGCATCGAAGTCGTTGCTCTTGATGGCGCGCATCAATGGCGTGGCGCCTTCGCCTAACGAAGCGTCGCTGAAACCGTGATGGCGTCCGATGGTGGGCTTGCGGAGGCGCGCGTTGGGATCGCCACCGTGCTTCAGGGCCAAGCGAAGGACGTCCAGTGCGCTGAGCTTGTCCAGCGCGGGGCGCGGGGGGCGGCCGATGTCGCTGCGGAAGGTGTTCATCTCCACGGCGGCGTAGAGCGCGGTCATACCGGTGTTGTCGGGGGTGTTGGGGTTCGCGCCTTTATCGAGCAACAGCGCGGCCAGATCGTAGTGCTGGTTTATGATCGCAAACTGTAGCGCGGTGGCGCCGTCGGCATCTTGTGCGTCGAGGTCGGCCCCGCTTTCGGCCAACGCGCGTACGGCATCCTTCGCGTCTTGACGGGCTGCGTAGATTACGGCGGTGAAGCCGCCACGCGGCAGGAGCGTATCCACCATGCCGACTTGCATCCATTTCATGGGCGCAAGATCCAGAGCCTTGGCATGAGCGTTCGGGTCTGCCCCGCCCTTGATCAGAGTGCGAATCGCGTCGGGATGATTCTCCGCTGCAGCCCACATCAGCGCTGTTTCGCCTTGGGACGTTTCGCGGGCATTGGGATCGGAACCGGCTTCGAGCAGCACGCGGATAGTTTCGGGCTCACCGGTTCGCGCGGCGGTCATCAGCGCAGTTTCCCCGTGCGGGAGCGTTGCACGTGGATCGGCTCCGGCTTTTAGGAGCAGGCGCGTTGCGGTGGCGCTGCCGTTGGTCGCGGCCAACCATAACGGCGTGATGCCATAGCGATTGGCTGCGTTGGGGTTGGCTCCACTGGCCAATAGTGCGGCGATCTTTTCTTCCTGGTTGCCCTGCACGGCCGAATGCAGAGCCGTCTCAGACTGCGCGAACGCGCTTACGGTGGTTAGCGTCAGGATTGTTAGGAGAGACCTCACGCCAGTGGCACCGTCCCTGTGCTGATGCCGAACTTGTCCATTTCGACGCCGTAATACTGGCCGAGCGACAGCATGAAGTTGGCGATGGGCGTGGCCGGCGCCGCCTTGATGTGGCGGCTGCCTCGGTTTTTAAATCCACCGACTAGCAACGTGGGAAGGTCGGTACGCAGGTGAATCTGGCTCTCACTCATGCCGCTGCCGTAGAGGATCATCGAATGATCCAGGATGCTGCCGTCGCCGTCGGGTGTTTCGCGCAGCCGCCGCAGGAACTTTTCGAACATGGTCACGTGATAGCGGTTCAGTTGCACCAATTGCTTCTTCTTGGCTTCGTCGCCGCTGTGATGGGAGAGCGAGTGGTGCGGTTCGGTGATGCCGATCTCCGGGTAGGTGCGCTGCGTGACGTCGCGGCTCAGCATGAAGGTGAAGACGCGCGTCAGATCGGTCATGTAGGCCAGCGCGATCAGTTCGAATTGTAGAGCGATGTGCTCCGGGAAAGAATCGGGGATGCCGACGGGCGCGTCGGGGATGTTGACATTCGTTGCGGCTTGGCGCTCGGCGCGTTGGATGCGAGCTTCGGCTTCGCGCACGTTGTCGAGGTAGTCGCTGAGGCGACTGCGGTCGCGGGTTCCTAAATCGAGTTGCAGGTCCTTCAGGTCGTCTTGGACTGAATCCAGAATGCTGCGTCCGGTTTTCATGCGAGCCAAGCGCTGCTGGGCGGTGCCGGGTCGGCCGAACATGCGTTCGAACAGCACGCGAGGATTGATCTCCATCGGCAACGGCTGGGTTCCCGTCCTCCAGCTCAGGGTATTGAGGTAGGCGCAGGCGTAGGCCGGATCGCAGCCGCCGATGTAGCCGGTGAAGTCTTCGGTGGCGACTTCAAGCGAGGGGAACACTGTGTCTTGGCCGATCTTCTTGGCGATGACTTGGTCGATGGTGATGCCGGCGAGAACGTCCTCGGCGGTGGTGCGTTTGGGGATGGTGCCGCTTAACCAAGAAGCGACGCTGACGGCGTGGCCATCGACGGGACCTGAGAGTTCGGAGACCACGGTGAGTTGGTCGCGATAGGCGGCGAGAGGTTCGAGGATCGGGGACATCTCGAAGTCGGCGCCCACTTTGCTGGGGGTCCAGAAGCCGGGGCGTTCGCCGTGGGGGACAAAGACTGCACCGAATCGTTTGGGGGGCATCGCGGCGGTCTGCGCCAGCGCTGTTGACGACGGGATCATGGAATCCAGCAACGGCAGCGCTACGCCTGCGCCGATGCCTTGCAGCATCCGCCTGCGGGAGATCGCCTTCTTGGTCAGGAACGTCATAACTTTCCTCCGCGCAGTTGGAATGGCTTGCTGTTCACGACGCCCAGGATCAAGGCCGAGAAGCGGTTGTTCTTGCTCGCGGCATCGCGGACGATCTTGCGAATCTCTGGCATGTCGTGCGCGCTCAAGCCTCGGCCCAACCCGTAGATCATGAGCTTCTCGGTCAGGGTACTGACGAAGATCTCCGGCTTCTTCATCAGAGCGGTGCGGAGTTCGATGGGGCCGGTGACGGCGGTTCCGTCCAGCAGCGTGCCGCTGGCGTCGATCTTCGCGCTGCCGGAGCCGTCGTATTCGCGCCACGCGCCGACGGCGTCGAAGTTTTCCAGTGACAAGCCGATGGGGTCCATCAATTGGTGGCAGCCCGCGCACACGGAGTTGGAGCGATGCTCGGCCATACGCTCACGCATGGTCAAGACACGGCCCTCGCGTTGGCTGCTTTCATTCAGCGGCGGAACGTTCGCGGGCGGCGGAGGCGGCGGAGTTCCCAGTAAGTTTTCGAGCACCCATTTGCCGCGGACCACCGGTGAGGTGCGATCTGTGTGAGACGAAACCATCAGCGTGCTGCCCTTGCCGAGCAGGCCCCAGCGCGTTTGGTCTTCCAGGGTGACGCGGCGGAAATGGCTGCCGTAGATGAACGGGATGCGGTAGTGGCGGGCCAAACGTTCGTTGAGGAACGTGTAGTTGGCGGTCATCAGGTCCAGTGCGTTGCGGTCTTCCTGAAGGATGCTTTCGAAGAATAGTTCGGTTTCGCGATGGAAGGCCTGACGCAAGTTGTCGTCGAAATCGGGGAAGCCGAAGGAGTTGGGGACCATGCCTTCGAGGTTTCGCAGATACAGCCACTGGCCGGCGAAATTCTTGACTAGCGCGTTTGCCTTCGGGTCGGCCAACATGCGGTGGACCTGCGCTTCCAGTACCGCGGGCTTGGCGAGATTCTGCTTCAGCAGTGTGTCATCGGGAATGCTGCTCCACAAGAAGAATGACAAGCGCGAGGCGAGTTCCAGATTGTTGATGGGCCCATTCTGATCGCGCTCGACGCGGAAGGTGAACTTCGGGCTGGCGAGCACTCGCTCCACCGCGGTCTGGATGCCGCCTTCAAAGCCGCGCTCAGCGCGCCCGGCCGCGAAGGACTGCATCAAGCGGTCCACGTCTTTGGGTGTTTCGAATCCGCGATAGGCTGCGTGCGCGAGCGGAGTCAGGATCTTGCGAGCGCAGTCCGCCTCTTCCGTGGCAGCCTTGGGTCGGCACACGAAGAGCTTGCGTCGGCTGGGTGTGTTGCTCACGCCGGTGGGCTTGAACGGGCCGGTGACGGTCAGCGTTTCGATGTGGGGGTGGCCGGTAGCATCCAGGTTGTCTTGCGTGGTGCGCAGGAACTGCTGCAGGCGAGTTGAGCCTTGCACCGCGCCGCGATAGACGAACCCGATGCTGATATCGTGCGGGCCGGCGGTGATGGGAATGCGGGTGGAACTGCGCGCTTCGACGGCCAGCTGCGCTTCGGTGATGTTGCGCATGAGCGCGGTGAAATCTTCATGGCCACCGATGGTGGCGAGATGCACGCGCTTGCCGTCGACTGCGATTTCGACGTCGTGCTCCTGCTCCAGGCCTTTCATCGCGCCCAGGTTGGAGATCACGTATTTCACGTCGAGCCGGTATTCGCCGTCCAAGGGAAGCGTGGTGTGCACCATAGTGCCGCCTTCGGTGCCCACGGGCATGCCGTCGAGCGCGGCGTTTTGCGAGGCGTCTTGGCGGATGCGAAAGACCTCGGCTGCGGGTCCTGTGTCAGGATCGCCGACTGCGAGTGCTGCGATCTTGCCTGCGGCACTGAGGTACTGTTCGACTAACGCTGGCGATGCACCTAGCGTCTCCGCGATGTTGTCGAAGCCGAAGGCGGAATCGTCGGGCGGGAGTAGAGCGGCGGCGTCTACTTTGAGGTCGAGAAGGTCGCGGATCGCATTGGAGTATTCGGCGCGATTCATGCGGTGAACGCCGATGCTGCCGGGCTGCGGATGGGCGGCTGCGGCTCGGTCGAGTTCTGCTTCGAGCCATGCGACGAGACTGTTGCGTTCCTGCTCGGTCGGTTTGGGAGAGCCTTGCGGGGGCATCATGCCTACTCGGACTTTGCGGATGACTTTCTCCCAGGTTTCGATTGCGGCTTCCCCGCCCTCGGCTGGATGGGTGGCGTCTAGCGGCGCTAGTGTTAGACCTGCGGTCTTGATGCGATTATTGTGGCAGCCGACGCAGTATTGCTTCACTAATGCGGACTGCCGTTCGGCAGGGGAAGAAGTTGGCTGCTGGCTATAGGTGAATTGGGCACCGAGGCCTGCCAGAATGAACGCGAGGATGAGCAAGCGGAGCTTCATGTTTAGACGAAAAGTGGTGCAAAGTAATGATATTGCAAGGGGTAGACAGCGTCAAGGCACCTTGCTCGCTGGGGCCATGAGGGGGGCTGACGCTCGGTTGCAGCGACTCGATCGTCTGGCCGCTCCCTTACGGTCGCGGTTCTGTGTGGGCTACCGGACTACTGACAAACGCGTCGTCGTGGGGCGGCGCGCTCCTAGTTCGCACAGTAGGGCTAGGGCCGACAGAGCGGCGGCTGTGTAGAACGCGGCTTGGTAGTTTTGGTATTTGTCGTACAAGACGCCGCCGATGCGGGGACCGATGATTCCTGCGACGCCCCAGGCGGTGAAGAGCATCCCGTAGTTGACGCCGGCGTTCTTGGTGCCCCAGAAATCGGCGGCGGCGACTCCGTTGACAGAGAGCTGCGTTCCGTAACACCAATAGACGACGAAGACTGCGGCATAGAGTAAAGCGACCTCGCTGCCGGCGGCGTACAAGGCCGGGGTGGCGACCATCCCGATGCCGATCATGATTCGCAATACGTTGATGCGTCCCAAGCGGTCCGACATCCAGCCGGATAGGATCCGTCCCGAAGCGTTGCCGACCGCGCCCACTACCAGCGTCATGGTGGAGAGCGAGGCTGCGGCGATGCCGACGCTGGTGGCGAACGGCACTAGTTGGCTGATGACCATGAGTCCAGCCGAGCAGCCCAGAGCGTAGCCCGCCCACATTAGCCAGAAGGTGCGCGTGCGGAGCGTCTCGCCCGGTGTCCAGTCGCGCGATGCCGAGGTTTGCGCGGTGGTGGGAGTCCAACCCTTCGGGCGGTAGCCTGCGGGCGGGTTTCGCAAGAGCAGCGCTCCGGCGATGGTCATGACGAAAAAGATCGCGCCGAGGATTCGGAAGGTCGCCGGAAGCCCATAGCTGGGGATCAGGATCAGTTGCGAGAGTGGTCCGAAGATGGCGGAGCCCGCGCCGTAGCCACCGACTGCCAAGCCCACTGCGAGACCCCGCTTGTCGGGGAACCATTTGGCCATGACCGGAATCGGTGTGGCGTAGCCGAAGCCGTTGCCCAGGCCGCCGATGACGCCGAAACATACATAGAGGTAATTGAGACTGTCTGTGTAGGACGAGAGATAGAATCCGAGGCTCACCAGGACGCCGCCTGCTAGCGAACATGGCAGGGGTCCGAACTTATCCTGAAGCCTGCCGGCGATTACGAAACTGATGGCGAAGACGATGACGGCGATGGTGAACACCATGGAGGTGTCTGCGCGCTTCCAGCCGAACTGTTTTTCGAAAGGCGCGACGAAGACGCTCCAGCCATAGAGGGTGCCCAGGGCCATGTTCATGGAGAGTCCGCCGACGAGGCGCCACCAGCGGCTGATACCGGGTTGGTTGTCGAGTTGCATCCACGCAATGGTACGCGATTTTGCGGGTGCGACGCAGGAAAGTCTAGCGGGCGGCCAGGCGGGCGAGGAGATCGGCGGCATCCGTGCGATCGCGGCGGCTGCTGCGGGCAGCGGTTAGGGCTGTCTCGCCGCGCGCGTTCTTGGCGTCGAGCGAGGCTCCGTGCTGGACCAGGTAGCGAATGATGTCGAGGTCGCCGCGGCCGGTGACAGCTACGTGCAGTGAGGTGTCGCCGTTCGCGCCGGGAGCATTGATGTCGGCTCCGTGATCGAGGCACAGTTGGATTGCGGCGATGGCTTCCTGCGGGGTTCCGCGATCTTTCGTGGGCACGGCCATGTTGCCGTCGCGATAGCCGAGTCCGGCAGCGAGCATCAGTGCACTGTTTCCGTTCTTAAGACGAACGTTGGGATCGGCACCGTTTGCTAGCAGCAACTTCATCACCGGAACGTCGGCGGCTTTTGCTGCTCGCAGAAAGGGAGTCGCGCCCAAGGCCACGGCGGTATCGCCGTCGGTGTGGGCTCGCTGGATCTGCACCGCGGTCAGGGTTGCGTTGGGATTCGCTCCATGCTTCAGCAGGCTTTCGATCAATTGGAGTGCGGATACTTTGGAGGCGGCGGGCAATTCGGGGCGGCCGAACATCCACGGCATGGAGTTCATGTCGACGGCGGCGAACAGCGCTGCCATGCCGGTGGTGTCGGCGAGGTTGGGGTCGGCTTTGTGATCCAGCAGGAGCGCGGCGAAATCGTAGTGGTAGTTGATGATGGCCAGTACCAGCGCGGTGGCTCCGTCGGGATCGGCGGCGTTGATGGCTGCGCCTCGGTCGAGCAACACCTGTGCGGCCTTCATCGAGCCCTCACGCGCGGCGTACATCAGCGGCGTCCATTCGCCCAGCGAGAGGCGGGTGAGTCCGGCGTTGCGGCGGGCGAAACTCGCGGAGGCGGACCGAGCATTGATATCGGCTCCGGCATCGAGCAGCGTGCGGACGGCATCGGGATGGTCGCTGGCGACGGCCCAGATAAGCGCGGTCTCGCCGTAGAAGCCATCGCGGGCTTCCACGCGGGCATCGCGACGGAGTAGGGCCTGGAGAACGGGCATATTCCCGGTGCGCGCGGCTGTCATGAGGACCGTTTCACCCTCGGGTAACGCATGGTTGACGTTAGCTCCGGCGGCGAGCAGGGCGTTCACTATTTCAACGTTGCCACTCTCTGCGGCGAGCACGAGGGGCGTCACACCGTAGCGGTTCTGGGCGTCGGCGGGAACTCTTGCCGCTAATAGCTTTCGCACCGCCGCCACGTCCTGATTGCGAACCGCGTAGTGCAGCGGAGTGGTGCCATCGGGGTCGTTAGCGAAGAGCGCCGACGCTAATAGCAGCAGGAGACTAAAGCGAAATAATGCCATCGCTGTTGCCTAGCCGATCGATATTCACGCCGAACTTATCCGCGATCCCGAGCCACAGGTTCGCGACCGGCGTCTTCGGTTTCTGTAACAGGTGCCGATGGCCGCGGCCGACCAGACCGCCTACGGCGACCAGGGGCAGAGGGTCCGTAGCGTGCGCATTGCCGTCGCCCATGCCGGCTCCGTACATGATCAAGGAGTGATCCAGCAAGCTGCCGTCGCCATCGGGCGTGGTGCGCAACTTCTCGACGAATTTGGCGAACTGCTGCATGTGATAGAGATTGATGCGCGCGTTGGCGGCCTTCTTTTGCGGGTCATTGCCGTGATGCGAGATGGTGTGGTGCGGCTCACTCACTTCGATCTGCGGATAGGTGCGCTGGCTGGCTTCGCGCGACAGCATGAAGGTCACCACGCGCGTGATGTCGGCCTGGTAGGCGACGGTTTGCAGTTCGAACATGAGCGCGGCGTGTTCCTCGAACGATTCGGGGATGCCTTGCGGAGCATTGATCGTCGCTTCGACCGTGCCTGTTTGCGCCTGGTGGCGGGCGATGCGCTGCTCGATTTCGCGGAGGTGGTCGAGATAGTCGTTGAGACGAGCGCGGTCGCGGGCCCCCAAGCTGGTTCGCAAACGCGAGGCTTCATCGGTGACGCTATCGAGAATGCTGCGATCTTCCGCTTGACGGGCGTGGCGCTGCTCGCTGGTCCCGGCGCGTCCGAACATTCGTTCGAAGGCGACGCGCGGGTTGATCTCCATGGGCACCGGACTGGTCGGTGAGGTCCAGGACAGCGTGTTCATATAGGTGCAACTGAAGCCCGGTGTGCAGCCGCCGATGTAGCCGGTGAAGTCCTCGGTGGCGAGTTCGATGGAGGGGAAAACGGTTTGCTGGCCGATTTGCTTGGCTATAAGTTGGTCAATGGTGGGTCCGGCGAGAACGTCTTCCGCTTCGGTCTTCTTGGCGTAGACACCGGTGAGCCAGCCTGCGGCGGCGACGGCATGATCGCCGATGGTGGTTCCGGCGCGCGCCAGGTTGCCGATGACTACCAACTGGTCTTTGTACGGAGCAAGTGGCGCTAGCGTGGGAGTGAACTCGAAGCCTGTTCCCTCGGCCTTGGGAATCCAGTTGTCCATGATCGCGCCGTTGGGGAAATAGACGAAGCCGAGGCGTTTGGGCGCGACCGTGGCCGCCGTCAACGCGGGTTGCATCGCGTCCAGGAAGGGCAAGGCAACGGCCGTAGAGAGTCCCCGCAGGAAGGTGCGCCGGTCGAGCGATCGTTTGGTGATGAACATCGTTACTCCAGTGATTTCTTCCGCATTTGGAATGGCACGCTGCGAACCACATCCATTATGATCGACGACAGCCGGTAGTTGTTGGACGCGTTCTTGCGCACGATGGCTCGGACGGTGGGCATGTCGGAGGGATCGAGTCCACGGCCCAGGGCGTAGATCAAGAGTTTCTCGGTGACGGCGCCGGCGAAGATTTCGGGTCGCGAGAGAAGAGCGTTGCGTAGGCTGACTACGCCGTTGACGGGAGTCCCGTCGGCGAGTTGGCCGGTCGCGTTGATGGGTGCGCCGGACTCTTCCGTTCTCCAAACGCCGACGGCATCAAAGTTGTCCAGCGAGAAACCGATGGGGTCCATCAGCTTGTGGCAACTGGCGCAGATGGGATTGGCGCGATGTAGTTCCAAGCGGGCCCGCAAGGCTCGTGGCGGCGCATCTTCGGTATTCTCCGCCAGCGCGGGAACGTCGGGAGGAGGCGGCGGTGGTGGTGCGCCCAACAGGTTTTCGAGAATCCATTTGCCGCGAACGACCGGCGATGTGCGATCGGCGTGGGAGGTGACGGTCAGGATACTGCCGTGGCCCAGGATGCCCTTGCGTTCGTCTTGCGTGACGCCGACGCGGCGGAAGTTGGTTCCATAGATTCCAGGGACTCCATAGTGCCGGGCGAGGCGCTCATTCAAGAACGTGTAATCCGCCCGCAGTAGGTCGAGCACGCTGCGGTCTTCGTGCAAGATGCTCGCGAACAGCATCTCGGTTTCCTGGCGGAAGCCATGGCGCAGGTTGTCATCGAAATCGGGGAACTGGGCGGAGTTGGGTCGGGCGTTGCGCAGATTGCGGAGTTGCAGCCACTGGCCGGCGAAGTTGGCGACGAAGCGCGCGCCGCGTGGGTCGGAGAGCATGCGCTTCACTTCAGCGTCGAGCACTTCGGGGCGACCGAGCGCGGCTTTCAGAAGGCGCTCATCGGGGATGCTGGACCAAAGGAAGAAGGAAAGGCGCGAGGCGAGTTCCACGGGCTCGACTGGATGGAGCGTTCCGGGCTTGAGCCGTTCGGGGCTGGTCTCGGCGCGCAGCAGGAAGGAAGGGCTGGCGAGGATGCGACGTAGGGCCATCTGCAATCCACCGTCGGCTCCGCGCTTGGCACGGCCGAGTTCGAAGAATTCGAGCAACGGGCGCATGTCGGCTTCGGTGACGGGTCGACGGTACGCGCGGCGCGCTAGCGATTCGAGAAAGGTGCGCACGCAGGGAACGTCCACACAGTTGAGGCGAAGTCCACTTGGCCGAGCACCGTTCGTTGACGGCTTGTAGGGACCGAGAATCGTGATCGCTTCCAAATGAGGACGGCCCGCGGCCTCGAAGGTGTCGACTGAACTGCGCACGAAGCCTTGCAGTCGTAACGTACCCACGCCGCGCTTTTGCAGGAACGTCGCGGTCACTTTGTGCAGGCCGGCCTTCACCGCTATCCGAACGCGAAAGCGGGCGTCGATGGCGTCGGACCCGTCGGTGGGATTTCGCATAAGCGCGAAGTCTTCAGGACCGCCGATGGTGCGCAGGAAGGTGCGTTCGCCATCAATCGACAGCTCCACTTGATGGGGTAGTTCGATGCCGCGCATGATCTCGAGGTTGTTGCGGAAGAAGCTGAGCCGGAACTCGTACTCGGCGTCGAGCGGGAAGGTGTGTTCGATCTGCAGGCCACCGACGGTGCCGAAGGGCAGTCCTTCAATATGCTGGTCCTGCGAAAGGTCCTGACGGGCGCGGTAGGTATCGGAGCCCGGCTCGGTATTGGGATCGCCGAGGGCCAAGGCACTGACGCGGTCGGCTGCGGAGAGATAGCGTTCTAGCAGCACGGGGGAGAAGCCCAGCACGCTGGCATTGTTGTCGAAGCCGAAGGCGGAATCGTCGGGCGGGAGCAGAGCGGCGACGTCGATCTTCAGGCCCAACAGGTCGTCGATGGCATTCGCGTACTCGGTTCGATTCAGACGGTGGAGAAGAGGTTGGCCGGGGTTGGGATTCGCGGCGGCGGTCTTGTCGAGTTGCGTTTCGAGCCACGAAGCGGTCTGGTTGTAGGTATTTTCATCGGGACGCGGAACGCCGGATGGTGGCATGGTGCGCATGCGCAGCCGACGGACGACCTTCTCTCCGATGGCGGTATTGGAAGCGACAATGGCGGGATCCAGAACCAGTTCGCCCGCGCGGGTACGGTCATTGTGGCAGCCGGTGCAGTAGCGGGTGATGGTGGCCTGTGCTTCTGTCGCGGGTTGGGGGCGGCTATTTTGCGAATGCAGGACCGCAGTAGCCAGTAAGCCCACAAAGGCCACCGCCAAAAGGCTTCTCATCGAAACGATCACATGTACATAATATACGAATGCAATATTCTCACAAATTCGCCTTGGCCGCCCACACTCTACTGTTGATCGTCGCTGCTGTCCCGGCGCGTGCGCAAGCATTCGCGGATCTGAAGAGCGCGCTGGTGGACTACTCGAAGGCAGAGCTTGCGCCGCGCAAGGCCTGCGATGCGATGGCGAACTTCAAGTCGAAAGAGATTGTGCGGATCAACGCCGCGACGATACCGGCCGGCACCGCCGCTCCGCTGTACTGCAAGGTTACGGGTGTGCTGGCTCCGGGAATCGCGTTCGAGGTGAGCTTGCCTGCGAAGTGGAACGGTCGCTTTTACATGATCGGCAATGGCGGGCACGCGGGCGAGAACATGGAAGATCCTGGACGCGTATCGCAGCGCAACGAAGCTCTGCGGTTGGGCTTCGCGTTCGCGCAGACGAATACGGGCCACGATTCCAGCAAAGAACCGGGAGGGTCTTTCGTGTTGAGCAATCCGCAGAAGGCGATTGATTACGCCTATCGCGCCGTGCATCTCACTGCGATCACGGCCAAGGACATGACCAAGAGCTACTACGGCAAGGCGGTTTCGAAGGCATATTGGAATTCGTGCTCGAACGGTGGGCGTCAAGGATTGATCGAGGCGCAGCGGTATCCGGAAGACTTCGACGGCGTCATCGCCAACGCTCCGTGGGTGGACCAAACCGGATTCACGATCGGTGCGATGTGGAATCAGAAGGCGCTCAACGAGGCTCCGGTGAGCGCGGCCAAGATGTCCATGCTCGCTGGGAAGGTGATGGAGAAGTGCGATGCCGTGGACGGACTGAAAGACGGATTGATCGACGATCCGCGCAAGTGCTCCTTCGACGCTCGCAGGGATGCGCCCTCGTGCCGTCCGGGTACGGATAGTGCCGATTGCCTGACGGATGCGCAGGCCGAGGCGATCATGAAGGTCTACGGCGGTCCGGTGAGCAATGGCAAGCCGTTCTTTCCTGGATACATGCTGGGGAGCGAAGCCGTGGTGAACGGGGGCACCAGCAACTGGATGAACATGATCGTGGCGGGACAGCCGAATGCCAAACCTGCCGACTTCAATTTGGCCGAAGGCACGATGCGCTATCTGGTGCCGGTTCCGCCGAAGCCGGACTACGACTACAAGACGTTCGACTTCAATCGGGATATTCCGTTGCTGAACGATTGGAGCAAGAAGGCCGATGCGAAGAATCCGGACCTATCGAAGTTCCGGAAAGAGGGTGGCAAGCTCCTGATGACCTACGGCTGGGCGGATCAGATCCTGCAGCCGATGATGGGCGTGAAGTATTTCGAGGACGCGGTGTTGAAGAACGGACCGGACACCACGGATTTCTTCCGCTTGTTCATGGTGCCGGGAATGTCGCACTGCAGCGGCGGCATCGGCACCGATCGCTTCGATCCGATGACGGCGCTAGTGAACTGGGTGGAGAAAGGTACAGCTCCTGCGACGCTCCCGGCCAGCCGCGTGGTGAACGGTCAAGTAGTGCGCACGCGCCCGCTTTGCGCGTATCCCAAAGTTGCACGCTACTCGGGCCAAGGCAGCATTGATGATGCCGCCAACTTCAGCTGCGTGGCTCCTTAGTCCCCCGCGGTTTTACCCTCACGCCATGTCATAGTGGGGATCAATGGGAACACGAAAGAGAGTCATCATTGTCGGCGGCGTTGCGGGTGGCGCGTCTTGCGCTGCCCGGGTGCGCCGGTTGGATGAAGCGGCGGATGTGACCGTCTTCGATCGCGGTCCGTTTGTATCCTTCGCGAATTGCGGACTGCCGTATTTCGTCGGAGATGTGATCCACGATGAGGGGAAGTTGCTGGTGGCCTCACCGGAACTGTTTCGCGACCGATTCAATATCGATGTCCGCACGCATCACGATGTGGTGTCGATAGACGCGCAAGCTCAGAGCATTGAGGTTCGCGACCTGAAGACGGGGGCATCCGAGAAGACCTCTTACGATGCGCTGCTGTTGTCGCCCGGCGCCGCACCGATTCGTCCGCCCCTTCCGGGAATCGATTTGCCGGGTGTTTTTGTGCTGCGGACCATACCTGACAGTCGCAGGATTCGCGAGTGGATCGACACCAAGGACGCCAAGCGTGCGGTGGTAGTGGGCGGAGGGTTCATCGGGCTGGAGATGGCTGAGAACCTTGCGCACAGGGGACTGGAGATCACCATCATTGAAGCCGCGGACCAATTGATGCCGCCGCTGGATCCGGAGATGGCGGAATTTGTGCGGCAGCGGTTGCTCACACAGCACGTGCGGGTGCAGCTAGGCGATCCCGTAGCGGCATTCGAAGAAACGTCAGAGGGACTCCGGGTGACCACCAAGTCCGGCGCGGTGGTCTCTGCGGACTTCGTGATCCTCGCCATCGGAGTGAAGCCGGAGATCCAACTCGCGAAGTCCGCGGGGTTAGAGATCGGCGCAAGAGGCGGCATCCGGGTGGATGAAGCGATGCGCACCTCCGACGCTCATATCTGGGCGGTGGGGGATGCTGTGGAAGTGCGCGATTGGGTGACCGGCGAATGGACTTTCCTGCCCTTGGCCGGACCGGCGAGCAGGCAGGGACGAATCGCAGCGGATACGATTTGCGGGCGTGATTCAAAATTCCGGGGATCGCAAGCAACTGCTGTGTGCGGATGTTTTGGCCTGACCATTGCCATGACAGGAGCCACGGAAAAGGGCCTGCGGCGCGCTGGAATCACGGACTTTTCGGCGATCTATCTTCACCCTGGACACCATGCCGGGTATTATCCGGGAGCCAAACCGATCCACTTGAAGCTGGTGTATCGAAACTCAGACGGGCGAATCCTGGGAGCGCAGGGAGTGGGTGCGGAAGGCGTGGAGCGGCGCATCGATGTGATTTCGATGGCGATCCAGAAGCACGGCACGGTGTTCGATCTGGAAGAGTGCGAACTCTGCTACGCCCCTCAATACGGGTCGGCAAAGGATCCGGTCAATGTTGCGGGCATGATCGCCAGCAACGTGATGCGCGACGATGTTGCGCTGGCCTCATGGGTGGATCTGCCTTCGACAGATGCCTTGATTGTGGATGTACGGGATGCGGCGGAATATCAGAGCGGTTGTATCGCAGGAGCGGTGAATATTCCGATGAACCAACTACGGGGTCGGTTGGGAGAACTGCCGCGCGAGCGGGAGTTGTGGGTTCACTGTGGCGTGGGACAGCGATCGTACTATGCGCTGCGACTCCTCAAGCAAAATGGCTTCCACGTGCGGAACCTGCCCGGCGGATACCAGACGTTTCGAGCGTGGTATCCGCACGGCATCTAGTCGAATTCCAACCCAAGCTGGCTGGGTCGTTTGACGCACGCGCTAAGGCGGTAAGGCCTCAAACAACTACCGGCGGATACATCGAGGTTGGCAACAAACGTGCTGCCGTGTAAGCGAAGGAGGCACAAATGCTGAAAAAGGATGAAGGAACGGTGGATCGGATTGTACGGGTGGTGGTGGGAGCGGGCGTCCTGAGCTTGGCGTTCATCGGTCCTCAGACCGCGTGGGGTTACCTGGGGCTGATTCCACTGGGCACGGGCTTGATTGGCAGCTGCCCCGCGTATCAATTGTTCGGGATCTCTACTTGCTCGTCCAGTAAGGGCCATTAGGCCGCTTCGGGCCTGTCACCTTCCGCGCGCCGTTGCATCTCCGTGTGAGGGGAGACTCCAGTGGACCTAACAATAATTCCTGAATGGTTGAAAGCGATTCTATTCGTCGCGGGCTACTTTGCTTTAATGCGGTGGGTGTTGCCTGCAATGGGTATCGGGACGTGTATGTCTGGAGCGTGCAAGGTTCCCGCGCCACATAAACCAACGATTGAGCACAAAGATGAGCGCACGATTGTATGATTTGATGGCATTCGGAGCGCATCCGGATGACGTGGAAGCGGTGATGGGTGGGACCATTGCGAAACTGACCGAGCAGGGACGATCCGCCTTACTGGTTGACCTCTGCGACGGCGAACCGACGCGGCACGGAGTTCGCGGTGAGAGGTCGCGGCAAGCGAACAGAGCTGCTGAGATTTTAGGGGCGGATCGTGTCACACTTCCGCTGCAGGATCGTTTGATCCAAGACACGATTCCGGCGCGTATGGCCGTGGCGCGCCTGATCCGAATGCACAAGCCGAGGCTGGTGTTCACGACGCTCGGGTCCGGGGTCCATCCCGATCATAAGGCCGCAACCGACATCGTCATCAACGGGGTCTTCTATGCTCGCCTACCCAAGTGGGACGAGATTCCGGGAGGGGAGGCGCTGGCAGGTACGGAGCCGCACGAAATCGAGCGGCTCTTCTTCGGACACTGCCGCATGGAACCGCCATTGCCGGGATTCGATTTCGCTGTTGATGTAAGCGCAACCTATCAGAAGAAGCTGGACGCACTTCTGGCGTATGAGGCGGTCTTTAGCGGCGATCAGGCCACGTTGCTCGACAAGTACACGACGGAAGACCGCTACGTCGGGAGTTTAGTCGGCGTGCGTTACGCGGAAGCGTTCAAGGCCCGAAGCCCGCTGCTGGTCGATAGTCCCGAGGTTTTTGGCGCATCACGATTCGGGTGATCAACAAGTGGGGCACCGGGTTCCTATTGGTGCGGATCCGCCGCGAAAGTTGCGGGCGCGGCTCCCGGCTTCGGCATCACGGCCTTACCATCCAGGCCAAACACCAGCAGCATCGGTTTCTGCTGCGTGGTCACGGCTCCCGGGTTGGTGGTACCGACACTCGCGGTCCCGCCGGTGCCGCCCATGAGAGCGATGTACTGCTTGCCGTCGATCGCGAAAGTGATGGGCGGTCCCATGCCGCTGTTTACTCCGGTGGCCAGTTCCATCAGTTGCTCGCCCTTGTCCGCGGACCATGCGATCAGACGGCCATCGGGGGCAACTTGGAACACCAGGTTGCTGGCTGTGCTCAGAGTTCCGCCGAAGCGACTGTTGCCGATCGGCTTGCGCCAGCGGATCTCCTGCTTGACCGGATCATAGGCGATCAGCGTGCTGACGTTGCCGCCTTCCAGCGGCTCGGGACCGATGGCGGGTCCGGCTGGACGGCGGGTCAGATTACGCGTATCGAGGTTCAGACCGGTTTGCGAGGCTCCGCCCACGCGCGAGGCGTCGGGTTTGAAATCGTAGTCTGCCGCATACGTGAACGTGTCCCACCCACGGGTTGGAACATACACCAGGCCGGTCTGCGGGTTGTAGGACATGGGCGACCAGTTGTGCGCACCGCCGCCACCGGGCGATACGGGCGTCGGGTCTTTGCCGTATTTGACTTCGGTGTTGATGATGGGCCGGCCAGTCTTCTGATCGATGCCTTTCGCCCAAGTGACGCGCGAGAAGGGCTGCGCGGAGATGAATTCACCGGTGATGCGGTCGAGGACGTAGAAGAAGCCGTTCTTGTTGGCCTGCATGATGACCTTGCGCAGCTTGCCATTGATGGTCATGTCCGCGAGGATCATCTGCTGCACGCTGTCGTAATCCCATTCGTCGCCGGGGACCATTTGGTAGTGCCACTTGAGCGTACCGGTGTTCACGTCCACGGCGACAATCGAGGCCACGTAGAGGTTGTCGCTGCCGGTGCTGGTGTCCTTGGCGCGAAGGGCTGAGGGCCAGGGTTCGGCATTGCCTGTGCCGACGTAGACGAGTTCGCTATCGGGGTCGTAGGAGATGCCGTCCCATACCGCGCCACCACCACCGAGCTTCCACCAGTTCCCTTCCCACGTCGCCGCGGCCTTCTTCATCGCCTCGGATTCAAAGCCCTTGGTGGGATCGCCGGGGACGGTGTAGAACTTCCACACTTGGCGTCCGGTGTCTGCATCGTAGGCGGCGAAGAAGCCACGCGTGGGGCGATCGCCGCCGGCTGTGCCGACGATGACCTTTCCCTTGGCGATGCGCGGCGCGATGGTTAGCGTCTGTTCGTCCTGTGTATAGGAGACGCGAGTTTCCCAAACGGGCTTGCCTGTATCCGCGTCCAGCGCCTGGAGGCGACCGTCATTCACGGCTACATAGATTTTGTTGTGATAGAGCGCCAAGCCGCGGTTCACTACGCCGCAGCACATTTTGTCACTGGTGGGTTTGCGATTGACTTCGGGATCCCAGCGCCATTTCTGCTTGCCGGTGAGCGCGTCGACGGCGGAGACGATGCTCCAGTTGGTGACGACGAAGATGGTGTTGTTCCAGACGAGCGGTGTGGCTTCCTGATCGCCTCCTCCGTCGCCGACTTCGTAGGACCACATGAGGCCCAGGCGTTTCACGTTCGATGCGTCGATCAATTTGAGCGGGCTATAACGAGTCTCACCGGGGGTGAGGCCGTAGCTCAACCAGTCGCCGTCGGTGGCCGATTTGGCGGCATTCTTGAGCAGCGCGTCGTCGACACGCTTGGGTTGTCCGAACAGACTCAGGGAGAGGGCAAACGCAAAGAGGTAACGCATTCAGAAACTCCTTCAAGCAAGTGCGAGTTTAACATGCGGTGGGATGCGGGTTGGATGTTAAGATCGGGCAGCACGATCATGATGTGGCGCGATTATCACGAATTTACCAAGCACAGCGTCGCGTCCTTGCGGCGGGTGCAGCACGTACTGGATTGGGCGAATATGCCGGACCCGTTCCGGCATTATGAAGGCGCGCCGGTGCTCGACCTTCCGGCGGGTCCACCGGCACCTGAAAAACCAGCGCTCGACGTTCTTCGGGGCGTCTGGGGTACAACGTCCGTCGAGAGCGGACCAGCGTTCCTTTCACAACTGTTGTTTTATGCGGCGGCGGTGAGCGCATCCAAGCTGGTGCCTTCGGCGGGATACAAATACGCGCTGAGGGTGAATCCTTCGTCTGGGAATTTGCACCCGACGGAATTTCATTTCGTAGCGCGCGGTCTTAAGGATTGGCCGGATGGCCTGTATCATTACCGACCCTCCGCGCACATGGCCGAGCAGCGTGCCATCGGCGATGTGGAGTGGAACGGCGCCAGCAGTTCAGCGCCCCTCGTATTTGTATTGACGAGCATCGCATGGCGCGAGGAGTGGAAGTATCGCGATCGCGCATATCGCTATTGCCTGCTCGACATCGGGCACGCTTGGCAGGCCCTGGCGCTGGCCGCCCAAGCCATCGGATGCGAAGCGGTGGCCGTGGGGGAATTCGCCGATGACGAGATCTCCGAGTCCGGTCGCCTACCTGAAGATGAGTGGCCCATGCTGGTTGTCGAGTTGCGAGGCACGACGATTCCGGTGCGCGAACGGGACGCGGTGGAGTCGAGTTGGACGGAGGGCGTCCCGAACCGACTTTCGCAGGAAGTGGTCGCATACCCGCGGATTGAGGGCATGCATCGGGCTACGAAGCTGGCGAGTCCGATACGCCCCGTCAGCACGGAAGAGCCGGCGCAGACGGACAGTGGGCGCATCACGCTGCCCTCGCCGGAATCCTCCACGCGTTGTTTTGGCGCGGTCGCTCGATCCCGGCGCTCAGCTCTCGATTTCCAAGGTGGCGCGCGGCCGATCACGCAGGCCCAACTCTCAGCGATTCTTGTGGCCACGTGTACGCCGCTGGCTGCGGACTTTGCCAGGACGAGCTTTATCCAACTCTATATTTATGTCCATCGGGTCGACGATTTGGAACCCGGGGTCTACAGGGTCTGGCCGGAGCGGATGGAACTGGAACCGATCAGGCTGGGCGACCAGCGCGTCGCAGCCGCGGGTTTAAGTTTAGGACAGGATCTGGCCGGCAATGCCTGCGTGGCGTTCTCCATGATCGGGGATCTGGAACGGGCCGCGCGGACCTACGGCGACAGGGGCTATCGCTACGTGTACTTTGAGGCGGGCGCGATCGGGCACCGTCTGTACTTGGCCGCGGAAGCGCTGGGGTTGGGCGGGACCGGTATCGGCGCGTTCTACGATGAGGAAGTGCGTCGCTATTTAGATCTGACGGTTGCAGACGGACAACCTGTGTACCATTTCGCGATCGGCTATCCGGTCACGGATTCGCGGCTCAGCGCATGACGAGCATCGGCCTGCTGGTGCATGGCGACAACCATTTCATTGTGCGGGGTCCGCTGCCGGCCAGGGATGTGGCGCTGGAGCTTGTGCGGCACTGGTCCATGATTCAGATCGGCGCGATCACGCCGCCACATCTGGAAGGTTGGAGCATCGTCTCTCGGGCCTTTCGAGAAGATCTCACTTGGGCGGTGATCGTGGCGGGAGACGCTGAAACATCTCCCGCAGTCGCGACGTTACTGCAAGAGTTGGCGGCGCGCGGAATCAAAGTCCATCAGACTTGAGCGAAGCCATGTCGATCGAGAAACGATATTTCACGTCGGACTTGAGCATTCGCTCGTAAGCCTCGTTGATCTTCTGGATCGGGATGATCTCGACGTCGGCGGTGATGTTGTGTTCGCCACAGAAATCGAGCATCTCCTGCGTTTCGGCGATGCCACCGATCAGCGAGCCAGAGACGCTGCGGCGACCCATGATCAGCCCGAAGGACTCTAGGCTCAGCGGCTTCCCTGGAGCTCCGACTAGTGTGAGGTTGCCTTCCCGACGAAGTAGGTTGATCAGGGCGTTAATGTCGTGGTCGGCGGAGACGGTATCGAGGATGAAGTCGAAACTGCCGTTGTGTTTTCGCATCTCGTTCTCATTGGACGAGACCACGACTTCGTCTGCACCCAGGCGTCGGGCGTCTTCCTTCTTGTTGGGAGACATAGTGAAGACGACGACGTGAGCCGCCAGCGCGTGCGCGAACTTCACGCCCATGTGTCCCAATCCGCCGAGGCCTACGATGCCGACCTTCTTACCGTTGGTAATGCCGGCGCGACGCAGCGGCGAGTAAGTGGTGATCCCCGCGCACAGGAGCGGCGCTGCCCCAGCGAGATCGAGGTTTTGAGGAACTCGGAGGACGAAGCGCTGGTCCACGACGATGCTGTCGGAGTAACCGCCGTAGGTCATGCCGCCCAGGTGCTTGTCCGGGGAGTTGTAGGTGAAGGTCCCGTTTGGGCAGAACTGTTCCAAGTCCGCTTGGCACGCAGGGCAAGTGCCGTCGGAGTCGACCAGGCAACCGACTCCAGCAAGGTCGCCCGGTTTGAATTTTGTTACAGCGGCTCCAACTTTGGTCACGCGGCCGACCATCTCGTGGCCGGGGACGACGGGGTAGATGGTGCCGCCCCACTCGTTGCGAGCCGTATGGAGGTCGGAATGGCAGACGCCGCAGAAGAGGATTTCGATCTGGACGTCGTGTGCGGTGGGCTCGCGTCGGGGGATGGTGGTGCTACTCAGCGGCGAGGTGGCACTGGTGGCAGAGTAGGCTTTGGTGTTGTGCATGGATTTAACGGGTTCCTATCGTCTGTCGGGCAGGGCGAACACGAATAGAGTATTCCCCGTCTCCGGACCATGCACTTCCGGAGCGACGGTCCGAGGCACATTGCGGGGGCTGCCTCCGCCGTTGGCGGTGGTCACTGCGACATATTGTTTGCCGCCCGCGGTGAAGGTCAGGGGGAAGCCTTGCACGGCGGCGGGGAGGCGGGTCTCCCACAGGATCTTGCCGGTGTTGGCGTCGAAGGCGCGGAACATGCGATCGAGGTCGCCTGCGAAGGCCAGGCCTCCTGCGGTTGAGAGAACGCCGGTGAGGAACGGAGCGCGCTGCTCGTATTTCCAGAGTTCGCGCATTGTCCGGACATCGTAGGCCGCCAGCTTGCCGACGTTGCCGTTCGATCCCGGAGTCTCGAAGTAGCGGGCACGTGCGCCGCCGCCTGCTCCTGCGCCATCCTTCTTCTCGACCTCTTGCGCGTTGAAGTCCATGCAGCTCTGGCTCAACGGGACGATCAAACGGTTGCCCGGCTGATAGTAGGACATCGCGGGCCAGTTCTTGCCGCCTTCGGTGGAAGGGCAGCTCGACACCCATTCGCCGATGCGTTGTTCGACGATGTCGTTGCGATAGTGCGGCTCGCCTGTGGTGGCGTTGAAGGAATCGTAGACGTTCTGGAAGACCATCTCTTGGTGGCCCAGATATTTACCGGTCTTGCGGTCCAGTTTCCACAAGATGCCGGGTTTTCCGGCGCTGAAGACGAGGCTTTGGCCCTGGTCGTCGACCAGAACGCGCTCGAAGGCTTCGTCCAGATCGAGCGACTCGCCGGGGGCGTGATTGTAGAACCAGGAGAGCTTGCCGGTATCGGGATTCAGCGCGAGCGATGAGTTGGCGTACAACGTCGTGCCATTGCCGGATCCTCGGCTGACACGCATCCAGGGCTTGGCTTGGGCGGTTCCCCAGTAAGTGAGATTCAAGTCCGGATCGTAGCTGGGGGTGGTCCAGGTTTCCGAGCCTACGCGGAACATGTTCGGCAGGCCGCCCCAGGTATCGCCGCCGGTCTCGCCTTCGCGGGCGATTGTGTTGAAGCGCCAGACTTCCTTGCCGGTCTTGGCATCGTAGGCGCTGATGAAACATTTCTCTTCTCGGTACGTTCCGCAATATCCAAGCGTCTGGAGCAGTTTGCCGTTGACGGCGAGCGGTCCTGCGGTGGCGCCGTGTCCGGCTTCGCCGACGGTGGTGTCCCAGACGAGTTTGCCGTTGCGGGCGTCGAAGGCCATCAGATGGGAGTCCCCGGTGGCCACGAAAAGATTGTCGCCATAGATCGAGATGCCGCGCATGGCTGGGGCGGTCGGACTGGTGCCGTAGCGATTCTCCCAGATAAGTTCGCCGGACTTGGCCTCGAACGCCTGCAGGACCATACCGGCGTTGTTCACGTACAACACGCCGTTGTGGACGATGGGCGCGGGCGCGTTACCGAGGGCGGCTCCGTCTTGCATGGCCCAGCTCCAGACCATGCGCAAGTCGTTCGCGTTCTGCGCGTTGATTTGATTGAGAGGGCTGAAGGAACTGGCACGGTAATCGCGGCGGATCATCAGCCAGTCGGCTGGATCGGGATTGCGCAACATGGCGTCCGTGACCGGGACGTAGTTTTTCACTTCACCCGCGACGGTGAGTCCGCGGGGGAGTTGCTTCTCTTGCTTGGCTTGAACCACTTGTTTCGCTGGTGCCGGGGCGGGACCGCCGACCGTCACGCTGCGAATCGTGATGTTGGACGTGGCAGTGAGAGCCTGATTCCCTGCCCTCGCGCTATTGGCATCAAGGAGGAACGCCGCCAGGTTCAGATACGAGTCGCCCGGAAGCGCGGCTCCGCCTGGGGGCATCGTCACTCGCAGGTAGCTAACCAGGTCACCGGCAGTCCGATCGCCCCACTGGGCCAGGAAGTTGGCACCCGTCAATTGTGGGCCTTCGCGTCCGCTAAGATCCGCGGCATGGCACGAGCTGCAATTGGTCTGGTAGAGCGCGCGGCCGGCCGTGGCCTGGTCCTGCGTGTAAGGCCCGGCCGGGCGTTGCTGGGCGAACAAGATCGCCACACCGAACGCCGCTGCAACCGTAGCAAAAATAATTCGAACTTTCATATGCCTCCCAGACGGACACAACCAGCAGAGACCATGAGAGCATGAATTCTGACTCCGCGCCGGTCGGTGTCGAGTCTGGCCGCTCCCTTACGGCCACGGTTCTGTGGGATGTGTTCGGGGCGCTACAGGAGTATACTGTAGCTGCACAAACTATGTTCGTTTCCACGCGTAGGACGTTCTTGAAAACAGCCGCAGCGGGACTGGCGGCTCCATATGCTTTCGGGCAGGCTCCCACTATTACGACTGCACCGTTGGGCGATAACCTCTATCTGCTGGGCGGAGCGGGCGGCAACGTGATCGCGCGCACGGGTGCTGGAGGCGTCGTCATGGTGGACGGCGGACTCGCGCAGAATGCCGGCGCGCTGGCACAGGCTGTCGCGGCGCTCCCGAATAGCGGACCGGTGCGAACGCTCTTCAACACCCACTGGCATCCGGAACAGACGGGCTCCAACGAGAGGCTCGGCATGGCCGGCGCTACGATTATTGCCCAAGAGAACACGCGCCTCTGGCTGCAACAAAACGTGACGTGGCCGTGGAACGGGCGGAAGTTCACCAAGCTTCCCAAGATCGCCCAACCGAATAAGACCTTCTACGACAACGGCACTCTCGATTCCGGCGTCCGCTACGGATGGATCACGGACGCGGCGCACACCGACGGCGATCTCTACGTCTACTTCTCGCAGCAGAACGTCCTTGCGGTGGGCGACGCTGCGTATGGCGAAGGCTGGCCGGTGGTGGATTGGTGGTCCGGCGGCTGGATTGGCGGCATCGTGGGCGGCTTGCAACGCATCCAGAGCGTGGCGAACCGCGATACCAAGATCATTCCCGCGCACGGTCCCGCGCTGAGCTTGGCCGACATCACGACCCAGGTGGATATGTACGGCGCGATCTACGATCGTCTGAACCAAATGATGAACAAAGGGCGCGGCCCGTCGGAAGCGGTCGAAGCGAAAGTGGCCAAGGAATACGAAGCCAAGATGGGTAACTCCGACGAATTTATCCGCCGATCCGCAGAGAGCTTGTGGGCATATCTTTCGCCAGATGCTTAGGGATTAAACATGACGAGACTTATTAAGAACTCAATTCCCGTAATCGCCGCCATCGGTTTGGCGGGTCTTTATATTGCTCCTTCGGCGAGCCAAGCGCCGCCTTCGGCCGACGCGCAGTTGGCCGTCGTTAAGCAATACTGCTCGGGCTGCCATAACGACAAAGCCAAGATGGGTGGTTTCAGCCTCGAAAACATGACGGTGGCGAGCATCGCAAAGGACCCCGACCTTTTCGAGAAGGCGGTCAAGAAGGTGCGCGGTCGCGTCATGCCTCCGCCCAATGCGAAGCAGCCGGATGGCAAGGCGGTCGACGCGTTGGTCACATGGTTGGAAGAATCGCTCGACAAGATTCCCACTCAGGCATACATCACCGATAGCCAAGTGCTGCATCGCCTGAATCGCACAGAATACGAAAACGCCGTTCGCGACCTGTTGAAGGTAGAGGTGGTCGGTGCCGAATTGCTGCCACAGGATGACGTTGCGCAGGGCTTCGACAACGTCGCCTCCGCGCTGCAGGTATCGCCTTCCTTCGTGGAGCAATACGTGAGTGCCGCCCGAAACGTCGCCGTCAAGGCCATGGGCAACCACGATTCCCGCGCGCAGGGCTGGTCTTTCCGAGCCTCTTCGGGCAATCAACTTACGCACGTTGCTGGATTGCCGCTGGGGACTCGCGGTGGCATTCTGGCCAAAGTGGATCTCCCGGCCGACGGCGAATATCGCATCAACATCGGCGACATGGCCAGCCATATCTGGGGCAACGGCATGGAATACGAGAATCCGCTGGTGGTCACGCTCGACAACAAAGTCGTCTATGAAGCGACCATCGGTGGCGAAGAGGACATGAAGGCCTACGATCAGGTGCAGAGCGGCGCTCTGGATCGGGTTAATGCCCGTTTGAAGAACATCAAATTCCAGGCCACTGCAGGACCGCACCGGATCGGCGTCACCTTCCGGCGCCAGAGTTTTGCGGAATCCGACGATCAGGTGCAGATGTACACGCCCGGCGGCGGACAGGATCGTTCCTATCGCGTGAACTCGTTCCAACTTCTGGGCCCCTTCGATGTGAAAGGTCTTAGCTCCACACCGAGCCGCGATCGCATCCTCACCTGCCACCCGGACAAGGATAAGAACAAGACCGCTGAAGTGTGCGCGAAGGAGATTTTCTCCTCGATCGCCAAGCTTGCCTACCGGCGTCCGGTCACCAACGATGACATCACGGAACTCATGCAGTATTACGCCGATGGCGTGAAGCAGGGCGGTTTCGAGTCTGGCATTCGCTCCGGCATCACGGGAATCCTGGCGAACCCGTTCTTCTTGTATCGCGGGGAGCGCGTTGCCACAGGGCTGAAGCCGGGTGACAAGTATCCGATCACGGATCTGGAACTCGCCTCCAAACTTTCCTTCTTCCTGTGGAGTTCGATTCCCGATGAGGAACTGCTTGATCTGGCGATCAAGAATAAACTCAAGGATCAGTCCACGCTCGATAAACAAGTCCAACGCATGTTGGCCGATCCTCGGTCGAAGACACTAGCCAACAATTTCGTACCCCAGTGGCTCGACATGGGCCGTCTGGACGCGATTGTTCCGGATAACGATGTTTTCCCGAACGCCTCCGGGCGCATGGATCCGCGTCAGGATCTACGCACCGAACTCGCGCTCTTCGCCGACAGCATCTTCCGTGAAGATCGCAACGTAGTGGACTTACTGCGCGCGAACCATACGTACCTGAATGAACGCGTCGCGCTGCATTACGGAATTACCGACGTGAAGGGCGATCTGTTCCGCCGCGTGGAGTTGAAAGATTCCGTACGCTGGGGGTTGTTGGGCAAGGGAGCCATCCTGATGGCCGCCGCCTATCCGAACCGGACCTCCCCGGTGTTGCGTGGCAAGTTCATCTTGAACTACATCCAGGGCGTACCTCCGGCGAATCCGCCCGCCGGCGTTCCGGCGCTGAATGACAAAGACATCGGCACTCAGAAAGCGAGCACCGTGCGCGAGTTGATGGCGGTCCACCGTGCCAGCCCGACCTGCGCGGCGTGCCACGCGGTGATGGATCCGCTGGGCTTCGCACTGGAGAATTTCGACGCGACCGGAATGTGGAGAGACCGGGATCGCTTTGCCGGCACGGAGATCGATTCCGCCGGTGTGTTGCCCGACGGCACCGCGATCAAGGGACCGGATGATCTTCGCAAAGCGCTTCTGCGCCGTCCCGACCAATTCGTGCAAACGTTCGTCGAAGGGCTTCTGACCTACTCGATGGGTCGCACGCGCGAAGCCTACGACATGCCGACCGTCCGCAAGATCGTGCGGGAAACGGCCATGAAGGACTACAAATTTTCGGCCATCGTTCAGGCGGTGGTGAAGACCGACCAATTTAAGATGCGTCGCGTACCGCCAGCGGTACCGGTGCAGAGTGCCAGCAAACAGTAGTAACAAGGAGACCCCGTATGTTCATATCCAAAAAGCACGTTGAACGCCGAACATTCTTGCAGGGCGTCGGAGCCACGATCGGACTGCCGCTTCTGGGAGCGATGTTCCCCGCTGGAACCGCGATGGCACAGACCGCCGCTGGAAAGACTCCGAAACGCTTCGCCTTTGTGGGTTTCCCGCACGGCGCGATCATGGATAGCTGGTCGCCGAAGGAAACCGGGGCTGGCTTCACCATGTCGCCGATCCTGCAGCCGCTGGAGGCATTCCGTAAACATGTGACCATCGTCTCCGGCTTGCGGAACAAGCCCGCGGAAACCAACGAACCGCACGGCTACATCGAGCAAGGCTGGCTCACCTGCGTAAAACCTTGGGACTTCGGCAAGGCCGGTCCGGATTCCGGCGTCAGCGCCGACCAACTCGCCGTTCGTCACATCGGGCAAGACACGCGGCTGCCGTCGCTGGAACTGGCGGTTGGTGCGGGCAGCGCGCGCGTTGCATGGCGCACGCCGACTCAATCATTGCCGCAGGAAAGCAACCCGCGCGCGGTCTTCCAGAAGCTCTTCGGCCAGGGCGACACCGATAAGGATCGTGCCCAGATCCTGGTCGAGACCGGGAGCATCCTGGATCGAGTCCAAGGACAGGCAAAACGTTTGCAAGCGAGCCTGGGTGTGGCGGATCGTGTTTTGGTCAGCGATTATCTAGACTCCGTGCGCGAGATTGAGCGCCGCGTTCAGATGGCTGCCAAGGCCGACAACAGCGCGCTGAGCATTCCGGACGCGCCGGTCGGTACGCCGAACGATCTTACCGAGTATTTCAAGTTGATGTTCGACTTGATGGCCTTGGCCTTCCAGGCCGACATCACCCGCGTGATCTCGATCTCGTTGGACCGCGAAGCCAGCATGCGCACCTACACCAACCTGAGCATTTCCGAAGGGTTCCACCCACTCTCACATCACGGCAACAACGCGCAGAAGATGGAGAAACTGGTGCAGATCCAGAAGTACCACACCGAAGTCTTCGCCGGATTCATCAAGAAGATTGACGCCGCGAAGGAAGGCACCGGCACGGTGCTGGATCATTCCACGATTCTGTTTGGCAGCGACATGAGCAACAGCGATCGCCACAACAACGATCCACTGCCGTCGGTGATCCTCGGCCACGCGAATGGAAAAATCAAGGGCGGCCAACATGTGAAGTATCCTCAGGATTCGCGTCATGCCGACCTGCTACTCACACTGCTACAGCGCAATGAGATCCCGGTGAAATCCATCGGCGATAGTGTTGACGGTCTTTCGGAGGTCTAGGATGCGCAAATTCGTAGCTGCAACTGCAGTCCTGCTGGCCGGGGCTGCGCTCACCATGGCCTCAGATCCGTCGCTGTTGGACGCGGCGGAAGCCGGCGACCATGCCATCGCCATGCGTTTGGTCACAGCCAAGGGCACGAACGTGAACGCCGCCGGCGCCGATGGCAGTACCGCCATCATGTACGCTGCGGCGAATGACGATCTCGAATTGGTGCGGGCACTGATCAAGGCCGGCGCGAATGTCAAAGTGAAGAATCAATTTGGCACCTCGCCGCTGACCGAAGCTGCGATCCTGGGCTCTGCACCGATCCTGGAGGCTCTGCTCAAGGCCGGTGCCGATCCCAATTTCAAAACGCTCGATGGCGAAACTCCGATCCTCGCTGCCGCGCGCAGCGGTAAGGTAGACGCCGCCAAAGTACTGCTCGACGCGGGTGCCGACATCAACGCCAAGGAAGGCTGGGGTGGCCAGACCGCTCTGATGTGGGCCGCTGCGCAAAGTCAGGCCGATATGGTGAAGTTCCTCGCCTCGAAGGGCGCGGACCTAAACGCCCACGGCAAGATCAATCAGTGGGAGCGCAAGATCATTCAGGAACCTCGTCCGAAGGATATGAACAAGGGTGGCTTCACAGCGCTGCACTACGCCGCGCGAGAAGGCTGCTCGGCGTGCGTTCAGAGCCTGTTGGCCGCCGGTGCAGATCCCGATGCGGAAGATCCGGACCGCGAGACGCCCTTGCTGCTCGCGCTGCAGAACATGCACTTCGATACGTCCGCCGTGCTGGTCAAAGGCGGAGCCGATCTCGATAAATGGGATATCTTCGGCCGCTCGCCTGTCTACATGGCCGCCGACGTAAGCACGTTGCCGATGAAGGGCAACGGCGCGATTGCCGTCATCCCGAGCACCGACAAACTTACTGCCGTTGACGTTGGGCGCATGATGCTGGAAAAAGGCGCGAATCCGAACATCCAACTGAAGCGGCGTCCGCCGTATCGCGACGTTCCGCAGGATCGTGGCGGCGACGGCATGCTGGCCCAAAATGCCACGCCATTGTTGCGCGCGGCTCGCGGCGGCGATGACAAGTTCACTGCTCTGCTGCTCGAATACAAGGCGCTTGTCGACTTGCCAAGCAAGGAAGGTATCACTCCGTTGATGGCCGCCGCTGGCGTCGACTTTGGCGCACGCGCAACACGTGGACGCAATCGCACCGACGAAGGCGTACTCGCGACCATGGCTCTCCTCATTAAAGCCGGCGCGAATCCGAACGCCCATTCGCTGGTGGACCGAGCTGCTGGTCGTGGCGCACCGGGTGGTGCAGGTGGTGGTGCTGCGGCCGGTGGAGGCCGAGGTGGCGCTGCTCCCGCTGCTGCTCCCGCGAAACCCGCTGCAGCCGCTCCCGCTGCCGCAGATGACAGCGCTTCCGCACGCATCGCACAGGTCTTCCGTCGCGGCAGTCAAATGCCGAGCGCGAATGCCGTTCCGAACCAAACCGCTCTGCACGGTGCCGCCGAACATGGCTTCGATAACTTTATCGAGTTTCTGGTCGCCAACGGCGCTGACCTAACCGCAAAAGACGTAAACGGCCGGACGGCCCTCGACGTCGCCCGCGGCGCTGGCGGAGCTCGAGGTGGTGCGGATGCATTTCCGAAGACGGTCGCCCTGCTGGAATCCTTGATGAAAGCCAAGGGGCTGCCGGTTCCCGCCGTTGCGGGCCGCTAACTCGAACGATCCGTCTGGCCTTAGCTTAAGTACGCGATCAGTAACGTCAACGTCAACGGACTCACAATCGTCGACAAGAAGACGGCGCTGGTAACGAACTCTGGGGCCAACTCAAATTCCAGTGCGAGGATTGTCGTCACCACGGCCACCGGCATAGAAGACAAAACCACTGCTGCTTGCCGAGCTGCGCCTGAAATCCCCAGCAGAGATACGAGTCCCAACGCTACAAACGGCGCGACCAACAGCGAAATCCCCACGGCCCAGATTACGATCCCCGGCCGTGCAGGCCACACCGCGCGTTCCAGTTGCATTCCCAGGACCAGAATCATCACCGGAAGCGCGGCGTCGCTCAACATGCCCACCGGTCGCATGACGGCCTCAGGCACTGCGTAGCCGCTCGCAACGACTAGCAGCGCTAGAGCTACGCCATAGAGAGACGGCATGCGCCAAATTTTATCCAACGCACCGGCGAACTTCCCCGCCCGGTTTCCCGCGAAGAACGCGCTGGCAACGTACGTCGTCACCGAACCAGCCAGAAAGAAGATCGTCGCGTAGGTGAAGGCTTCCGGGCCAAAGGCGAATTGCACCACCGGCAGCCCATAGTTTCCACCGTTGGAAAACATGACCACCATCACAAATGCTCGCAGGTGCGCGCCGTCCAGCTTGAGCGTCTTTGCCGCGAGGTATCCGACCACGCCCATCGCCGCCATGATCACCACCGCCAGAACGACCAGTCTCGCAACATTCGGATCGGACACGTGGGAAAGCACCAGCATCCGGAAGGCGAGGCACGGCATCAGCGTGTAGAACACGACTCGGGACACGGCCTTGACGTCGACACCCGCGTAACGTGCGAGAAGATAGCCGGCGCCTGCGATCGCGAAAATCGGCAGGATATCGGAAAGAAGAATGGAAACAAGCAGGCTCATGAGTTTACGCGGGCTTCCGCCCTTGAGTCCTGCAGGAGCCCCGTGGATCAATGGTAAAGCATCTGGCACCGGTCCCGCGCCGTTGGAGTAGAATTGTTCAGCAGCTCCGCGAGGAGTGCAAACACAAGGAGGCAAGCGTGCCCAAAACTGACTCGCTCGACTGGCTGTTGCGTAGACACTTCCTCGGCCATGCCGGTGCGCTCGCCGTTGGCGGACTGACTGGTGTGAAGCTGTTCGCGCAGGCTAGACCCGCGAATACCGCCACCGACCTTATCCTGGTCAACGGCAAGATTCATACGATGGACCCGACCAACCGCGTCGTCCCGCAGGCGCTGATCCAGAACGGTCGGTTCACCGTCGTAGGGAACAGCCTCTCCGTACCGCGAGGCATACGGCGGATCGACCTCAAAGGGCGGACCGTGCTCCCTGGCCTCATCGACGCCCACAATCACATCGTGCTGGTCGGCAATCGGCCCGGATGGCACACGCCGATGGAACACGTCTTCACCATTCCAGACGCGATCACGGCGCTGAAGGCCCGCAGCAATGATGTACCCGCGGGCGAATTCATCTCCACCGTCGGTCCGATCTCGGGCATGCAGTTCGCCGAGCGGCGCCTGCCCTCGCTCACCGAATTGGATGCCGTCAATCGACCGGTCTACATTCAAGCGGCGCAAGGCGGCGCGAGAACCAACAGCCTAGGCAAGGCATGGCTCGAAGCCCGGGGCGTTACGGTCGCTGCAGATGGAGCCATCGCGGGACCCGCGCTCACGGCCGCGTTGCTCGCTCTGCGCAAAGAGTTTCTCAATCCGGAGACCAGGAAGCGCTCGGCACACGAGGCCTTGCAGTATTACGCGAAGCTCGGCATCACAACGCATCGCGACAGCGGAGCGTTTCATTCCGACGCACTCTCCGGCGGCCTCGCCAATGAGAACACCTTTACGATGCACGATCCGTTTCGCGCGCTGCACGATCAAGGCACCATGCCTGCACGCCTACGAATCGACTTCTTGCATCAGGACTCGCCCACGGCCAACCCGCCGTTGCCGACGCTTTCTCAACGCTTGAAAAACTCGTTCCCGTTCTTCGGAGATGAGTGGCTTAAAACGGGCGGCATCGGCGAGTTCACAGGCGGCGGAGTCGAGGGACTCAGAGCCATCGCCAAAGCTGGCTGGCGCGCCGAAGATCACGCGCTCAACCTCTCCGGCGTGACCAACTTAATCAAGGATCGCGAAACGGTCAACGCGGAGATACCTCTCTCCGGCCTGCGTTGGATCATCTCCCACATTCCGGAGTTCCCGCAGGACTTGGCCAACCGCATGGACGCCATGGGCATGGGCGTGCTGGTCGGCTGGGGGCCATTGCGCACCCCCACCGCTACAAGTTCTAGCCTGGGCCCGCCCTACCGTATGCTGATGAACCACGCCATCAAGAAGGGCTACCATTCCGATGGCGGCGACGTCACCGTCATCAATCCTTGGCTCAACTTCTCCACCATCACCACCGGCAAGAACCTCGCGGGACAGTCTATCCTTGGCGACCAGACGCTCACCCGTCAGGAGGTTCTGTGGTTAGCCACCGCAGCGAACAAATGGTTCCTGCGAGAGGACGATCTAGGCTCGATCGAAGCTGGCAACCACGCCGACCTCACCGTGCTGGATCGCGACTGCTTCACCGTCTCCGACGAAGACTTCAAACGCACGCGGTCACTACTGACCGTCGTTGGTGGAAAGATCGTCCACAACGAGGGAGTGGCGTAACTCGTGTCGGTCAACTCCGCTAGTTTGGGCACCTGCTCCATCGCACTCTTGTGCGCCATGCACTCTTTCGCGCAGCCAAAGCCTGCAGACGAGAAATACATTGAGAAGACCTTCCAAGCCCGAATTGGTGAGGTACCCAAGATGGGCTGGTTCGATCCAAGTCGGGGATTTCTAGCAAGTCAGAGTGGCTCTCAGATCGCCCTCTACGGCCCGATTGGACGACCAACTGGGGCCCGCAAGGCGCGCGACATTTTTGGGGACGAGATACGGAGCGCGCAGCGTCTGGGTATCGCCTGCGAGCTTACTGTTCAAGACTCCCTGTCCGTCTTCGATGTCGGACCCGGAACCGAAACTGGGCGAGCGCTCTACACCACCAAGAAACTGCCGGGCCAATCGCGGTCCGGGCTAGTTTCTATCCCGATTGCCCCGGAACAGATGGCAGCAGTGAACCGTGTCTTAGGCTGGCCAGCCAGCGGCGCGCTACGCCGCGACGAAGCAATCGCGGTACGGTCCGAGTCTTTCTTTTATTCCCTGCACAAACTATATTCGTCGACCACCGGTCTGCTTCGTCAGGAGGCGATCATTTTGCATGGACGCAATGGACAAATCATCGGGCTCGACCTGAAGCGCAACCTTGATACCGAGCCTTTCTGCGCCGACTGCTCCAATCCCACCTACGGAGATGGCAACATCGGACTCTACAGGCCGCTGAATATGTTCGAACTGCCCGGGTTTTCATACCCGCTTATGCTGCTGGACAGCGGAACCTTCGAGGGCCGTGCCTTGTCCTTACTGACATTCACACCCAGCGGAAAGCTGGATCAGTTCCGTGTGTACGAATACGTTGTGAACTGCCCGTAGCACTCGCGCCCAAAAAGAAAGCGAGCCCGTCTCGCCCCAGCGGGGACAGAGACGGGCTCGCTCTTGCAACTTGTTACCGATTCGCCTTACTTACAGCGGGCGATATTCCTGGCGCGCGACCTGCGCGTACGGAACCGGGCAAACCGTGGCGCGGATTTCCACTTGCACGTGCGGCTCAACCGTCGGCTTGGAGCCGGTCCCCGGTTGCTCGCCCCACGTCATGGTCACTTCGCTGCCAATTTGCGCGTCGTGCTCATCCAGCATCGCCAGCGTCAGCATCTTGCCTTCGTTGGAGCTATAGCCGACCCACGTAGACAAGCCGATCGTCTTTCCGTTGCGGGTGACCTTGTCATGCGGCCAGGTCGAATAGACCGCCGACGGGAATTCAAAATACTTCGCGCGATTGCCGGCCTTCTCGAACATGGTGGCCATCGCCTTCATCACGTCGTCGGTGTTCAACTCCAGCGTGACTTTGGTGCGCTTCGGACCTTGCGCGATCTTCTCCAGTGCTTCCCGACCCACAAAATCGTGATCGAACTTCACGACGTAACCGTAGCCCAGATCGTACGGCGTCACGTAGTAATCTTCGATGTTCTCGGAATAGAAACTGCCACCCAGAGAAGCGGTCGCTTCCCACGCGGTATCCGGCAGCCACTCACGATACGCCTTCATTCCCGGGCTGGTGTAGATGGCCGGCAGCGGGGACGGGATCCAACCCGACTCCAACGTGTTCGAAGAGTACGCGCGTCCACCTACCAAGCGCAGACCGAATTCCTTGCCCGCCGCGACGATCGCAGCCTTGATCTCTTCGCCCTCGCTCCAGGGCCCAAAGAGCTCAAATCCAGGCTGGCCCGCCATGCCGTGACGCAGAGCACTAACCTTCTTGCCCGCGATCATCAGCGACGTCATCTGGAAGAACTTGAGATCGGGCACGGTGCCCTCAACAACCTTCTGGATCACCTTCAGCGCGTTCGGACCCTGCACTTGGAAGCGATAGGCTTGGCGCACCACGGGACCCTTCTGGGATGCCGCACGCTCATCGCGCACACAGGTCGCCTTATAGCCACCGGTTTCGCAGTTGAACTGCACCCAGTTGTGCACCGACGGGCGGCCGACCAAATTGTAGCGGCCGTCTTCCAGGCCAAACAGAATCACGTCGCCGATCACATACCCTTCCGGGCTGCAAGGAACGTACTGCTTCGCTTTGTTCGGGCCAAAGTTCTTGAACGAATTAACACCCAGATCGGACAGCAGCTTCAGCGCGTCCGGTCCATCGATGTACATGTCCGTCATGTGATACGACTGGTTGAACAGGACGCAGGTGTTCTGCCAGGCCCATTGCTCGTCACGCCAGCTCGTATACTCGGCCTGAACTCCCGGGTAAACGTGCGCGCCAAGAGACGAATTGCGCAGGAGTTGGACCGGGGTGGTCTTCTGTAGGAGTGCTTCTAAACTGTTTTTGCTCATATAGATTGTAGGGGGGCTAAACGGGTTATTTTATCACCCGCGCGGCACGGGACCGATCAAGTTCGACTGATACCAGGTATCTCCCGTGCTGATAGCGCGGTGAGGGGCTATTGCTTGGCTTTCCCTTTGCCCTGGGCTGGGGGACGGGCCAACGCGGCCTCGAAGCTCTTCTCAAATTCGTCGACGTGCGCCTGGTAGCCTTGCGGGTCGATGAACGGATTCGGATCGCCCGGGGCCATCTTCTCCAACTTGGCGTACTTGGCAGGCAAACCGTAGAACGACGCATGGGAGCTGACCCACACCTCGGCGGGCATCGTGCGAGCCTTCTTGTAGGTCGCGCGGAAGTCGTCCACGATCCCAGGATATTGATCCAAGGTCTGCAGGAACTGGCCGTTCAGGCTGCATTCGATGAACGTCTTGTAGGTCTTGCCACCTTCTTTGAGCTCCAGCGTCCAGGCCAGGCAACCGCGCGTGTGGCCAGCCATTACGTGCGCCGTCAAGGTGGTTCCACCCAGCGACACAGTGTCACCTTCATCCACAATCCGGTCGATGGGATGTTCCTTGCCTTTCGGCTTGAACTCCTTCGTCTTTTCGACTTCCAGTCGCCCGACCACCACTTGAGCGCCGGTCAATTCCTTGACCATCGCATCGCCTTCCACATGGTCCGGGTGGGCATGACCGGCGATCAGGATCTTAATGTCGCTGAACTTAAACCCCAGCTTTTCGACGCTGGCGCGGATCACCGGCACCGACGCCTCATAATTGCTGTTCATCAGGATGTGGCCCTGCGGCGTGGTGATCAGGAACGTCGCCAGTTCCTTGGTGCCCACGAAGTAGAGGTTGTCCATCACTTTGTGCGGCGGGAACGGATCCACCCAACCCGCCGGTTGGGCGATGGCCGCAATCGGAGACAAGGCTACAGCGATGAAAGGCAGCAACAGTTTACGCATGGAAGGCTCCTCGCGGCCAGAGCCGCGTGTGTGTTCAGCAATCGAAAGGCGGGTTACTTGGTGTCTTTGCCTTGGCTGCTTCCGGTGTCGAGCTTGCGGCCATCGGGGAACTCAACGCCTCGAGAGTTGGCGCGCAACGAACCGTCTTTGGCAGCGGATCCCTTGACGGTGACGCGCATGCCCTCGGGCAGCGAGTCCTTCTTCCAGCCATTGCGGAACAGAACGTTCGGCGAACCGAACTCTACCGCCCAGCGCTCCGTCTTGCCGTCTTTCTCCACGTCGATGTACAGCCAGGCGTGCGGGTTGACCCACTCCATCTTCGCGACTCGCCCGACGAGCGTAACTTCTTTCTTCGCGTCGAACTCGGCGGAGAAGGAATGGTGGGCGGACATGGGGGACACAGCCGTCAGCAGTACGCCAGCGGTTGCGATCATCGTCATCAGTTTGCGGTTCATGAGCCTTGTCTCCTTTTATTTCGCTGCGCCAGGGGTCTTGGATGGTTTCTCCAGATGGAGCAGATCACTGTATAGCAGTTTATCCGCGAACGCCACGCACTTATTCTCCAGCACCTGCGCGTTCTCTTCAACTACACGATACAGCGGCATCTCGATGGTCCAGGGCCTCGAAAAGACTCTCGGATCATCCATCGTCGCTTCGTATCGAATGTGATCCCGATCGATCAGCGTGAAACGCTCGGTCACCTTCAAGTCATCGCTGTGGAAGTTGCCCGCTCGGTCGAACCAGGTCTTGTCGTTCTGATCGAGGGTGGTCACCACGAGTGTGTTCCCTTCCCACTTACCGTAGGACTTGCCCATCCACGATTCCACGGGCAGTTCCGATTTGTCGGTCATGTAGACCACCCGATTGGTAGCCGCGAATGGCTGCGAGATCATCATGTCGCCATTGCCTTGGAAGATCTGAAACGGCATGTTGTGATACATGGAACGCGGAACTCCCAGCATGTAGCACTTGGCTTCAGGATCAGCCTCCGGCCAAGCGGCGCGGTTCTTGTTGCGTTGTTCCAGTGCTGCGGGCAGGTACGGGATGGTGCCGCCGCCTTTGATGACGCTTCTTCCCGGGGGGATGGCGGCAATCGCGCCCATGGCCCAAAACTGGTCGAGCCCTTCAGCCCCATGAGCTTCCAAGTTCCAATACGCTGTGTTAATGGCCTGCCAAATCCCGTTGAAATTGGGATGGCCCGCAACGGTCGCAGGACGTTGTTGTGCTGCCTGGCCCCACGCGGCTGGCATGAGCGCTGCCGCCAGGATCGTGCCGATAAGTCGAGTTCGCCGATTTTGCATCTCTATGCTTCCCCTCACACACCAGAACTTGTTCGACACAAGAATAACACGCGAATAAATAGAGTGCAGCGCATCCCAGGTATCAATACGATTGATAAGAATTGGTCGGCGCCGACCCGTGATATGCTCTCTCAAGATAAACCCCTCTTAACGAACCGGGGGGTTTGCACACGTGTTCCAGATGAGGGTAAGATTGACCTGCGGACAGTAATGATCGGGCGGGCGCGTCCGAGGACATCGACGTTGTGGGAGGAGTTTTATTTATGACGATCAAACGAATTCTGGCTTTGGGTGGCATGACCATCGCAGTTTCTCTGGCACAAAGCCCGGCCCCTGCTGCGGCGAAACCGAAACCGGCAGCTGCGAAAGCGAAGCCCGCAACCACGTCGACCTTTACCGCACCGAAGACCCCTTGGGGCGAGCCGGATCTGCAAGGAACTTGGCCCCTCAACCACTTGATCTCTGTCGGGCTGCAGCGGGCTGCCCGCTACGGCGACAAAGCATTTTTGACCGATGACGAAGTCTCCAAAGCGCAGACTGCTTTGGACGCTCGCAACAGCCGCTTCGATGGAGCAGCCATTCCGGTAGCCGACATCTCCAAGCGCGTGATGAAGCAAACGTCGTTGATCATCGATCCACCGAACGGCCAATTCCCCGAACTCACCGACTACGGCAAGAAACTGCAGGCGGAGATGAAGAGCAGCTACAAGCCGGGTCAAACCGTGTTTGATGCGATCGAAGATTTCAGTTCCTGGGATCGTTGCATCACGCGTGGTATGCCCGTCTCGATGGAGCCGCGTAACTACAACAACGGCATCAAGATCATTCAGTCCCCCGGTTACGTCACTATCTTCCTGGAAATGGCGCACGAAACGCGCATCATTCCGACCACTCCCCTGCCCGCGTTGGACCCGGCCATCAAGCAGTGGCTGGGCGAATCGCGCGGTCACTGGGAAGGCAACACTCTGGTGGTAGAGACGAAGAACTTCAACGGCCTGACGGGCCAGACCAGCGCAGGCGTCCCCGGTTCGCCCGGTCCGCTGCAGCCGGAGACCACCGACTTCCGCACCGTCGAGCGCTTCACGCGCACCGCCGCCGACACCATTGAATTCAAGATGACGGTCGAGGACCCGAAGGTGATGAAGAGTTCCTACACCATCTCGTATCCGATGTTCCTCGACAACACCTACGACATGTACGAGTACGCGTGCCACGAAGGCAACACGGCAGTGCGGAACTACATCGAAACGTCGCGCTTCGAGCGCGCTCAGCCCAAGGCCAAGTAACGGCCTACGCCGTCACCAGCGAATAACCTCGCTCCTGGGCGCGACCCACGGCGAGGATTCCCGCCGGGACCATCCGGGCATTCGCAACCAGATGCGTGGTTAACTCGGCGAAGATAGCATCCGTGTTTCCGTTGTTCGCGCGGGCGATGATCCCTGCGATGCGGCGCGTTGCCATGGAACACACTGCGAACTGGACACCCTGCTTCGCCAGCCCATCCAGCATCGTCGCGCTGGGATTGGCCTTGGGCGGTTCCTTCGCTTGCGCCGGAGATAGATCGCCTGCGAAAGATGCGCTGTACTTGGCCCACATGTCGCTGTTGAATCCGAACGACGTAGACTGGTGTCGAGCAACCACGATCACCGCGATGTCCTTGCTCTCCAACCCGTAATCGGTGCGATTCGCGGTCAAGAAGTTATTCGCGAATAGCAACCCGTCCCCGAAGCCAGTCGCATTCGTCGTGTCGCAGAACAACCGGTGTTTGCCCGGGATCTCATCCATCCAATCGTCCTGTGCATGGCGCGCCGGTTCGAAGCGGGCAGCTGGCGTGGACTTCACCTGCGCCATCGCCACACCGCCCAGCGCGAGCGCCGCCAGGGACGCTGCTCCGGAGTTAAATCGAGTCAGGAACGAACGCCGTTCCGAAGATGCTGGAGTTTGTTTGCTCATGGGATACCTTCCTAACTAAATCGTGATCTTGCGCGGAAACTGCGAGTTGTCTTCGAGGAACGTCTTCTTGCGCTTGAGTTCTTCGAGCGTCGGCTGGACATTTCCGTCCGCATCCGTCACTCGCGAAACGACGGTGTGCGCGCCGGGCGTCGCGCCCTCCCATTTATAGCTGAACAGCTTCCACGAGTACTTCGTGTTGGCCGGATCAAGCGTCGCCTTCTGCCACGGCCCTTCGTCGATCTTCACTTCCACCGACTTCAACGCCGTACCGTCATTCAAGACGAAGCCATGAATCTGATGGGTGTTTCCCGTCTTCCGAACGCGCGCGATGGCAGACTTCAAATGGATCTTCGTGACTTCCGTCTCCATCCATTGTGTGCCCAGGTCCGCGTCTTCGCCGGTCCCACCCACGCCGACCACAGATCGATACCAGCGAGCCTGGTAGTTGCCCACGTAGCGATCTTCCTGCAGATGGATTTCAGAAAGCCACTTCACGTTCGCGACGCCGTACCAGCCCGGCATGATCACGCGCACCGGCGCGCCTTGCGGGACCGTCAAGGGTTCGCCGTTCAGCGCGTAAGCGAGCAGCGGCTCCGGCCTGAGTGCATTTTCGAGAGTGATGCTGCGCCCGAACTGTTGGTTCAACTTGAAGGTCTGCTGCCGGAAGACAACATCGCCTTCGCCACGATCCGTGCCGAGGAAAACCACTTCGCGGGCCTTCGCGCCCACGCCCGCTTGGTTCAGAACGTCGCGCAAAGGAACGCCGGTAAAACGTCCGCAGGAGGACAGAGCCTGAAACGCGCGCGGACTATTGCCCGAACACTCGTAACCCGCGACCACATCGGTAGGCTTCATCTTGCGCAAATCCGCCAACGAGATAGCGAGGGTCTTATTCACCATGCCGCTCAGCTTCAGCCGGTATGTATTGGCATCGATCTGTGGCTGATCGAAATGCTGCATTACGAAGAACTTGTCTTTGGGGACAGTCAAGCCGTCGAGCGTCCGGATGTCGAACGTCCGCCGAGGCGCTCCCGTGCCACCCGCCGTGAAGTTCGCCGGGTAGTCCGTGAACGGCACGTCGACTTCTCCCTGCGCGAGGATCGGCAGGGCCGAATCCGCTAAGGCAAGAAACCCGGCCAAGCTCAAACCCTTCTTCAGCGTGTCGCGTCGTGTGATTTCCGGCATTCGGTGCCCCTCCTGGGCGCAGCTTACATCATATATCGCTCGCAGGTCCACGGGAAGCACCCGCCACACCTCGGCCGCAACACCACCTATACTTGGCATTAACTATGGACCTGCTACCCATCCTCACTGGCGTCGCCCTATGGTTCTTCCTCCGCTTCATCCTCATCGGCTTCTACACCGTCGACCAGAACGAACGCGCCGTCAAGACCAGCTTCGGCCGGGCCGAACGCCTCGGCACCACCACGCTCGACGATCCCATCGCGCAATTCCTCCGCCCCGAAGAACGCGAGCGTTACAGCTACCCTCAAGTCCGCGTCATCCCTCCCGGCGGCCCGTACTTCAAAATGCCCTGGGAGCAGATCCACAAGATCTCGGTCGCCACCATGACCGTGAACATGGCGCAGGATCTCGAAGACTCCACCGCCAATGAAAACGGAACGCGACTGGAAGCCGTCACCAAGGACCAACTCAACACTGGCCTCACCGGTCAGATCCGCTATCGCGTCAGCGAGCATAACCTTTACGCCTTCATCTTCGGAATCAAGAAACCTTTCGTCCACGTGATGGCGTACTTCGTATCTGTGCTCCGCCAGCGCATCGCGAATTTTGAGGCCAAGACGGCCGCGTCCTTCCAGCCGCCGACCACTCCTTCCTCAGACCCCGCACTCAACGTTCCCGGCACGGAGATGATCGGAGTCTCCATCAACGACCTCCGCAAGAACCTGCGCGACTTGAACGACTACATGGAGCAGGAATGCAGGTCCGCCGAGGCCCGCTACGGCGTGGTTTTTGAAGCAAGCCTCATCACCGGCATCGATCCCCCCAACGAAGTCGAATCGGCGCTCGCGGCCATCAACACCGCCCACAATCACGTCTCCAGCGACATCAGCCTCGCGCAGGCCACCGCCGACCAAAAGATCGAGCAATCCAAACGCGCGGTCGAAATTGAAACCCTGAAAGCCCAAGCGGAGATGGAACCGCTCCGCGCCCAGGCAGCCGAACTTCTCGAAACTCACAAAGCCGGCCCAACGGTCCTCGCCGCCTACCTGCGCAACGTGCGCCTCTCGCTCTACGAAAAAGCCCAGCAGATCTTCCTGGAGGTGGCGCGATGATCGACTTAATTCCCATGCTGCAATCCATCGGCATCACCTTCATCGTGTTGGTGCTCGGTGAAGTGGTCCTGAAACTCCTGGGGCAACTGTTCGGACTCTACACGATCGTCCGCGAACGCGAGTGCAAGGTCTTCGTGCTCTTCGGCAAGGTTCTAGGAGCCATTGACGAACCCGGTATCCACATCCTGCCCCTTAAATTAGGACCCGCCGCGTTCATCGTCAACTGGCTTGGCCGCTGCTACACGCTCGACTTACGCATGGATCAGCAATACCTCCGCAGCCAACCCGTGAACTCCGAAGAAGGCGCGCCCATGGGCATCGGAATCTGGTACGAAATGTGGATCAGCGATCCGGTTGCGTTCCTCTTCAAGAACACCGACCCGCGCGGCTCGCTGCGAGCCAGCGTCAGCAGTTCCACCGTGCGCTGCCTTAGCAACATGCCGCTAGCGGAGATGCTCGAGACTCGCCACCACATGAGCCAAGTGGTGCGCGCGGAAGTGTCCACCAAGTCCGACGGCTGGGGCTACCGCACCGGCTCGGTCTACATCCGTAAGGTCCACTTCCGCGACCTTGGCATGATCCGGCAAATTGAAGAGAAGGTCGTGAATCGCCTGCGCCAGGTGACGTCGGCCATTCGTCAAGCAGGAGCCAACCAAGTCAGCGTCATCAAGAGTTCCGCCGAGCGCGAAGCTGCAGTGGAGTTCGCACGCGCGGCAGCGATCCGCCCCGCCACGCTCCGCCGAGTCCTCTCCGAGATGGCCGACGTACCCGAGGTCAGCCAGGCCCTATTCGAGATCCTCGAAACGCAACGCATCCTGGCTAGTGGAGCGAGATTGAATCTCCTTGCCGCCGGGCAGCACAACGACGCGTTGACCAAGCTGTTAGCCTCGAACCCCGTGCCGGAGCCGCCACAGGCATAGCCCACGCCGCGTTCCAGAAGGAGAACATGATCCAAGAAATCGAACCGGATGCGAAGGCCAAGGCGCTAAAGGTATCTCTCGGTCGTTATGTTTGGCACGGTCGGTTTTTAGCGCTGATCACCGCACCGCTCATCTACGGGTGTTTGATCCCTTTTGCGCTGCTGGACGCCGCAATCACGCTCTACCAGAGCGTATGTTTCCCCATCTACAAGATCCCAACAGTCTCACGCAAACGACATTTCATTTTCGACCGCGGGAAACTCCGCTACCTGAACCTGATTGAACGCGTACATTGTCTGTATTGTTCCTATGCGAATGGCGTGGCGTCCTACGTGGCCGAGATCGCGGCACGTACGGAGCAGCACTGGTGCCCCATCAAACACAAGACTCACTATCGCCACCCCTATTCGCGCCATGACCACTTCTTCCACTATGGAGACGCGCAAGACTATCGCGACCGCATAGAAGAAGTTCGCCGCGACTTCCGCGACCTTGAGTAGTTGCTGCGTCTGGACTACTTGGCCGGCGCGCCGATGCGGGCCAGCGCTAGCCAATGAACCGTACGCTGCTGCGTGCCCGCTGGCGGAAACTGAACGTCACCAACTGTTGTGCCATCCTGCCGGGTGATGACTTTACGGGCATCGGGAGAGGTAACTAACAGACTGACGTGCTCGGCTAGAGTGAGACCGGCGCTCGCAAGAAACTGCTGTTCCTGGCCGTCGGGAATCGCGAAGATCCAAGGTTCGCCCCAGGCCTTCAGCATGGCCACCAGCCGAGCGTTGGCTTCATTCGCAGGAGGATCAAAGAACGGGTTGAAGTGATCGAACACGATCTCGCTAGCCGCGTTTGAATGGCTCGCTATGTCCCGCAGAAAGTCGCGCACGGCCTGCTCAGTGAGATACATGGAGACGCCTTCCCAGATGAAGAAGGTCTTACGATCGGCCCGATAGCCCGCCTTGCGCAACACCGCGCTGGCTTGCTCGCGAGTGAAGTCAATCGGCACGAAGACCAAGTTCGACGGCGGCGGACCCAGTACTTCCAGCACACGACGCTTCTTGTATTCCTGCGTCGGTCCGAAATCAACCTCGAACACTTTTGTTCCCTTTAACTCTTTTCGAAATCGATACGCGCGACTCTCAAAGCCAGCGCCCAGGATCACCACCTGCGAAGCGCCCGCTTTCACGGCATCCAACATGTGTTGGTCGATGTAGCGCGTGCGGAGGTTGACCATCAACACGCGGGCACGCGTTTCGGGATCCTTCATGGCCTCGCGGTAATCTTTATCGAGCCCCGTGACAACGGAATTGTCAGGCAACAGCGCCCGCTCGTCCGAACCAAGAAACCGCTCCGCCAGCCAGTCCGGATTTCGCACGGACGGGTCCGGCTCGCGAGCCCCAACGGCCCGTGCGGCGAGCACCCAGATGGAAGATTTTGAAGGTTTGCCGGGTTCAACTGCGAAAAGCTGGGCGGCGAGCAGAACCGTCGCCGCTGCGGTGAGGCCAAGTTTGCGGAAGGTCATCATGCGATTTCGAGTCAGTATCGCATTTTTAGCAGGCCTGTTGTACCTACTTCGCGTCGCGCCAGTTATCGCCCACGCCCACGTCCACAATCAGCGGCACATCCAACTTCCGGACGCTCTCCATCTCCGCCTTCACCATCACCCGGATCTCCTCCACCTCATTCGGCGGCGCCTCAAACACCAGTTCGTCATGCACCTGCAGCAGCATCCGTGTCTGCGAACCTCGCAGCTTCAGGTTCGCCTCGATCCGGATCATCGCCACCTTGATCATGTCCGCCGCCGTCCCCTGCAGAGGCGTGTTCACCGCCGTCCGTTCCGCGAACCCGCGAGCGTTGGGATTCTTGTTGTTCATGTCCGGAATCGGCCGACGGCGACCGTACAGGTTCACCGACACGCCGCTCTTCCGAACGTCCGCAATGGTGTGGTCGATCCACCGCCGCACTCCGGCGTAGCGTTCAAAGTATGCCTTGATGTAGGTGTCCGCCTCGCCCCGGCTGATCCCCAGGGACTTCGCCAACCCGAAGGCTTGCTGCCCGTAAACGATCCCGAAGTTGACCGCCTTCGCCGCGCGCCGGTGTTCGGACGTCACCATCAAAGGAGGCACCCCGAACACCTCGGCCGCCGTCCGCGTGTGGATATCTTCGCCGTTGCGGAACGCCTCGACCAATACCTTGTCGCCCGACATGTGAGCCAGCAAGCGCAATTCGATCTGCGAGTAGTCGGCCACCACCAACGTCCACCCCGGCCTCGGGACAAACGTCGCCCGGATCTCCCGCCCCAACTCGGTCCGGATCGGGATGTTCTGCAGGTTCGGATTCGAGCTAGACAGCCGCCCCGTCGCCGCCCCCGCCTGATTGAACGTGGTGTGGACCCGTCCATTCGCCGGATCGATCAGCAACGGCAGCGCATCCGCGTACGTTCCCTTGAGCTTTGAAAGCTGCCGGAATTCGAGCACCTTGGCCGCAATCGCATGTTCCTCGGCCAACTCTTCCAGCACATCCGCCGCCGTGGAGAAGACCTTCCCCTTGCCGGTTTTCACCGTGGCCGGCAGCTTCATATCCTCAAATAACACTTGCCCTAACTGCTGTGGAGAATTGATATTAAAAGGCTTACCCGCGAGCCGGTAGATCTCTTCCGTGAGCCGCGTGATCTCTTCTTCCATTCGGGCGCTCATCCGCCGCAACTGGTCCGGATCCACCGTAATCCCCAGCGACTCCATCCGCGCTAAGACCCCTGCCATCGGCAGGTCGATCGTCTCGTACAGCGTGACCAGATTTAGAGCTTCCACTTCCGGACGCAACTTATTGTAAAGAGAAAGGATCGCGTCAGCCTGTGCCGCTGGATCGGAGGCAAAACTGCGTTCCAGGTAGCGTTCCGTCAGCGCCCCCAAATCGGTTACCCCTGTATCCGCCGACAGCAGGAACGCATACAGCATGACGTCGTGCCTCACGCCCGGCAGGTCCCCGAAACGCCGCATCAATAGTTTCAGGTCATGCACCACCGATACCTTCGCCGGCAGCTTTTCCACCACCGCCGAACGGGCCACCCCGGGGTGCGCGCAGACACCTGCGACAACACTTCCCATTTGTTCCGCAACCGAAACTGCTACAAGAGGTTCCTCTCCGAGGAAGGCATCCAGATCCGCAGCGGAATCCATCGACTGATAGTCGGTCACCGCAGGAGCCGAAGCCTCCGGACCCAAGTCGCGCAGCAGTGTGGAAAACTCCATCGCCCGGTACAGCTCCCGCAGTGCCGCCTTGTCACCCTCGCGGATCGCGAAGTCGTCCAAGTTGAACTCGATCGGGCAATCCTGATGAATCGTCGCGAGTTTCTTGCTCAACAGGATGATCTCGCTGTTGTTCTGCAGACTCTCCCGATAGGTCTTCCGCGTCACCTCGGAGGCGTGTTCCATGGCGTTTTCAACAGACCCGAACCGCTGGATCAATTCGAGCGCGCCCTTTTCGCCGATCCCTGGAGCCCCCGGAATGTTGTCGACGGTATCACCCTTCAAGGCGAGAAGATCGATCACCTGCGCCGGTCGCACGCCCATGAACTTCTCCACTTCGTCGGCGTCGTACCACTGATCGTTCTTCATCGGGTTCAGCATCCGGACATGATGATTTACCAGCTGTAACATGTCCTTATCGCTTGAAACGATAGCCACTTCGACGCCCTGCTCCACCGCCTTGCGAGCCAGCGTCCCGATCACGTCGTCAGCCTCAAACCCGGAGCTTTCCAGCACCGGAATCCGCATCGCTTCCAGCGTTTTACGGATCCAAGGAATCTGTTCCAGCAAGTCCGGAGGCGTCTCCGTGCGATTCGCCTTGTACTTCTCGTAGGCCTCGTCGCGGAACGTCGGCCCCATACTCTCAAAGATCGCGGCGAGATGGGTCGGCTGCTGCTGCGCAATCAACTTGCGGACCATGTTGTGGAAAATGTAGACAGCCTCTGTGGAAATCCCAGCGGCGGTCCGCATCGGTGGGCCACCCGAGCGAGCGCGGGCATGGTAGGCGCGGAAGATGAAGCCAAAAGAATCGATGAGAAAGAGGCGCGGCATTCTGACCATAGTATCCGACTGCTCCAAATTGGGTATTGATAATGTATTCATATATGCTAATGTATGAATATGGTGATGTTCGCATACGTAACCCTTTGGAGGGGCCATGCCATTTCGTAGTACGGCGAGCAAAAAGCTGGCCGAATTATTCGGTCTCCTGTCGAATCCAAATCGGGTCCGGCTCATCGCAGAACTTAGCAGCCGAGGAGAACTAGACGTCAACAGCTTAGAGCAGGAGCTAGGGATCAGCCACTCGGCCGTCTCCCAGCACTTAAGTCTAATGCGGGCGCACCGGATTGTGGCGGAGCGCCGGGATGGGCGCCACGTATTCTATCGCCTGACCCAGGACAAACTCGCGGCATGGATTCTGAACGGCCTCGAGTTCCTGCAGCGGGAGTTTGAGCAGGTGGAACCAGAGCGCGAGGATTTGGCACAAGCTCGCGCCTACTGGGCCGAAGGCGCCAAGAACAACAGCACTAAAGCCCGTTAGCGGGCGTCGAAAACAAAACGTTGAACAACAAGCACGGGAGAGGTGTGTCTACACATATGGGAACACAAGCGATCAGTCACCTGGTAAGCGCGCACAGCGGCACGACTCGGCCCGTCAGCCGGATGCGCGCTCTGCTGCGGCAAGAACGTGCCACCCTGTGGACGGCCATCATCTACTCCATTGGCGTGGCGCTGCTCACGCTCGCGCTGCCGGTGGCCACGCAAGCTGTCGTCAATACCATCGCCTTCGGGAATCTGCTGCAGCCTCTACTAGTCTTGACTCTGGTGGTGGCCGGAGTGCTGGTGCTCTCCGGCGTGTTGCAGTTGATCCGATTCCACGTGGTGGAACTGTTGCAGCGCCGGGTGTTCGTCCGCATCACCTCGGATTCCGTCAGCCGCTTGCTGCGGGCACGGATCGACGTGCTACAGATGCAGAACGGACCGGAACTGGTCAACCGGTTCCTGGAAGTGGTCGGCCTGCAGAAGGCTGGCGCGACCCTCTTAGTCGACGGACTCAGCGTCGCGATGCAGACGCTGGCGGGCATGATTCTGCTGGGCCTATATCATCCCTGGTTGCTGGCTTTCGATGCGCTCTTGGTCCTCGCCCTGCTCGTGGTGATCTTCCCACTGGGATCTAGGGCGATCGATACAGCCATCAAGGAATCAAAAGCCAAGTATGCACTGGTGGCCTGGCTGGAAGAGGTGGCTCGGCATGCGCGGGCCTTCCGCGGCAAGGCGCAAGCGGAATGGGCCTTCGGACGCACCAATGAATTGGTGGAGCATTATCTGGAATATCGAGCAGTCCACTTCCGGATTCTCATGCGCCAACTGGGAGGCTCCCTGGCCATCCAGGCACTGGCCAGCGCCGGACTCCTGGGCGTCGGCGGCCTGCTTGTAATCGACCGGCAGCTGACGCTGGGACAGCTGGTGGCAGCGGAATTGGTGGTGGCCGCAGTGGTGGCCGGGATCGCGAAGACGGCCAAACATCTGGAAAGTTACTACGATTTGCTGGCCTCGGTGGACAAGCTGGGAATGCTGACGGATCTTCCGGTAGAGGCGGACGGAGAGGAGTCTCCTCGTGTCAAAGATACTCCGGCGAGTGCGGAAGTCCGCACACCTGCGTTCACCGCCCGATTCGCAGCCGGTGAGCGCGTGGGGATCATGGGGATCAGCGGCTCAGGCAAAACACTGCTGGCGGATGCGATCTGCGGTTACCGCCAATTGCCCAGCTGGACCGTCGAGGTGGACGGCGCCGATATCCGTCATCTCCGTTTAGCGGAGTTGCGATCCAGCATGCAATTGGTGCGGGGCATCGAGATTTTCCAGGCCACGATTCTGGAGAACGTGCGTGTGGGGCGAGAGGAAATCGGGATCCAGGACGTTCAGTCATCCCTGGAACAACTCGGCATTTGGGATGCCATTCAGAGTCTGCCGGATGGTCTCAATACGATGTTGGCCACGGGCGGGCATCCTCTGTCTGAGGGACAAGCCCAGGTGTTGATGATCGCTCGCGCGATCGTCAGCCGGCCCCGGTTGCTGATTCTGGACGAGACACTGGATCACGTGATGGACGCCAAGGAGCGGGAGCGGATCACGGATTTAATCTTCCAAACGGCGCAGCCCTGGACGCTGATCGTGGTGACTTCTCGCGAGGATCTTCTCGACAGGTGCTCGAAGGTGATTGCGATGCCGGAAGGTGAGGTGCGGAAATGACAGTCTCAACAGCAACGACTACAACAGGTGTTCTGCCGGCGATGGATCAGCTGCGAGTGCCCACATCGGCCCGGGCAGTGGCGTATGGCATGCTGTTCTGCTTCCTACTGCTGGCAGGGGGCCTAGCAATACTGCCGTGGCAGCAGAGCATTTCCGGCAATGGGCGCGTCATCGCGTTGACCCCGATCGAGCGGCAACAGACTCTGTCCTCACCAGTGGACGGGCGCGTGGTGCGCTGGCATGTGGTCGAAGGATCGCGCGTCAAGGCCGGGGACTTGATCGTGGCAGTGACCGACAACGATCCCGACGTGGTGGACCGGTTGCGCAGCGAATTGTATTCGGCGCGCGAGCGTGAAGGCTCGCTGGAGGATCGCATCGGCGGCCTGCAAGCGTCCCGAGAGAATGCTCTGGCCGCCGCGGATTCCCGCATCAGTATGGCCTCCGAGCGAGTGTCCGCGGCAGAACGGGGACTGGACGCGACCCAGGCCACGTTGGTAGCAGCGCGGCAGAATCTGGATCGGCAGACGCAGTTGCATGCTCGGGGCTTGACCGCCACGCGCAGCGTAGAAGTGGCTCAGGCAGACTTCGATCGCGCGGTGGCGGAGGTGGCGCGCGCGCAGGCTGCGTTGAATGCCGCTCGCAACGATCAATCGGCCACCGAATCCGACCGGATGAAGGTGGAAGCCGACTACATGGCCTTGGTGCAAGACGCGAACGCCACGCGGGCATCGGCGACCGCGGCGCTGCGACCGATCGAGACGCGGCTCGCGCGGCAGACCACCCAGGATGTTCGGGCCCCTCGTGACGGCGTAATCCTGCGGTTGCTCGCGCAGCCTGGCAGTGAAGTTTTGAAAGCCGGGCAGCCTTTGGCGGTGCTGGTGCCGGAGACAGATCAGAACGTGGTGGAACTGTGGGTCAAGGGCAACGACATGCCCCTGCTGCATGTGGGCGATCCGGTGCGATTGCAGTTCGAAGGCTGGCCTGCGATCCAATTTGTGGGCTGGCCATCAGTAGCCGTGGGCACCTTCGGCGGCAACATCCTGTTGGTGGATGCAACCGACGACGGGACGGGCAAGTTCCGGATTCTGGTGGCTCCCGATGAAAAAGATGAGGCCTGGCCTCCCAAGCAGTATCTGCGCCAGGGCGTTCGAACCAACGGCTGGGTTCTGTTAAAACAAGTGCCTTTGTGGTTTGAACTGTGGCGCCAGTTTAACGGCTTCCCTGCCACCAGCGCGAAGGGTCCGGTGAGCGAGGTGAAAGAGAAATGATGCGCTGGATTGTATGCGCCTGTGCACTGACTTTGCAGCTGAGCGCGCAGCCGTTGCTGCTCGACGACGTCCTGGGGAGTGTCGAGGCCAACTATCCGCCTTTGTTGGCTACCTTGCTGGAACGCGACGTGACCAGCGGCAGCGCGCAGCAAGCGCGCGGGCAGTTCGATACCCAGTTGGGTGTCACGGTAGGCGCGGATGAATTCGGGTTCTATCCGAACCAACGCCTAGACGTCGGCGTCAGTCAGAACCTACGATGGCAGGGCGCATCGGCGTACAGCGGATGGCGCATCGGCACGGGAGACTTCCCTACCTATCGCGGCTTGGACGACACGCGTTCGCTGGGCGAACTGAGGGCCGGGTTCAAGCTGCCGCTCTTGCGTGGACGCGAAATCGATGAACGCCGGGCGGGCTTGGCGCAAGCACAGATCGGACAGAGCATCGCGGATCTGACGATCGATCAGCAGCGCTTGGTCGTGCGCCAACTGGCGGCCATCCGTTACTGGGATTGGGTGGCGGCAGGCCAGCGGTTACGCATCGCACAAGACCTGTTGCGCGTGGCAACCGAGCGCGATCAGGCTTTGCGCGATGCCGCTCAGTTGGGCGCCGTTGCACAAGTGGAAGTCACGGAGAATCAACGCCAGATTCTGCAGCGAGAAGCCCAAATCATCGAAGCGCAGCGCGGCGTGCAGCAAGCCTCCATCGCGCTGTCTCTGTTTTATCGCGACGCATCGGGTCAACCTCGCTTGGCTGAGGTGCGGCAGTTGCCGGGGAATCTTCCGGCAACCGAAGTGTTGGCTGAGACCCAGGAGGCGTTGGATCTCGAGTTGGCCTTGAGCAAGCGGCCAGAAATCGCAACCGTCGCCGCACAGCGTCAGCAAACCCGTATCGATATCGACTTGGCCAGCAACCAGACTCGTCCGTCTTTGGACCTCGGCGTCGGCGTCACCACCGAAGGCGGTTCCGGCGCCGTGAAGCGCGGACCCAGCGAGTTAAAGGCGACTCTGACCTTTCAGGTCCCCTGGCAGCGGCGAGTCGCAGAAGGCAAACTCCAGCAGGCGTCCGCCAAACATAGCCAACTCACACAGCGGGAACGCTTCGTGCGCGATCAAGTAACAGCCGAGGTTCGGGATGCCGCCAGCGCAGTTCGCGCCTCGCACCAGAGGACGCTCCTGGCGGCGCGCGAAGTGATCGTTGCGTTGGATCTGGCCGACGCCGAGCGCGAGCGCTTCCGCCTGGGGGACAGTACCCTGTTCCTGGTGAACCTGCGCGAACAGGCTGCCGTGGACGCTGAACTTCGCCTGGTAGCGGCGAATCTCGACTACCTGCGAGCCAAGACAACCTACGACCAGGTAACGGCAAAGCTGCTGGCATAACGAGGCTAATCGTCCACACATCAGGGTCGACAGTGTGTCTATTTGACCACGCTCCATATTTAACAAGTCTTTTTGATTCATCACTCTAGCCCTATCATGAATACCCTGCTACAATCGCAGTGTGCAGTTCGAGACCACTGTTCAACGGCCCGTTGAAGCATCCGGAGTAGGGCTCCACTCCGGCGTTCCCGTGAAGATCCGGGTCCTGCCTGCCCCGCCCTCCACCGGCATCGTTTTCATCCGCACGGACCTCGACGGATTCCGCATCCAAGCCAGCTGGCGGCATGTGCAGAAGGTCAGCTACGCCACCAGCCTGATGCGGCAAGGTGTCCTGATTTCCACAACCGAGCACCTGCTGAGCACCTTCTACAGCATGGGCATCGACAACGCCTTCATCGAGATCGACAACCTGGAAGTCCCCATCCTCGACGGCAGCGGCAAGGTCTTCGTCGAGATGCTGAAGTCCGCGGGCCTCAAGGAATACCGCAAGCGCCGCAAGTATCTGCGCATCCGCCGCGAGGTGGAAGTCGAATCGAACGGCAAGCGCATCAAGATCGTCCCCTGCGACCGCTTCCTGCTGACTTGCGACGTTTTCTTCCCGCACCCGCTGGTGGGTCGGCAAGTGGTGGAGATGGAAGTGACGCCGGAGAATTACGCACGGGAACTGGCTCCCGCGCGCACCTTTGGCTTCGAATACGAACTGGCGCAGATGCGCGACATGGGCCTGATTCGCGGCGCAACTCTGGACAACGCGGTGTGTTTCGACCGTGAGAAGGTCCTCAACCCGAGCGGCCTGCGCTTCCCCGACGAGTGCGGACGGCACAAGGCGCTGGACCTGATCGGCGATCTCGCGCTGATTGGCAAGCCCCTGCTCGGCCACGTGATCGCGGAAAAGGCCGGACACGCCATGCACTTCGCACTGGTCAACCGGATCATGAGCGATCCCACTTTATATGAGATCCTGAGCTACGACCAGCTTGGCGAAAAAGCTGCTGTCGCATTAGTTTCGTAGGGTCTCCCTCACAGCGGTACTCTGGTGGCAGACATGCCGCTTTCTCCCGAACTGCTCCGCAAGATGAACGCGTACTGGCACGCGGCGAACTATCTTTCGGTTGGTCAGATCTACCTGCTCGACAATCCTCTGTTGAGGCGACCGCTCACCTTGGCCGACGTGAAGCCTCGACTGCTCGGGCACTGGGGCACCACGCCGGGCTTGAACTTCATCTACGTTCATCTCAACCGCGTCATCCGGGAACTCGATCTCAACGTGATCTACCTCGCCGGGCCGGGTCACGGCGGCCCGGGGCTGGTGGCGAACACGTACCTGGAAGGAACCTACAGCGAGGTCTATCCGAACATCGCGCGTAACGAAGAAGGCCTCCAGCGGCTGTTCAAACAGTTCTCGTTTCCCGGCGGCATCCCGAGCCACGTGGCTCCTGAAACACCGGGCTCCATTCACGAAGGCGGCGAGCTGGGGTACTCGTTGGCGCATGCGTATGGAGCGGTGTTCGACAATCCGGACTTGATCGCAGCGTGCGTGATCGGCGATGGCGAGGCGGAGACGGGTCCACTGGCCGCTAGTTGGCACTCGAACAAGTTCCTGAATCCGGTGCGCGATGGAGCGGTGCTGCCCATCCTGCATTTGAACGGCTACAAGATCGCGAATCCCACGATCCTGGCGCGTATTCCGAAAGACGAACTCGCGCAGTTGATGCGAGGCTACGGCTACAAACCGTACTTTGTCGAAGGCGATGTTCCGGACGAAGTGCACCAAACCATGGCGGCAACGATGGACACGGTGATGGGGGAGATTCGCGGCATTCAGGCAGAGGCTCGGTCGCATGGGTTTAAGAGCCGGCCCGCGTGGCCCATGATCGTGCTGCGAACGCCCAAGGGATGGACGGGGCCCAAGACAGTGGACGGCCTGCCGACAGAAGGGAGTTTTCGCTCGCATCAAGTGCCGCTGTCTGGGTTGGCCGAGAATCCGCAGCACCTCGCGATGCTGGAAGCGTGGCTGCGGAGTTACAAGCCGGAAGAGTTGTTCGACGAGTCTGGATCCCTGAAGGCGGAACTGGCCGAGTTGGCTCCCGTGGGTGATCGGCGCATGGGCGCGAATCCACATGCGAATGGTGGCGAACTATTGCGCGATCTGGAGATGCCCGACTTCCGCGACTACGCCGTCGATGTCCAACAACCGGGCCACACGGTGGCGGAGCCTACGCGCATCATGGGTGGGTTCCTGCGCGACGTGATGAAGCTCAATTCGGAGAGCTCCAATATCCGCGTGTTCGGGCCGGATGAGACGGCATCGAATCGACTGACGCAGGTTTTTGAAGCGACCAATCGGACCTGGGTCGCGGACCTTCTCGCCACCGACGATCACCTCTCGGCCGATGGGCGCGTGATGGAAGTGCTCAGCGAACATCTGTGTCAGGGGTGGCTAGAAGGCTACCTGCTGACCGGTCGGCATGGATTATTCTCCTGCTACGAAGCGTTCATCCACATCGTCGATTCGATGTTCAATCAACACGCGAAGTGGTTGAAGGTCACCAACGGCATCGAGTGGCGGCGACCGATCGCGTCGCTCAACTACCTGCTGACCTCCCATGTGTGGCAGCAGGATCACAACGGCTTCAGTCATCAGGATCCCGGCTTCATCGATCACGTGGTAAACAAAAAGGCCGACGTCATTCGCGTCTACCTACCCCCCGATGCAAACACGCTGCTCTCGGTCACCGACCATTGTTTGCGCAGCCGCCAGTATGTGAACGTGATCGTCGCGGGCAAGGCACCGGCACCGCAGTGGATGGATATCGAGTCGGCCGTGAAACATTGCACCGCAGGCCTCGGGATTTGGGAATGGGCGAGCAACGACGATGGCAGCGAACCGGACGTAGTGATGGCCTGCGCAGGCGACGTGCCGACGCTCGAAACACTGGCGGCAGTAGAGATCCTACGCGAGCATCACCCGGAGTTGAAAGTTCGCGTGGTGAACGTGGTGGACTTGATGGCTCTGCAACCGACACGAGACCATCCGCATGGCCTACCCGACGCCGACTTCGACGCGCTCTTCACCACCGACAAACCGATCATCTTCGCGTTCCACGGCTATCCGTGGCTGATCCATCGCCTGGTCTACAAGCGAACCAATCACGACAACCTGCACGTGCGCGGCTACAAAGAGGAAGGCACCACGACAACTCCGTTCGACATGGCGGTGTTGAACGATCTCGACCGCTTCCACCTGGCGGGCGACGTGATTGATCGAGTCCCAGGGTTAGGCGCGCGCGCGGGCTATACAAAGCAGTTTCTGCGCGATCGCTTGATCGACCACAAGGCATACATTCACGAGCATGGCGAAGACATGCCGGAGATCCGAAATTGGAAGTGGGGGCTGTAGCGGGGTCAGTAGTGCCGTGAGCTAGACTTCATGACCTCCTGCTGGGCTACTTCCCGTCCAGCGAGAACACCGTGACCTTCTCCGCCGCCTGATTCGCGGCCCCACGTCCACCCGCAATCGCGATGTATTGCTTCCCGTCAAGCTCATAGCTCACTGGCGTCGCCGCGCCTCCACCGACTGCGCCTTCCCACAACTTCGCGCCGGTCTGGGCGTTGTAGGCGGTCAGGTTACCTTGCGGGCTCGCTTGGAAAACCAGATTCGCGCCAGTCGTGAGCGTGCCGCTGCCGCTGCCGCCGGTGTAGTTCACGCGCCACACTTCCTTCTGCGCGATGGGGTCCCACGCCACGAACCACGTGTTGACCGGAGGCGGCTCGCCTTCCACGCGCGGCAGTGCGCCGGGGCGCGCGATCACGCCTAGGTTACGGCCACCCTTGTTATACACGTACTCGCCATCGATGCCGTATTCGAAAGCGCTCATCTGCGCCGCGAAGTACACCAGGCCAGTGCCGGGATGGAAGGCCATCGGCTGCCAGTTGTGCGCGCCCACGGGTCCGGGCGAGAGCGTGACCAGTTCCTTGCCGTAACGCGCGTTGGGAGCCTCAATGGGTCGGCCCGTCTTCTCGTCGAGCCCGGTGGCCCACGTGGCTCGGCTGTATTGCTTGGCCGAGATGAATTCGCCGGTGACGCGGTCAATCACGTAGAAGAACGCATTCTTCGGAGCCTGCATCAGCACCTTGCGATCGCGCCCGTTGATGCGCAGGTCCGCCAGGATCATCGGTTGCACGGTGGTGTAATCCCATTGATCGCCGGGCACCTGTTGGAAATACCACGCCATGCGACCGGTGTCGGGCTTAATGGCAAGGATCGTCGAGAGGAACAAATTGTCGCCGCCTTGCGGGCTGCGGAAATTGCGATCCCACGGGCCGCCGTTGCCGGTGCCGATGTAGAGCAGGTCGAGCTCGGCATCGTACGCCATCCCGTCCCACACGGTGCCGCCTCCGCCATACTTCCACCATTCGCCGGTCCAAGTTTTCGACGCCATCTCCAGTTCCGGATTCTCGAACGGCTTCGACGGATCGCCCGGGATGGTGAAGAAGCGCCACGCGAGCGCGCCGGTCTCGGCATCATACGCAGTGAAGTAGCCGCGCACCGCGTTCTCCGCTCCACCGTTGCCGATGATGACTTTGCCTTTGACTACGCGCGGAGCGCCGGTGATGGAGTACGATTCCTTGAGATCCACCGACGTCTGCACGTCCCATGCGACCTTGCCGGTGTTGGCGTCGAGCGCGACCAGGCGGTTATCGAGCAGGCCGACGAAGACCTTGCCTTGATAAATCGCGACGCCGCGATTCACCGATCCGCAGCAGAGGCGCGGCCCGCCGGTGCGTGGGAGTTGCGGGTCCCATTTCCACTTCAGTTGACCTGTGCGAATGTCGATGGCAAACACCGTGCTCCACTGGCCACTGACGTACATGACGCCGTTCGAGACGATGGGCGTAGTTTCCAGCGGACCCGCCGGGCTCCCCGCTGCGCTGAGGTCGAAGGACCAAGCGGGCTTGAGATTCGCGACGTTCGCGACCGTGATCTGGTTGAGCGGGCTGTAGTGCGTCTCCGCGTAGTCGCGACCGTAGTTCAACCACTCGGCAGGTGCCGCCGCGCGCAATGCTACGTCAGTAGGAGGGGCCGGCGCAGGTTTCGCAGGTTGCGCGCCAGGTTGCGCAAAGGCGGATGCCGCGAGGGCGATCGTAAGGAAGGAAGGAGTGAGCCGGCTCATGAGTTACATGATAGCTGAGCGCGTGCTCATGCCCCCGAGCGGCATTGCCCCCCTCCGCTGCATAATAAAGAGTCATGAAATTCGGCGGCTTCTACGAACACCAACTCCCGCGTCCTTGGACGCCCGACTCCGAGCATCGGCTCTTCCAGAACGCGCTCGACCAGGTCGAACTTTCCGACCGCGTCGGCTACGACTACATCTGGGCGACCGAGCATCACTTCCTGGAAGAATACGCGCACTCCTCCGCTCCGGAAGTGTTCCTTGGAGCTTGCAGCCAGCGCACCAAGACCGCACGCATCGGACATGGGATCGTTCACATGCCGCCCAACATCAATCACCCGGCCCGCGTCGCCGAACGCATCGGCACGCTCGACTTAGTCAGCAACGGCCGCTGCGATTTCGGCTTCGGTGCGGGAGCTACGGAGACGGAGCTCGGCGGCTTCCATGTTCCGCAGGAAGAGAAGAAGCAGGCCATGCTCGAGGCCGCGCGGCAAACCATCGAGATGATGGTGCAGGAGCCGTACGCCGGTTATCAGGGCAAGTACTTCAGCATGCCGGGGCGCAACATCCAGCCCAAGCCGATGCAGAAGCCGCATCCTCCGTTGTGGATGGCTTGCAGCAACCGCACTTCGATCGCGCAGGCGGCGCGGCTCGGTGTGGGAGCGCTTACCTTCTCCTTCGTGGGACCCGATCAGGCCAAGCAATACGTCGACCTCTACTACGAAACGCTAGAGAAGGAATGCGAGCCGATCGGCTACGCGGTGAATGCGCAGATCGCGATTGCCTGTCCGTTTCTGTGTATGAAGGATGACGCGAAAGCGCTGGCGCTCGGTGCGGAGAATTACGGTTTCTTCATCTACGGGCTCGGCCACTACAGCTTCTTCGGAGCGCACACCCCGGCGAAGACCGACATCTGGGACGAGTACCGCAACAACCCGAAAGAGTTCGCGAATCCCGAAGGCCGCACGCAGGATTGCGTCGGTGACCCGGATCGCTTGCGGCAGCAACTGCGCGAATTCGAAGCGGTGGGCATCGATCAAGTTATCTGCCTCTCGCAGGCGGGGAATCTTCCGCATGACCTACTGTGCGAGTCCATCGAACTCTTCGGCAAGGAAGTCCTGCCCGAGTTCAAAGAGCGGGACGCGAAGAGCGCGGGCAAGCAGGCGGCGAGAATGGCTCGCTTGAACGACCTCTGCATGCCTCGACGCGAGAAAGTTCTACCGCCAACCGAACCGACTGTGATCTACGCCGCGGGGCACCACTAGAATGACGTTTCAATCAGAAACGATTTCTGTCCACGGAACCAAGGTAGTCATGAAGAGCGCCGGCAGCGGACCTCCGCTTCTCTTCTTGCACGGTGCGGGCACCTGGCATGGCCTGGATTTCGCACTGCCCTGGACCGAACACCACCGCGTCTTGGCTCCCCACCATCCCGGCTGGGGCCAATCGGGCGACGACCCCACGTTAACTACGATCCACGATTACGTGATGCATTATCTGGATCTCATCGACCAGCTCGGCATCCCCGAAGTGGATCTGGTCGGCTTCTCCATGGGTGGCCGCCTGGCCGCGCAGTTCGCAACCGAACATCGTCGACGCGTTCGCAAACTCGTGCTGGTTTCGCCGGCAGGTCTCAATGTCCCCGGCTATCCATTGACCGACTTCTCGAAGATCGCTCCAGACGACGTCCTCAGCTACCTCACAGAGAACGTCCCGCTGATTATGGAGCATGCGACCGGTCCCGCGGACCCGCGCGAAGGCGCGAGCTTCGGCAGAGTGCTGCCCAGCGTTATGGACACGCAGTTCACGCGTTGGTTGCACCGGTTGACCATCCCATCGATGCTGGTGTGGGGCGACAAAGATCGTACTTCACCCATTCAGCAAGCGGAAGCTTGGCTGAAGTTCGCACCGGGCTTGCAGCTTCTACGCGTACCTGGAGCAGGTCACTTAGTGCTGGACGAAAAGCCGGATGTTGTCGCAGAGATTGGAAAGTTCTTAAGCTAATTCCCCGGCAACCCGAACGCAACCTTGCGATCCCGGTTCAGCCGACGGCTCAACTCGCGGTCCACCAAATCCATCGACGCACTGTTCTGGCTACCCTGAATCGTGACGTAGTTCAGCGTGCCGTCTTCCACCCAATACGCGCTGGCCGCATAGATAGTGTGATCCTTCATCGCGATGAGGAAGATGGTGTCCTTATCCTGATTCTCCGCCGTCACCTTCAACTCGACCGCGGCCACCGGAGCGGCCAACGAAACCTGCGGCGACATAGGCGCATCCGGCCGAAAATACTGATTGACGATCACTACGGGCGAAGCATCAGGCTGCTGCGGATTCGGAGCATACTGGCTGGCAAGCTTGGCCTGAGGCGGATCGTATTGCAGATAGTTGCCGCCGGCAAAATAGACAGGATAGGGCACAATCGCAGGACCCGCATGACCAGGATGCACCGCAGCCGGAGCCGGGTTCGCCTGCACGTCGCGCGTTACTGCGGGAGCGCCGGTGCCGGGATAAATGATCCGCCCGAACGGCGAAGCGTTTGCGTCCGTGGTTGGAGCTTGTCCACCTGGAAACAAGATGCGACCGAAGCCGGAGGGAATGGTGACATTTCCCTGCGCCCACAAAGCCGGGCTAACGGCGAACACCGCGAGAATGGCGAACCGCATAAGGCCCCTCCTGAACGCTTCTAGTCTACAACCAATACAACATCCAGTACACCACCACTCCGGTGACACTGACATAGAGCCAGATAGGGAACGTCCATTTGGCAAGATTCACATGCCGCCGCAAATCGTTATTCAATCCCCGCCGCAGCGTGATCACGGCGAGGAACGGCACCGTCGCCGCCAGAACCGTGTGCGTCAGCAGAATCGTAATATAGACCGTGCGCAGCATTCCCGTATGTTCAAATTTCACTGAGCCCACGTTGAAGTGGTAGATAAGATAGCTCACAAGAAACACGATGGAGGTGGCGAAGGCCGCCAGCATCGTCTTCCGGTGTTGATTGCGGCGACCCGCGCGAATCAGGATGACGCCGCGGACAAGCAGGATCGCGGCGAGGGCGTTGAGCGCCGCATTGAGGTCGGGTAGGTGAGAGATGATGTCCATTTAAGATTCCAGTATAGCGCGGGCGTCTTTGATCAATCGCGGGATGGCGTCGGGTTCGGAGGTCAAGTAGTAGCCTCGCATTTGGCCCGTGCGATCCACCAACACGAAACGCGTAGAATGTTCCAGCGACCCATCGACCACGCCCAGTTTGAAAACGTCCTTCGCCAGGTGGTTCAGATTGCTTCTTTCGCCCGTCAAGAAGTGCCACACGCCGGGCGACGCTTTGAACTTCTGCGCATAGGCGGCGAGCGCTTCGGGGGTGTCGTGTTCGGGGTCGACGGTGAAAGAGACTAACTGGATGCCCTGCCCTTCCAGCTCCATCTGCACCTGATGCATCTGCGAACTCATGCGCGGGCACGGCCCCGGACAGGTGGTGAACATGAAGTCGGCGATCCACACCTTGCCGTTTAGCGCTGCGGAGTCGAAAGGCTGCGAGGTATGCTCCGTAAGCTTGAACGGAGCGATGGCGCCAAGCGTCGGCAGGTCGGGCTCCGATGAGCACCCGGCCAACACCAACACCGCAACACTAGCTATCGAACGCCAGAAGACCATAGATGACCGGAAGGTAGATAATGCTCGCGAGCAGCACACGGCGAGCTTGGACCATCGTCCGCATCGCGGCGGCCTGCATGGCGGTGTAGACCACAAAGGCGCTCAACAGAATCGCGCCCACCAGATAGACGTTGCCCGCCATTGACATGAACTTCGGCGCGAGGCTGATCGGCACCAGGAGGAGCGAGAACCATTGGATGCGACGAGCCGTGGAATCGAGATCCGGCTCAACCACCGGAAGCATGCGGATACCGGCGCGGGCATAGTCTTCGCGATACATCCACGCAATCGCGTAGAAGTGCGGGAACTGCCAGACGAACAGAATGGCGAACAAGATCCCCGCTTCGTAATTCAAGTGCCCACAGGCCGCGGCGTAGCCGATCAGTGGAGGCATGGCTCCGGGAATCGCGCCGATGGTGGTCGAAATGGGCGACACGCGCTTGAGCGGCGTGTAGACAAACAAGTAACTGGCGAGCGTGAACAACGCAAGTCCGCCCGAAAGCGGATTCACCATGAGATAGAGTTCGGCAAAGCCGGCCGCGGAGATGATGATTCCGAAAATCAGTGCTGCCTCGGCCGTGACGCGGCCGGACGGAATGGGCCGCTTCATCGTGCGATGCATCAAGCCGTCGCCTTCGCGTTCGTACCACTGATTCAGCGCCGCCGTGCCGCTCGCGATCAGGAACGTACCCAGCAGGCTGTGCAGCAACTGCATCCAAGTCCAGGGATTTGTCAGGGGCGTACCGAGTCGCGTCCCGCACACGAAACCAATCAGAGTGCTCATCAGAATGAACACGGTGATACGCGGCTTGGTTAGTTCGAAGAAGCGGTTCATGACGTCACCGCCGCTCGGGATTGCGAGGGCTCCGTGACGCGAGCCCGCACGTAGCGCCGGATCTGAATAGAAAGTAAAATCGTGAACGCCAAAGTCAATCCGCCGCCAGCCACGTGTGTAACCGTAACCAGGACCATCTGCAACGGACTGTTGGCCGCGTCGAGGCGCGCCCAGTATGCTCCCAGACCCAAGAACACTTGTAAAGTGGTCATGCCCAACATGCCATGCGCGGCTTTACGCAACGCGTCGTGTTTAGGGAACTGAGTCAACACGAACATGCCCACGGTGAGCAAAGAAAGAGCTACTAAGATGGATCCGCCCAAGTGCGGAATCAAGCTGATCGCGCGATGGCGGAAGGCCGCTCCGAGCGCGATCTGGCACAGAACCAAGATGGGCGCGACAATCGCGAGCCCGCGCAAAGAGGGTTTGCCGTAATCCTCCACCGTTTCCGCTCCGTTTAGCCAACGGCGCGAAGTGAACAGCGCAATAGCTGCGGTCGTAGAAAAGAAGAGTTGCGCTAGACATGCGTGAGCCGTGCTCACGGCGGGAGGCTGCAGCCACAGAACCGTCATCCCGCCCAGCAAGCCTTGAACAACAACGCCGCCGAGCGCCATCCAACCGAGCTTGCGCATCCACGCCCGCGGATCAACACGCTGAATCCAGACCGCCAGAATGATCGTCATGAAACCAACGGTGGTCGCCACCAAACGATGCCCGGTTTCAAACAGCACGCCGCCCGTCATCTCCGGCAGCACTTGCCCGTAGGAAAGCGGCCAATCGGGCACGGAAAGCCCAGCTTCCTTGCTGGTGACGGAGGCTCCGGCAACCACGAGGAAAAGGGTGCAAACCGCTAGCAAAACGGCGTAGCGATGCAGAAGAGGTCTATACTCAGGATTCAAGGAAATGCCTGTTTCTATTTTAGCGCGTACGCAGCCCATCCATGTGGCCTATGGAGGCGCTCACCTATTTAAAGCTTCAACCTGCAAAAAATTGGGCGAACTGGCCCGAAAAGCAGCGGCCGCGTACGATTTGCAGGCCGCTCTGGGCCTATCCGACGAAGTCGCCGCCCGCGTCTCTGAAAAGTTGGACCGCGAACCCGTCGAGGACTTCCGCATCGACTTCGAGGACGGCTTCGGCATCCGCCCGGACGCCGAAGAAGACGCGGCGGCGATCAACGCGGCGCGCGAGATCAAAACGGCCACCCTGCCCCGGCAATGCGGCATCCGCGTGAAGGCCGGCCCGCGAGGCTTTCGGACTCTGCACCTGTTTCTCGACAACGTCGGAGGCTCCCTACCCGAAAACTTCGTCGTCACCCTGCCAAAGGTCGCCTCTGTCTCCGACGTCACCGCGCTGGTGGAAGTCTTGCCTCCGCAAATCGGGGTCGAGCTGATGGTGGAAACCCCGCAAGCCGTGTTGCACCTGCGCGAGTTGGTGGACGCCTGTGAAGGCCGTTGCGTAGGAGCGCACTTTGGAGCCTACGACTACCTAGCAAGCCTCGGCATCGCACAACAAGACCTGCTGCACCCGGCCTGTGATTTTGCCAGATCGCACATGCTCTTGCAGCTAGCGGGCACCGGCGTATGGCTCTCCGACGGCGCGACCAACGTGCTCCCGCTGAAGGGGTCCAACGTGCAGGAGGCCTGGAAGCTCCACTACCACAACACCCGCCGAGCCCTCTACAACGGTTTCTATCAAGGCTGGGACCTGCATCCCGCGCAAATCCCCGCGCGCTATGCCGCCGTATTCTCGTTCTTCGACGAAGGCATGGAAGCCGCCTCCGCAAGATTACGTAACTTCGTAGCCATGGCCGCACAGGCCACACACGTCGGTGGAGTGTTCGACGACGCAGCGACCGGTCGCGTGCTGCTGAACTACTTCCGTCGGGCGCTAGCCTGTGGGTTAGCGGCTGACCTGCTGCCGCTTGTTGAAGATCTAGAAGCGCTACTGAAATTCGATGCCGGCAATCACTAGCTGTGGCATCTGGTTGTTCCAGCCCTCCGGGATCGCATCGAACGGCAACCGGAACGGCTTCGTTTCGCCCGGCTTCAGCCCACCCATCTTCACGCTCACGATGGGGGCGCGTTGGCGTGAGAGGATCTTGCCCGCATAATCGCGGAACACGCAACTGACCTCGACTACTCCCAAGTTCCGCGGTCCGTTGTTGCCTATCGTGCCACTGATCTCGACTACTTTCTGTCCGAAGTAATCCAGCTTGGCCTGTATCCCGACGTCGCCCAGCGCGAGGTTTGAGATGTAGCCCTTGGCCTCCCCAGTCAGGGGAATTTCTTTCGGGCCTGCTGGCTTCGAAAGCTGCAAATACAGCACGAGCGCGCTCACCACCACCACGCACACCCCGATCAAGTACATCTGCGTGCGATCTTGCGCCTTCGGTTTGAGGAGTGTATTACTGACCACTGATCATCATCTCCCGAATCAAAATGGAGGGCGCGGCGAGGGAGCTGCGGAATTCCAGGTTGGATGCGGGTTGCTCCAGGTCCATCAACATCTGCTTGAGGTTTCCAGCCACGGTGATCTCCGAAACAGGATACGTCAGTTTGCCATTCTCAATCCACAACCCCGCCGCACCCGACGAATAGTCGCCAGTCGCGTTGTTGGCGGAAGCTCCGATCAGCTCCGTGATGTAGAGGCCCTGCGGAATGCTGGCGATGAGTTGCTCTTCAGTGCGCTCTCCCGCTTCGATGTAGAAGTTGCCGGCTCCGACGCCGGGCGCACCCGAGAGTCCGCGCGAGGCGTTGCCGGTGGTCTTGAGGCCCAGCTTTCGCGCCGTGTAGGTATTGAGCAGGTAGCTCTTGAGCACGCCGCGTTCGATCACCACGGTGCGACGAGACGGCACACCTTCGTCGTCGAACGGCGTGCTGCCGAACAGGCCGGGAATCGTGGCGTCGTCAATCACGGTAAGGTGTTCGGATGCGATCTTCTCGCCCAGCTTGCCGGCTAAGAACGACGCGTCACGGTAGACAGCTCCGCCATTAACCGCGTCGAAGATGTCGCTGAGAAACGATCGTGCCGTGCGCGGTTCAAAGATGACAGGGACCTTTTGCGTCGGGATCTTGCGAGCGCCTAAGCGGCGAATTGCACGCTCAGCGGCGCGGCGACCGACCTCTTCCGGACTCTCCAGCCGCGAGGCTTCGCGGGCAGCGCTGGACCAGTAGTCACGCTCCATCGCTCCGTTTTCCTTCGCGACCGGAACAACGCTCAGCCCACAGGTCGACGTCCGGTAGCTGCCACGGAATCCGCGCGAGTTCACAAACGCGCGCGAACCAATATAAGTGTCGAAGCCCGCGCCTTCGGAATTCTCAATGCGAGGATCGAACGCCAACGCGGTCTCTTCGGCGCGAATCGCCTGCGCGATCTTCCATTCGGTGTCCATCTTAGCGATGGACTCGTCATAGAGGCGCAGGTCGGTCGAAAGCTGGCCGTATTCGTCAGCGTCCGGAAGCCCGGCGAAGGGATCTTCAGAGGTAATCGCCGCGAGATTCATGGCCGATTTCACCATGGCCTGAATGCCTTCGGGCGTCAGATCGGAGGTCTTGGAAGAACCCGCCCGCTTGCCGATCAGAACGCGGATGCCCGCGCCACGCGAACCGGCCTGTGTCAGTTTCTCGACTTCCTTCATGCGCACGCCGACCGAGAACTCTTCGCCCTCAGAGAGGGTGCACTCCGCGTCCGTCGCACCGGACTTCAACGCGAGATCGACGGCGGACTGCGCAATATCTAAGAGATCGCTCATGCGGCGGTCCCTCCCACCGTCATCTTGTCGATCTTCACGGTGGGGATACCGACGCCGACGGGCACGCTCTGCCCGTCCTTGCCGCACGTTCCGATACCTTCGTCGAGCTGCAGATCGTTACCGACCATGCTGATGTATTTGAGCGCCTCGGGTCCGTTGCCGATCAGCGTCGCGCCCTTCACCGGGCGTGTGAGTTTGCCGTTTTCGATCAGGTAGCTCTCGGTCGCTTGGAAGACGAAGTTGCCGCTAGTGATGTCGACCTGGCCTCCGCCGAACGTCGCGCAGTAGATACCCTTGGGCACGCTGCGGATGATCTCCGAAGGATCGCTCTCGCCAGCCAACATATAAGTGTTGGTCATGCGCGGCATCGGGATGCTTTGATAGTTCTCCCGCCGGCCACTTCCGGTCGACGCAGACCCCATCAGCTTCGACGACAGCTTATCTTGCAGATAACCCCGCAGGATACCGTTCTCGATCAAGACGTTCTTCTGCGTAGGCGTGCCTTCGTCGTCGACGTTCAACGATCCCCGGCGGCTACCGATGGTGCCATCGTCAACAACGGTGCAAAGAGGACTCGCCACTTGCTGTCCAACGCGACCGCTGAAAGCAGAGACTCCCTTGCGATTGAAGTCGGCTTCCAGTCCATGCCCCACGGCTTCGTGCAGCAGAATGCCCGGCCAGCCTGGTCCCAGCACCACCACCGATTCACCAGCCGGCGCATCGATCGCTGTGAGCTGCACAATCGCCTGACGCGCGGCTTCCTTGGCAAAATGTTCGGGCGTCTTCTCAGTGAGGAAGAAGTCGAAGGTCACGCGCCCGCCGCCACCGGAGTAGCCTTGTTGCGGAACGCCGTCCTTCCCTTCCCGAGCCAGAGCCGAGACACTCATGCGAGCCATCGGCTGGCGATCGAAGGTCAGTTGGCCGTCGCTGGTGGCGACCAGAATTTCGCGAACGCTGTCGGCGTAGCTGGCCTGCACCTGGAAGATGCGCGAATCGTACGCACGCGCGGCAGCATCGGCGCGCTTCACCAAGTCCACGCGGGCGCTGAGTTCCGCTTCATGCGGCGTGACCAACATAGGATAGAGGTTGTGTTTCTTGGCCTCTTCAAAGCCAGTTGTCACGATGCTAGCCGGACCCTTGGCGATCAACGCGGCCACACGCGCGGCCTTGCGGATCTTCTCTGGACTGAGGTCGTCGCTATACGCGTAGCCCGTGCGTTCGCCGGCGATGACACGTATGCCAACGCCCAGCGTGACCGACTCGCTGGCGCTTTTCACGATGCCTTCATCGATGCCGATGGAGGTGTTCGTTATGTACTCAAAGTAGAGGTCCGCATATTCGCCGCCCGCCGAGAGAGCCTCACTTAAATACGTCTGGAGGTCATGCTCAGAGATGGCGAATTTGGTACCGAAGAAGGATTGGGAGAGACCCATACTTCGATTATGGCGTACGGCACTACAATATACGAGGGAGGATTCGAATGAATCGACGTCATGCAATTGGTGGACTGGTAGCCGCTGCTGCGGCTGTGCCGCTTTTGAAAGGCCAGGACGGGGAAATCACCGACTGGGTCGGCTGGTGGGAACGGTCGAAGAAATATACGCTCGCCATCGCCGAAGCGATGCCCGCGGATGGCTACAGCTATACGCCGTTCACCGGCGAGCGTGCGACCGGCGACGGCGCGCGTTCGTTTGGCGAAGTCATGCAGCACATCGGCCAGGCCGAAGGCTTCTACCTGGGACGACTGGGCAAAGGCGCGGCTCCAACTGCTCCGGCCAAGGGCGACTTCACCAAGGCCACTTCGGTGAAGTATTTGAACGACGTATTTGACTGGTCCATCGGCGTGGTGAAGCAACTGACCGCGGCGGACATGACCAAGTCCTTCGGCAACGGCAAGCAGGCCATGACCGGCCTCAGCCTGTTGCTAAATGCGATGGTCCACACCGGCCACACGCGCGGTTATAGCGACATGTATCTGCGCAACAAGGGTGTGAAGCCGCCCACGTACGCGGTCTAGGGGAAGTACCCCATCTGTCCGCACGCTGACGCGTGGCGGTTCTGTGTCCACGATTGTTGACCGCTTGGCATGGCCAGAGCACCCGACACAGAACCGCGACCGTAAGGGAGCGGACAGACGCCCTACTTCCCAGCGACGCTAACCACCCCGTAAATCACCAGCGCGACCGCGATCGCCCCACCCACCACCAGGAGAAAACTTCTCCCTGCGTTGCCAGCGGGCGCCGCGGCAGCGCTTTGTTTTTGCGGATCGGGCGGCGGAGGCATCGAGAGCCGCACTTGCGAAGGAGGCCGCTGCGCCGACGGCGATAAGATACCCGGTGTGACTTCCGCCACGGGACGCGGAGCCGCAGGCTGCAGCGTCGCGGCCGCCTGCAACGCATCCACCACCGGCGCGAGCGTTGCGGGCCGTTCGATCAACTTCTTTGACGTGCAGCGCGCGATCACGTCGATCACCGACTTCGGAACATCCGCCGCAATCAACGGTTGAAAATCCACCGGAGTGTGCAGGATCTACTCAAAGATCTTCTCCACCGTATCGCCCAGGAACGGCTTCTTCCCGGTAAACAATTCGTACATCACGATCCCGAACGAATAGATGTCGGCCTGAATCGTAACGTCCACCCCGAGCACTTGTTCGGGTGCCATATAAAACGGCGTCCCCGTCGTACTGCCCGCTTTCAGCGCGACCGCACCGGTGGAACTGGCAATGCCGAAATCCATCAAGCGGACCTTGCCCATGCGGTCGAGGTGGATGTTCTCGGGCTTGATGTCGCGGTGGATCACCTTGCGTGTATGGATGTGTTCCAGCGCACGGGCGGCTTGGCGGGCGATGCGGATGCGTTCCGGGATGTCCCCGGCTCGACCACCTTCGATGGCAGCGCGCAGGCTTTCGCCCTCGACGAACTCCATGACCATGAACGGTCGACCGGCGTCTTCGCCAAAATCATAAATCGAAATAATGTTTTCGTGCTGGATGTTGGAAGCCAGTCGCGCTTCCTGCAGGAAACGGTCTTTCGCTTCAGGATCGGCCATGGCGGCCTCGGTCAAAACTTTGACTGCCACTTGGCGTCCGAGGACCGTGTCCGTCGCGCGGTAGACATGAGACATGCCTCCGCCCAGGAACTCGTTGACCTCGTATTTGCCGATCCGTGCCGGATGCTGCATTCCCTACTAAAGAGCCTCGATGTACTCCAGTGTAATGGAGACCGGCCCTCCGAACCACCGAGGCAAACACCTTAGCGCTTGTACCCGATCTTACGGAGAAGGTCGTGCCGCCATTCAATATCCGTAGGGCCCTCAACGCCTTTGGGCGAGCTGCCGTCGATCACGCCAAGGATGCCCCGCCCCTGCTCGGACTCAGCCACGATGACCTCCACCGGGTTGGCCGTGGCGCAGAAAACGCCCACCACTTCGGGGACGTCTTGGATGCGTTTCAGGATGTTGATCGGAAAACCATCCCGCATCACGATGATGAAGATGTGTCCGGCCGCGATGGCTTGGGCGTTCTGCGTCGCGCTGGCCTTGAGGGCATCGTCGTTGCCTTCCACTCGGATGAGACAAGCCCCCGAGGCTTCACTGAACGCCACTCCAAACTTCATCTGCGGAGCCGTAGTCACGATGGCTTCGTAGATATCCTCCACGGTCTTGATGAAATGGCTCTGGCCGAGGATGATATTGGCGTTTTCCGGAATGTCGAGGCGGATAGATTTCAGTTCCATGGAGTTGTCTTCTCTATAATAGGGCGTGGCCCAGCCTCTCATTCTATATATCCGCAAGTTGTCGCACGGGCAAGCGAATCTGAAACAGTTGGTTCGCGAACGGGCGCGCCTGGGGGAAACTCGGGCGATGATCGAAGCCGAACTCGCCAAGCTGGTGCAGAGTGGCGAACTGGTGGAGACACGCTCGGGGCACTACACCGCCGTCGGCATCGGGCGCGAGTACGCGGTCGGGCGGATACACGCGCACCGCGACGGCTACGCGTTCGTGACTCCGGAGATCCCCATCACCGGCCTGCGCGGAGATATCTACATTCCCAAAGAAGGCGCGACCCATGCCATGCACGGGGACCGCGTGGTGGTGCGGCTAGGTCGCATTGAATCGGACGGCAAAGCCAGCGGCGTGATCTTGCAGGTCCTGCGCCGGGCGCACACCACAGTAGTCGGCGAGTTCCGCGTGGCCCGCCGAGGGTTCGTCGTGGTGCCGCATGACGACCGCTTGTCGCAGTGGATCGAGATTCCAGAGTTCATGGCGTTGCCGAAGAAGGCCGCGAGTCCCGATCGCGTGGGTCCAGAAACCAAGACCGTGGCTCGCCCGGAAGATCTGGACGGCATGATCGTCACGGCTGAGATCCTCGATTTCGGGGAGCCGGGCGAACGACCCATGGGTCGCGTGATTGAGATCCTAGGGAATCCAGGAGATTTCGGGATCGACGTCGAGATCCTGATCCGCTCGCATCACATCCCGCACGTGTTCCCGGACGACGTGTTGGAGCAAGCCAAGGCACTCGCCGGGACAGCGCCTCCGCCGGAGGAGATCGCCAAGCGCGAGGATTTCCGCTCGCTCGATATCGTCACGATCGACGGCGAGACGGCTCGCGATTTCGATGACGCCGTGTGGGTGGAGAAGCTCCCCAACGGCCACTGGACACTGCAGGTGCATATCGCCGACGTGAGTTACTACGTGCGCCCGGGATCGCCCATCGATCGCGAGGCGTTCCTCCGCGGCACCAGCGTATACTTCCCGGATCGCGCGATTCCGATGTTGCCGCTGGAACTATCCACGGATCAATGTTCGTTGCGACCCCATGAAGACCGGCTGGTGATGTCGGCCATCTTGGAGATGGACGCGACGGGCGATGTGGTGTCGCAACGCTTCACGCGCGGAGTGATTCGCAGCGCGGAGCGGATGACCTACACCGCCGTGTACCAACTGCTGGAAGGCGATGTCGCGTTGCGCGAGCGCTACGCTCCGCTGGTGCAGCGCTTCGAATGGATGCAAGAGCTCGCTCTAGTGTTGACGCGCAAGCGGGTCAAGCGCGGGTCGATTGATTTCGACTTACCCGAAGCCCAACTCGAATTCGATGAAGTCGGCGCGATGACCGGAGTCTCGCGGGCCGCGCGCACCATCGCGAACCGGTTGATCGAGGAGTTCATGCTGGCGGCCAATGAGGCCGTGGCGTCGCATCTGGAGTCACTCGAAGTTCCGACTCTGTACCGCATCCATGAACGGCCGGACCCGAAGCGAGTGCTCGACTTCGAAGAGGTTGCCACACACTTTGGCTACTCGCTCGCGGGCGGCGCGGCCCCGGTGAAGAAGTTCCAGGGCTCGAAGTACGGCGCCACAACAGTCGCCTTGGACAATCCCCGGCTGACCTCGCGCAGCTACCAGAAGTTGGTCGCAAAGCTGGCGGGCAAGCCGGAAGAGCGCATCCTGAGTTACTTGATGCTACGTTCGTTACGGCAGGCTCGCTACAGCGATTCGAACGAAGGCCACTTCGCCTTGGCCGCCGCGAGCTACACGCACTTCACCAGCCCCATTCGCCGCTATCCCGACTTGGTCGTCCACCGGGCATTGGGCGCGCACTTGGACGGCACCGTCTACGAAGCCGACATGCATGCCATCGGCGACGCAACGTCGGATACCGAACGCCGCGCAGCAGCCGCCGAGCGCGAATTGGTCGAGTGGAAAAAAGTGAAGTTCATGCTCGACAAGGTGGGCGACGAGTTCGCCGCGATGATCATCTCCACCGCCAAGTTCGGCTTCTTCGTCGAGTTGGAGGAACTCTTCATCGAAGGACTGGTCCCCATCGACACCTTGCCCGGCGACCGCTTCATCTACAACGAGAACTCCCGCAAGATCGTCGGCCACAAGAACCGTCGCCAGTTCTCCATCGGCGACAAAGTCCGCGTGCGTCTCGACCGCGCAGACGGAGTAGACAAGAAGCTGCAGTTCTCGCTAGTCGAGGAGAAGCGACGCGGCTCTAAGCAACAACAACGGCCTCACCGATAAAGCCAGCTTCCCAAAGATAGAACCTGCCGGCCTTACGCAACGCACTTGTAGCCTCTTCTCCCGACAGAAACACAAAGCCGAGTCTTCTGCGATCTCCAGGAGCCAAAGGTTCATAGAGTATTGGCCAACCGTCCCAACCGCCAACGGTTGAGGATTTGGAACAAAGACAGGGACACCCCCAACCTGGCAACACGGCCGCATCCCTGCCACCTTCCGCCGCGGAGTAGAAGGTCACATCAGCGATCAGTTGAGGAGCGGTGGCCCGCAATTTGTCAGCCCGGCTTAGTTCCATGGCACTCCCCAGAGTGCCATAAACTCTCTCCGAACAATGCCACTGGCGCAGCGCCACGTTCCGGACTAAAGTGGTTTTGAGAGTGAGACGCGCGCGGAGTCCGGTGAAACTCCACATGATACAATCCAATTGCTGGAAGAGGTAGTTGGAATGGCGACGATTGCAAAAGACAAAGACGCCGCGAAAGTGGATGTTGACGGCGTGATTGAGCGGGCGGCAGAGGTCCTCGGCGACCGTGAGAAGGCCTTGCGCTGGCTTGGCACACCGGTTCGGGCGCTCGACTACGCTACACCCATTTCTCTGCTTTCTGATCCAGCGGGCAAAGAACGAGTGCTGACCATCTTGACCCGGATGGAACACGGAATTCCATGATCGAGGCGTATCGACTGCACCGCAGTCAATACGCTGCTAGCGATGGCACCGGTTCTGCTAAGGCCGGAGCAAGATGGAACCCACGGGGCGTGGAAGTGGTCTATTGCTCAAGCTCCCGTTCCCTCGCGGTGCTTGAAATTCTAGTGAACTACGATGGGCTCCCGCCGGATTTTGTGCTGACCCGAATCGTGATTCCTGATCGCGTCTCTCTCATCGACGTGCCCGTGTCGATCCTCGTGAAAGGATGGCATTCGCCTGTTGAGACGTCCTCCACTCAAGAATACGGCAAAGCGTGGATTGCAAGCGGCACTTCTGCCGTCCTGAAAGTTCCTTCGGCCGTCGTACCGCGCGATAGCAACTACGTCATCAATGTGAATCATCCGGACTTCAGCCTGATCCGGTTTGGGCCGTCAGAACCATTCCGGTTTGACCCTCGCCTTAAATAGCGTCTTGAAGTTCATGCTCGACTCGGTTGACTCCCGTGGGGAGTAGACTGGAATTGCGGTCCAGTCTCTAACAGGCCGGGCGCATACTGCCGATCATTGATTGGAGAATTTTCATGCGAACACTTCTACTCACCGTATTGCTCACCACCGCTTGTGCGGGGTTGCGGGCGGACTTCAGCTATCAGGACAGCGCCCAGATGACCGGTGGCATTGCGTTCAACGCGCTGAAGCTAGGCGGTCCGTTGACGCGCAAAGCTCGGGAGGCGCAGATCTCCACCGTTTCGGTGAAGGGCAATCGCATGGTCACCACGCGCAAGGACGCGGCCACGGTGATTGATCTGGACAAGGAATCGATTACCGAAATCAATCTGGAAAAGAAGACCTATTCGGTGGTCACGTTCGCGCAGATGAAAGCGGCGATGGACAAGGCCATGGCGGATGCGGCCAAGCGCGAAAAGAAGGACCAGGCCAAGGGCGAGATCAAGTTCAAGATCTCCGCCAAGGCCACAGGGAAAACCAAGACCGTCGGTGGCCTGAACGCCAAGCAACTCCGGATCGCGATGGAAGTCGAAGGCAAGGACAAAGAGTCCGGCCAGACGGGCGCGATGAACCTCCTGACGGATGCGTGGATGGCTCCTGTGGCAGGTTATGAGGAAGTGAAGGCATTCGAGTTGAAGATGGCGCAGAAGCTGGGCGCGATTTTCCGCCCGGGTATGGAGCAGCAAGCGCTGGCGCAACCCGACATGGTCCAAGGCATGGCGCAGGCGGCTCGGGAGATGGCCAAGGTTGACGGCGTGCCGGTGCAGAACATCGTCCGCATGGGTGGATCGATTGCGGACCTGCAAGCCGTAGCGGACGCTCCGCCGGAAGCCGACAAGCCGAAGCAATCCACGGGAGCAGCGGTGGCGGGCATCGCGGGCAGGCTCGGCGGGTTCGGACGCAAGAAGGAAGACAAGCCGGAAGAGCAGCAAGCAGAACCAGGTTCCACCATGCTGTTTGAGATGACCACCGAGCGCAGCATGTTCTCCACGGCTGCGGTCGACGCATCCAAGTTTGAAATTCCGGCGGGCTTCAAGGAACAGCAGTCGGACATCGCAAAGAAAGCGAAGTAGGCAGCGCCGCTATTTCCAGGAGTAACCGATACCAATGAGTCCGCTGACAGCCCAGTGCGGACTCATCCCTTCGATGGTGTGCGGAGACAAACCGTAGGCTCGAACTTGCGGGCGGATGTACCAGTGTTCGCGAAACGGGATCCGCACGCCACCGCCCACCACGACGCCTCCCAGCGCACCTCCTGGGCCCTGCCAATGCGTATCGCGTCCGCCGACCACTCCTACATCGATGAAAGGCCGAACGCTCCCCCGCCCTTGAATCCGCAGACCACCGCCTCCCAAGTCCGCCTGGTGCACCATATCAGACGGGTTGTATCCAGAGGTAGTTCCGGACGTGAACCAATGGCTGTACTCGGCGAAGACTCCGAATCGGCCGGCGCAAAGGAAACACGCCTCCACGCCCACCTGCGAGGTTGCCAGCGTGGGACCACTGGCAGTGAAGCCACCGCCTCCGGCCACCAGCCCGACATCTGTTCCTTGAGCGGCTGCCAATCCGGCAGCAGCCAGCAACGCGATCGATAGTTTAAGCAGAACGCCCACCTCACTTCTTGTAGATTTCACGCCAGCCACCGGAAGGAATAATCACTCCCACGACGGTCCCGACGATGGCCCCGGCCGCCGTAAAAGCCGCTAAAACCGCCTCGTTCGATATGAGTTCCCACTGGCCCCGCTTGGCTCGAGCGCCGAGGCCAATTCCCAGCCCGCCACCAGTCCCGGCCACAAGTCCGATCAAGGTGTTTCTTCCCCGATGGCTCAGCTTCCGCAGCGACACAGTGGAGACCTGCGGGCGATCAAACATCTCCTGACCCTTGCTCGAGGCAATCACCAGAGCGTCGTCCGTTGCGCGGATGATTTCGCCGCGCACCGTACGCGGGCCGGCCGTGATGCGCACTGGCGTTCCGGTGGTCAGTGCCTTGACTGTGTTCCAGTCGGCTGACTGAGCGGCTAGCGTGGTTCCCAGCAGAGCGAGTAGTGCAGCGAGGCGGGTGATCATGATCAGGGCCGCTGCACTTAGAGGGCCATCACTCACCCGGCGGACGGGTCTTCCAACGACGGTGAATCCACAACCATTGGTCGGGGTATTCGCGGATGACGGATTCGAGCACGCTGTGGACGGCTTGAGTGTCGGCCTGCACGTCGCCGGTCATGGGGATCTCGGGATAGAAGCGGAGGACGTAGCGTTGCTCGTCTTCGTTCCACAGCGCGAAGCCGGGGACCACTGCGGCTCCGGTCTTGTGTGCGAGCTTGACGAAGGCAGCGTTGGCGCAGGCCTTGCGTCCGAAGAAGTCGATGAAGACGCCTTCTTCACGCGAGGAGTTCTGGTCGATCAGGATGCCTACGGATTCGCCGGCATGGAGGGTGCGGAGGATGCCGCGGGCTGCCTCCTTCTTGCGGATGATCGGGTTGCCGGAGAGGGCTCGGCGATGCTCTACGAAGGCGTCGAGGCGCCTGTTGTCCAAGGGGCGCACGACGATGTTCATGGGTCCGGTCATGTAGGCGTGGGTGAAAGCGCTGAGTTCCCAGTTGCCCAGGTGGGCGGTTGCGACCAGGACGCCCTTGCCTCGGGACATGGGAACGGTGAAGTTTTCCAGGCCATCGTAGTGGATCCAGTTGTGGACATTGTCGCGACTGATCTTGGGGAACTGGGCGAAGGACGCGATGATGCGGGCGATGGAGCGGAAGACGCCGTCGATGATGGGCACGGGGTTGGTGTAGCCGGCGCGGAGGAGGTTGTCGCGGGCGATCTTGCGGTAACGCGGGACGTAGCGATCGAGGAGCTTCGCGAAGAGTGGCGCGGCAGAGGGAAAGGCCAGGATCGCGCGCACCAGCAGGTAGGCGAGCATTTACGCTATCCAGCCGCCTCCCAGGACCAGTTCACCTTGATAGAAGACGGCGGCTTGGCCGGGGGTGACGGCGCGTTGTGGTTCGTCGAACACAACTTCGTTGCCCGTGATGGTCGCGAGGGCGGCGTTGTGGCGGTTGCGGATTTTGACTTCTGCGCGAATGGGCTCGGAGGGCTCGGCGATGGAAATCCAGTTGATGTCGGCGACCCGCATGGTGGAACGCAGCAGCTCTTCGTTGCGGCCGATGGTCACGCGTTGGGTAGCGGGCTCGGTGGAGATGACGTAGAGCGGCTCGCCTGCGGCCACGCCAAGGCCTCGGCGTTGACCGACTGTGAAGTGATGGACTCCGGCGTGTTCGCCCATGACTTTGCCGTCGGGGGTGACGAATTCGCCGGTGTTGTCGGGCGAGGCGATTCCCTGCTCTTTCGAGTAGGCCGCGATGAAGGCCGCATAGTCGCCGTTGGGGACGAAGCAGATCTCCTGGCTATCGGGCTTGGTTGCGGTCGGGATGCCTAGCTGCGCGGCTAGTTCGCGGACTGCGGTCTTCTGCATGGCTCCTAGCGGGAACAGCGTGCGGGAGAGTTGCTCTTGCGTGAGACCGAACAGGAAGTATGTCTGGTCTTTGGTGTGATCGACTCCGCGCAGGAGTTCCCAGCGGTTGGTCTCGGCGTTGTGCCGGATCTGCGCGTAGTGGCCTGTGGCAATTTGGTCGGCTCCTACGCCGGCGGCCATGTCCAGGAACTGATCGAACTTGATGAAGTTGTTGCAGAGCGTGCACGGGATCGGTGTGCGGCCCGCGAGGTATTCGCTGACGAAGGGCTTCACTACCTGTTCTTCGAAACGGTCTTCGAAGTTTAGGACGTAGTAGGGAATGTCCAGGATTTGGGCGACGGCTCGGGCGTCGTAGACGTCGTCGATGGAGCAGCAGCGGCCGGTGGCTTTGTCGGACTGGATTTCGGGGAGGCGGCGCTGGTTCCACAGCTGCATGGTCAGGCCGATTACCGGCTGGCCTTGGGATTGGAGGAGGCCCGCCACAACGGAGCTGTCTACGCCGCCGGACATGGCCACTGCGATGGGCTTAGACATAAGCGGGGGACAGCTTTCTGAGATGCGCTACGGAGGCGGTTAGGGCTTCTACTAGGGCGTCTACTTGTTCTGTGGTGTTGCCTCGGCCTAGGGAGAACCGAATGCTGGATCTGGCTTGTTCGCGGGTTAGGCCGATGGCTAGCAGGACGTGGGATGGCTCGGGGGCGCCGCTGGAGCAGGCGGCTCCGCTGGAGACCGCGAAGCCACGCAGGTCTAGGGCGATTAAGAGCGCGTCGCTGTCTATGCCGTCGAAGCGGATGTTCGTCGTGTTTGGGATGCGGGGCGAGCCTGCTGCGTTCACGTGGGTGTCGGGGATGGTGCGCAAGACTGCTTGTTCCAGGCGGTCGCGGAGTTGTTCTGTATCGAAATGCGACTGCATGGCTTTGGCTAGGGCGATGGCTCCGGGGACGTTTTCGGTTCCGGCGCGACGCTCGCGTTCGTGACGGCCTCCGAACTGGCGCGCGTTCAGCTTCGTGCCTTTGCGAACGTAGAGGGCTCCGATGCCTTTGGGGGCTCCGATTTTGTGGCCGCTGATGGAGTAGAGGGCTACGCCCAGATCGCGCACGTTGACGGGGATCTTGCCCAGGGCTTGCACGCCGTCGGAGTGGACGGGGATGCCTAGCTTCACGATCTCCTCAATCGGTTGGATGGTGCCGAGTTCGTTGTTGGCGTGCATGACGCTGATCAGGGTCGTTTTGGGTTTGAGGGCTCGGCGGATATCGTCGGGGTCGACTACGCCGGTGGGGCCGACGTTGACGCAACTCCATCCGGTCAGGCGTCCGGCGGTCTGGAGGACTGCGGGGTGTTCGATGGTTGTCGTGAGCAGATGGCCTCCAGAGGAGGCCCCCAGGACGGCTATGTTGTCGGATTCGGTGCCGCCGCTGGTGAAGACGATTTCTTCGGGGGTGGCACCGAGCAGGTCGGCTACTTGTTTGCGCGCTGCGTCGAACTGGTGGCGCGCGGCCTGACCGAAGTGGTGAATGCTAGAGGCGTTGCCGTAGGTTTCGGTGAACGCGGGCAGCATGGCCTCAAGGACCTCGGGGGTGACCGGGGTGGTGGCGTTGTGGTCGAAGTAGTAGCGGGTCACGGGGGCTACTACAAGTTTAGCGGCTAAGGGGCCGTTTTGCGGCTGCAAATGCGATGTGGTTGAAATGGCGGGGGATGAGGGGGACATGGAGGGCAAGAAATTGGGTTTGTTTTGTTGTGAGGGATTTTTTCGGGGCATATCGGGCTGACCTTGGTGTGACTTCGGGAACCCATCCTTGTAAATATGCGCACAAGGTTGTGGGATGGCTGGAGAGATTGCCAGTCAAGTCGCTGATTCCAGGTCTGCTTCATTGCGGTGCGGTTCGGCGATCGACTTGCAGTGTGGTCTTCAGAGAGGCCCATGATGCAGAAGAACGTACTCCTCGCCCTAGCGCTATGTTTGGCCGGTTGCCTCAGCGCCGCGGACTATCTGCCGCTGGCAAGTGGCAATGCTTGGACCTATCGTGATGCCAGAACAGGGGCGACCTTTGAGGTCCGGGTCTCCACTTCGTCGCTGATCAAGGGCCATGTCTATTACAGCTTGAAGGGCTTCGCCCCGACTCCGATTCTGGCGCGGGTGAACGAGTCCGGCAACATCGTGACGTGGGATGAGAAGCTGGGCCAGGACCTGTTGGTCACTTCTTTTGACGCGCAGAGGCTGAGCGACTTCGCCGCCTACGGTCGACAGTGCCCTGCATGGGGAAGGCCGCAGAAGGACGCGGTTGCGTACCAGGGTCCGGCCGGGTCTTGGAGCGCGGCGGAAGTTCAGTTTCAGCCCTACACGTGCGCCGATGCGGGCGAATTGCTGGAGCAGTATGTCGACAATATCGGCATGGTGCGGCGGGTGGTGAATACGATTGCGGGTCCGCGAACTTTTGACTTGGTGCAGGCGCACGTGGGGAAGCAGGTGATCTCGGCGGGAGAGACGGGGCGGTTCGGCGTGGCTGCGATCCTGGATGCCGCTGGTGCGAATTGGCAGGTGACGATGCGGGTGGATACGCTTCCCGAACCGGGTCCGAAGGTGCGGTTCTCCTCCAGTCAGGAATTCGACCTGCGGTTGCGCGATGGGAACGGGAACATCGTGTGGACGTGGTCCGCCAACAGAGGTTTCCTGCAGGTGCTACATACGACCGACGTAGGGGGTTGGACGGCAACCGAGACCGTACCTGTTCCCACGGCGATCACAGTGGTGGGTTTTCCGCGCTCCTACACTCTCGAAGCGTGGTTAACGGTGGCCGAGGGAGAGCCTCGGTTCGCGGCTGCTACTACGCTTGAGTTGAACGTTCCGCCGCGTATCTCGACGGCAGGGCGTAGAGTGCGACGCTGAGGGTCGCTCACTTGCCGGCGTGCTTCGCTAACATTTGCTCGATGAAGGACTGCCAGATGGGGTCGGGCTGCCAGAGGTCGCGGACCAGGTCGAAGGCAGGGTCGCGGTCCCAGTTCAGGCGAATGACTCGATAGAGGGCAATGAAGACAGAGACTCGTTTGTTGGCGGCGCAGTGGACGAAACGTTTGCTGGCGGCGTGGGTGTCCATGGCGTCGAAGAACTTGAGGAGATCCGGCTCAGTGGGGGCGGCGAAGTTTACGGGGATGTGGATGTAGTTTAGGCCGAGTGCTTCGACCAGGGCGGCTTCGGTGTTATCGATGGCGAGGTTGATGACGACCTCGAAGCCGTGCTCGGCTACGGAGCGGAGTTGGGCTTCGGTTGGGAGGCCGGCGGTGGCTAGGGTATTGTCGACGGGGCGAAAGTTGTATGTCTCGCGCATAAAGCACCTATGACTGAAACGTAGCAGGTCCGGCGGGCTTCTTGTCTACACATGATCTGGCTACGAGTGTTTCTATTTTCGATGCTGGCGGGGATGGCTGTGGCGCAGCCGAAGATTGGGGCTTGTCCGGTGCTGCCGCCGAACGATGTTTGGAATGCTCCGGTGGATCTGCTGCCGGTGAGCGCGAACTCGGCGACGATGGTCAACACTGTGGGCGCCGCGACTCGGGTGCATGCGGACTTTGGGTCGGGGCTGTGGGATGGCGGGCCGATTGGGATTCCGTTTATCACGGTGAGTGGGGCGCAGGCGAAGTATCCGGCTACGTTTGACTACGCGGATGAGAGCGATGCTGGTCCTTATGCTGTGCCGTTGAATGCTCCGATTGAGGGGGGCAGCGCGAGCACGGGGGATCGGCACGCGATCGCGATCGATACGGACAACTGTGTGTTGTACGAGTTGTACGCGGCGTTCCCACAGACGGGCAGTTGGCGGGCGGGGTCGGGCGCGATTTACAATTTGCGGTCGTCTACGTTGCGTCCGGCGGGATGGACTTCGGCGGATGCAGCGGGGTTGCCGATCTTTCCGGGGCTGGTGCGGTACGACGAGGTTGCCGCGGGCGAGATCAAACACGCGATTCGGTTGACGATTCCGCAGACCCGGCGGGCGTACGATTGGCCGGCTCGGCACTATGCTTCGAGTTTGACGGGGGCGCAGTATCCGGCGATGGGGCAGAGGTTCCGGTTGCGGGCCGGCTTCGATGTTTCGGCGTTCCCGGTGGAGGCGCAGGTGCTTTTGCGGGCGATGAAGAAGTACGGGTTGATCGTGGCGGATAACGGGTCGGCTTGGTACATTTCGGGGGCTCCGGATGAGCGCTGGAACAACGACAATCTGGCGCGGCTGGGGAGCGTGGTGGGTTCGGATTTCGAGGCGGTGGATGACGCGGTGTTTATGGTGGATGCGAATACGGGGAGAGCTCGGTCGTGCGATGTGAATGGGGACGGCGCGGCGAATGTGGTGGATTTGCAGCTGACGGTGAATGCGGTGTTGGGGATGACGGTGTGCGGGTTTTCGGATGTGGACGCGAATGGGAGCTGCAATGTGGTGGATGTGAATCGGATTGTGGCGGCGGCGTTGGGCGGGGCGTGCCGGGTGGGGCCGTAGGTTAGAGATCTTGGGGTCGCAAGCCGGTTTTCTTAGCGATTTGGGAGAGCAGGCGTCCGCCGATTTCGTCGCCATCGTGAAACGCGAAAGTGTAGTTAGGCCAACCCGGACGTGTCAGGCGTCGATGAGATCCGTTCTGCCAAGCGACGGTCCAGCCGATCCTGAGCAGAGCGGCTAGCAGTTGCTTCGCCTTGACGGCGCGCCAATGACTCATGTTGTGGAGAAGACTTTGGCGAATGGCTCGGGGACTTCTTCGCCGTGGTCGATGCAGTCGGCGGCGACTCGCAGCGCGAGGGCTCGCACCGCGGCGAGGGCGGCTTCGCGGGTGTCGCCGTAGGCCATGACTCCCGGCATCGACTCGATGTCGGCCCACCAGCGGCCATCGTCTTCGCGGCCGAGGACGACTGGGATTGATTCGACTGTGATTGTTTCCATAGTCTCTGGCTTGATTATAGTCCCTGTGAATGGAATCAGCGGCCTAGCGGAGTTCTTCTAACGTCGCGGCATGGGATTGAGGCAAGCTCCGTCCATGAATCGATCTAGGGTTGCTGCGGCTTCATTATTGACACTTCTGTAGTGGGCGGATTCGCCAAACAACCCGAGGTACCGCCAGCGGCTTCCGTCGGCAGCTCTTCCATGGGCGTCGATGATTCTCATCGCTCCAACTTCCCACACGGTCTCCGCGTATTCCGCGGACTCCCACACATCCTGGTCCACGGGAATTCCCCCGCTCCAAGTGGCTCCGTTGCCGTGTGAGATCGAAGTGCGGTCCCTAGACCTACCGACATAGTAGGTGCGGTAAAAGAAGTCATCACCGTTACCCGTTGGACCTGCCTTGACTTCCGGTATCCTTTGAAACTGCAGTCTAGGGCCTCCGAATCTCTGCCGCTCTTCGCCCTTGCAGAGCGTGATGGAACCATTCTGATTCAGTTTCCGTAACGTGATTCGAATCTCCCCTGGCTGTTGGGTCTGGAGAAACGCGCTTTGAAATCCTTCCTTGCGAACTACGACACTGGGTCCGCTCGTTTCTAATTCAAAGTGGCCAGTTGCGTCGGTTAGATGGGCTTTCACACGATCGCCCGAATGGTCGATGCTCGCTTCGACCACCGGCTTGCCGTCTTCGTCTACGACAGTTCCGGATAAGTGTGCCGCTTGGGACGTGGCAGCGAAGACGATCAGGATGGCGAGGATTGGAGCCATGGGGCAATGATAGCGCTAGAAAGAAGAGACAGGACTGGAGCGCGGAGCCAAGGCTGTTTTGGGGGACGGTTGAAGGAGTGTGGTCGCTAGCCCGCAATGGCACCGAAAGGCGGCTACGGACAGTTGCACCTTAGGGGGTGAAGAATGCCTTTGTCGCGTCCACGGTAGCTTGGATGTCGGCCCCGCTATGGGCGGCGCTGACGAAGCCGGCTTCGAATTGGCTGGGGGCGATGTAGATGCCGTGTTCTAGCAGGTGGTGGAAGAATTGGCCGAAGCGTTTTGTGTCTGAGACCTTGGCTGTGTCCCAATCGGTTACGGGATTTTCGGTGAAGAAGAAGGTGAACATGGAGCCTACCCGGTTGATGGTGACGCCGGGGGGAGTCCAGGCGGTTAGTTGGGCGGCTCTGGCTTCCAGGCGCGTGTAGATATCGGGGTTCGCGATCAACTCGCGGAGCATGGCTAGGCCGGCGCTCACTGCCAGGGGGTTACCGGAGAGGGTGCCGGCTTGGTAGACGGGGCCTAGGGGGGCGACCTTGTGCATGATGTCGGCTCGGCCTCCGTAGGCTGCCAGGGGGAGGCCGCCGCCGATGATTTTGCCGAAGGTGCTGAGGTCGGGGTGAATATTGAAGCGGGACTGGGCACCGCCGAGTGCTACTCGGAAGCCGGTCATGACTTCGTCGAAGATGAGGAGCGCGCCGTGTTTGGTGGTGAGCGCGCGCATGGCTTCGAGGAATCCGGGGGCGGGTGGGACGCAGCCCATGTTGCCTACTACGGGTTCGACGATGACGGCGGCGATCTGGTCGCCGCGTTCTTTGAAGGCTTGCTCTAGGGCTTCGATGGAATTGTAGGGGAGAACGATGGTGGTTTCGGCGAAGGACTTGGGGACACCGGCGGCGTCGGCGATCCCTAGGGTCGCCATGCCGGAGCCGGCCTTCACTAGCAGCGAATCTACGTGGCCGTGGTAGCAGCCTTCGAACTTGATGGTGAGGTCGCGGCCGGTGAAGCCTCGGGCCAGGCGGAGGGCGCTCATGGTGGCTTCGGTGCCGGAGTTGACCAGGCGCAGCATTTCCATGGACGGGACGGCTTGGCGGATGAGTTCCGCTAGTTCGGATTCGCGTTCGGTGGGGGCGCCGAAGCTGGTGCCGTTGTCGAGCACGGCGCGGAGGGCTTCGATGACGGCGGGGGCTCGGTGGCCGAGGAGGAGCGGCCCCCAGGAGCCGACGTAGTCGATGTAGGAGTTGCCGTCGACGTCGAAGATGTGGGAGCCTTCGCCGCGTTCGATGAAGAGGGGTGCGCCGCCGACGCCACGGAAGGCGCGGACGGGGGAGTTGACGCCGCCGGGGATGATTTTCTGGGCTCGGGCGAAGGCGGATTCGGAACGGGTGGTTTTCATGGGGCTTGGATAACTTCTAGTGTCCCATCCCAAACGCCGTTGTGGCTAGCGCGCGAGGTCGCTTGGGGTTCACGGGGTTTGGCCGCGGACGAGATCCAGCAGTTGGAAGCCAAAGTGCTGGTGTTGATGGGCGTCCTTCTATGAAATCAATCATCTTTGTTCTGTTTATTCTTGCATCCGGAGGGCTTTTATTTTCCGGATACCTCAGCGCCGTAAATCTTCTCAGTAATACGTGTGCGTTCAATGAGTCCTGTCCGTTCTTCCTGGGGTATCCAGCTTGTGTCTACGGCTTGGGGATGTACCTGATTCTGTTTTCTGTGACGGGGCTTGGCGTCCTGGGAAAAGTTCGATACAGCAAGGTCTTCGCAACGGATGCCGCCGTGTCCCTGGCCGGTATACTTTTCGCGGGGACGTTCGTGGTGCAGGAAGTACTGGAGTCGCGCATCACCGGCGTTCTTGGCCTGTCGACCTGTGCGTACGGGCTTATTTTCTACATATCGATTTTCACCATGTCTCTCATCGGGAGATCCCGCGCTGGTTGAGCGGGATGAGCGAAGGTCCACAGCGGATTGGGTCATATCAGCAATCGGTTCACGCCAACGACGGAGCCATCCGCCGGACTGCGGTGGAAAACACAGTCTGGCCGGGTGCGCCGAGGGTCTCCTAATTGCAGTTTGAATTGCATGACAGGACCGGAGGCGGCTAGCAGGAGAATGGTGTGGCGAATCGTACTGGGTGGTCTTGTTGTTGCGACGAACCTCGTGGGTCAGCAACCCTTCGCCATCGGCGTATCGAAACTGACGGCGGATGCGTCCGCGAGTCCTGTTATTTTTGCGAGTGGACTCGGTCTTTACAAGACTGTTGATTTCGGGTCGACGTGGGCTCCGGTTTACATCAACCCGGCAGGCTCTCGGCAGCCGCTCTTGACCAAGGTTATCGTGGATCCCACCGATTCCCGTCGGCTCTACGCGTCCACCGATTTCGACACTGGCGGGGTGGTCAAGAGCGTGGATGGCGGCTCGACTTGGACGCCCAGTGGAGTGGGGCTTCCAACCGGGACCGGGAACGTCAAGAACTTGATCCTGGCCGGCTCGGCCTTGTACGCGCAAGCCGGTGCTGTCCTTTACAAGAGCACGGATGGCGCGGCCACCTGGAAACGCCAGAGCACACTTCCGGGGTCCGGCGTTTTTGCCTTGTGCCGGGAACGGCCGTCTTTTATGTACCAGGCCAACGGACTGACGATATCGCGGAGCAGCGATGAGGGCGCCACTTGGAACGCTGTGTACACGGTGCTCCCACAGTTCGCGGAGATGCTCCGGTTCAACTCCGTTGTGCCTTTAGCCGTAGATTGGACGAATCCCGATTTGGTGTATTTCGGCGTCCGCGGAGGTACTTTCGTAATCGACACACCCGACGCAAGCTATTATCCCAACAGCCTGTACCGAAGCACCGACGGCCAGCACTGGTCGGTGGTTGTGGAAAATAGAAACGCGCGGGAGATCTTCTTGGACCCGCGCGGTGGCGAGACGCTTTTCTATACCGATGATTTTGGTGAAATCTGCAAATGGGACAGGAGAGGGCCCCGATGCTCAAAACCCTCCCCGTCTAGCGCCGCGTCCCCCGACACGCTCGCGGTGGTCATGCCTCTCGGCAATCCGGATCGGATGTTGGCGGTGAATACATACGGGTCGTATGTGAGCATAGACGCGGGCGAAACATGGTCGAGCGTGATCGGCACGTACCGTCCGACGTTCGCGAAAACCGTTGAGACAGTCTTCACCAGCCTTCCACCGAGTGCGTCCGCCACCCAGTCGGTGGAAGTGAAGCTGGTTGAATCATCGGCTAAGCCTGTTTCGTTCACCGCAAGCACATCGGGCGAAGCCTGGTGGTCGGTTGCACCTCAGACTGGCACCACGCCAGCAACATTGACGGTTACTTTCCGGGCTCAGGGGTTAGTGGATGGCACCTACCATGGAACTCTGCGGCTGAGCGCCGCTGCAACAGCGAATGGATCCGTGACCATTCCGGTAGACCTGACCGTGAGCTCGACACCGCCGAGTGGGGTTCCGTACCGCATCAGTAACGTTGCAGGTAAGGGCGTGTACGGCATCTCGACTGGTACTGAACTGGCCACGGCGAGCTATTTGGCGCATCCCCAAGGTGTGGCGCTGGACCCCTCGGGGAATGTGTGGATCGCCGACACGGATAATGCGCGTATCCGGAAAGTGTTTTCGACTGGATCCATCGTGACCGTGGCAGGCGTCGATGGACAGCCGGGCTATTCGGGCGATGCCGGGGTGGCGACGGCAGTCAAGCTATCGAGGCCGACCAGCGTGGCGCCCGATGCTCTGGGTGGATACTATGTCGCAGATCAAGGAAACGACCGGCTGCGCTACGTCGATCCCACCGGGACAACCCGGCTGCTTGCAGGCAGCGATGCGCTAGGCTTGGCCAATCCGGCCTGGTACGTCGCTGGAGTCGCGCTGGATCGCCAGCAGGGGATCTATTTCACCAGTGAACTCAACAATCGCTTGTACCGCCTGGACTCGAAGGGAACGGTGACTGCCGTGGCAGGTGGAGGAACGTTGGTGACCGGCGCAGGATCGCAAGTAGCATTGCACTCACCAACTGGAATTTTCGCCGATCCGTCCGGCAACGTATTTCTGGCGGATACCGGAGCGCACCGGATCCTCAAAGTGACACCGTTGGGCGTCGTATCTCTCATTGCGGGGACAGGCACGAAGGGATTCGCTGGAGACGGCGGAAAGGCCGTTGCGGCGTCGCTCTCCGGACCCGAAGGTGTGGCGGTGGACGCGGACGGGAACGTCTATGTTTCGGACACAGGGAACAATCGGATTCGCATGATTTCGCCGGAAGGCATCATCCGCACCATCGCCGGGATCGGTGGCGCGGGGTCGTCGGGCGATGGCGGTTTGGCCTGGCTCGCAGAATTGAATGGGCCCGCGGGTATCGCGGTTGACTCCAAAGGGAATGTATTTTTCGCGGACCGTTTCAACAATAAGATTCGGAGACTGGAGCCGCAAACGGGTCCGCTGATCACGGAAGCCGTCAACGGCGCAGGCTATCAGGCGGAAATTTCGCCGGGAAGCTGGTTCGTACTCAAAGGGTCCAACCTATCCGCAACGACGCGGACGTGGCGCAGTGATGAGATTGTTGCGGGCGTTCTTCCTAAGGAACTGGACGGCGTGCGCATCACCGTGGGCGGACGCGATGCGTTTCTCTATTACGTGAGCCCTACGCAGATAAACGCGCTGGTTCCTGATGGTCTAGCGGATGGCCCGGCGACGGTGGTTGTGCTGCGGGACGGGGTGGCGGGATCGCCGTTCACGGCCAACGTGAAGCTGGTGTCGCCGGCGTTCTTCGTGATGCTTGCTCCTTCTCAAGTTGCCGCGAGGCACCATCCTGACTACCGATTAGTGGCGCGGCCCGATCAATTCCCTGGCTGCGTTTCGGGGATTGATTGTCCTCCACGACCAGCCACACCTGGCGAGTGGATCTTGCTTTACGGAACTGGTTTCGGTCCGGTGGATCCGGCGGTCCCGGCGGGCCGTGTTCCGACGGAGACAAGCCTCCTGAAGAACGCGGTTCGGGTCCGCTTCGGACAAGAGTGGGTTGATGCCGTGGGTGCTCTGGCGAGCCCGGGACTTTATCAGATTGCGGTCCAGGTTCCGGCTTCCGTGCAGACTGGGGACGTTTCCGTCCTAGCAGAGACGGGCGGACGACAGACTCCCGCAGTCATCGTGCCGGTCGAGCGGTCCGGGAAGTGAGCGGGCGAAGACGGATTCGGAGTGGTTAGCGGAAGTCCACGATGGAGTGGTACAGGAACGAATAGCGGAAGTAGAGCATGTTGAGAGATCCCTGCGTGCTGGTGAGCGCGTTGACGTTGTTCGAACTACTGCCGACAAACAGATGCCCGTAGGGGAAGGCGTTGGGCTGCAAGGTGCTGCTCTGCGGGAGGAGCGCGAGAATCCAGGCGGGGACGGTCAATTGACCGGCGCTGGGGTTTTCGGCGCACAGGAAGGTCACGCGGGTCTTGAGGGATTCCTGCGCGGAGGAGCCTCCGACTACGACATACTCGCGCGCATCTGTGCCGCCGGACCAACGGAAGGTCAGGTCTTGGGTGCGGTCCACAGCGGTCAGCAGAGACTTGTTGAGCCACTGCATCTCTCCTGGAAGGGAGACGGTCGCCTTCAGGTTTCCGGTGACGGGCAGGGGCGGCGCGGGCGGGGGCGGGTCAACGTCGGGGGATTGCCACACGTTGTCGAAGGTGAAAGCGCCAGGGTTCATGAAACGAGGGTCGGCGACGGAGCCGAGGTCGGTCATCCCGCCTAGGTGCGCTTCATATTCACTGGGGGATGCGCGAGGGATGGACTTTTTCCCTGACGGCCCTTGGATCTTCAGCGAGTCGCCGGCGTCGATGTTGACGGCGGGGCTGGGCAGTTGCGGATAGATGTCGGGCATGTGGTCAGCGTCGGACCAGCGGTTCCAACTGACGGTGCAGGTCCCGGGGAGTATTGGCAGATCGCTGAGGCGCGGAAGGAGGTTGATGTAGTTCCAATCGACGTTGAAGAAGCGACCTGTGGCGCGTTCGGACCAGAAGAGTGGCGCGAGGTTCGGCATGGAGTACTCTTCATGCAGCATCTCCACGATCCCGACGGAGGTAAATGCCCCGCCCGCCCAGAGCTTGCCTCGGAAGGCGATGCTGTCGCCACACAGTGTTCCGCTGGTGACGATGGCGATGGACGCGAAGTTGCTGGCGACACCTCCGGCTTTGACCACGAGTGGAACGTAGCAGCCGATCGCCGTGTCCGGGATCTCGAAGTTGATTTGGTCCAAGCCGGGGTAGGTGGGTGATCGGCCGTGATACAAGATGCGAGCGGTTTTGCCGCCGACCAGAACCTCGACTTCGGAGGGAAGATTCCCGGCTGGCGGGACGTCGGCGTCGCTGCCGGAGATCGCACCGAGGCCTGTTCCCCAGAGGATACCGATCTGTCCGGCGGCAATGACTGAGCGGATTCCATTGACGTGGGGTGCTTCCTGTGGCGATATCCAGTTCTGCATGACGGCTGGTCCGGAACCTGCTTGATTTTGGGTGAAGATGCCGAAGGCGGCCTTGCGGACCTGGGTCGTAACCGCGTTACTGTCCTTGCCGTTGTAGGTGACGGTCACTGTTGCTTGGCCCTCTGGGACGCGCGAGGGGAACACGCCGGAGACCGCCGAAGCGGACGTGTAGTAAAGGTAGACCGGATAGGTGCTGCCATTCGCGACGACGCGCACACTTGTTGATGCAAGATCCAACGGCAGGGGGAAACTTTTCGCCTGGATCAATTGCGCGGGGCCGAGGCCGTCTCCATAGATGGTGAAGATGGATCCTTGCGCGATGCCCGCGTTGGGGAGGCCGGGCGTGAGATAGCTAGCGGCGTTTACGATCCCGCGCTCGGCGATGTGCGGCTGGGCCATCGCTGCGACGCTGAGCATCGAAGCTAGAACAACGGGTGCAAGGGTTCGACCGGGCATCTACCTGAATCCAGCAATTGCTGGTCCATCACAAGGCGCGGATCTTGTTGGTTATCGTGGCTGCGGGTGTTTCGAAGACGCTCTTCCTGGGCGAATAGACTCACGACATGCGTACGTTACCGCAGGCCAGACAATCTACGCGGTGCCGTCAATGGAGATCACTCGCGGTGAGCCGCGGTAGAGTTCGTCCACTGCGTCGGTGCGGTTGTCGAGCACTGCGCGCTGGCTGATGGAGCCTTTGTCGGTCAATTCGTGGGCGTCGATGGACGGCGGCACATCGAGTACGATGGCTCGGACGATGCGATTCGAACTGCCGGTACTGGTCGTCGCCATCTTGATCAGCAGCTCTCTGAACTTTGCACGAACCTCGGGGCGCAGCAGCAATTCGGTCACGCTGCCCGGCTCGGGCGAGAGTTCACGGCAGGCGTCGATGTCGGGGAATACTAGGACGCCGATGTAGTCGCGGTCGGCGCCAGCGATCACTACTTCTTTTGCGTAGGGCGCGAACTCGGCTAGGAAGTTGACTCGCAGCGGACCTGCGCTGACCCAGGTTGCTGTGGAGAGTTTGAAATCTTCGGCGATGCGGCCGTCGAAGATGAAGCCTTTGCTGGGATCGGACTCGTCCACGAATTTCAGGGCGTCGCCGAGTTTATAGAAGCCTTCTTCGTCGAAGGCGGCGCGGGTCAATTCGGGCTCATTCCAATAGCCCGGTGTAACGTTCGGACCCTTCACGCGAGCTTCGAGTTTGCGGCCTGACGGAATGAGTTTCAATTCCATACCGGGAGCTGGGACTCCGCATTCGCCGGCTCGGCGGACATCCTTGCCGACCCACAAAGCGAAGGGTCCGGTTTCGGTGGCTCCTAGCCCCGAGAGCATCAGGATGCGTTCGCCACAGGCTTGGATGGATAGTTCCTGCAACGCATCCCAGACCTCTTGCGAGATGCCAGCACCGGCATAGAACAGGGCTTTGAGGCGGCTGAAGTAGTGCTTGCGAAACTCGGGGTCTTTGCGCAGATGCGGAATGACGGCCTCGAAGCCTTTGGGCACATTGAGCACGATGGTGGGCGCGATCTCGCGCAGATTGCGGAGGGTTTCTTCGAAGGCACCGGGGACCGGTTTGCCGTCGTCGAGGTAGAGTGTGCCTCCGTTGTAGAGGATCATGCCGAAATCTTTGCTGCCGGCGAAGGTGTGATTCCAGGGCAACCATTCGAGGATGACCGGCGGCTCGTCTTCGAGGAACTGCCAGCACTGACGGACCATTTCCTGATTACTGGTCCACACGCGGTGGGTGTAAATGACGCCCTTGGGCATGCCGGTGGAGCCCGAGGTGAAGAGGATCTTGAAGACCGTGTCGGGTCCGACTTGCGCATGCGCTGCTTCCAGAGCCGGGCCGGCGGGGGTTGCGGCGAGATCTGAGAACAACGTCGCACCGGGGAGCGGATCGCGGGTGCAGACCAGTTCGGCGTCCTTGGGCATCACGGCTTGGATCGCTTTGGCGAAGCGCTCGCCGCTGGCTGCGAAGACGAGGCCGGGGGGCATCACTTTGAAGATGTGCTTGAGTTTTCCGAAGTCGGCGGAGACGAGGGAATAGGCGGTGGAGATCGGAGTGTAGGGCACGCCGGCGTACATGGCACCGAGCGCCAGCAATGCGTGTTCGAGATCGTTGCCGGAGAGGATGGCGATGGGTCGCTTGGATGACAAGGCGCGCTGGGCTAATGCTTGTCCGATGCGCCGGGCCTGGGCCGCGGCATCCGCGTAGGTGAGCCGCTGCCATTCTCCTTTGTTGGGACCTTCTTTGGCGCGTTGGGCGATGAAGGTGCGATCGGGAGCGTGCTCCGCCCAGTAGTCCAGGCGGTCGGTCATGCGCTGCGGATACGGTCCGAGTGCTAGCGTCGAACGGACATAGATGGTGCCGTCGGGCTTGCGCTCCATAACGACGTCGGTAGAGGCGAGACGGATCTCGCGAATAGGAGTACTGTTTGAGGCGCTCATGTGGCTATGCGGCCATCATTTGGAAATGACGCTTGTAGGGTCGGATGGTGAGGACAAATAGAATCAGCATGAATACGGCTCCAATTCCAATTGTAATCGCCATGGAAGGGCCCAGCATCTTTTCGTCGTGGAAGTAATAGTTGTTGAACACGCCGGGCATCATCGTGCCTAAAGGGTAGCCGCCCAGGTTGAGGATGAACAAGAAGAAGGCGGACACTTGTCCGCGCACTTGGTTGGGGAAGATTCGCTGCAGCGCGGCGACGGAGATGCCCATGGGTAGAGCGGCGCAGAAGAGGCCGGGTCCGGCCAGGGCGAGGGTCCAGTAGGGGTTTTGCATCGCGAAGGCGGGGCCCAGGAATATCGCGGTTCCGATGGCGCCGATCATGCCTACGCGCAGAGGACTTTCGGCCATTCCTTGCTTATGCCAGTGATCGCTCAATTTGCCGCCGCAGAGCATGCCGCCGCAGCCGAACACCAATAGAATGCCGGCAAACGCGCGACCGGCCTCGGCCGCGTTCCATCCGTGAATGCGTTGGAAGAACTGCGGTCCCCAGGAGATGAGGGCGAAGGTGCACATGGACTGAAACACCATGGCGATGGAGATGCCGAGGAGCGATTCCCAGCGCAGCTTCATCTGCGCGATGGTCTCGCTGAGAGGAAGATCGGTTCCGCCTGAGGCGCTTTGAATGAGGCCACGGCGCTTGGGTTCGCGGATGGTGTAGACGAGCAAGACGAACAGGAATCCGGGCATACCGACCAACAGGAAGGTGGCGCGCCAGGACGCGATGGTCCCGAGAATGGGCAGAGTGAGCGTGGGCGTCTGGGACAGCGCCTGGACAATCATGCCTCCTACCAGCAGTGCGAGGCTCGACCCGAGGAACACGCCCATGTAGAAGACGCTGATGGCGACGCCGAGCAAACGCTTCGGGAAGTAATCGGCGATCACCGAGTAGGCCGCGGGTGAGAGGCTCGATTCACCGACGCCTACACCGACTCGGGCGAGGAACAATGTTGCGTAGCTTTTGGTGGCGGCGCCGGCCGAGGTGAAGCAGCACCAGACGACGAGACCTATGGCAATCAGGTTGCGGCGGTTCTTGGTATCAACCAAACGCCCGATCGGCAGTCCGACCAAGGTGTAAAAAACCGAGAATGCGAGGCCGGTCAGGAGGCCGACTTGCGTATCGTTGATCCCGAGGTCGCGCTTGATGGGACCAATGAGCAAGCCGAGAATGGTTCGATCGATGTAGGAGAGGGTGTAGAGCGACGTCAGAGCGCCGACGACATACCATTCATAGGCTAGGCTCTCCGCGGATTTGACTGGCGGCGGGGCGCTGGCGGCGGGATCAGTTTCTGCGGGCAAGGACTGAATTCTAGCGGGTCGCGTTCAGAGAGTCAATGCGACATGACTTGGGTGAGGGGCTTGCGGAGCAAGCCGACTGCCAGTATGAATCGCTACAATGGCCGCATGAAAGCCAAGGAGTTGAAGGGCCGCACGGCGGTGATCACGGGCGGGAATCGCGGGTTGGGCAAGGCGATTGCGACGGCGCTGGGGGCGGCGGGGGCGAACATCATTCTGGTGGCTCGCGATAAGTACGTGCTGGCTTCGGCGGCGGAAGAGGTTCGGGCGACCGGGGCCGAGGTCTCGGCGTTTCCCGCGGACGTCACCGATGAGAAGCAGGTGTTCCAACTGCAGCAAGATATTCACGGCCGGATAGGGCCGGTGGACATTTTGGTGAACAACGCGGGGATCAACATTCGCAAATCGGTGGAGCATTTCACGCTGGCAGAGTGGAATCAGGTGCTGGCGACGAATCTGACAAGCGCGTTCCTGATGTGCCGCGCGTTTGTTCCTGGCATGAAGGGGCGCGACTATGGACGCATCATCAATCTGGCGTCGATGATGAGCCATGTGTCGATTCCGGGGCGTGCAGCTTACTCGGCTAGCAAGGCTGGGTTGCTGGGGTTCACGAAGGCGCTGGCGCTGGAGTTGGCTCCGGATGGGATCACTGTGGTCGCGATTAGTCCAGGGCCGTTTGCTACGGAGATGAACACGCCGCTCATGAACGATCCGCAGGTGAGCAATCAGTTTACGTCGCGGATTCCGCTGGGGCGGTGGGGGAATCCGGAGGAGATTGGGAAGTTGGCGGCTTACTTGTGTTCGCCCCATGCGGGCTTTATTACGGGGACGGACGTTTTGATCGATGGGGGATGGACGGCGCAGTAGGCGTGGGAATTCGAGCGCGGAGCCAAGGCTGTTGTGGAGGACGGTTGAGGGGTGTGGGTCGCTAGCCCGCAATCGCACCGATAAAAGCTTCCCGTAGGGATTGGGCCAGGCGCTGGGCCCATCGTTGCTGACTGGGTGCGTCTGCGATTTCGTCCTGGCGAATTTCGATTTGTAGATGCAGCAGGCCTCGCCTTATTGCGTGGAAGGGGGTGCTGTAGTCCATGACGGGATCTAGATCATAGGGCTGGTTGTCGCCTACGATTACGTCGCCGGGTCGGCGTAGCGCGGCTAACATGGGGTCGGTGAGGCGGCGGTCGGCGTAGCTGGAGAGCGATACCTGCCATGGTCTTTCGCTGCCGGCCAGTGCTGGGGTCATGGAGTGGATGGAAACGGCGATGCTTGCGACAGCTCCCGCTTCGCGTTCCAAGAACACGGCTTCGACGGCGTCGTGATAGGGCTGAAAATATTGCTCGATGCGGGCGGCTTTGGCTGCGTCGCTGAGGTTTTGATTGCCGAAGATGACGGTGCCGTCGCTCACTTCGGGGATGAGATCCGGGCGGGTGAGTTGGCGGTTGCAGTCGATCACCAGGCGCGAGTTATCGCATAAGATGGCCGGAGCGTCGAAGATTTCGGAGAGCGCTTCGGTTACGCCTACTGCGCCGATGTCCCAAGCGATGTGTCGTGCAAGCTCGCTGGGGGGCAGACCGAGTTCGTACAACTCCGATGGTATGTGATTGCTGGCGTGATCGCAAAAGAGGACGATGCTACCGGAACCTTGCGGGCGAAGGGTCATCGCTAGACCACGGCTTCGGAAACGTTTACGGTGACGTCCATGCCGACGCAGGCGTTCGGAGGACCCGCGTAGGTTCCCCAGAGGGGCAACACTTGTTCGGGAGACCAGGCCACAGCTACGCGGATTAAGTTGCGATTGCCGATGATGCTATTGGTGGGATCGAAATCGATCCAGCCGGCACCGGGGAGATAGGCCTGCATCCACGCGTGAGTGGCGCCGCCGCCTGCTAGGCCCGATGCATTCGGGGTGAAGATGTAGCCGCTTACGAAGCGCGCGGCGATGCCTAGGGATCGAGCAGCTTCCATCATCAGGACCGCAAAGTCCCGGCAACTTCCCTTCCCTTCGAGCAAGGTCACTTCGGGCGTCTGCACGCCTTTTTCGATGCGACAGGTATAAGTGAACTGGTCGCGGATGCCGCTGGTCATGGCTCGCAGAATCTTCATGGTGCCGGTGGCATCCGAGGAATCGAGAAACTGCAGAGCCCACTCTGCAACTTCTTTGCTGCGGTAATGATGGGCCAGAGCGCGCTCCAGATTGGGGAAGTCTTCGTCGGCGTATTTGAAGGGGTAGGTCTGGGCGTAATCTTCGAGCGGATACTCTAGCGGGGAATTCTCGAAGTGTTCGAGTGTGACCGTGCTCTCAAAGCGAAGCTCTTCGGTGGTGCCTTCAAATGTGGCCACAGCGACGGAGTTATCAAAGGGATCGTGCAGCCAACGCAGTTCGGCGGGCTGCGGGGTAATGAGGAGGCCGGTGCGGAGCAGGCGCAGATCGTGACTTTCGCGTGGGCGGAACATCATTCGATGTTCGCCTAGGCCGACCGGTTCTTTGTAGCGATAGACGGTGGAATGGCTCACCGTGAGTAATGACATCAGCAGGCCGCTTCCAGAGACGCGCCGTCGGGGATCTGGTCGGTCCAGACGCTGAAGCGTTCCAGTGTGTTGGGTCCGAAGGTGGTGGTGATCGCAACGTCGGAAGCATCGCGGCCGCGGGCCATCAGGATGCGACCGATGCGCGGCACGTTGTTGCGGGGATCGAACATGTGCCAGCGACCGCCGATATAGGCCTCGAACCAAGCAGCGAAGTCGCCGGAGGGATACGGCAGGGGGGTTCCGAGATCACTGAGGTAGCCGGTGCAGTAGCGCGCTGGAATATTCATGCAGCGGCAGAGGGCGACGGCGAGATGGGTAAAATCGCGGCAGACGCCGGTGCGTCCACGGAAGACTTCCGCTGCGGTTCGGGTGGCGCTGGCGTTCTGGTAGTTGAACGTAATGTGGTTGTGCACGTAGTCGCAGATCGCCTGCACCCGTTGGTAGCCCGGGAGTGTTCCGCCGAAGAGTTGCCAGGCCACGTCAGTCAATAAGTCGGTTTCGCAATAGCGGCTGCCGAGCAGGAACACGAGGGTATCGGTGGGCAGATCTTCCACGGAATGTTGCTCAGCGCCGGATATAGCTTCGTCGGGTTGGCCGCTGTCCTGGACCACGCAATTTGCGGTCAGGCGGAGTCGACCCGCGGGCGCCAAGCCTCGGTGGCAGTGGTTGCCGAAGGCATCGCGATAGGGGCTGATGGAGATGGCCGGTTCGGTGAAGAGTTGGTCGGGGACGAGGATGTCGGCGGCTCGGGATTCGTGGACATTGACGACCAGGATGAGTGGCGTCGGTTGTGGAAAGTTATAGACAAGTTCGTAACCGGCTCGGAACTGCATGGGGAACACCTTTGAATCTGCGGGAACGGAATCCGCGATGGGACAGAATCGATTCGGACGGGGAATCGGCGGCCTTCCGAGGGTGACCGCCTATGGGTCCAATGTTAGCAGGAAAGCTCGGCGAGCTATGGCGTGACGCGGGAGCTATTGGGGATTACGCGGTCGAGGAAGAACTGCATGAGGACTTCCTGCAGTGTGCCGTTGAGATTGCGCAAGAGGCGGCCCCGGAGTTCGCTATAGGACTGCGTGCCGGCGAAGAGATCCTGCATCAACGCGCGGAAGCGGGGGCTGCGCTGCATGAAGTGGACCATGCGTTGGGGGACGGACTTGAACAGGAAGCGGCCGAGGAATACGCGTTTGGCGAGCATGGCGGCGAACTCGAGGTCGGCTGCGAATTCATGAGAGATGGCGGCGCGATAAGCTTCGGCTTTTTCGTTGAGACCTTGGGCGTCGTTGAGGACGGCTCGGCTGGCCAAGTCGCCGGAGCGGATCGCATAGAACAGGCCTTCGCCGGTGATAGGATCGACCAAGCCAGCGGCATCGCCGACGGCGAGCCAGCCTTGACCTGCCAGGCGATTGCTCTTCCATCCGGATGTTTCAAGGGACGGGAGCATGTGGCTATAGAAAGTGGCTTCCTTGCGGGGGATGCCGCGCTCATCCATGTAACGTTCGAGGCGTGTGCGCAGGACGTGGGCGGGTTCGCCTTTGCCGCAGATGCCGACCGAGAGATGACCGGCGCGGGGGAAGACCCAGATGTAGCCTTCCAGGTTTTCAAGGAACTGGATGTCGACGCGTTCCTGTTGCGCGGGCACGTAGTAGCCCAGCGCGCTCATGGTATCGGCGGCTCGATATTCGGTGCCGACGCTGCGGAGGGGATTGCGGGCTCCGGTGCCAACGATCAAAAAGTCGGCTTCGGCCGTGCCGTGCTTGGTCTGCAACTTCCAACCCGTTTCGCGTTGCTCAATGTTCAGGACGCGGGTCTTCTCGATTTCGGTACCGGCGCGTTCGGCGCGTTCGAGCAACATACGATTCAGCTCGAAGCGGGAGTAGATCACCAAGGGATGCTCCAGCGTCATCTTGGCTTCGCCGGCGTTGGGTGCGCCAATCACGGTTTCGTGAACGAGCTTCTTGGGGCAGTCGTTATCGAGCAGGTACGGATACTCGCTATAGGCTTTGTAGGTGAGTCCGCCGCCGCAGGGTTTCTCCCACGCGAGTTTCTCATCGAAGAGGATCGTTTTGAGGCCCGCGCGAGCGAGACGCTCGGCTGCGGACGCACCAGCGGGTCCGCCGCCGAGCACGGCGACTGTCTTCACTATTTGGTTCCTGCGGGGACGGCGGGGTGTCCGGCGGGTAAGGCTTGTTGGGTTCCGGGCAGCGGTACGGGAAGCAGCGGTTCCTTGCCTTGCGAGGGGGCAGGAGCCGCGCCGGTTCCGACGCCGGCGGCCGGAGGTACTTCTCCGGGAACTCCACCGTGCGGTGCGGCGGTCATGTTCTGGCGGGTGACGTTGCCCCATTTGTTGCCATCGCGGGTCAGCGTGTAGTTGCCTTGCATACCTTGATCGGAACCTTTGATCAAGAACGAAACGCTGGCGCGGGCGGTGTCGCGTTCGAACTGGACGGCGTCGACTTTGATGTCCATGGCATTCGGATCGATACCGGTGGAAGCCTTCGTTTTCTCCAGATACTCAATCATCGCGGCACGCACGGCGTCTTTGTTATCAATGTTTGCGCTGGAGCAGGCGACAGCTCCGAAGAGCGCGGCGGCCAGGGTCAGGGAAACCAACAAGGCTTGTTTCACAGTCTTGATTATAGCTGGCAAAGGGGTTACTGGGCTCGGACGGAAACCTTTACTTGCGCGGTGGTCCAGCAGCATTGGAAACCGCGTCCACCGTCTCCGGACCAGTCGTTCGCGACCAATAGAAGGGTGTAGTCGCCAGGATCAGTGAAGGTGGCGGTGGTGGATGCCCTGCCCTGGTCTAGTACTGGCTTGGTGAATGTTACGCTGCCGGGCCCGCGAAACTTGGTCCAAGTCACGGTGACGGGGGGCGTGGTGGGAGGGATCGCGCCGCGTCCAACTTTGGCGTCATCGGTGACTCGTAGCGAGATCGCCAGGGGCTTTCCAACCGCTGCAGTTAAAGTGAGCCCCAGGGTGGATTTCGGGCCCTGGATAAACGCCTGCGTATCAAAGGTGACTAGCGGAGGGGTGTTGCCGATGCCGGTTTCTGAGAACGGGGAGATCTCCCAGAGAGGGTTCAGGCTGAGTGGAACGGTTGTTGGCTGACCGTTGGCTGCGATGGTCCAGGTGAGTTTGCCGGTGCCGAAATCCTTGGGGACTGTGACGACGAACGTGCCCCACTGGCGTCCTGCTAGGAAGTGCGTGGGCTGGCCTCGGTCGGGACCGCCGGGAGTGATGCTGTTGTTCGGTCCCACGGGAATGTCGAGGTCTTGTTTCAGGTTTCGATTGAAGTAGCCGAGCAGCAGGCTGAAAGATCCGTCGGCGTTTTTGAACCAGCCCTCGAAGGCACCGGTGACGCTCTGGCCGGAATCGCGCAGAGGCTCCATGGGGAGGCGCGCGGTTTGGGCGTGGAGGCAACTTGCCAGGATGACTGCTAGAACGGCGCGCTTCATCTGGATTTTTTCGCGAGCAACTCTTGATAGTCCTTTTCGGGCAAGTAGGTCACGTTGACCCACGCGTGGGACATCTCGTCGACCGTGCGATCACCGAAGCCGACCCATTGATCGGGGTCCGGGTTGTTGCGATTCGCAGACGTGTTGTCGTACCACGCGGTGATTCGGATCATGGTTCCAGCGGGCAGGATGGGGGCTTCGTCGGGAGCATAGATATAGTTGTTCATCCAGTTGAAGTTGAAGTTGTTGACGTAGCTCAGGGTCTGCGTGGTTCCGCTGGGGAGGATCGCTTCCATGAGCATCGCTTTTCCGCGCAGGTGCATGTGGGGCTGATAGTTGTCGAGCCGCGCGGGCTGCTTGAGCACCGTGATGCCAGAGGTCTGGGCGGTGGAGTTGGGTGGAATGTCGATAAGTTGCGAGCCGTTGACTCGGGGCGTACCGGACAAGAATGTGAGGGCAGTTTTGTACTTGGGTTCCTGACCTTTGGGATACAACCAGACGGCGAGTTCCACGTTGTCGCGGATCTCATCTCCGACGGCGTGCAGGTGCATTTCCCAGCGGATCTGCGCGCCGGGGACCAGCAGTTTGCCGGTGTCGGAAGGAAAGACGTCGTTCTGTTTGCCGATGGCCCATTCCATTAAGAACCCTGCGGGGCGGATGCCGCGATCGTTCGGATTGCGGGTGAGATCGGTGGGATCGTCCTGTTCGAGATCGGCGCGGGCGTGATGTGTAATCTTGCGTCCGGCGAGTGTGGCGGGGCGGATCTCAACGGCGCGGACCCAGCGAGGCTCGGTCAGGGGAAGCGGGGTGATGGGTTTCCACCAGACGTCCTGACCGTGCGCGGGCATGGTGTAGGGGTCGGAACTGACGACGAAGTCGGGCTCGCCGAAGTTTTTCGCCGTGACCCAAGAGTTGTCTTTCGGCCATTGTTTCGCGGTGGGGAGATCTTTGAGGTCGCCCTTGGCGGCTCCGGAATCCACCCAGCGGACGATGGTGTCGATCTGCGCGTCCGTGAGGGAGCGGTCGTTCTCAAAGTGTTTCACGCCGACGTTCTTGTCGATGTGCCAAGGCGGCATCTCGCGCCGCACGACGCGTTCCTTGATGGACTTGGCCCACGGGCGGGTTTCTTCATACGTGACGAGAGACATGGGCGCTGCGGTTCCAGGGCGGTGGCACTCCTCGCAGCGGGCTTGGAAGATCGGGGCGATGTCCTTGCTGAAGGTGGGTGGCGGGTCAGCGGCGAAGGAGAGGGTCGCTGACACGAACGCGGAGAGAATAAGGATCGTCGCAGACGTTGCAGTTTTCATGTAGGCGGCCTCTTCTTATTACTACGCAAGAGTATTCTTCAGTGCTGGCGGTGTCAACCTAGTCGGGCCCTCCGGTGTTTTCAGCACTTCAGTATTCCCAGGACCTTTGGTTCATGGGTGTCCTGCCGGACCGGATGCTAGTATCCAAGCTCCATGAAACTATTCAAAGTATTGGCGCTTCTGTGCACAGTCGTGAGCGTTGGTTCAGCCGGTTCCATTTTCGTCGACTATACCCTGGATATTAGTGCCGGCACTTTGAATGGCAATGACCTTACCAGTGTCATGATCCTGGAAAGTGGTTCAGGGATGGTCAACCTGGATTTTCCTTATGTGGTCGCAGGAAGTGGCGTCTCGGTATTGAGTCATGAGGTCGCGTTCTTACCGACCATGTCGCTGATCGTTGGGTTGGATCTTCCCTCCACCACCGGCGGGGACAATAAATCCCACGTCGTCTTCTTCACCAACGACACATTTGCGACGGGGGCCTTTGGACAGAAGTTTAGCGTCGTATTTCCGAACACGCATCATGACGATTTCATTACCCGGATGCTGGCGGCTCAAAGTGGAGACGCAACTCAGATCGCGTGGCTCACCGATTTCTTCTTGTCCGGCGATGGGTTGAGTGCGGCGTTCGCCACATCGACTCAGCCGGTCGGAATTGAATTCTCCATCGGCGCGCCCATTGCGACACCCGAGCCACAGACGCTGGTCTTGGCGGGGATGGGACTGCTGGCGATGGTAGCGGCAGGCCGCCGGCGCCTGGGCTCGCGCAACTAGTTGGAGATGGGGCGACGGCGATGCAATCGCAGGGCGAGGATCGCTGCCAGGCTCATCACGATACCTGCCACGGCGTCCGCTGCGTAGTGATAGCGTCCGTACACGGTGGCTACGGCCACTGAGATTCCGTAGAGTGCCATCGATCGACCAATCCAAGGACGCTGTGGGAGCGTCGCATGCAAGCCCCATGCTGCTGAAAGCGCTGAAGAGACATGCGCGCTGGGAAACACACTGGAGTGGATGCCATACGTCCCGACGAGCCATAGGTTCAGCTGTCGCGGCAGGGTGACTACGTTGGGAAGATCCGCGCCGGGGAAAAGAAGGCGGGGCGGATCTGAAGGAAAGAACGGGAAGAGCGCGTACGTTCCCAGCGTTCCGGCGAGATAAGCCAGCAACAGCCGATCCACTTGAGCGCGGCGACCGTTCAAGAGCAGTGCGATCAATGCGACCACGCCAACCGCGTATACCAGCAGGTAACACAGCTCCAGATAGAATGGGAGCGGCCAGCCCAGGGCCTCGATGGCGGAGCGGACATGGATTTGATCGAGCGCCCAGCGATCCCACAAGATCCAGGTGCGTTCCAAGGAATGGTCGTGAGCGGTGAAGCGGAATAGATCCATTTCACGATAGGCGACGAGCGTGTAGGCCAGCGGCAGCCAGTCGCGCAGGAAGGAATCGGTCCGGCTGAGTCCCCAAATCAGGCTCGCCACGCACAACGCGAAGATCCAAGCGGGCCAGGATACGTCGAGCAAGAAGAGCGCTACGAACGCAACGTATATGAAGTACCCGATAATGAAGAGTTCCGACGAGCGGAGTCGGGACACCCGTTATCTCTTCGCCTGCAGGTGCGCCTTGATGGTCGCGGCAATCGATGCGGTGTCGCGGTCGAAGGCTTGCTTGCCCCGGTTAGCGTCAGCGGACGCGGGGTCGCCGAAGTAGCCCTGGGGGGTCTTCGCGCGGGCGTCGGCCCAGCCTTTGCGCCACTCGACTAAATCGTCCTGGCCGTAGTTGGTGGGCTTGAGGGTCTTGAGAACGTCGGTGTTCACCAGGTTCGGGAACAAGTACAACATGGAACTGCTTTCGCCACCGCCGGAGTGTCCGTCGACTTGCTGAGGACGCGCGGCGGGGGCGGGGGCTGGCACGGGCGCGGGAGTTTCAGCCTGGATCAGAACGTGCGGCTCTTTTCCGGTGAGCCCCAGTCGATCGCGCAGCGCGGCGTTCATCACAACGTTGCCACGGATGCCGGTAGTGATGCGGGCCTCTTCCACGGCCTCGACGATGACTTTATTGTGGATGCGATCGCCGTGGCCGGTAATGAGGTAGACGTTCTCAAAGCCATCTTTGCGCAGACTGAGGAAGGTATCCTCGATAATCGCCTTGAGCGTGGAAGGCCTCACGCTAAAGGATCCGCCGAAGCCATTGGTGGCTTCGTTCATGCCCCAATACATGGGCGGGGCCACCAGGCTGCGTATACCGTCGGCCTTGAGCAATTCACCGACGCGTCGCATGCGCTCCGTGGACTGGTAGATATCGGTCCCCAGAGGCATGGCGGGACCATGTTCTTCGATGACGCCTAGCGGCCACAGAATGACGGCGTGATCTTTGGCTGCTTGCTCGATGGCTGGATAGGAAAGGTCCACCATGGTTCCATCAAAGATGGAATAGCCGCCCCGTTGGGGGGCTTGCGCGAATAGGCAGGCGCTGAGCGTACAGAAGGCGAAGCCGAGTGTTCTCATGAAGAGGAATCTCCGGTAAGCGGTTGTTTAGGTCGGGACTATCATAGGTCCGCACTGGCTGCCGGTGCAAGGTTGGGGTGAAACGCTCGTCGTTCCGCTAGCCAGTTCGCTATCATGGTGCCGTATGATGATTCGGGTTCCTAACGCCGCGGGCAGCGAAATGTCCGCTTACATGGCACTGCCGAAGGCCGGCAAAGGCGCGGGCGTGGTGGTGCTGCAAGAGATCTTTGGCGTCACCGCCAGCATGAAGAAGATTTGCGACTTCTTGGCCAAGCGGCAGTTCACGGTGATTTGTCCGGATCTGTTCTGGAGTGCCGAAGCGGATACCAACCTATCGGAGAGCACGGACGTCGAGAAGGCGCGCACATTGCGCATGAAGATGAACGACGACGCGGTGGTGAAAGACATCGGCGCGGCGGTCGCGTTTTTGCGCAAGCACCCGGCCTGCACTGGGGACGTCGGCGTGGTGGGGTATTGCTGGGGCGGACTGCTGTCCTTCCTGACGGCGGCGGATGAGAAACCGGATGCGGCAGTGGCTTATTACGGCGTGGGAATTGAGAAGCACCTGGACAAGGTGGCTAAGCTTTCCTGCCCGTTGCTGATGCACTATGGCGGACAGGACGCGTACGCGGGTCCGGAAGTGGTCGCGCAGGTGAAGGACGCACTGAAGGACAAGGACGCGAAGATTTTCGAATATCCGGAAGCTGGACATGCGTTCGCGCGGCCGGATGGTGCACACTTCCATCCACGGTCGGCGGATGTTGCGGACATGCGGACGTTGTCATTCCTGGTTGAAACGCTGATCGGAAAGCGGAGGGCTTAGTTATGTCTCGATGGATCGTCACTGCGATTGCTTTTTGGGGGCTACTGGTGCCGGGAGCGTTCGCGCAGCAAAAGGGGAAGCAGCACACCCTGAAGGGCAAGGTGACGGACGTCGGGAAAGACGCGCTCACCGTCAACCACGGCAATGTCGAGGGCTACATGGGACCCATGACGATGCCGTACAAGGTGGACAAGTTGGATCTGTTGAAGGCCGTCAAAGTGGGCGATGAGATCGAGGCCACGGTGTACGATGACGACTACACGCTGTACAACGTGAAGGTCGCGACGCCTGCGGCCAAAGGCGTAACGCCCGCGGCGGCCAAAAGCAAAGAGAAGGCCCACAAGTAATAAACGGAACGCGGCTCCGTCTTGGATCGTAGAAGGGATTGAGGTACAACATGAAACTTTTCCGATTCTCCGCACTTATTCTTGCCGGCGGGGTGAGCTCTGTTTGGGCTGCCGCCGATCCTCAGTTGTTGGGGCTGTTGATGCCAGACGCCAAGATTCTGGCGGGCGTTCAGATGGGCCAGGCCAAGGCATCACCGTTTGGCCAATTCGTACTTTCGCAGGCGGGGCCGAACGCGCAATTCGACCAACTTAAGGCCGCGACGGGATTTGATCCGCGCACCGATTTGACTGAGACGGTGGCGGGCTCGGCTGGGAATAGCGGAGGACTGGTCGCGGGTCACGGCTCGTTTCAACCCACACGACTGACCAACTTGGCGATGACGGCCGGAGCTCCTATCGAGAGCTACCGCGGCGTCACACTCATTGGTGGCGGGAGCGCGGCTAAGAGTCCTGCGCAGGATGGCGCAGTCGCGTTTTTGGACGGAACGACGGTCGTGATCGGGAACCGGGAGTTGGTGAAGGCCGCAGTGGATCGCTGGATTGGGGCGACTCGCTCGACCGGTCCGCTGACTGCGAAGGCGACGGAAGTTAGCACGACATCGCAAGCCTGGGCCGTGGCGACTGGACTGAGCGAGTTGCAGGGTCCGAGTGCGGCGAATGCCCCGCCCCAAGCCCAGATGGTGCAGAACATTCTCACGAAGATCGACATGGTCTCAGGCGGACTGAACTTTGGCGAGACGATCACGATGCACGGTCAGGCTGTTACTGGATCCACGCAAGATGCGCAGGCTCTGGCGGACGTATTTCAGTTCGTGATGGGGATGGCCGCACCGAAATCTCCGCTGCCGGCTTTGCCGCAGGTGACGGCCAGCGGATCGACCGTGAATTTTACGCTGACGTTGACGGAGCAACAGGCGGAGCAGTTGTTCAAGCCCGCGGTGGCCACGCGAACCGCGGTTCGCAGTGCAGCGCGCAAGTAACGGGGTGTGAACCGGAGCAAGTTGCTCGGGCTCAACATGGCATCGGTGACGAGCGCGTTCCAGCCTTCCAGTGCAGGACCCCACCCGGCATAACGCACCCAAGGCTTCGCAGCTATTGCGCGGGTATGCCTAGCCGGGTTTCGAGGATGCGCTGGGTGCGTTCCAACTGCTGAATGCGGTCGTTCAACGTAGAGTTTTGGGTCTTCAAGCGATTCACTTCTTCTTCGAGGGCGGCGCGCTTGGACTCCAATGCCTGCAACTCTTCGGTTTTCGCAGCCGCGGACACGGGGGCCCGACCAAGGAAACGGGAAGATTCCGCGAGTGCGCCTTCGGAGCCTTCCACTTCCATTCTTACTTCGACATCAGCACCTTTTCGCGTATAGAGGTAGTGGCCGTCCGCGAGTTGGCTGCGAGAGAGCGGCACCTTTTCGGTGGCAGCGCCGTCGGCGATATTGAGGGTGCCCTTGGTGGCGCGGAGCACGGTACGCGACGTATTGTTCCACTGAATCTGTAACTGTCCCTGCGTTTCAGTCATGACCAAGCCGAGGGCTTCGGGCGGCGCGGACGTCACAAAATACCGCAATCCGATCAACGCAACTACGGCCAAGACGGCCAAGCCGCCGACTAGGAAAGGCCATTTCTTTCGCTCGGGCATGGGAGCGGGAAGATACTGGGAGTTTTCAAAGACAGACAGCTGCGGTGCGCGTGGGCGTTCCACGGGTGTAGGCGGCATGGGCAGAGGAGGAAGCGTCCGGAAGCCGGCACGCGCTTCACCGCGAAGCTCGGCTCGTTCGGCGCGCGATGGGCCGTCGACGATTCCGGATAGGCGGTCGGGAAAGTTGAATTCTTTGTAGCTGTGGTCGCCACGAACCGTGCCATCTTGTTCCCAGACGAAGAAGGCGGCTCGCATGGCACTGCCCCGCCCTGGACGGATGACCAAGGTCACCTGCCACGGATCGCGGAAATAGGTCGAGAACATTTCCAGGTCAGTCGGGGTCATGGTCAATTCGCCGCGGGTATGGGAGACGAACCAACCTATGCGAACGAGGCCTTGCAAATGCGGGTCCTGGGAATCTTCGGCGAGCTGGGTTTCGAGTGCGGCGCGATCGTCCGGAGAGAGGGCGAAGGACGGACCGTTCGCATGATCACAGGGGATAGGACGGATGGCTTGAATACGGACCTTACGACCGTCACGTGTACCATACATGACGCCGCCCACTTCGATTCCACCGCGCGAAAAGCGCAGCAGGCCTTGCGAGACTTGTTGACGAATTTCTTCGATCACCACGAGTGAGTACTCAATGGCGACGGGACTATCGTCTACACCCCAGGTTTCAAAAGCAGGTTCGCTCATCGGATTATTGATACCGGGAGCCATGAGGCTCCCGGACAGAGTTTACAACTATGCGGTTGCGGCTGCACGGGCTGCGGCCATGGCGGCATCGTAGTTGGGATGCTCGCTGACTTCTTTGACGTATTCGGCGTGACGGATCACGTTGTTTTTGTCGACAACGAAAATCGCGCGGCTCAGGATACGCAGCTCCTTGATGAGCGTGCCGTAGGCTTGACCGAAAGAGCCGTCACGATGATCGGACAACATCTTCACGTGGTCGACGCCGAAGGCTCCGCACCAACGCTTTTGGGCGAACGGCAGGTCCATGCTGACGGTGTAAATGGTTACGTCGCCCAGCTTGCCGGCTTCGTCGTTGAAGCGCTTGGTCTGCATGTCGCAGACGGGGGTATCGAGCGAGGGCACGACGCTGAAAACACGCACGCCGTTACCGGTGGCAGCGAGGTCAACGGGCTTCAAGCCGTTGTCGACGGAGCTGAAATCGGGGGCTTTGTCGCCTGCTTTCAATTCGGGTCCGAGCAACGTCATCGGGTTGCCCATGAGTGTAGTTGCGGCTGGTCTTTCCTGGGGTGTGGCCATAGGTACTATTGTAGTAGTTTCTCTAGCTCTTCTGGGCTAGAAACTGGCAACTGGCAGGCGTAGTTCTCGCAGACGTAGACGCCGGGCCTGCTGTAAGTAGCCGCGTCGGGAGCATGTTCGGCGCGCATCATTACTGCGTTCGGCAGGAAGTGGGCGCGGGCGACGCGAAGGACCTCGGGCGTGGGTTCGCCCGCAAAGACGATCTCCATCGGGCGGCCTGCGGCGAACATTTGTGCGACTAACATCTGTGGGAGTCCTGGACCTCCGGTACGCATCTTCCCTTGGAACGCAGCAAGAGCTCGCTCAGCGGACTGGCGGAAGTCGTCGCGATTGCGGAGACGTGCGAGGCGCAAGAGGGCGAGTGTCATCACGGAGTTGCCGGAGGGCTCGGCTCCATCGTAATCGTCTTTCAGGCGCAGCACCAGGTCGGTTTGGCCTTCGGGGGTGGAGAAGAAGCCTCCCACTGGATCTTCAAAGCGAGCAATGGCCTTGGTTGCGAGTTGTTCCGCCCAGCGCAGGTACCCAGCGTCGAAAGTAGTCTCGTAGAGATCGACCAGCGCGTTGGTTAGACAGGCGTAGTCGTCGAGGAAGGCTTCGATGGCGGAATCGCCGTCTCGGTAGCGGCGCAAAAGTGTGGAGTCGGATTCGCGCCACAGCTTCGCAGCAACGAATGCAGCGGCGCGTTGGGCTGCTTCCTTGTAGCGAGGCTCATCTAAGATCTGCGCGCCCTTCGCGAAGGCGGAAATCATCATGCCGTTCCAGCCAGCGAGAACTTTGTCGTCCAAGTGTGGACGGGGGCGGGTGGAACGAATCGCCATCAACTTCGCGATGGAGCGAGTGATGGAATCAGCGTGTGCGGGATCGAGGTCGTGGGCTTGATAGAGGATGTTGCGTCCGCCGAATTCGCCGTGAGGATCTTCCTGAACGTTGCCGTTGGGGGCGACGCCGTAGCGGCGTTCAAAGATGGTCGCGTCTTCTGCGCCGAGGGCGTCGAGCAGTTCTTGATGGGTCCAGATGTAGAAAGTGCCTTCGCCCTTGTCGTGCGGATGTGCGGGATCAGCGGCGCTGTCGGCATCTTCGGCGGAATAGAAGCCGCCTTCGGGATGGGTCAAGTCGCGGAGTACGTATTCAAAGGTGTCGTGGGCCACTTGTGCGAAGGGTTCCTCGCGGGTGATCTGGAAAGCTTCCAGATACGAGGTCGCGAGCTGCGCCTGATCGTAGAGCATCTTCTCGAAGTGAGGCACGAACCAATTCTCGTCGACCGAGTAGCGATGGAAGCCGCCACCGAGTTGGTCGTTCATGCCGCCCTTGGCCATCGCGTCGAGGGTTTTGAAGACCATGGGCTGGGCTTCTTCATTTTGTTCAACAGCTCCGTAGCGCAGGAGGAAATTGAAGACGCTGGGGCGCGGGAACTTGGGTGCGTTGCCGAAGCCGCCTTTGCGCGGATCGAAGGTGCGGCGGTAGTAGTTGAAGGTCGCGTCGAGGCCTTCTTGGATGTCGCCGCCCGACTCGTCGGCGCCTGCGCGGCTGAGGTCGCGGAGTTGCTGGATCACCTGCGTGCCGGAACGTTCGATCTTCTCGCGCTCATTCCTCCACGCGTTGGAGAGATGGTCGAGCAGCGCCTTGAAACCAGGGCGTCCGTAACGATTGTCGGGCGGGAAATAGGTGCCACCGAAGAAGGGTTTCGCGTCGGGCGTGAGCCATACGGACATGGGCCAGCCACCGCTGCCGGTCGCGGATTGGACGAATAACATGTAGACGCGGTCCAGGTCCGGGCGCTCTTCGCGGTCGAGCTTAATGCAGACAAAGTTCTTGTTCAAGGCCTCGGCGACAGCTTCGTTTTCAAAGGACTCGCGTTCCATCACGTGACACCAGTGGCAGGTGGAGTAGCCGATGGAAAGGAAGATCGGTTTGTCCTCGGCGCGCGCTTTGGCGAAAGCCTCGTCGCCCCAGGGATACCAGTCGACGGGGTTGTGAGCGTGTTGCAGGAGGTAGGGACTTTTTTCGCCGATCAGGCGGTTGGTGGGCACCCTTACAGCGTAACGCGGTAATCGGGATTTAAGGTGTCTGACACCAATTACCCAATTACCCTTCCAAGGTGTAGCCGTGGTGGGCGATGCCTTTGCACACGATTTCGGAGGCGTGGCCGTGGGCTTGGAAGACGCCGCGGACCAGCTCGCATACTTCTTCGTGACCGCGTTCGTGGAAGACCAGGATGGAGGGGCCGGCTCCGCTGAGGGCGCAGCCAAGGAGGCCGGGGGCGCGAAGTTTGGTGATCTCTTCCAGTCCGGGGACCAAGGGGAAGCGGTAGGGCTGGTGCATGCGGTCTTCGAGCGCTGTGGGGAATGCGCTGGTCACGCCGGTCGCGAGGGCAACGATAAGGAGCGCGCTGCGCTGTACATTGAAAACGGCGTCGGCTCGGGAGTAAGTTTGCGGTAGGACCCCGCGGGCCTTCGATGTAGAGAGTTCGTAGTCAGGCACGACCACCGCAACACCGTAGTGCGCATTCAGATCTAGACGGACGGCGCGGGCCTTGCCTTCGGAGTCGATGGCGCTGGCTACGATGGCGCCCAAGACGCACGCAGCTACGTTATCGGGATGGCCTTCGATGCGTGCGGCTTCGTCCAGCACGCGGTGTGCGTCCCACTTGAGGCCTAGGACTTCGTTGGCGATTACGACTCCGGCGGTGAGCGCAGCGGCGCTGGAGCCTAAGCCTTTGCCGATCGGAATGTCGTTGGTGATCTCGAGATCGATGGGCGGCATCGCACGGCCGGCGTCAGCAGCGACTTGAAGCGCAGTCTGCCAGATCAGATTGTCGGCGGCGAGCGAGATCACATCAACGTCACGGCCGGTGGCGCGGATGGAGAGGGAGTCGGCCACGCGAAAACGGCATTCGAGGTATAGGTCCAGGCCAAGGCCAAGGGCGTCAAAACCGGGTCCAAGATTCGCGCTGGAGGCCGGAACGCGAACCCGGCTGGATGTTTCTAGCATGAATTCTTATTCTTGCATGACCAACCGGGGTTTCTCACGTCCAAGGGGTTTAGAATGCGGAAAATGAACAAGCCTGCGGATCGGCTCTGAGTTGAGGTTAAAATATTGATTATGGAAGCAAGTACTACAGCAAGCCCGTTGCCCCACTCATTGGAGCTCCCACCGTGGAAGAGTTTAGCGAGCCACGCGGGAGCGATCTTCATCGCCGGCGTCTTTTTGTTGGCGGGGATCTACAAGGCCGTCGATCCTTATAAGTTTGCGGCGTTGGCGAAGAATTTGCTGGTGCCCTACGATTTGACGTTGCCACTGGCGCTGCTGCTGGCGGTGCTCGAAACCACATCTGGCATTCTGATTCTGATCCCGCGCTTCCGGCGCTGGGGAGCGATTCTCGCCGGGGTGCTGTTGCTTGGCTTCATGGGTTACGTGGGCTGGAACTACGTCGCGCTGCAAGGGCGCGATTGCAGTTGCTTCCCGGAATTGAAACTTCCGTTCGGGATGTCCATTGATTTGAAACGCAAGGTAGGGCCTGGCTTCTTCTACGGCGACGCACTGTTCCTCGCGGCTGCGGGTGTGGCGGGGCTGTGGGCCAAACGATCCCAGGGATTGCGCACTGCCGCAGTAGTAATGGGCGCGGTCGCCGTCTTCGCGGGCGTCAGTTATGGTGTTGCCTTTGCCGGACAAACCGGGTTAAAAGCTCCAGACTCGATCATCGTGGATGGGAAGCCGATGAACCTGCAAGAGGGCCGGGTGTTTCTGTTCTTCTTCGATCCTTCCTGCGGCACTTGTTTCGCGGTGGGCCAGAGCATGGCACCGTTGAAATTCCAAAGTGACATTAAAGTGATCGGCGTGCCGACGCGGGCTCCCGAGGCGGGCCCGGCTTACATGGCCGCAGACGCGAACGGCACCGGGTTCCTGAAGCCGATCTCTCCGGATTCGGCAAAACTTCGTGAGATCTTCAAGTTTGACTACCCTCCTTACGCCGTTCTACTGGAACGCGGGCGTCAGACGGGAGTCATCACGATTTCCGAGTTTGACGAAGTGAACGCGGAGAACCACATCAAGCTATTGCGCGAAATGGGCGCGATTCAATAGTGTCTCTCTGGAACTTTCTGGGGTTCGATACCGAGCCAAAGCGTGGCTCCTCCGCGGAGACCGACTCGGTTCGCAAAGTAGTCGAAGCGCTGGATCATCTGGAAGAGAATCATGCTCGCTATGTGGCAGCGTTCGGCTATATCTTGGGCCGCGTCGCACACGCGGACTTGAAAATCAGTCCCGAGGAAACAGGAGCCATGGAGCGCGTTATTCGTGAACGCACCGGCCTGCCGGAGAGCGAAGCCATCATCGTCATCCAGATGGCCAAGACACGCGCCCAGTTGTTCGGCGGCACGGAAAACTTCCTGGTGACGCGCGAGTTCGATCGCATGGCCACGCGGGAGCAGAAGCTGGCGTTACTCGACTGCCTCTTCGCCGTCGCCGCGGCCGAGGGACATATCTCCGTCACCGAAGACAATGAGATCAAGCAGGTCTCCCAAGAACTGCATCTGGATCACCCGGAGTTCATCTCCGTTCGTTTGCGCTGGAGAGATCGGTTGGGCGTGTTTCAGGCCTAGCCACATTTACGCCTGGCACTCCCCGCAAACGCGGGGCTTGACATAGAGAACACCTTGCCTAAAATAAGTGGTATCTCGCTCTATGCCGGACTGCGAACACACACAAACGGAATTCATGATGCGACGGGACGGTATCGATTACATTCGATGCTTGGCGTGCGATCAAGTCTTTGAAGCAGACGATCTGCAACCAATCGTCATCAGTGTAGACGACGAAAAGGAAGACGCGGAAACGCTGCGAGTTCAACATCGGCACCGTAAGGCCTCCTAGACTTCCCAGCAGCAATCCCCGCGTGCGATCCTGAAGGAAGTACGCTTCCCACCGACGAATGAAATCAACTCTTGGAGTGAAGCCGTTGCGGATTGTTTCCATCGGCGGCGGTAACGGCTTGGCCACGCTGCTTCGCGGGCTCAAACGCTACGCGCGGGCTGCTTACGGGGGCCTGGAAGTCACCGCGATTGTCACCGTCACCGATGACGGCGGCAGTTCCGGCCGCTTGCGGCGCGATTTCGACGTTCTCCCTCCGGGCGACATTCGCAATTGCATGGTGGCGTTGAGTCAGGACGAGACCCTGCTGGCGAAGCTCTTTAACTACCGGTTTGTGACCGGCCGCGGCTTGAAGGGACACAGCTTCGGCAATCTGTTTCTAACCGCCATGACCCGCCTTACTGGCGACTTTGGACAGGCGGTGAAGTTATCTTCCGAAGTCTTGGCCGTTGCTGGGCGCATCTATCCCTCAACTTCGTCAAACGTGGTTCTGGAAGCAACGCTCGCCGACGGGCAAGTGATTTCCGGCGAGACTAAGATCGGCCGTAGCAAGCAGCGCATCGAACGGGTTCGATTGCAGCCCAGACGCGTGAAGCCACTGAAAGAAACTCTCGCCGCGATCGCCGAGGCGGACGTCATCACTCTGGGTCCGGGATCGCTATTCACAAGTGTAATTCCGAACTTATTGGTCGAAGGAATTCCGCGAGCCATCGCAGAGTCGCCAGCAACGAAAGTCTATTTCGCCAATTTGATGACTCAGCCCGGGGAGACGCAAGGGTTCCGTGTCTCCGATCATTTGGAGGCGGTCCTCAAGCACTGTGGTCGCTACGGACGAGACATGATCGACGTGTGCGTCGTAAATGGCGGGCAACTGGGTTCCGGAGCTGTGCGCGCGTACGGGGCAAAAGCAGCCCGACCAGTAGAGGTGGATTACGACAAGCTAGGCCTCATGGGAGTCCGAGTGATCAGCGAAGATCTAGTGCGTATGTCCGGAACGAGGCCGCAGACTAAGATCCGGCACGATTCCGGGGCGATTGGGGCGATTACGGTAGAACTGGCCCAGGAACAGCAGTCGAAAGGCAATAGGAAGCGGAAGTCATGAAGACAACGGTAGTAATACTAGCTGCAGGGCTGGGGACCCGCATGCGTTCCAAGCAAGCCAAGGTGTTGCACCGCGCGGGCGGGTTGCCCTTGGTGGAACACGTCGTGCGCGCGGCTCGCGCGGTGGCGGAACCGGATCGCATCCTGGTTGTAACGGGGCATCAAGCGGAAGCGGTGGAACGAACGCTGGCAAGTTCGGGCGTCGGCTTTGCGCGGCAAACAGAGCAGAAGGGCACGGGCCACGCGCTCGCGCAATGTGCCGCAAAGGCTGCGGGGTTGGATGGCCTATTGATGGTCCTGGTGGGCGATGCACCTCTCCTTACTGCGGAAACGCTCACTCGGTTGCGCGATCAGCAAGCGGCATCGGACGCGGCGGGTACGTTGATCTCCACGACCGTGGCCAACCCAACGGGTTACGGCCGCGTGGTGACCGATGCGCGCGGCGACGTGCTTGAGATCGTTGAACACAAATCCTGCACCCCTGAGCAGCTCGCAATCCGCGTTATCAACTCCGGAATCTATTGCCTGCGCGCCGATCTGGTGTGGAAGAACTTACCCCTGATTCAGCCGAACCCTGTGTCGGGCGAGTATTACCTGACGGACATCTTCGAGATCCTGCGCAAGCAGGGTCACCGCTTGGGCGCCATGCACCTGGACGACCCGAATGAATTGCTCGGGATCAACACACGCATCGAATTGGCCGAGGCGGACACCATTCTGAGGGCGCGCAAACGGCGGGCGCTCATGCTTTCAGGCGTGACGATTGAACAGCCCGAATCGGTGACCATCGACATGGATGTCGAGGTAGGACAGGATACGATCCTCGAAGCGAATGTCCGTTTGCTGGGCGCAACCAAGATCGGCGAAGATTGCCGCGTCGGCGCCGGTTCGATTCTCGACACCATGGTGCTGGAAGCTGGCGCGATCGTCAACGCCTATTCGGTTGCAACGCAGTCGCATATCGCAACACGAGGCCAAATCGGCCCCTTCTCGCGCCTGCGCCCTAACTCGCGAGTGGAAGAGGGCGCGGAAGTTGGAAACTTTGCAGAGCTCAAGAACACCCGGCTCGGTCCTGGAGCAAAGAGTCATCATGTGTCGTATTTGGGCGACGCCGAAATCGGAGCCAAGACGAACATTGGAGCGGGCACAATCATCTGCAACTACGATGGCGTGCAGAAACACCGTACGACCATCGGTGCGGGAGTGTTCGTCGGCAGTAACTCGACGCTTGTGGCGCCCGTCGATATCGGCAATGACAGCTACATCGGAGCGGGTAGCGTCATCACAGAACATGTCCCAACAGATGCGCTCGCATTAGGACGCGCTCGGCAGATCTTGAAACCGGAGTGGGCAGCCAAGCGCCGACACAGAAAGTAGCCTATGTTTCCGTATCATGACGAGAACGAGACTGAGCGTACACCGGTCATCACCATCGCGCTCATCGTTGCTTGCGTGTTGGTTTGGGTGCTGGTCCAAGGCGCGGGAACAGAACGAGCCGTTGCGGAATCCGTTTGCAACTACGGACTGGTGGCGGGCGAACTTACTGGGCGGGCCATACCGGGGCAGTCGGTTCCAATGTCGGAGAACCTGGTCTGCGTGGTGGATCAGGGTCCGGAATACATGAGTATCTTCACATCTATGTTCCTTCATGGCTCCTGGATGCATCTATTAGGGAACATGTGGTTCCTGTGGCTGTTTGGGAACAACATTGAAGATTCGATGACGCGGCCTCGATTTGTGGCCTTTTACTTGCTGAGTGGAATTGCAGCCGCAATGCTTCAGGTATGGAGTAATCCCGCATCGGCGGTGCCAATGATCGGTGCGTCGGGTGCGATTAGCGGTGTAATGGGCGGATATTTGGTGCTCTACCCGAAGGTTAAGGTCTATACGTTGGTCCCCTTGGGATTTTTCACAACCACTTATGCTCTGCCCGCGTGGGTGATGCTGCTCTATTGGGCCGCGTTGCAACTACTGGGAGGGTTTGGAGCCGGCGAGGGTGGGGTCGCGTTCTAGGCCCATGTCGGCGGCTTTGTTGCGGGCATCGTGCTCGTAAAACTCTTCAGCCGCAGGGACAGAGTGATTTTACACAGTGCCGGGCACTGGCGCCCGGCAAGATAGAAAGCGTAGGGAGAAGGACGGTCCGTGGAAGCATCTCACGTAGTTCAGGCATGGGGAAAGATTCTCAAAGGCGCGCCACCGTCACTTTCGATTGAGATCACGCGTGAATGTCCGCTGCGATGCCCGGGTTGTTACGCCTATGATGACGGTCACCTGGGCGGCGGCGTCACACTACGCAGTTTGAGTGATTACAAGGGCCAGGCTCTGATAGACGGAGTGCTCCAAATCGTCGACCAGATCAAGCCACTGCATCTTTCGATCGTCGGCGGTGATCCGTTGGTCCGCTATCGCGAACTGGAAGCCATGGTTCCGCTGATCCTGGCGCGCGGGACACACGTCCAAGTGGTAACGAGCGCCTTCCGCCGTTTGCCCGAGGGCTGGGCGGATCTGCCGCATTTGAATACCGTCGTCTCGATCGATGGCTTGCAACCGGAACATGATGTGCGACGAACGCCCGCGACTTACGAACGTATTCTGAAGAGCATCGAAGGCGAAAAAATCACCGTTCACTGCACCATCACAGGGCAAATGATGAAGAGCCCTAGCTATCTTGAACAATTCCTCGACTTTTGGACCGCGCGACCGGAAGTCCGCAAAGTCTGGTTCAGCATGTTCACGCCGCAGGTGGGCGACGACTTACCAGAGATTTTGACGCAGGAGGAACGGCGCCGCGCCGTGGCAGAGCTGCTGGAACTGCGCGTCAAGTTCCCAAAGCTCGACATGCCCAAAGGATTGATTGAACAGTTCCTGCGACCTCCGCATAGTCCCGAAGAGTGCGTGTTCGCACAGACGACGCAAACGATATCGGCTGACTTACAGACGCAGATCACGCCGTGCCAGTTCGGTGGGAATCCAGACTGTTCCTCATGCGGCTGTATCGCATCCATGGCCTTGGCAGCGGTGGCCGATCATAAACTGGCTGGCTTTATCCCTGTGGGCGCAATTTTCCGGGCCTCGGCAAAGATCGGCAACTTGCGCGCGAAGCCTTCCCTGCCCGCTCCGCCCAGGAACGACTTGGTCGGCATCAGCAAGGGCGCAGGATCTTAGTCGCGATTATTTCGCGATCAGCGTGAAGCGGCCGTCTCGTTCCAAGTGATAGGTGCGCCCGCGCCACACAATGTTGTTGCCGAAGAAGCCCGCGATCCAGAAGCAGAAGACCGCAAGATCTTCCAGCGGCAGGAGCAGCCAGTTCAAACGGGCGCGCAGCATGCCATGAGACACCACGCGCGCGGCGACCGCGCGGATGGCGAAGGTCATCGGCATCACAGGCCAGAGTGATGGGGTCCACGCGGCAAGCAGCACAGCCAGCGCGAAGGGCATCGTAAACAGCTGTCCTACGTAGCCCGCAGGCCGGGACCGCCGCGTGCTACGCGACCATCGCAAGCGGTGCGCGGCGTTGTGACGGAAATCGCTACTGCCAATGTGGTGCTCGATTACGTAACACGAGAGAATCACGCCATGACCGGCATCAGCCGCGAACTTACCCAGCACGAAGTCCTCGGCCAGGTAGTCCTTGATGCGATCAAAGCCGCCGATCGATTCCAGCACGCGCTTGCGCGCTGTGATCGTCGGGCCGACGGCGAAGTGCATCCCTTCCAGCATTCGCGCCACCAGGATGCCGCTCATGAAGTCGGTATTCATTCCAACCGCTTCCAGTTGTGACCAGAAGCTGGGACCGGCCACTGCGCGGTATGGGCAAGTCGCGACGCCGAGCTTGGCATCCTGAAATTCAGCGGCCACTGTTTGCAGCAATGACGGCGTCACGCGGATATCGCTGTCGCTCATGACGAGAAGGTCGTGAGCGGCCACCGCCATCATCTTGTCCAGGCTGTAGACTTTGGCGTTGGGATACGGCGGTTCGCCGGTGATGATCAGGCGCGATGGAATCTTCGAATATTCTTCGCGCAGCTTTTCCACAACAGCCACTGCCGGATCAGAGGCCTCGCGGACAGCGAAGAGGATTTCGAACGTCGGATAGTCCTGTTCAAAGAAGGTACGGAGATTGGATTCGAGGCCCAGGTCCAGACCGGCAAGTGGCTTCAGGATGCTGATAGGCTCCGCGTTGACCAGTGGAGGAGGCTGCACCGCGAGATACCGGAACGCCGCCACGACTGCCAAGGCGGTGTAAACCAGCGCCCCAGCGAGCAATGTTGCGAGAAGAAGTGTGACCACCATCGATAGAGACAGCAAAGCTCCCAGTATAATAGGTCGATGCCAGAGAAGAAGGCCGAAGCGAAGCCGCCGAGTTTTGAAGACGGACTGCAGCAGTTGGAAACCATCGTAAAAGAGATGGAAGGCGGAGAGTTGCCGCTGGAGCGGGCGCTGGATCTCTTTGAACGCGGGATGAAGCTGAGCGAAGCTTGTCGGAAGCAACTGGAAGAGGCGGAAACGCGCGTGGAGATCCTCACACGCCGCGCGGGCGAAATGCAGCCGCAGCCTTTTGAAGATTAGTCATGACGCTGCCTGACTACATCGCATTCCAACAGAAACGGGTTGACGCGGCACTGGACCGTTGGGTCCCCGAAGAATCGCAAGACCCATCCATCATCCATAAGTCGATGCGCTACAGCTTGTTCGCGGGTGGCAAGCGCGTACGCCCCTTGTTGACGATCGCGGCGGCGGAGGCCGTGAGCGATTCGACCGAAGGCGTGGAGAACGCAGCCTGTGCGCTGGAACTGATCCACACCTATTCATTGATTCACGACGACCTCCCTGCCCTCGACAACGACGATCTGCGCCGTGGGCGACCGACGTGCCACAAAGTGTTCGGCGATGCGATGGCGATCCTGGCTGGAGATTCGCTGCTGACTCTCGCGTTCGAAGTATTGGCTAAATTGCACGGCGTGGATGCCGAACGCAGGATACAGTTGGTGTCGGAATTGGCCACGGCCTCAGGCACGGTCGGCGGCATGATCGGCGGGCAGGTCAACGATATTCAGGGTGAGGGTCAGCCGCCGACAGCGGAACTGTTGGACTCGATTCATCGGGCGAAGACGGGCGCGCTGTTGCGGGCCAGCGTTCGCATGGGAGCCATCTACGCAGGAGCGCACGAAGCGAAGCTGGCAGCGCTGACCGATTTCGGAGAACACATCGGGCTGGCGTTTCAGATCGTAGACGACGTGCTAGACGTCGAGCAATCGTCTGAAGAATTGGGAAAGACGGCGGGCAAAGACGCGCAGCAGCAGAAGATCACTTTTCCGGCGGTGTACGGACTGGAACGATCCAGAGCCATGGCGGAACAGGAACGGGCTGCGGCGCACGCTGCACTGGCGGATTTCGGAGACCGTGCCGAGAAACTGAAGCAGCTCGCCGACCTCATCGTGCAACGCAAAGCATGAAGAGCCGCATCGATCAACTGCTGGTCGAACGGGGGCTGGTGGAATCTCGCGTGAAGGCGCAGGCGCTGATCCTAGCGGGCGAGGTTCTCATCGACGGGCAAAAGGCGGACAAGCCAGGGCGGAGTGTAGATTCCGATTGCAAGTTGGAGTTGCTCGCCAAAATCCCGTATGTCAGCCGGGGTGGATATAAATTAGCCGGTGCGCTGGACCATTTCAACATCGACGTCACGGGCTGGACTTGCATTGACGTAGGAAGCTCCACAGGCGGCTTCACGGACTGTTTACTGCAACGCGGAGCCAAGCGCGTGTGCTGCATTGATGTCGGCAAGGGACAACTCGACTGGAAGCTCCGCAACGATCCGAGGGTGGAAGTTCGAGAAGGTGTCAACGCGCGTTTTCTGGATCCGAAGGATTTTCCGGAGCGTTTTGAGATTGCGGTCTGCGATGCCAGCTTCATTTCAGTGACGTTGCTGATCCCCGCCATCGCTCCTCTGCTGCGCGATGGTGGCACAATGGTGATCCTAGTGAAGCCACAGTTTGAAGTCGGCAAGGGAGAGGTTGGCAAGGGCGGTATTGTGAGGGATCCGGCGCAGCACCAAGCGGCCTGTGATCGCGTGCGGGCATGCGTGGAGCACTTGGGATTCCATGCAGAGATTATCCCCAGTCCGATTCTTGGTGCGGAAGGAAACCGGGAGTTTCTACTGTATGCCCAGCGAATCCATTAAAACCGTCGGCTTGATCGCAAAGCCGCGCAGCGACCGAGCAACCACCTTGGTGCCGGAGTTGATCACATGGCTGAAGCAGCGGGGCATTTCCGTCACGCTGGACGAAGAAGCTGGTGTCTATGCGGGCCAGGCCGGTATTACACGGGAGGCTGTCGCGGCATCCGCCGAGTTACTCATCGTGTTGGGCGGCGATGGGACATTGTTGAGCGCGGCTCGCGCGTCGATCGACCCCACACTGGGCGGCCGCAACATTCCCTTGTTCGCCGTGAATCTGGGTGGGCTAGGATTCCTGACCGCAATCAAAGTCGACGACATCTACAACCAACTGGAGCACGTTCTTCGCGGCGACTACCAAGTAGCGAAGCGTCGCATGCTACACACGGAATTGTGGCGCGGGAATCACAAGGTAGCGGAACACGAAGCGTTGAACGATGTGGTGCTGACGAAATCCGACATCGCTCGCATGATCGACATGGAGATCTACGTCGACCGCTACTTCGTGTGTGTGTACAAAGCCGACGGCTTAATCATGTCCACGCCCACAGGATCGACGGCGTATTCGTTATCCGCGGGAGGGCCGATCATGACCCCGACGGTGGCGGCTCTGGCGATCACGCCCATCTGCCCGCACATGTTGACGAACCGCCCGGTGATCGTTCCGGATGAGAGCGAGATTCAGGTGGCTGTTCGTGGCGCGGGCGCGACGCACCTGACGATTGACGGACAAGTAGGCGAGAATTTGGAACCCGGCGATCGTGTGGTGTGTAGACGATCGGAACACAGCATCAGCCTGGTGCATCCCCCCGGCACGGCCTTTTTCGACGTCCTCCGCGAAAAACTCAAGTGGGGTGACCGGTGAAATATTCGTCGACAACGGCGATCCTGATTGCAGTAGTGGCGGGTGCGGTGTTCGGCGCGGTGGCTCCTGAGTGGGGCGCGAAGCTGGCGATCTTCGGCGATATCTTCTTGCGGCTGATTCAGTCCGTGGTGGCCCCGCTCATGTTCGCAAGCTTGGTAGTCGGTGTCGCCCGGGCCGGCAGCGGCAAAACGATGGGACGCGTCGGCGGCAAGGCGCTGCTGCTATTCCAGATTACGGCGACGTTGTCCCTGGTGTTCGGCATTGCGGCTGCCGTCCTACTGCGACCCGGTGCGGGAGTCGCGTTGGCAGGTGACGCGACGGTGGTACCTAAGAACGCCACAGCTTTACACGACATCCTGATCAGTCCTTTCCCGTCAAGCATTGTCGATTCCATGGCTCGCGGGGACATCTTACAGATCGTCGTGTTTGCGCTACTCTTCGGATTCGCGTGCGCCAGCATTGGTGCGGCGGCGGAGCCTGTTGTGCGGATCTGCGAGTCCGTGAGCGACGTAATGTTCCGGTATACGGACTATGTCATGTACGCGGCTCCCATTGGCATCTTCGGGGCGATGGCGGCGGCGATCGGGACCAAAGGACTCGGCGTGTTGTTGAGCTTGGGCAAGTTAGTCTTCACCGTCTATGGGGCACTGCTGCTGTTCACGTTGGTCGTGCTCGGACCCGTGCTTTGGTACGCGCGCGTACCGCTAGGTCGGTTCTTCTCACTGGTTCGCGAGCCGTTCGTGATCGCATTCACAACCACGTCGAGCAACGTGGGATTGCCGGTCGCGCTGGAGAAGATGACAGAACTGGGCGTACCTCGGCACATCTGTTCCTTAGTGCTGCCCTTCAGTATGAGCTTCAACACCACGGGTTCGAATCTCTTCATTGCACTGGCAGCCGTTTTTTCCGCGCAGGCCGCCGGCGTGGAGTTGACGACGAATCAACTCGGGGTATTGCTGCTTACGTTGCTGCTCACCACCAAAGGAATCGGAGCCGTACCGCGCGGGTCTTTGGTGATCCTCGCTGGAGCGCTCACGCAGTTAGGGATTCCACTGGAAGGCGTCGCGATGATCCTGGGCGTCGACCAACTTATGGACATGGCTCGCACGGGCGTCAACATGCTGGGCCATTGCGTGGCGACAGCAGCAGTGGCTCGTTGGGAAGGCGTAGAGCTAGAGAAGCTTGAAGTGAACTGAAATGGTGGCTTGAACCGCCACAGGACTGCCATCTTTCATCCCGGGCTTGAAGCGCCAGTTTCGTATGGTCTCTACTGCACGCTGGTCGAGCGATGGTTCCAGGGATTGCTTCACCGACACATCGGACGGCACTCCGTTCTCATCAATCACAACCCCGAGCCAAACTTCCCCTTCCACTCTGGCGTCCTTCGCCTCTGGGGTGTACCCCGGTTCCGGCGTGTAAATCGCGACTGGCGCACTGACGCCATTCCCGACCAGGTAGGGCGATTGAAACGCACCTAGCAATGCACTGCCCAGGATGATGAGAGGAACCACACGTAGGATTCGCATGGTCCAGATTTAGCAGATTGTCACTGCGGGAACAACGGGGATTCTACTTGGTCAATAGCGTGCGGATAGCCTGCAGTTCCGCGCGACGTTCCGGAGTGGGCTCGGGATAGGTCATTTTTAGACTGCTCATGGTCTCCAGCACTACCTGTGAAATGAGGAGTTGCGCGTTCTCTTTGTCGTCCGCAGGGACCACATACCAAGGAGCGTTCTTGGTGCTGGTCGCCGACAGACATTCTTCGTAGGCGTTCATGTACTGCTTCCAGTACTTGCGTTCCTCAATATCGGCGGAGCCGAATTTCCAGTTCTTCTGCGGATCGTCGATGCGTTTCAGGAAGCGCTTGCGCTGTTCGTCTTTGGAAAGGTGCAGGAAGAACTTCACGACGCGTGTGCCATTGCGATGGAGGTGGCCTTCCAGGTTCACGATCGACTCGTAGCGGTCGCGCCAGATTGCCTTCCTGTTCACTAGTTCGGCAGGTAGGCTCTGCCCGTTGAGGATTTCGGGGTGAACGCGGACGATCAAGACCTCCTCGTAGTAGGACCGGTTGAAAATGCCGATGCGCCCGCGTTCGGGCAGCTTGCGCGTAGCATTCCAGAGGAAGTCATGATCCAACTCTTCGGCGCTGGGGTGTTGAAAACTGAAAACCTGGCAACCTTGGGGATTGATACCGGACATGACATGCTTGATGGCACTGTCTTTGCCCGCCGCGTCCATCGCTTGAAAGATCAGCAACAGCGAGTGTTGATTCGAGGCGTAAAGCAAGTTCTGCAACGCGCTCAGCTTTTCCACATGTGCAGCGCGAAGTTGCGCGTACTCTTCTTTCGATTTGTAGAGAGGCCGGACGCTGGTCGGGCAGCGGTCGAGGTCTATTTTCTTGCCTGGCCGCACACGGAAATCGTTGGTGGTGATCTTCATCGCTATCCTTCACGTTGGCGCGCCGAGTAAAGCGCCACAATAACAATATGTCACCTTACGCGTTCTTGGAAAATATCGATTCTGAAATCCAGGCACCAGAAAACGGGATGCAGAGCAAGACTCTGTGGAACGATGACAGCGGTAAGGTGGTCGCCTTCGGCTTTGCCGCGGGACACGAATTATCGGCGCACACCGCTCCGTATCCGGTGGTGCTGTACTTCGTAAAAGGGGAAGCGGAGCTGACGTTGGGAACGGAAAAGAAAATCGCCGGCACGGGATCATTGGTCCACATGCCGGCGAAATTGCTTCACAGCGTAAAAGCCACGACCCCGACGGTCATGCTGTTGCTGATGTTTAAAACGGGTCTGCCTACAGCGTGATACCGAGCTTCTTGGTCCACGGCGTCGCGCCCGCGAGCGCGGCGTTCACGGCGTTGATGTTCTTCACGCCTTCAGTGGACAGCCAGTCTTCCAGAGCCTTCAGACCCTTGGTGGCGTAGATCGGCATGCCGTCCTTCCACGTCGCGCGACCGCAGAGGACGCCCGAGAAATCAGTGCCTGCTTCTTTGGCCATGTTGAGGCTCTCGACGAACTGCGCGTTGCCGACGCCTGCGGACAGATAGATGAACGGCTTGGTGGCGACTTCCGCAGCGGTGCGGAAGTGGGTGAGCGCTTCAGCCTTCGTGTAAGCTTTCTCGCCCTTGTAGACGGCGCTGCCTTCGACGTAGTGAGCGTTGATGGGCACTTCCACTTTCAGGACGTCGACCAGATACTGCGGCTTGCTGAATTCCTTCATCGCACCGATCACGGCCTGCGGCTTGATCTTGGCGTACTCCAGACCCTTTTCATCGCCACCCTTGGGATCGTACACGACGAACTCCAGGAAGAACGGGATCTGGTGGTATTCGCACTCGGCCCCGACGCGTTCAATGAAGGCGTGCTTAATATCGTTGACATTCACGTCGTCGAAAGGCGTGTAGTAGATCAGGATCTTAACTGCGTCCGCGCCCCAATCGACGATGCGCTTCACGGATACATGCGACAGCAAGTCCGGCAAGCGTCCGGGCTGCGAGTTGTCATAACCGGTGGCCTCATAGGCCAGCAACAAGCCAGCGTTGGCCGAACGAGCCTTCGCGGCTTCGAGGCCCCATTCCGGGTCGAGCAAGATAGCCGTGGCGTGCGGCGTCAAGATGCGCGTAACGGCGGTCTTGAACTCCGACATCATTTCGTCGGTGATCTCTTTTTGATCGACACCTTTGGCGGATGCGATGGATTTCTTGAGGGAGCCGCGTTGGTCCATTGCGGCTGCGGCGATGATGCCGTCTTTATTGGAAAGCGCCTTCAGGTGCTTGAGTTTGCCTGCGGAAAGGTTTGCCATGTTTTTACCAGTTTAATCGGTGGAAGTAGCTTCGCGCTGTAGCGACATCGCGGAGGATTTGGGTTTTAAGTGCCTCGGGGCTCTCGAATTTGCGTTCGGGACGGACCCGATGGAGGAATTCCAGTCGGATACGCTCGGGTGTTGGGGTGGTGAGCGGGTCCAGCAGGAACGTCTCAATCGAGAGTCCGCCAGCGTTATCAAAGGTTGGGCGTGTGCCGATGTTGGTGATCGAATTCCAACGGGTGCCGTGATTCAGGTCCTTCGTGCGGGTAATGTAGACACCGTTCGAGGGGAGCACTTCGGCGGGCGTGCGGAGATTCAATGTAGGCACGGTTTGTTTGGAGCCGATTCCGTGACCGGAGACGATCTCGCCGGAAATGGCATATGGACGGCCCAGCAGGCGGCCCGCTAGCGAGACTTCTCCGCCCTCGATGCGCTTACGAATCTCGCTGGACGAGACCACCAGCCCACGGAGTTTCACCGCGGGCAAGGGACGCGTGACGAAGCCGAGCTGCGCGAGGGTGGAAATGTCGCCGGCGCGGCCGCAACCGAAGCGAAAGTTGTCGCCGACCAGCACCGCTCGGGCTTGCAGTATGGCTCGTAAAGGGCCGGCGGCGAAGCCTTCTGGAGGCATTTCTGCAATGGATTCGTCGAAGGGCAGCACCAGGACTTCATCAATGCCCTGCGACGCCAACAGCTCGCAGCGTTCCTCCACCGAATAGAGTTGCCGCGGTGCGCGTTCAGGAGCGACCACACAGGCAGGGTGGGGATGAAACGTGAGGACGGCGGACTTAACGCCAAGCTCGCGAGCAGTGGCAACAGTCCGGCGCAAGAGTTCCTGATGTCCGCAGTGAACTCCGTCAAAGACACCGATAGCAACGGCACAGGGGCCGAAGCCGTGCGCCTCTTCCATACTACGAGCCACACGCGTCATTCCGGCGCGACCTCAATTTCCAGACCATCGTAGGCCAGGCGGATATGCGGCGGCAATTCGGCCTCTGTGCGTTCGTGACCCAGGTCGTGGCACATATGCGTGAAGAAGGCCCGCTGCGGTTTGAGTTCGTCGACCAAAGCTACTGCTTCCTCCAACGTGGTATGGGTGGGATGCGAGCGGCGGCGCAGTGCATCAAGGAAAAGAACATCGAGGCCTTGCAACTGCTCCTTAGATTCGTCGGGAATTGCACTGTGATCGGTCAAGTACGCGGCGCGACCGAAACGGAATCCGTAGCTGATTCCCTTACCGTGATGCAGCCGAATCGGCTGGCACATGCGTCCGAACAGCGGAAACGGAGAACCGTCCATTGTGTGCAGGTCCAACCGCGGACGCGAAGACTCGGATTCTGCTTCCGCAAATGCGTACGAGAATACCCTACGGATGATGTCGAAGGTTTCTTCCGTGGCGTACAGAGGGATGGTCGATTTCTGAAAGTAGTTATACGGGCGCACGTCGTCCAGGCCCAGGATGTGGTCGGCGTGGGCGTGCGTGTAGAGCACCGCGTCCAGGCGTTGCAGGCCAATGCGCAGGACTTGGGCGCGGAAATCCGGCCCGGTGTCGATCATGACGTTCCGGTCGTCGTACTGCAGCAGTACAGAGGGCCGCAACCGCTTGTCGCGCGGATCGGTTGAAAGGCACACCTCGCACGAGCAACCGATGGTGGGCACTCCCGAACTGGTGCCGGAACCCAGCACCGTGATGCGAAGTGGCGTCATTCAGCGAGTGCCGATTCACCGGGCTTCTGCTCACTGATTTGGACGAAGCGGAAGCGGAGTTCGGTCAAGGAGTTTTCAATCAAGCGCTGCTCTTCGATACTCAAGTTACCTTTCGTCTTCTCCGCGATCATCGAGAGCAGATCGATGGCGTGGCGCGCGGACGGCAGGTCCGGGGCGGAATCTTTCTCTTCACCGAAGTTAACCAGGCCAAGGCGCATTTCAGCCTGCATCTTGAGGGAGAACACGAGAAACTCAAAAGTGGGGGGCGGGATGGGGAAACCGGCGTCGCTCATAATGGTCTTTCCATTTTAGCCGGGTCCGAGGCATACACTGGAGTCATGGACGACGTTCCCCTAGTTGTGATTCACTCCTTCGGCAGCCGGCAGGCAGTAGAGATGGCCCGCAGCGCGCTGGAGGGGTCCGGAATCGAATCGATGATCCAGGCAGATTCCGTCGGGGATATGCGTCACCATCTTGCCTGGGCCTCGGGCGGGTTTAAGCTCCTGGTCCGCGAGGAGGACGCCGCGACCGCTGCGGAGGTCCGGGAACCCACGGGCGAGCCGGGCCAGGACGTTGAGAGCGTTTCCTCCGCTCTCTAGGTGCGCCAACACACTGACCCTGCTATACTTAATGTTTGCCTCCAGCAGGTTGGGGGTAGGGGTGTGATCTGTGTTCTTCCACGTCCATGAAATTGGGCTCAAACCCGGCAGTTTTGACGTGGAGCTTGCTCCAGGCGTCGTGGATTTCCTCGACCCAAAGGTCAAGCAAACCGGTCCACTGCGGGCTTCGGGGAAAGTCGAGCTAGTCTCGGATTCTTTGGGCGAAATCCGCGTTAAGGGCCATATTGCAGTCAATATGGAGGCGGATTGCGACCGGTGTCTAGAGCCGGCCCCGAGTTCGATTGATTCAGATTTTGAGTTGTTTTACCGGCCCATCTCCGAAGGTTACGGCGAAGAAGAAGTTAAGCTGGACCTGCTGGACGAGGGTGAGGCCCAAATGGGTTTTTACGAAGGCGAAGGCGTGGAGTTGAACGACGTCCTTCGGGAATATGTGCTGCTAGCCCTGCCCATGCAGAAGCTATGTAGCGAGAGTTGCAAGGGAATCTGTCCGGTTTGCGGGCAGAATCGAAATCAGCAGCAGTGCGAGTGCAAGACAGCGCCGGTTGACGATCGCTGGGCGGTATTAAAGCAGCTGCAATAAATTGAAGAGAGTAAACAATGCCTAATCCTAAACGTAGACATTCCAAGCGCCGGACCTCGATGCGCCGTACGCACGATTCGCTGAAGCGCAGCATCACGGGCGAGTGCCCCAGCTGCCACACTCCGAAGCTGCCGCACCGTGTATGCCCCACCTGTGGGAAATACAAGGGCCGCGAAGTCATCGAAGTCGCTGAGGCTTAAATCCCTCCAGATTCCATGCTGACCATAGCGATTGACGCCATGGGCGGCGACCATGCTCCTAAGTCAGAAGTCGAGGGAGCGATTCAGGCGGCCCAAGCTAACTTTGCTCGTGTGATCCTCGTGGGTCAAGAGGCGGTGCTGCGCGCGGAGTTGAAGAAACATCCGCACGCGCGCGAACTCCCCATTGAGGTCCATCACGCGAGCGAATTTATCACAATGGAGGATTCGGCGGCGAAGGCTGTCCGGACCAAGAAGGATTCCTCCATCCGTGTGGCTTGCCGGTTGGTTCGGGATGGCATCGCGCATGGCGTCGTCTCGGCTGGCAACACCGGGGCAGTTATGGCCACGGCGAAAATGGTCCTGGGCATGGCCCGGGGCGTGGATCGTCCCGCACTTGCCATGGCCTTGCCGACGGGTACAGGCTCCCCTGTAGTCGTCGTGGACGTGGGTGCCAACGTCGATTGCTCGCCGCAGATGCTGGCGCAGTTTGCCGTCATGGGCGAGATTTACTCCCGACTCATTTTCCATACTTCCCGTCCCCGCGTCGGCCTGCTTTCCATCGGCGAGGAAGAACACAAAGGCAACGAATTGACGCGAGCGGTTTCCCCTCTCCTGCGCGGCTTGCCGATCAACTACCTGGGCAACGTAGAAGGCCGTGACATCTTCACCGGCATGGCCGACGTTGTCATTTGCGATGGTTTCGTCGGCAATGTGGTCCTGAAAGTCAGCGAAGGATTGGTTGATGTTTTCAAGGGCATGTTGAAGGAATCATTGCAGGCTAACGTAACTCGCATGTTGGGAGCGAAGTTATCCAGCGGTGCCTTCGCGGAGTTCAAGAAAAAG